>NZ_WIEU01000029.1:0-63712 GCF_012276115.1 Rhizobium leguminosarum bv. viciae | reverse complement strand
GCCCGGCATAGGCATCGAGACCTTTCTCGATCTCGCCACGAGCAAAGAGCCGCGACGCCTCGCGCGCCCAGTCTTCCCGCTGACGGCGCACGCCGGCAAGTTCGGCAAAACCGATCCGTTCGGTGATTGCCCGGAACGCCGCACCCGCCTGGATCGGCTGCAGCTGCATCGCATCGCCGACCAGAACGACTTTCGCCCCCGCCTGTTCCACGAGCTTCAGCACGCGGGCCATCTGCTGCGACGACACCATTCCGGCCTCGTCGACAACCACCACGTCGCCGCGGTGAAGCGTCTCGTGTCCATTGGCCCAGATGAGTTCCCAGGAGGCGAGCGTCCGCGACCTGATGCCGGAGCTGTCTTCCAGCCCTTCGGCGGCCTTGCCCGCAAGTGCTGCACCGATGACCCTGCGGCCATCGCTTTCCCAGGCTACGCGTGCGGCTGCAAGCAGGGTCGATTTGCCGGCGCCAGCAAGGCCGACCACCGCGGCAATGCCGCTGTCCCCGGTAATATGACTGATGGCATTGATCTGTTCCGCATCGAGCTTGAAGGGCTTTTCGGGATCGCGGGTTTCGACGTTCTTGACGGCGGCCGCGACATGCCGTGACGAAAAGGCAAAACCCTTGTGCTCCGACAAGACTTGCGCCGACCGCGCCATGTCATATTCGATGCGCAGGATGTCTCGCGTCGTAAACACGGCGGGCTCCGTCGCCTGCCCCGTTGCGACGTCAAGCTGCTGTGGCTTCAGCAGGACCAGATCGTCCGACGCCATCAGCCGCGCCCGGATGTTGGCGAAGTCTAAGGGATCGTCGACCGTGCGATGCAACGCCTTGGCGATATCGCGCTCATCGAAGGTGGAGCGCTCGTTGCCGAGCTGTTTCAGCAGAAGCTCCGGCTCGGCAAGCAGCCGGTCGGCCATCTCCTGCCGGCGGGCGAGATCGGCCGGGGCGAAGTAGAGTTCCCGGCCCTTCCTGGCCAGAGCTGCCTTTTCCGGCCCGAGATGTTTTTGAGCGATGCCGTCCAGCCCCTGTTCGACATAGGAGCGGCCATCGAGCCGGATCTCATGACCGGCAAGCGCCAGGTGCCGGTTGGCCGTTTCCGCCCAGGCGACCTTCCATGCCTTCATGGTTTCCTTGTCGCCGGCCCAGAGCTTATAGACGATCCTGCCCTTTGGGCGGTCCGGCGTGACGACCCGCAACGGAGTGTCGTCTTCGCCGGTGACCGCCACCTTCTTGCGTCCAAATCCCTCTTCCGTCAGCGGTCTTAGCGTCGTCATCAGATGGATGTGTGGATTGCCGTCCTTGTCGTGAAACACCCAGTCGGCCGCCATGCCTTTAGACGTCAAATTGTCCCTCACGAACTCGCGCACCAGGGCGATATTCTCCGCCCGGGTCAGTTCCTCCGGCAAGGCGATGATCAGCTCGCGCGCCAGCTGCGCGTCCGCCCGCGTCTCGAAGGCATCGACCGCATTCCACAGCGCCTCGCTGGCGCCGGCAACGGAACGACCGTCGATCGCCGTCCGCAGCCAAGTGGGCATCTGCCCCGGCAGGGCCAGCTCCTCATGGATGAGTTCGGGGGCTCCGCCCCTGTAGCTGAAGGACGTACCGGCCCGCTCGTCCATCATCCGAGCGCGATGGCGATAGGCGGCAGCCGAGACGATGCTGCGTCCCGCTCCCTTGCTGATCACCTGCGCTCTGACGAACATGATCGCCACTGATGTCTCCGCATCGTCCAAGCACGTCGCGCCAGCGACGTATATTGCGCCCTCAAACCGATCGGACCGCAGGGCCAATACCGCTTTTCCGGAAGACGGCCAAGAGCCGGAATTCCGGCTGCGATATTTTCGGGCGAGTGCAAATTAGCCTATTTAACTATTTTATTCTAGACAGTATAATTGGCATTGAGGATGTTTCAGAAAAGGAGTTTCCAACGGTGGCCGTCAAATCATCGATTTCCGACCTCGATGCCCAGATCGAGAAGCTCAGAGAACGCAGGAGAAATTTGATCGTAAAATCCGCCGAGCGGTTTGCCCGCGCTGCGACGAAGTCGGGGCTGGCGGAAATGGAGATCGCCGACGAGGAGGTCGACCGGATCTTCGAAGAGATCTCTGCGCGATTTCGCAAAGATGAAAAGAAGGGGCCTGGTGGCACACCTCCTCAAACACGTCGACCATCAGATAGTGGGACTGGAGCGCCGTCGGAGGTTTCACATGACGGCTGACCGGAAGAGGCAAGCGCGCGAAAAATTTCTGCTCGGCGGTATCGTCGTCAAAGCCGGGCTGTCGAAGGCAGACCGGGCGTTCCTGCTCGGCGGCCTGATCGAACTGGCAAACGTGATGCCGGGCTCGCCCGAGCATCAGCGGCTGCGCGACATTGGCGAAGAGGCGTTCAAGGCCTCTTCGCGCGATCCTCTCTCGCTGGGCATAGAGGAGAACTCCGGATGGCGCTGAAGGGCCGGTTGCATCCGAGCCTGCTGCTCGTTCTTGTGCCGGTCGCGGTCACCGCCGTGACCGTCTATGTCACTGGCTGGCGATGGTCGGCACTGGCCCACGGCCTGTCGGGCAAGACGGAGTATTGGTTCCTGCGAGTCGCACCGGTGCCGACGCTTCTGTTCGGACCGCTCGCCGGGCTTCTGACCGTCTGGGCGTTGCCGCTGCATCGCCGGCGGCCGATCGCGATAGCCAGCCTCTTCTGCTTTCTCGCCATCGCCGGCTTCTATGCTCTGCGGGAATATGGACGTCTCGCGCCATCGGTGGAGAGCCGCACAGTCTCATGGGATCGGGCGCTTTCCTATCTCGACATGGTAGCGGTGATCGGCGCGCTGGCGGGATTCATGGTGACAGCAGTGGCGGCGCGCATCTCCGTCGTGGTACCCGAACAGGTCAAACGGGCGAAGGGCGGAACCTTCGGCGATGCCGATTGGCTTTCGATGTCGGCGGCGGCAAAACTCTTTCCGCCCGACGGTGAAATCGTCGTCGGCGAACGTTATCGCGTCGACAAGGAAGTTGTCTATCAACTGCCATTCGATCCGAACGATCCCAGCACATGGGGACGGGGCGGCAAGGCGCCGCTGCTCACCTACAGCCAAGACTTCGATTCCACCCATATGCTGTTCTTCGCCGGATCGGGCGGATACAAAACGACCAGCAATGTCCTGCCGACCGCGCTGCGTTACACCGGTCCTCTGATCTGCCTCGACCCTTCCACGGAGGTCGCACCGATGGTGCTCGAACACCGTACCCGCGTCCTCGGTCGCGAGATCATGGTGCTCGATCCGGCAAATCCGATCATAGGCTTCAACGTGCTGGACGGCATCGAGGCGTCGAAACAAAAGGAGGAAGATATCGTCGGTATCGCGCACATGCTGTTGTCGGAAAGCCTGCGTTTCGAAAGCTCGACCGGTTCCTACTTTCAAAACCAGGCGCACAATTTTCTCACGGGCCTGCTTGCTCACGTCATGCTGGCACCGGAATATGCCGGTCGGCGCAACCTGCGCAGTCTGAGGCAGATCGTATCCGAGCCGGAGCCGTCGGTGCTCGCCATGCTCCGCGACGTTCAGGAGCACTCCGCTTCGGCCTTCATCCGCGAAACGCTCGGCGTCTTCACCAACATGACCGAGCAGACCTTTTCGGGTGTCTATTCGACCGCCTCGAAGGATACGCAGTGGCTGTCGCTCGATAGTTATGCCGCCCTCGTCTGCGGCAATGCCTTCAAGTCGAGCGATATCGTATCGGCCAAGAAGGACGTCTTCCTCAATATCCCGGCGTCGATCCTGCGCTCCTATCCGGGCATCGGGCGCGTTATCATCGGCTCTCTGATCAACGCCATGGTCCAGGCCGATGGCGGCTTCAGCCGCCGGGCACTCTTCATGCTGGATGAGGTCGATCTGCTCGGCTACATGCGCGTGCTGGAGGAGGCGCGCGACCGCGGCCGCAAGTACGGGATCAGCATGATGCTGCTCTACCAATCGGTCGGACAGCTGGAGCGGCACTTCGGGAAGGATGGCGCGACGTCATGGATCGATGGCTGCGCCTTTGCCAGCTACGCTGCGATCAAGGCGTTGGATACCGCCCGGAACGTCTCTGCCCAATGCGGGGAAATGACTGTCGAGGTCCGGGGGCGTTCGCGCAATATCGGCTGGGACACGAAAAATGGCGGCACGCGCAAATCCGAGAGCGTCAATTTCCAGCGCCGGCCGCTGATCATGCCGCACGAGATCACCCAGTCGATGCGCAAGGACGAGCAGATCATCATCGTGCAGGGCCATAGCCCAATCCGCTGCGGCCGGGCGATCTACTTCCGGCGGAAGGATATGAATGCGGCAGCGAAGGCGAACCGTTTCGTCAAATCGGTGCCGTGAGTAACGGTTAATCCCGCAACTCGTCCTTGCCGACGCCTTTATCGATACCGCCGACGATAGCGGAAGGTATCGCCCATGCGTTCCGGCCGGATCAGCCCAACGGGCAAGACAAGATCGAAACTTTCGACGGGCAGAGCGGCGGAGGCTACTTGCGACGGCTGTTGCGGGCCAAGCGGGAACGAGGCTATCGCGAGCCAGAGGTCAGCGGAATCGGCTGACCTCCGTAGCCGACTTGCGGCGACTGATGAATTCGCGCAGCAGCGGCAGGAAGAAGGCTTTGCTGAAGCGGCCGATCGGCGGCTCAGACTCCAGATAGAATGAGTTTCCAACGACGTCGGTATTGAACTCATCGAAGATGATCCAAAGTCTGCGATCGGCATCGAGGCCGGCGCGGCGCCTTTCGATCACCGGCACTTCCACGGCAAACCGCGACGCCTCCGGCTGCTTGGTGGTGATGGGAAAGAAGAGCACCAGATCACCGTCCCGCCGCGGCATTCTCACGCCGACGGCGACCGGCCGCTCCTTGCGTCCTTCCGTCTCGCCACGCCCAGCCTCTCGCGCCCATAGGTAAGGATAGCGTATGACGCTTGCGGTCTGGATCAGCTCGTAGTTCATGAGCGGCCTGCCTCGTCCTCGCCGGCGTAGGCCTCGACGGCGTTTTCGAACTCGGCAAACAGTTCATCGGGTATCGTTTCGATCGTCCCGACGGTGCGCCGGTCCGACTGCTTCATCAGCCGCTGGTAGTCCTCGATATTCAGGAGAACCAGCCGGGGTTTATTCCGCTGAGTGATGGTCACTGGATGGCGCAGAGCCTCAGCAATGATGTCGCCAGATTTACGCGATAGATCGCTGGTTGAATAGGAACCGCTTGATTTAGACATAGGGGTTTCCTTTTTTGCTGTATTTGTTGTGATATACAATATTTACAACAATGCTGCAACTTTGCTCACAGTGCTTGAGCATCGCCAGTAGGAGGCGGCGGCGTCCGCCGCCTCTCTGGATCCGAGCGCCTTTATCGCTAGGATTGAACGGCGCGCACCAGAAGAACCGGAATACCGGTTGCCAACGTGATTTCCTTTGCGATCGACGACAGCGAGCCGAGCTCCTCTTCGGTCAGCGCGACCAGCTCCGGATAGGCGATATCGATACCACTATTATCCGCCGTCAAAGCGTTGATCCAGTCGCTGCCATTGATGCGGTATTC
Source organism: Rhizobium leguminosarum bv. viciae (assembly GCF_012276115.1). Lineage (GTDB taxonomy): Bacteria > Pseudomonadota > Alphaproteobacteria > Rhizobiales > Rhizobiaceae > Rhizobium > Rhizobium leguminosarum_T. Next base: position 58,152 of record NZ_WIEU01000029.1, on the reverse strand, counting down.
GTGGGTGTCGAAATCGATTTCGAGGTCGTCCAGAAGATTGATGCTGAAGCGCCCGAATATCTCCGTCTCGCCCTCCAACTGATAGGCGATGAATTCGTCATCACCGACGAGAAGGTTTCGTTCCAACTCCATGATGACACGGATCCGTGCGATTGCCGCCTCGAGCCCTTCAATCAGGCGGTCGTGAAGCGCTCGTGAGAAGTTGGTGTCGCCGCCGAAGCGATTTGCGAGGACGACGAGTCGGAAACCGGCAAGCTTGGCGTAAAGCATGAGGTTCTGGTCGGATGTCATAATGTGATCTCCTTCATGTTGATGACGGAGATCGGCCACTTTGTTGCAAAGAGGGGTCAAGGACCGCGGAACGCGGCTCGCAAGCGGGGGAACCGATTTTGTCGCTTGCGGCAAAATTGGGGGAGACCGCGCCGTCCTTGACGCCGGATTTGCTGGAGTAAAATAGGACGTCAGAGAGAGAAGAGACCCGCGGCCCCAAAAGGGGACGCGACCGTTTCCGGCGTCAGCCGGCGGGGAGTGTCGAGGGGTGAAACCCCTGATAGCCTGGCGGCCGGTCGATCCGGGCCGGCCAGGCTCACAAACACGGTGATAAGCCTCCGTCAGAACGGAGGCTCAGCCTCGATGCGGCGTTCCTGCTCGGCCCAGATCACCTCGCGTTCGGCCAGAGCCAGTTCGAGTTCGTTCTCGATCTGGCGACGCTCGGTTGGATCAGCGTTCCGCTGCTCGGCCTGCAGCAGCGCGATGACTTCGTCGATGCAAGTGGTCATTGTCGTCTCCTTGACGTTTGTGAAAGACGACGCTCGCGGCCATGACGGGATGGAGGGGTCAAGGATTGCGAAGCAACCGGCGGAGCCGGCGAGTGGGGGAGCCGATTTTGTCGAAGTGGAGGGGACCGGAGCGGAGACAAAATTGGGGGCACCGCTCGTCCTTGAGGTCTTCATGCCGCCATGGCACCCTCAGACGGACTGAGCAGATCCTCCCTCTCCGCATGGCACCGGAAAAGCCGGCAAGGGGCTCGAAGGCCGTTTCCGGCTTGGTATTAAGCCTTGCTGCGAAGATGCCGCCGCACCGTCTCCAGCAGGACATCACCGTGACATGGCAGCGGTGCGCACCAGAACGAACCGTCGCTGGTGAGAGCCGGCCCCGTTGCCGGGACCGGCTGTTGCGCGGCTCAGGCCGGGTTGTTCCAGAGGATGACCTTACGGTTCGGCTCACCGCCGGGAGCGGGGGCGAGGTTGCCGAAGATCACGCCGATCTCGGGGGCCTCCAGCTTCACCGAGAGGTATTCCTCGCCAGTCACGCGAGCGATGCGATTCCAGCCCGCGCCGATCTCGAAGCCGGTCTTGCGGTGGATGATGCGGTAGTCGGGAGCTTCCTCGCTCGTCTTGCTGGCGTTCGGGACGATGGCGATCGGGGCATTGACCCGGATGGTGGCGAAGATGCCTTCGAGGCTGCCGTCGGTCTTCTGTGTCAGGGTTGCGATCGTGGTGGCCATGGTATTGTCTCCTTCGGTTGCTCGGGACCATTCCCGATGGCGCCCGAAGAAGGGGCCGAGCCGCAGGCGTCACCGGAGCGCCAGCGCAGGAGAACCCCTTGCGGGTTGACGCTGATGGCGGCCGGTCCCTTAAAAAGGCGACATGGAGAACGGGAATGTCTCGGGAAATCGAAGGGCGGGACAAACCGTTATGGCCCCCCGGGGTCCGGCTCTGCGTGGGAGGTGGCTACGGGCTGTTGGAATGCCTCGCCACCATCCGGCGCTAAGACCTCGCCGCTCCTGGCCATCGCAAAGGAGAGGCGCTCAATGGTGCCCCATCATAATTTGTCGCTCGGCGGGACCGACGCGGTGATCGCATCGGCAACTGCAAACAGTGTGGCAATGTCGGGTGGAACTGGTCGCTCGGATCCAACACGCGATCCTTCGCGGACTCGCCCCCGGCGCCCGGTTGACGGATCCGACCAGTGTCCCGCCGGACATCCAGCCGTTGGAACACGGGCCTCGAGCGACCGAGGCCGGCTTCGTCGAGCGTTCTTCGCAGGCCCGTGACGTGCCAACACATCACAAAACGGAATCCATCGGCTGCAAAGGATTCAAAACTCTCGTTGGACAGGGTCGGTCCCCACGGGAATGATTCTCGGCATGACCCGAATGTCGTTCCACTTCCATTGCCAGCGCATCGATGCCAACCGCAACATGGCGCGCTATTACACGCTTGCAATCGAGCCGACCTTGTTCGGCGAAGCCGCGGTCTTGCGCAGTTGGGGACGGATCGGCAGACGTGGCGGCGAGAGGACCGACGCGTTCGGGACCGAGGAGGAAGCCGTCGCGCATTTTCTTGATCTTGCACGCCGGAAGCGCCGGAAGGGCTACAGGCCGACCAAGGCTGCGATGCCGCCGGTGATGGCCTGATGCGCGCGAAAACAGCGCGGCGATCGCCGCGCAAGGGGTCGTCACGTCCCAGACGCGAAGTCTGTACCACAGGCTTCGTGGAGCTGGCTCGCCGGTGAAATGGAGCGCGGTCGGCGAATACGCCGGATGCGCCCACACCCTGCTCACGCTTGAGGCGGATACCACAAAACTATTGCCCAGGTGGGGCTGGCGAAATTGAAGCTTCACCTTCCGTCTTCCAGCGCTTTCAGGACGACTGCGGGCAGGTTATCGAAATCGTCGGAAACTTTGATCTTGCTGCGCAAAGCGCCGGGTTGTGCACGGCCACGTCAACTGACGGCGGGCCGATTTCGGCAATGGCTTTGTGATGAGACGTCAGAACGAACCTCTGTCCATCCTGAACCTGCTTCAGGAAGGATGTCAGATTGCCGCGAAACTCCCGCACGCCCACACGGCGGGGAGATGATCGAGGTTCAGACATTGAATGGCTCCATGTTCGGCGGACTTGTGTACACAAGTTCATCGAAATGCCAGCTTTCTGTTCTCCGGATAGGATGAATTGGCCGACCGGAGGCTGCGATGTTGCCGGCGATCCGACAATATCGCTCGACGCGGAACGTCTATGCATAATCCTTCTCTCACGCATGATGGGACCGAGCTGGTCGCATGGCAACACTCAGACGGAGGCGCGGTCGGTCGAATAGGAGACCATCCATGCTCTGATGTCCGTCATCGGCCTCAGAAGGAGGGACTGGTTGTCGAGGGACGGAATGAAGCCCCAGCTCTGCCAGAAGCGCTCCGCCTCTTCATCGACGGCGCGAACGACGATCGCTCGCCCGCCGACCAGATCGGCGCCGGCGACGCAGCGACGAAAGACATACTTGGCAAGCGCCGTGCCGACACCGCGACCGACCTGGCGGTGATCAACGGCAAGCTGACCGATGAGCAGACACGGGGATCGGTTGGGCGACCCGTTCGGATCTTTCGGGTCACGACATTGGCGCGATGCGGGCAAGTCCCTAATAGCCGACGACCACGTCGTCGTCATGGATGACGAACACCCTCGTAAAATTATGCTGGTGGTTCGATCGGGCAAAGGTCGCAAGCCAGGCGTCGAGGGCAGGCTTGCTACAGCTGAACGACTCCAGGCGATGACGCTCCGCAAGCGGCTCGATCTGCGACAGGCCCAAAGCTTCAATGTTCCCAGGGTGCTTGACGCCGCAGGCGCTCGGCCACCTTGGCTGGCGCCGCGACTGACGGCGCTTCAATCGCCGCAACAAAAGCTTCGAAGGCATCAGTGGAAACGCGAATGACACTCTCGTTGAGGATCGCCGTCTGCGCCCCCTGCACCGCAGCCCGGCGGATGAACTCGGTTCGGGATAACCCAGTCAGGGCCGCTCCCATATCGATGATTGCGAGATCATCATCGCGGAAGCGTATGGAGACGGGCGTTTCCTTTCGAGCACTGGTAGCGGCCATGTTGGTTTCCTTGCTAGATGACGCAGAATGTAATGCAGAGCGCATTACTTGCAACGGTCGTCAGGCACAGAGAAGCGGCGCTCACGCGCCATCCTCCGCAGCCTGCCAGACCGGGATACCGAGCCGACGGGCCTTGTCGGCGAGATTGCCGGTGATGCCGGAGCCGGGAAAGATGACGACACCGGTCGGCATGACCGAGAGCATTTCGTCGTTGCGGCGAAACGGAGCGGCCTTGGCGTGCTTCGTCCAGTTCGGTTTGAAGGTGATCTGCGTCACCTTGCGGGCTTCCGCCCAGCAGGCGGCGATGCGTTCGGCGCCCTTCGGTGAGCCGCCGTGGAGCAGGACCATATCCGGATGTTTTGCATGGGCTTGATCGAGCTTCGCCCAGATGCGTTCGTGATCGTTGTAATCCATGCCGCCCGAGAAGGCGATCTTGGTCCCGGTCGGGATCAGCACCTCGGTCTCGGCGCGGCGGCGCGCAGAGAGGAAGTCCCTGGAGTCGATCATCGCCGCAGTCATGTTGGCGTGGCTGACCTTGGAGCCGGTGCGCGGCCGCCATGCCGATCCGGTCTGAGCCTCGAAGAGGTCGGCCGCGTAGTCGCGCATGAACTCGAAGGCGTTGCGGCGTTCGAGAAGCGTGATGCCTTCGGCGATCAGGCGCTCGAGTTCGACGCTCTTGACCTCCGAGCCGTCCTGCTCCCGCTGTCCGGTACGTTGTGCGTCCTCGTTGCGTTGCAGCTCGCGCTGGATGCGCTCGCCGGCCCGGTGGAAGAGATTGACCGTCGACCAGAGCAGATCTTCGAGATCAGGTTCCAGCCGCGTGTCGCCAAGCATCTCGAATAGCGCGTCGAAGATCGCAGTCAGCGCCGACTGGACGACCGGCTCTTCCGGGAGCGGCCGGGGGTCGGGCTCGTCCTGAAAGGGGCGATGGCCGTGGATCTGCATTTCGTAGATGAAGCGGTCGGTCGGAGAGGAGGCGTGGTGGGGCTCGTGAGCGTCGTCGATGGGAAGGGTCAAGTTCATGATGGTCTCCGTCGGTTGCGGCCGCGCCTCTCGCGGCCTGACGGCGAACCTGCTCTCGCGGAGAGGGGCCGGAACCGCGGCGCGAAGCGCTGCGGCCCAGCGCAGCGCCGGGCGGCGGAAGGAAGGTTTCTTGACCCGCGAGGAGCGCCGGCAAAGCCGGCGCGGGGAAGAAACCTGACTGACCCGCTGAAGGCCCGGTCGCCGCGTGATAAGGGTCGCTTCTCGGCAGGCCCGCGGGCGCGCCCACTGGGAGGAAGTGCCCATGGAACGGACTTCCCAGCTGCGACGACCGCCACTATTGCCGGCCGTTTCGCCCATTCACGCCGGCAGAAAAGCCATCGCATCTTCCGGAACGAGTTGAGCCCGCAGGCTCCCAATCAGCCGCTCCGGGCCGAGCCAGCGCAGATCCTCGTTGAAGTCGCCGAGCTCGGGGGCGAGCACGAGCGGCAAGATCCCAAGCGCTTGCGCTCGGCGGCTCAACCCCTCGATCCCATGCCGACCGGCGGCATCGGCGTCACCGGCGATATAAAGGCGTAGACACCCGACCGGAGGCGATAAAGCCCCGAGGTGGTTGGCGGTGAGTGCGGCAGCCATAGGCAGGCCGGGCATCACGTGAGACAGCGAAAGCATGGTTTCGAGGCCTTCGCCCGCCACCACGAGCGGCACAGGTCCGTTGATCGGAAAATGAAGGCGCACGGCGTTGCCGAGAAGACCGCCAAGGGCGCGGCGGGGGTCCTCGACCTTGGCCTTTCCCTCGCCGCCAGGATCCAGCCAAGTGCGGTGCACGCCGGTGATCTGCCCATGAGGATCGGTGACGGCCGCGATCAGGGCTGGATAGCTGGTCGTTCGGGAGGACCCCAGATCCCGATAGTAGCAGGACGGATGGAAGCCAAGCGCCGCATGCGTCGATGCCTGCAGGATGCCCCGCTCGCGCAGATAGGCATCTGCAAGGGTGCCTGCCAACGGCTGCGTCATGGCGAACAGGCGCCTCGCGCGTTCCGCCGCCGGTTTCTCGACCGGCGGATAGTCGGGGGCGCCGCCCCTGCGGGACGTCGCCGGTTCGGATTGCGGAAGGCTCAGGAAATGCCGTGCTTCATCGGCAACATCGCGAAAGTCGACAAGACCGCAGGTTTCCCGAACGAGATCGAGCAGATCGCCATATTGTCCGGTCGCCGCGTCCGTCCATCTGCCGGCACGAGGGCCGAAGAGGTAGACGTAAAGCGATCGGCCTTTGCTGTTGGCGACATCGCCAACAATCCAGTAATTGCCGGCCCGACGGCCGGCGGAGAGGTAGTGGCGGCAGACCGCCTCGGCGTCGCGCGCGAGACGGTCCGCCAGCTCGGAGGCGGATAACATCGCAGAAAATCCTAGCAAGAGTGAGAACGAACCGACCTGCCCAGGCGCTCTCCAAGCGCTGCCAGGTCAAGCCTTCCCAGCCGCTCTCTCGCTCTTCCGCCAAGCCTACCGCCGATTCCTCCTGCAACCGACAGGTTCCTGACCTCCAATTATCATGTCGAATAGTTCCAATTTTCAGTAGGCAGAAACGGCAGCCTATTCGCTTCCTGCCGATGCGAAGCGCCGCAGCCAGCCTATTATACTGATTAATTTACGCTAGTATTATCCCGCGAGTTTGTGCTACGTCCTATCCGGCTTGATCAGCGTTCGGTGACCGAAGCGAGGGACGATGTGCGACAATTTTTGATCGGCAAAGAGCCGTTGGACGAAACCACTCCAGAGTTTCAGTCGCAGCTCGAACGTGCTTATGAACAGAAGCTCAGGCCACTTTGCAGGTGCAAGGAACCGCCGGTTCCGATGTACATCGCTCGGGTCGACGGTCAATTTCTGGTCAAGCGAATGCCGTTTTCCGGACGTGATCATGACGCGTCCTGCCCGTCCTACGAGCCGCCCTACGAGTTGTCGGGCCTCGGCCCTCTCATTGGAAACGCCATTCAGATCGATGCGACCACGGGCTCGGCAGTCTTGAAACTTGACTTTTCGCTATCGAAACGGAGCAATCGAACGGTGGCGGCATCGCCGACGGAACCCTCCGAGAGCGTCCGCAACGAACCGAAGAAGCTGTCGCTGAAGGCGATGCTTCATTATCTGTGGGATGTCGGGGAACTGACGGAATGGACGTCGTTATGGGCGGGAAAGCGCGGATGGGGCCGGGTTCGCAGCGGCCTGCTCAGTGCCGCGCGGCAGATGACGGTCCGCGGCAACCTACTCTATGACGTCTTGTTCGTGCCGGAGGTGTTTCATCAGGAAGACCGGGAGAAAATAGCATCCCGCCGGGCTGCAGCACTCGCCGGCGCCCAGGCATCCGCTTCAGGACCGCGGCGGCTGATGATCGCCGTGGCTGAGGTCAAAGAGTTCGCTCCCACGCGAGATGGACAGAAAATTATCGTCCGCCACCTGCCCTTCCCCTTTGTGGTCGAGCAAGGGACGTGGAAGCGACTGAGCGCCAGATATGAGACGGAACTCGAATTGTGGCGGTCGAGCGATGGACTCCATTTGATCCTGATTGCGACATTTGGAATTTCCGGCGCGGGAATCGCCGCGATCGAGGAAATTGCGATGATGGTCGTCAATGAGAACTGGATTCCGTTCGAAAGCGTTCATGAGCAGCGTCTCCTGGAGAGGCTGTCAGGTTTGAGACGCAAGAGCGTCAAAGGCTTGCGTTTCAATCTTTCGCGAGAGCAGCCGATCGTATCCGTGACACTGCCTGAACAACGACCTGCACCGGTCGCCATGTTTATCGTGCCGGCATGCTCCAATGGCGAGTACGAGGCTGCGCTGGCCGAGATGATCGAAGGCCGCCCGGAGATGACGCCGTGGATTTGGCGTGTCTCCGCGGGCGATATGCCTTCCCTGCCCTGACGGAGCCGGGACACCCGCAACCGGTCGCACAGAAGGCATTGATGAAACCCTGCAGGTCATGACGACGGTGATTGCCATCGCTCGGCAATCACCGTCGAAGCCAGGTATCGTGCTGGATCCGCGACAAGGGTCGCAAACAGAAAGCCCCCAGCTGAATTGTGCAATGAACTCAGTGGGTCGCCTCATCGATAACGGTTGGTCGCCGGTGCTCGAGGCGCACCTCCATAGCGCTCAAGCGTGTGCCAAAGATGCGGGGACCGTTCAAAGCTTCGAAGACCGGATGAAACACCGGCCTGACGATGGTGAGCCGTCCGGCAACCTCGTCGATTACATTCGCCACATCGACGATCTCGCCATTCTCATCGGTACCGATGATAAGCAGTATGCCGCCGAGAGGAGATGGGTAGCCATCGAGCTGCGTAAAGCTGGGCAGCGTTTCCTCCAAACCGTTGTCATCGACGACGATCGCCTGCTGATCGTCGATACGAACCATGTCGATGAGATCGCATCCGATCAGGGTTCTGATGCTATCGAGGCGGTTTTCCTCCGGAATGGCGACCATACGGATCGTGCCGGTCATCGGTTCGACGAGATAGGCCTTGGTGGTTTTCATTGTGGTTCTCCTGAGCGCGGACAGTTTCGCCGGCACCGGAGCACGCGCTCCCACCTCCGATCGGGCGCGCCGGCTAGGCCCGCCTCTACCTCTCTCCGCAATCTCGCGCTCGCGCAGACGGAAACCTCGAATTTCGAGGTTTCCCATTCGAGCGCCTCTCCAAAAAACAAGAGAGTCCGGCACGGGGCCGGACAAATGGTCGAAACCAGAAATTATGAGACTGCAGCCTCAGGCGGCCGCATGGTTGTTAGGAGGCGCTTTCGAGCAGCCTTTTCGCCTTGCCTTCGAGTTCCAGCCGAGTGTCCTGATGGGTCTTGTCACGCGCAAGCGCGGTGATCCCCTGGACAAAATCGAAGATCGATTCCGGCGGGCGGCCCTCTTCGGAGAGAACCGTCTCGATGATCCTGCCGGTTTCGCTTTTGGAAAATCCGCGCTGGCGCAGGAAGGTGTGGCGATCCTCGTCGTTGCGGGCGACGATCCGTTCGCGGGCTGCCCGAATGCCGGCAACGAAGGCCGCTGGCGAGGAATTGGCGAAGCTCGTCAACGCCGGCGCAGCCTCGTGCGCGAAACGCTCGGCCGCAAACTTCGAATGGCGGATAGTGATCTCCTCAAAGTTTTCCGAGCCCCAAATATTGCGGTTGGCGCACACTGCGCGGAGGTAGAAGGAAGCGATGCCGAGAGTCTTCGATCCAACCTCGGAATTCCACGCATAGAAGCCGCGGAAGAACAGATCCGGCTCGCCGTTGGGCAGACGTCCCGCCTCGATCGGGTGGGTATCGTCGACCAGGAACACGAAGACATCGCGATCGGAGGCAAAGAGCGTCGTCGTGTCCTTGCTGATGTCGACAAACGGATTGTGGGTCATGCTCGCCCAGTCGAGGAGACCGGGGACCTTCCAAATCGTGTCGCCGGTTCCATCGCCGGCAATCTTCATCACAGCTGCCACCAGTTCGTGGTCCCAGATACGGCCGTATTCCGGGCCGGTCACGGCCCGAAGCTCGATGCGACCGTCATCCATTTCCAGAGTCTTCACCAGTTCAGCCCGATGGTTGAGAAGACCATGCTGCAGATTGATGGCGGCAAGCGGCGCAGGAACCTGACGCATGTAGGTCGCCGGGGCTCCGACTAAGCTGCAGAGCTGGCCATAGCTCCAGTGCGTCGGCGCGATCGGCTGCCGGTCGCCGGGAACGATCAGCTCGAGGCGCTCGACGTTGTCGCGTGTCGCCTCGACCCGGATCGCCGAACTTTCGACGGTTCGCGCTCGAGCATGGTCGGCTCGGCTCTTCACCGCATGGTGGAGCTCGGAAAGCGACAGATATCGCTCGTCGTCGGGACGCGAGAACCATTCGGACGAGACGCGGCCAATGCGTTGCCCGCGCGAAATATCGACCTTGAAGCTGGATGAAACCGGGCTGGAAATGGAAAGCGTGGCGTTCATTATGATGTCTCCTGAAACGAAAGAGCCCGGCGCGATGGCCGGGCGGTGTTGAGATTGAAGTGGGATTGGTGAGAGCCCGGCGACGATGCCGGGCTACGATGATCAACTGCGGAGATTATTCGGCAGCGTCGAGATGGCTGTAACCATCGTCGTCATGCGCGTCCCGATGCTGATCGGAGAGATCGGCGGCGTCGGCCGGAAAGGCTGGAAGGTCGCCTACCTTGGCCTCGTCGACGGGATCGTCTCCGGCTTCATCAGCCGCAGGAGAAACGTCATGGGAAGCAGCCTCCTCGCCGATGGTCCGCAACGGCTCGGCGAGCCAGCCGCTGCCATCGAGCAGACGCTCGGCCTCACGGGCCATGTCCTGCTTCTTCAGGTGATCGATCAGCTGGGCCGACTGCTCACCCTTGGCTTCACCCACGGCTTGCAGGATATGCGCCTTGGTGACGCGGCCGAGATAATTGTCGACCGTCGGCACCCATCCGGCCGTGACCATGTCGAAGCCGATCGAGCGAGCAACCTGATCGGCATGGGCGATGGCGCTTGTGCGCTTGTTCCACGGCTCGATCACGACGTTGACGGAGAGCGATGCGCAATGGGCGAAGAGCGCCTGCCGGCTGACGCTGTCGAGCGCGACCAGATAGCCCCAGAGCTCCTCGGGCTTCTTCGGCAGATCCTGACCCCATGCCTCCTGCCGCTGATCGATCTCCTTGGCCCAGAGCGTGTCGCCAAGGCCCTGCGACTGGCTGAACTTCGCACTCTGCAGGGTCAGCTCCAGACATGATTCCGAGCCGTAGAGATAAAAGATCTTCAGGACGAAGGCGTGCAGCACCGCGACGAAGGCGATGACCGGATCATTGGCGAGCGCGTTGCGCAGCGCCACAGTGCGGGTCGCCGTGAGATCCATGACAAGGCGATCGGAGAGCGGCCGAACGGTGTCGTCCTCCTCCGCCAGCGGGTCATCGGAGACGGGCTTGCCGTTCACCGAGATGTCGTCGGCAGAAGACGAAACATCGTCAGCCTCGCCGATATCGCCATCGGCATCCCCCGGATCGTTACCCTCTGTTTTCACCTGCGGCTCGTCATCGGGCCGGATAAAGCCACGTTCGATCTTCAGCTCGCCGTTGGCGGCAAGAGAGATGAAGGCGCCGCCGCGAGCAACCTCGTCCGGGTCGAAGATATAAGGCCGGTCATTGAGTTGGTCGAGCTCATTTCCCAGTTCTTCAAGCCGGCGCTCGATCTCCTCAGAATAGCTTTCGGCTTCGGCATAGTCCGCGTCGAGCTTGTCGTACTCGACCTTCAGCGTATCACGACGGGTAAGCTCCTCCTCGCTGAACTCCTGCTGCTCGCCATAGAAACGACGAAGACCGGACGTGTGGCCGTAGGGGAAGTCGAAAGCGGCTTCGACCCACTTCCAGCCTTCTTCCATTTTCAACGCTTCGGCATCTGCCCTCAGCTTCTCGACCCCGAGCTGCTCAAGCAGCACCGGATCCTGCAGCCAGCCGCCATTGTCCTCATCGAAGAGGTCGCGCATCACTACGCCGCCGGCCGCTTCATAGGCCTTGACGCCGGCATAGATGGCACGGCGATCGCCTGCGCGGATCGCCGTCTCCGTCAGCAGCCTGCGAATATAATACGGGTCTTGGGCGTGCTGACGCGAGAGCGTATCCCAGACCTGTTCCTGCCGGATATGGTCGTTGGTGATCGAGAAAGCCATGATCTGTTCGAGCTTCATCTCATCATTGGCGTAGAGGTCGAGTAGCCGCGGCGACACGGAAGCGAGCCTCAGCCGCTGCCGGACGGTCGCGACCGAGACGAAGAAGCGAGCGGCGATTTCCTCCTCGCCCAGGCCCTGCTCGCGAAGCGTCTGGAAGGCACGGTATTGGTCGAGCGGGTGAAGGTCGACACGCTGGACGTTCTCAGCGAGAGAATCGTCTTCGGCCGAGGTCTCGTCGCCACGCTTGACGATGCAGGGAACAGGTTCCGTCTTCGCCATGCGCTTCTGCAAAACCAGCAGTTCGAGCGCGCGGTATCGCCTGCCGCCGGCGGGAATATGAAACCTGCCGGTTTCCTCCCCGTTTTCGCCGAGGATCGGGCGAACGCTGAGGCTCTGCAGAAGCTTGCGACGGGCGATATCGTCGGCAAGATCCTCGATCGAAACACCCGCCTTGACGTTGCGGACGTTTTGCTGCGAGAGTTCGAGCTTGTCGAAGGGGATATCCTCCGAACGGTTCAGGGTGATCTTCTGAACGGCTTTGGCCATTTCATTTCTCCGTGGCGGGCCGGCTGGAGCCTCTCTCCAAACCTCCTAACCCGTCACGGAAAGCCCTTCCCGCCTCTCCCTCTCTCCCAGCCCGCTCCCTCAAGTTTTGCGCCCTGCACCTGGCGGGATGTTGGTTCGCCGCGACCTTCCCCTTGTTCCACATGCTTTCGGGCTTCTGCCGCCAATCGATTGGGAGGGAGATAGAGGCTACTCTCGCAACTCCATCGAGTGGCGATTGCGATGGTTTGCCTTGAAGCGAATCGAACCGCAGGCCCTGTCTATCCGTTCAAGCGGCCCGTCCGACTGCTCGGCGTAACGCTTTCATCGCTGACGACCCCCCGAACAACATCACCGACCTTGGTCCCCGCTGCGGCCTGATAGTAGATTTCAGTCACCCGAAACCGCCCATCGATGCGTTTGCACTGGACGATGACGTCGATGGCGATCTTCAGCATCTCGCGTATGTCATCTCGTTCCAGGTCCCTTCCGCCCTCCGACTCCTTCACCAGCAATGTCAGCTGTTCGAATGCCAGTTTGGCCGAGTCGGCGTGGACGGTGGTGATCGAGCCCGGATGGCCTGAGTTCACATTGCGAATGTAGTAGAAAGCGGTGCCGTCGCGCAGCTCCTGCAGAAGGATGCGATCCGGTCGCATGCGCAGGCAGGATTCGAGCAGATCCTTCGCCCCGACTTTCGCCAGCCCCTGGCCACCCTTGGAGTAGAAGAGGCGGACATGGTTCGGTTGCGGGATGACCAGCTCTGGCGTGTCTTCGATGGAAATGATGCGCTCGCTCGATGGAATATAGCGGATCAATGCCTTCGAAAGCGTCGTCTTGCCAGAGCCGGTCGCGCCCGAGATGATAATGTTCTTGCGGGCGTATACCGCTTCTCGGAGAAAGGCCTGGTAGGATCCATTTCGGTAAAATTCCAGGAGCTTGCGGTCCACCGGTGAGACCTCCGCTTCCGTCCTTGCCACCTCGGCAAAGAGACCGCCTTGATCAAGACTGTCGAGGCCCAGCGACACCGACGACGGCTTTCTGATGGTGATGCTGACGGTTTCCTTCGTCGTCGCCGGCGGGATCACGATCTGGATGCGTTCATCGCCCGGCAATGTCGCCGAGAGGATCGGCCGTGTTTCGTCGATCGATTGGTTGGAATAGCTGGCAACAGCGCGCGCCAGACGCATCAGTTTGTCGAAGGATAGCTCAGGCAGATCATGGGTTTGCCAACCGGCCATGCCCTCGGTGACCACCTGAGTTGGCCAGTTGATGATGATCTCATAGAGGGACTTGTCGCGCAGAAAGGGCGCCAGAGGCGCAAGCAGCTCGCGCACGACACCGGAGTCGGTTCCTTCCGTCATGGGCGGACCTATTTCGTGACCAGGGTCGACGCTGGACTGAAGTCGCCGAGAACCGCCCGATCGTAGATGCGATCGCCCGGTTCCGTCACGCGAAGCCGATAGACGCTAGAGAAATCGAGATCACGCGCCACGAAGATCGAGACCAGCTCTCCTTGATGCTTCAACAGGGTCGGCGGAATGTTGATCGACTGCTCGACGGCGATGGCCGCAGCCTGCTTGCCGGCGCTCGTCGTGTTGTCTGCCTCGACATCGCTATCCTGCAGCTGGCTGTTGACATAGGAGGTCGCGTCGCCGACGATCGACAGCAGGATCGCGCTGCCGAAACGTTCCCACCAATGTGTATCGACGTAGCCGTCGACACCGGCACGTCCAAGGGCATCGGTTGCCGGCGACGCCAAGGTGATGATCACGCCTTTTGGCGTCTTTGCCCGGCTCCAGAGGACAAACAGCCGTTTCTGGCCACGCCGAAGTCCGCCGCGATATTCTCCGACCACCTGTGTGCCCTTTTCCATCAGCACGACGCGGCCGTTATCCGACAGGACGTCCCGGTTGATGACGCAGCTCGTGAATCCAGGCTGGTCGGAGGACAGCGCCGTCTCCAGGACACAAGGAATGGAGGTTCCCATGGCAACGATGAAATCGCGGTTTCCAAGCGTGCCGGCGCGTGAGCCCTGTAACTGCGTCGGCGTCAGCATGCGATCGAAGCGCTGGTCCTCGTTTTCCGCCTGGGCACCGAGACCGCCCGGGTTGTTTCCGAACGGAACGTAATTCGACGCGGCATCGGTGCTGGCATTCAGGTCTCGGGGATGAGACTGGGGAGACTTTTCACCACCATAAGCGATGACCGGAGCGCGGCGGGCAGCGTCGAGAAGCTTCTCATCCTCGCCTGCCTGCTCGGGCATTCCGGGCGTCGGCAGGAGCGTTTCCGGCGGCGTCGCGACCGGTTGGACCGGCTCCTTCGCCGGCTCGAAATCGGATGTCTGCCGGATGACGACGCGTTCGGGCTGGACCCCGTCGGCGGGCTTATCCTGGCCACTCATCGACCAGAGCGCGAAGCCGACGAAGGCGATGATTGCCAGCGCCACCGCACCACGTCTGCAGGTGCTTCAGGGCATCCTCGTCGACTTCGACGCCGGCGCGGTCTGCCCTGCGTAGGCGCGAAACAAGGTTGGCGGCTTTTTCGGCGCGATCCCGGCCCGGATGCCAGACGAGCGAGAGGTAGAGATCGTTTCGAAACAGATCCTCATCGATCATGCGTTCGCGGTACTTTGAGTTCAGCCCTTGCGAGAAAGGATTGGCGAACTGCCCTTCCGGATAGTCATTGTCGCGACGGCGAATGACATGTGCCCAGAGCGCCAAGCGCTCATCGGCGATGTTCCGATAGAGCGTATTGAGGTCGCGGTGCAGGCTGTTCAAGTCCAGGACATCGGCGGTCTCGAAGGATACACCTTCGAGTGCGATGATCACCATCAGCGCCCTGGACTCGAGCGCAATCGTTGTCTCGTCGACATGGCGCGACTGCGGAATGAAGGTTTCGGGGCCGAGTTCGCGTGAGCGAAGCGTTGCGATGCTATGCAAGGCTCAGATCCCTTTCGTCATAGTGCCGGATGAGCGTCAGCGGCGAGAGCGTGGCGCCGCCCCAATAGGCGGTGTTGCGGGACCGGCCGCGGGTGTCGATCCACGCAATCAGGATCCGGAACATGTTATGGTCGTGCTTGACGAGCGTCCGGAATAAGAAATGAAAGACGACGCCGACCAGTGCGTAGGCGATCGATCCGGCCGTGATGTAAAGGATCGTCGTCAGCATGACGTTCACGCCCATCGCTTCCATCGTCACACCGGCGATCATCACCGGGCGGGTGCAGGCAAGGAACAGGGTGTCTTCCTCGATGGCGGCAGTTGTCGGCATGTCATCAGCTTCCGACGATCGTATTGACGAGTTCCGTCGCCCCGAAAATCCCGCCGATGCCGATGATCCAGAAGCCGGCGCGGCGCAGATCCATGTAGCCGAACATCCAGGCGATGCAGATGATGATGACCGCGATGACGGCAAGAAGCCGGGCGATGTTGCCGGTCAGCATGTCGACGATGTTCTGCAAGACGGTTTCAACGCCGGCTGCCTGGGCAAAAGCCGGTTCTGCCAGGCAGGCGACAATGGCGACTGCCATCAACGCGCGAGCCGCGACAGGGCGAAAGGTTGCTGTTGAGATCATTGACTTTGCTCCGATCGTTCATTCTGAAACACGAGAACCTGGGTCTGCCGCCGGGCATTGAAGACGTCCCACGATGCGGCTTCGTCGGGCTGCGGATTGGATTCTGTGATTGCTGACGCCGCTCGGCTGTCTGCCGGTTCATCAAGAGGGATGTCTTCGCGCGGTTCGCCGATGGCGACAGAGGCCGGGTTGGAAGACAGGCGGACCGTTTCATGGCGGACCTGCTCGTCGTATTTGACCATCTCGCCGACCGAGGGATCGTTCCGGCCATAATAGGATTGGAGCATGACCTTCTCGGCCTGCGTCGTATCGGCGCCGGCGCGCAAGGCGATGCGATAGTAGCTGTCGAGCAGAGTAGCCGTGGCCTTGAGGTTCAGGCAGGGATCGAACGCATCCGAAATCGAAAGCTTCAGCTTGCGCAACTCTTCCATGCCGATACCACCAAGGCCGATCTGGATGTCCTGATGATCAGCGGCAAGCGAGGTCGCGAGCTCAATGGCTTCCGCTTTCGACGCGGGTTGACGCTCAAGCGGCGGGCCACTGTTGATACGAATGGCGAAGGGCTTGAAACGGCTCTCGAGACTGATGACGGCGGCAAGCGTTCTGACCTCCACCATGGGCGCGCAGTTCAGCGCGAGATCCACGAAAGTGACGGCCATCGTTCAGTACCAGACCCGCTGCGTTGACGCGCCGTTGATGGTGACGTCGACGTAGTGGGGCTGCGGGCGCACGTTCGGGCGAGCCGTCGAATAGCCCATGCACTGGCGACGCCCATCCTCCCGCTGCCAGTGTGGTGACCGCACCGAATCCTCGTTGAAATTGTAGTCTTCTCCAACATTGGGGCAGTATGCGTCGCTTACCGGCTGGAGGGAGGTCGACACGCAGGTAGTTTCCTGTCCGCGCGGACCATAATCGCTTTCCAACCGGTAACCCGCTTCGCAGTAATAGGGCTCATAGCCCGGGCGCGAACTGCGGAAGCCGACGCCGCTGCATGTCGGGAACGAATGTCCCTCGGCAAGCTCCCGCCACAGCTTCTGGATCGGGGGCCGGCATGCCGCGAACTGCGTCGCACCTCCAGGGTTGGAAAGGCACAGGATAACCTCGCAGCCCCATTCATTTGCTTGCGCCTGGCCAGGTGAAGTAAGGTAGGGTGGCAATATGCAGCAGGCGGCAACGACCGCGTTGAGCAGAAGGTTTTTCATGAGTACGACCCTCCAGAGGACATCCTATTGCGAAAGAGGCGGCTTGCCCGTAAAGGCGTTTATACTGATTTATATAACACAGTAAAAGAGCATGACAAGAGCACTCACAACCCAATGGCGTAATCTGGCTTTCTCAGGTCTCATCCTGCACGAAATCCTCGATCATCCACTCGAAGACGAGACGCCTCAGGCAAGGTTGAAGCAGGTCGGCATGATGACGATCCTCTACAGCATGAACCAGGCGCATCAGAAGCTAACGCTTTCCAGCATTATGGAAATTACGGCTCTGACGCGCAGCGGCGTCAAGGAGACGGTGGATCTTCTGGTGAGACGCGGGATGTTGGACGAGACGATCATCAAGAATTCGATGGGTCGTGGAACAGCACGCCAGTTCGAGATTTCGGAGGCGCTTCTGGAGAAGTTGAGCTCCTTCGGAGCCGGATGAGCTAGGATTTAAGTGAGGAATTTTGACGCTGTGTATCAGCAGGCGAGCGAATCATCGCCGATCTTGCTCTGCGGGCTCTCGCGCGATGCCCGAATGTCAAATCCCAGAGGCGGATAACATTGTACTGACCAGTGACTTCAATTACCTTCGGCTGCTCAACATCGCGAGCTATAGGTTTGCCGATGATTGAGTGTACCACCGCAGGGCGTTTTGCGCGCGCAGCGCCTATCCGATCTTCCTCAGCTGATGTCGCGTCGCCGTTTCGTCGAACGCGTCATAAGAGCATACGTAAGTTGCCGATGAGGGCCGTCTTGCGAGGTGATAGCGAACATCGGAAGTCCTAGTCCAAACACTAGGGATAGTCCTATGACCAAGCATCCGATTGAAATGATCATGTCTGTCGAGCGGCGCCGGCGCTGGTCTCGCGAAGATAGGGAACGGTTGGTTGCAGCCTGCCTTGTACCAGGGGCGGTGCTTCCGAGATTGCTCGTGCGGCCGGCATCCATGTCAGCCAGCTCTTCCGTTGGCGCAAGGAGCTTTGCCGAGTTGATGAGTCGTCGACATCGGCGGCGGGCACATTGGTGCCTGTGATCGTGTCCGAGACCGCATCGACAGCCCAGCCGATGCCCTTGAAGCCACCCGCCCCATCACGTTCTTGCCGGAAGCGCAGCGATGTGACCATTGCGCTGGGTCGGGCCGTCGTGTCCGGGTGGACAGTGGCATCGACACGGACGCATTGGGCCGCATTCTCAATGTTGTACTGGGACGGCGCTCGTCACTAAAAACCGGATTTGGACCCCAACTCCACCTTGACACCAAACACAGATGCTCATCCGCTCGCGGCCTGAACCCGCCAAGGCAACCATCGTTGCCGAACCGGAATATCTCGCCGAAACCCTGCCATACTACATCGACAATCCAATATATCTGACTCGCGAGCACATATTCTGACCTACGTCCGCTTCACCAAGGAGGCTCAGTTCGACGGGGATCTTGGAGAGACGCTGAAAACCAGCCAGGACCTGCGCGCCCAGGTCTCCAGTGGTAATCCTGATGCAGCACAAGCTGAAGAGAATAGATCCGGAGCAGATTTATCGGAAGGATTACAACTGGACCTTCCATGCCTCGCGCCAGCAGATAGACGATTTCCTGTCGACGACGACGCTGCTCGCCGAATTCGACCCTGCGAATTATTTCGAAACCTATGATGTGTATCTGTTGGACGGTGATCGGAAATAGACCGTCTGAGGATGAAGGAGGCGTCCGGCATGAACACAAGCTTGGGTGACCGCAGGGTGACCGCATCAGGCCGAGCGGGCTTGCGCGACTATATCGCCATTGCACGGCTCGATCACAGTACGAAGCATGTCTTCATCGTTCCCGGCATCGTCCTCGCCTATCTTCTGCGGGGGGTCAGAACCGACGACCTGGCGTCCTCAATCCTGCTCGGATTTGTGACCGCGCTCTGCATCGCATCCGCGAACTACTGCATTAACGAGTGGTTCGACCGCGAGTTTGACCGACATCATCCGACGAAATCGCAGCGGTCCGCCGTGCAAAGCGCGATGAACGGCAGGCTGGTTCAGCTCGAATGGACCGTGTTGCTCATCGTCGGCCTCGGCTGCGCCATCCTCTCGAGCAAGCTTCTGTTCTTCGTCGCCTGCCTGTTTGCGATTCAGGGAATCGTCTACAATCTCGATCCGATCAGAAGCAAGGACAAGGTCTATCTCGACGTCATCTCAGAATCGATCAATAATCCGATCCGCCTGGTGATCGGCTGGTCGATGATCGACCCAACGAGCCTCCCGCCGGGATCGATCATTCTGGCATACTGGTTCGGCGGCGCGTTCCTTATGGCGGCAAAGCGCTTGTCGGAATATGACGAGATCGTCGCGTCGCATGGCAAGGATCTGCTGTCGCGCTACCGGGCGAGTTTCGCCCAGTATACGCAGGTCTCGCTGACCGCCTCCTGCATTGCCTATTCACTGTTTTCGATTGCCTTTCTGTCCGTCTTCCTGGTCAAGTATCGCATCGAGTACATGCTCGTCCTGCCCTTCGTCGTTGCCCTATTCACGGCCTATTTCGTGATGGCGACGAAACCGGGCTCTACGGCGCAGAAACCGGAAACGCTGTTCCGCGAGCCCGGCCTGATCGCGATCGTCGCGGCCCTGCTGGCGGCCTTCATCTTCACCACATTCGTCGACATTCCGCTTCTCGTGACTCTGACCGAGCAGCACTACATCACCGTCCAATGATCGCGAGCAATGTCGACTGGGGCACTATCCGATTTGTCGTCTTCGACGTCGACGGAACGCTATACAACCAGCGGAGGCTGCGCCTTCGGATGGCCGGCGAGTTGCTTGCTGATGCGGTGGCGAGAGGCAGCCTGATCAATCTGCGTGTGCTACGCGCATATCGTTTCCTCCGTGAAGCTATCGGCGAGGAGGAGATCGACGATTTTCAGACGAGCCTGATGGCGCGAATCGTCGCGCGAACCGGCCAGCCAGCCGAAAAGATCGAGGCTGTCGTCAGCGAATGGATCGGGCGCCGTCCGCTCGCCTATATCGCATCCTGCAGGTATGATGGGCTGGTGGAATTGTTTGCCGGGCTCAGACGGCAGAACAAGGCGATCGGGATCTATTCTGATTATCCTGCCGACGAGAAGCTGCAGAGGATGACATTGTCGGCCGACTACGTATTGGCCGCAAGCGACCCCGGTGTCGGCATCCTGAAACCTCATCCGCGCGGCCTGCAGATGCTGATGCAGCGCGCCGGTGTCGGCCCCGCGCAAACCGTTCTGATAGGCGACAGGCCCGAGCGGGATGGCCTTGCGGCGCGCCGCGCCGGTGTCCTGCCGCTCATTCGCTCCGACGGGGCGCGGGAGGGCTGGCTGACCTTTTCGACCTATTCGGACCCGGTGTTCGCAGCGCTGCGGGCAGAGGAAGCGTCCGGATGATCTTGTCAAAGGCTATCCGCTATGTGTTCACCGGAGGTCTGGCTGCGGTCGTCGACCTCGCGGTGTTTCGTGGCCTGTTGGCGTTTGGCGTGCCCCTCGGCCTTTCGGCGACATTAAGCTGGCTGATTGCGGCCGCCGTCAACTACAGCGTCACCAGCCGCTATGTCTTCAATCAGGCAATAAGCCGCAAGCGCGCTTCACTGTTCCTGACCGGCGCGCTGCTCGGCCTCTCGATCAATGTCTGCGTGACGTTGATCCTCGTGCAGCAGGTCGGGCTCCCGCCCTTGTGGGCAAAGCTTTTCGGCATCGGCACGGCCTTCGTCTTCAATTTCCTAATAAACCTTCTCTGGGTGTTCAGGTAGAGCCAGCGCGTGGCGGCACCATATCTTTCCGCCTTTGGACTGTGCCCAGAATAAGAGAGGTTCAGCGGAGCCTTGTTGGAAGGCTTGTTCGAGAGCGGCGCGATATGAACCATGCCTGAGATAAGCGTCCGCCAGCAGCGTCTAATCAATATGTGCCTAATGTCCGCTGCGGAGAGAAAGCAGAGATGTTGCAGCTCTTGATGGAAGCAGGATTCAGAGCTCGTCATTCGAGGTCCGGGCAGTTGAGGGGATCTGAACCGACGACCATGCATTTGATCAGCAATCGCTTCGAAGTCGGGCACGGTCGCATTGGTCGGCGCCATCGCTCGTTGGGATGAGGGCGGCCGGCCCTACTGGAAAGGCGACATTAAGGAATGCATCAACCGCCGGACCGCTGCCGATAGGGCCCAATCAATCTGCGGAAGTTGCAGGCAGGTCTCGACGGCTGCTGGAGGAGACTGCCCGCCTAGCGCAAAGCGTATGTGGTGCCTAGCCTGGGTCCAGGAAAAGCCGTGGCCGCGGGCGAAGGAAGCTCCGGCGACCATTTTTCCACCCGGCGCTCGCCGGCGCGATTGTCGCGACGGCATCGGCAGCCGAGGGGGCGTCGAAGAGGACGATATCTGCCGCGCTGCCGATCGCAATGCCGTAAGCCTTTCTTCCCAGGAGGGTGGCAGCCTGTGTCGTGATCATGGCGAAGACACAGTCGAAGCCATCAGCGGTGCCGATCTGGGCGACGTTGGCGTAGAGATTGGCCATGCGCATCAGGTTGACGTCGCCGAAGGGCGTGAACGGATTCAGGACATTGTTGGTGGAGATGGTCGTGACGACGCCGAGCCCTGCCAACCGGTGAGCGGGTGTCACGCCGCGCGGGACGAGATGGGTCGAACTCCGACCGGTCAGGAAGAGATCGGTGGCCGGCAGGACAGTCAATGCGATGCCGGCCTCGGCGAGACGGCGGCCGATCGGCTCCAGTTCTTCCGGCGGCAAAGCAGAGAGCTTGGTAACATGGCCGACCGAGACGCGCCCTTGGTACCGGCGCGCGACGGTCTCGGCGATGACGACAGGGAGATTGGAGCCTGCGGGGTCGAGGTCGAAATCGAGGTGGAAATCGACAGCGACGTCGTGGCGCACGGCGAGGTCGAAGATGCGGCGGATGTGTTCGACGGGCTTCGGATCGGTGTAGGGGCAGCCGCCCACCAGATCGGCACCCATTTTCATCGCCTGTTCGAGCATCTCCTCAGTGCCGGGGTCATTCGTCAGACCTTCCTGCGCGAATGCGCAGATTTCGATGTCGATGAGGCTGGTATGGTCGGCCTTCAATTTTCGGATCGCCTCAAAGGAGCGGAAGCCGGCGCGCGGGTCGATCTCGACGAAGGTGCGCAGGCGGGTCGTGCCGTGGAGGATCGCCTTTTCGATGACCGCGGCAGCGCGGGCATAGACATCTTCTTCGGTGAAGGCGGCCTTGGCTCGAGAGGTTTCGCTGACGGCCTCCACAAGTGTCCCGGTGCAGAGATTGCAGCGGCTGATGATACCGGCCTTGTCGAGGTGGATATGGGTCTCGATCAGGCCGGCGCAGGCGAATTTCCCTCCGGCATCATGGTGCGGCGCGTCGCAGACGAAGCGAGGTGCGATTGCCGCGACGCGGCCTGCCTC
The DNA here is from genome assembly GCF_012276115.1 of Rhizobium leguminosarum bv. viciae. GTDB lineage: Bacteria > Pseudomonadota > Alphaproteobacteria > Rhizobiales > Rhizobiaceae > Rhizobium > Rhizobium leguminosarum_T. The sequence continues at coordinate 35,872 of NZ_WIEU01000029.1, read as the reverse complement.
GAAGGCGATGTCGGTCGGCTCGGTCAAGCCGGCCATACGGGCATTGCGGATGACGAAATCGATCGCCATGGGGCCTCCTCAGACCGACAGAAGAAAATTGCGGGCGACGCGGTTGTGATCGGCAATCAGCGCCTCGATATCGACACCCTCCGGCATGCCGTCGGTGACGCGCCATTCGCCTGCGATCATGACGCGATCAGCCGTGGTGGCGCCGCAGAGCACGAGGGCTGCCAGCGGATCGCCGGCACCGGAGAAACGCAATTCGTCGAGCTTGTAGAAGGCCAGATCCGCCTCGCGGCCCGGCGCGATGATCCCGATGTCGTCGCGGCCGAGCAGCCTTGCCGAGCCAGCGGTTCCCCAACGCAGCGCGTCGAGATGGGTAACGGCTTCGGCGCCATAGGTCAGGCGGTTCAGCATCAGGGCATGGCGCACGCTTTCCATCAGGTTGGAATTATCGTTGGAAGCCGAGCCGTCGACGCCGAGGCCGACTGGCACTCCTGCGGCTTCCAGCTCGCAGGTGCGGCACATGCCTGATGCAAGCACCATGTTGGAGGTCGGGCAATGGCAGATGCCGACGCCGTGCCGGCCGAGTTCGACGATCTCGGCATCGTCGAAATGAATGCCGTGGGCGAGCCAAGTGCGGGCACTCAGCCAGTTGCAGCGGTCGAGATATTCCACCGGCGTGCAGGCGAATTTGCTGCGGCAGAATTCTGCTTCCGCCCTGGTCTCGACCAGATGGGTATGAAGACGGCAATCGTAGCGTTTCGCCAGCGCCGCCGTTTCGCGCATCAGTTCCAGCGTGACGTCGAAGGGCGCACATGGCGCGAGCGCCACCTGTGTCATCGCCCCTTCGGATCGGTCATGATAGCGCCGGAGCACACGCTCGCTGTCGGCAAGGATCACGTCGTCATCCTGCACGACATTGGCGGGCGAAATCACGCCTTGCTGGTCCTTGATATTGAGACTGCCCCGCGTCAGCGTGATGCGCATGCCGAGGCGAGCCGCCTCCTCGGCTTCGACATCCATCGCGTCTTCGAGACCGGCGGCATAGAGATAGTGGTGGTCGGAGGTGGTGGTGCAGCCGGAGAGGAGGAGCTCGGTCAGCGCGAGACGGACGGCAAGACGGAAGGCTTCGGGCGTCATGTGTCTTGCCCAGATCGGATAGAGCGCGCGGATCCATGGCCAGAGCGACCTGTTGATCGCGGCCGGATGGGCGCGCGTCAGCGTCTGGAACATATGGTGATGGGTGTTGACGAGACCGGGAATGACGACATGCCGGCCGGCGTCGAAGCGTGCATCGACGGGGGTCGAAGGCTGCCGTCCAGCCGCGACCAGTTCGACGATGCGGCCATTCTCGATGACGATGCCGCCCTCGGCGCCCTCAGCCATGATGGCGAGCGGCGATTGGATCCAAAGTCGGCCCTTCATCTGCGGTGCTCCCAGCGCCATGCGTTAATGGAAAAATCAGACGATGAGCCGGCCGCCGCGGGCGATGATAGCGCCGCCGCGAAAGACGGTACGATCGAGAGGACGGGTAGCGACGGCCTCTGCCAGCGACGCGGCAGGCAGGATGACAAAATCGGCACGCGAACCGGCCTGAAGCGCCTCGACGGGATGGCCGAGGATTTCGGCCGGCGCCTGCGTCGCCAGGCGGAAGGCTGCTGCCAGATCCTTATCCGAACGGAAATCCTGGCGATCGCAGAGGATGCCGACACGCTCCAGCATGTCGCCATTGCCGAACGGCGACCAGGCGTCGCGGATATTGTCGTTGGCGCAGAAGTGCCGGACGCCAGCGGCGGCAAGCCGCTTGACTGGTGGCATCGGCACGGCTCCTGGCGCGCTGGTCATGATCGCCACGCCCGATCTGGCGAGTGCGGCGGCAGTGCGGCCGAATTCGGCATCGTCCAACTCGCCGAGGCAGAAAGCGTGGCTGACGACCACCTTGCCTTTAAGGCCGAGTGCTGCCGTGCGATCGGCGATCTGGCGAAGTTCGAAGGCGCCGAGTGCACCGCCATCATGCAGATGGATATCGAGCCCGACACCGTATTTGCCGGCGACGGAAAAGATCGCATCGAGATGGCCGGTCACATCGTTGTCGATGCCGGCGGGATCGAGGCCGCCGACGAGATCGGCGCCAGCGGCGATGGCCGTATCGAGCAACCCGGCCGTGCCGGGATCGCGCAGCACGCCGGATTGCGGGAAGGCAACGGTCTGGATATCGACGAGATGACCATGGCTCTGCTTCAGCGAGAGCACGGCCTCGAGGCCTTTCAGGCCGACTTCGGTATCGATGTCGACGTGGCTGCGAACGGAAAGTGTGCCGTAGGCTGCGAGCTTCTCCAGCAGGGCGCCGCCGCGGGCTTCGACCGGCAGCGCCACGGTGCGCCGCAGGGATTTTTCCGCCTCGATGCGCTTGGCGACCGTATCACCCGGGATATGCGGGATGAATGGCAGGCCGATCAACGTCTTGTCGAGATGAATATGGCCATCGACGAAGGGAAGGCAGAGCAGGCCGCCGGCAGCATCGAAACGCGGCACTGCGGGGTCGATGCCGGCGGCCGCATTCGGGCCGATCGCGGCGATCCGGTCATTGTTCAGAATAAGCGAGACGATCTCGCCGGCTTCTGTCCTGGCGTTTTCGACTACGAGGCTCGGCGTCATTAATACTTCCGTCATCCGCTATGCAATCAGCCCGACCCGGCGCGCCGCGACGACGCGATAGAGCGGATCCTTCCACACCTCTTCCTCCTGCAGGGCAGAAAAGACCAGGCTGACATCGTGTTCGTCGTCCGAGGATACCGCGGCGCGTTTGATTTCCGCCCAGGCGGGCGCCTGTCGTCTGCGCATTTCTTCCAGCGCCCCGGCGGTGGGGAGTGCTGGAAAACCGATCTTCGGCACCAGTGAGGCGATCACCTGCCAGAAGGCGCGGTAGAAAGGCTCGGCATTTTCGAGGTGCGGAGAGACGAGGCGCAGCCAGTGCATACCGGTGACGGAATGGAGTGCGGAGAAATCCATGGTTCCGGCAAAGAGGGCAAGCGAGGTCGCGGCCATACGGCGCGGTGTATCGGCATTGAAGGCAAGGCGGTCGATAACGGGACGGAAGCCCGGAAGTGCGGCGACGGCGCGGATATTATGCCAGAGCAGATCGGTTTCCGGCTCATAATCGCGGATGCCTTCAATATTGCCGACATCGGCAAGCACCCTCCCCGGATCATCCGTATCGGGCGCGGCACCGGTCGCGGATGGCAGCGGCAGATAGCAGGCCGCCCAATAGCCGAGCGCAGTGCCAACCTCCTGGTCGTCCTTCTTGAGCACACCATAGGCAAGGCGCATCAGCGGATGCGTGGCGCTGCCGGCAAGGCCGTTCACCATGGCGGGCAAATAGGTACGGATGACGGCATCGATGCCGAGCCGGCGGGTTTCGGCGATGAAGAAGGCACGGTAATCCGCCTCGCGCGTACGATCGCCAAGCGCCTCGGCCCAGGCCGCCCTGATAATCGGGGCAACCGGCGGCGGCATCAGCGGAAGTGCATGGCTCTCGCGATACTGCTCGTACCATTGTTCCAACCGCTCCGCCGAGGCGCCGAGGCGATCGAGCGCGATCAGCACCATCGGAACATGGTTGGCCAACAGATAGGGAAATTCGACGCTATCCTCGCGGGCCCGCAAAAGGACGGCCTCCAATCCCGAAAATTGAACGGCGGCAGCCTGTCTCATGCCAAAACCTCCCTTGATGTCGTGACGTCCTCGTCTATGCCAGGATCGAAATGCGGTTCGTCATAGGCGGCCAATGCCTCAAGATACCGGTTGGAGTCCTCGATGAACAGCGCTTTCACCAAGGCGCTGACGATGCGCGGCACGCCGTATTTGAGACCGGTGACGCCATTGCTGATCGGGCCAAGGCTCGCCAGCGCGCCGGCATTGAACATATGGATGCGCGAGACCCAGCCGGCTTCGGCATACCTGGGCGTGAGTTCGAAACCGGGCCCGAGATAGGGATAGTCGGCAAGCATGGCGTTCTCCTCCCCCTGCGGCGGCTCGAAACGGTCCTTCCAAAACGCTGCGGCGTCGACGAGGCCGGCAAGCTCGGGCCTGAGCGCGAGATTAATCTCGTAACCGGTGCCGAGCAGGAGATGATCGGCATAGTGGCTACCATTTGCGGTCGCCAGCCTGATCCTGCCGCCGTCCATCGAGAGTTCGCGGACGCCACAGCCGAGCTGCATGGTGAAAGCGGAGTGGCGGCGGGCCCGGTCATATTGCTCCTGGGTCGGCGGCACCTTGAAATTGAAGTAGAGGTGGGCGAACCGCCAGCGCTCCAGATCCGGCAGGTCGGCGAAATGGCCGAGAAAGCCGGGGAAATTTGTCCAGGCGAGAACCTCGGTGCGCGGCATATCGGTGCTTCGCGCAAACATCGTCACCTCTCGGGCGCCGGTTTCGAGAGCCGCCACCGCCCAGTCGAAGCTCGACGTGCCGCCGCCAAGGATCGCGACATCCCTGCCCTTGAGAAAATCGATCGGTATCGGCTCATTGCTGTGCGTCCAGGTGGATTTCGGCAGCGCCTTGACCATTGTGGGTATGCGCGGGCCGCCGCAGCCGTCGATGCCGGTCGCCATCACCAGTTGGCGGCAGGTGATCGTGCGGCTGGTGCCGTCACCCTTTGACAGCGTGAGAGCAAGTCCGCCTTCCGCCTGATTGATCGAGGAAAGCGTCGTGTCGTTTTCGACGTCGATGCCGACGGTCCTTCGAAACCAGATGAGATAGGCCATCCAGTCCTCGCGGCCGATCTTGTCGAGCGCTTCCCAGGCGTCGGCGCCATTCAGCGCCTCGTACCAGGAACGCAGCGTCAAGCTCGGGATGCCGAGATCCGGGCCTGAGAGATATTTCGGCGAACGCAGGGTCTGCATGCGGGCGCAGGTGATCCAGGGGCCTTCGCGGCCCTCCTCGCTCTGATCGATCACATGAACGGACCTGATACCGCGCCGCTTCAGGGCGAAGGCGATCGACAGGCCGGAGAGGCCAGCGCCGCAGATCACAACGGAATGCAGGTCGTCGCGGTCTTCATCGCCCAGCGTCGGCCAGCCGGCACAGAGCGCCTCAATGCGCGCCATTTCATCATGGGCGCGGCGTTCCAACTCTCTCAGGCGCTCATCCGGTGTGGTCTTCATGAACGTGCAGCTCGCCGCGTTGGACAGGACAGTATAGACGCGCAGGGAATGATCAACTTCCTGCTATTTTTTATGCAACGCGCACAAAATATGGACATTTATGCGCGAATATGTTCTAATTTGTGATTTTTAATGTTTGTGCTTTTTTGTCAAGTGCGCTTGAGTGCGATTTTGTTTGATGTATAGTGCCTCAAGCCAATCAAAAAAGGGGAGCAAATATGAAATCGCTCAACAGTCTCACACGGAAATTGGCGATCGCGGGCCTCGTCTCGGTCGCATTTGTGGGCTCCGCCATCGGCGCCGACAAAAAATATGAGGGCATCACGCTCACGCTTGCCTCGCAGAACGACCAATTCGCCGCTGTTCTGGCTGCCATCGCCCCTAAGTTCACCGAGGAGACCGGCGCCACCGTCAAGGTCGACATTCTCGATTACGGTTCGCTGCTGACCAAGACCACGACCGATTTCGTCGGCGGCACCGGCGGCTACGACCTGGTGACGATGGATATCGTCTGGGCGGGCCAATATGCCGAAAACAAATACACCGTCGATCTGACCGAGTGGATGCAGCGCGACGCCGCCGAACTGAAGCTCGACGACATCTATCCGACGCTTCTCAACGCGCTTGGCCACTGGGGAGACAAGCAGGTCGCCTTTCCCTTTGCCGGTTATGCCAACGTGCTTGCCTATCGCAAGGATCTCTTCGACGCCGCCGGCCTGAAGGCGCCGACGACGATGGAGGAAATGGTCGAGGCCGCCTACAAACTGACCGACCCCAGCAAGAAGATCTACGGATTCGTCGCCAACGGCCAGAAGGGCCCGGCGGTCGCCCAGGATTGGATGCAGTACAATACCGAGATGGGCGGCTCGATCCTCGGCTCCGACGGCAAGCCGGCGCTGAATTCCGAAGCCAATATCAAGAGCCTGATCGTCTATAAGGACCTCTTCATGAAAGCGGCACCTCCCGGCGCCGTCAATTATGACTGGGGCGGACGCGAGGAAAGCTTCCGCCAGGGCATTGCCGCGACCATGCAGACATGGTCGGTCGGCGCGCCCGGCTATTATGATCCTTCGATTTCCAAGATCGTCGACAAGGTGGCGATCACGACGGCGCCCCGCGGCGCCGGTCTGCCGAAGGTCTATGGGATCGGCGGCTGGGGCATGGCGATCAACGCCGGCATCAAGGACACGCAGAAGGAAGCCGCCTGGGCCTTCATCAAGTGGCTGGTCAGTCCGCCGGTGCACAAGGAATTCAACATGATGGGCGCCGGCAGCTTCCTGCGCAAGAGCGAGATGACCGATCCCGATCTGCTCAAGAAGTTCCCCTTCCTGCCCGTCATCGCCGAAACCTTCGAGCATGGTGACGGCGAATATCGTCCGCGCATCCCGCAATATCCGGAGATTCAGGACCTGCTCGGCACCGCCGTCAACGACGTGCTGGTCGGCAATGCCGATCCCAAGAAGGCGCTCGACGCCGCTCAGGAAGCCGCTGCAAAGCTCTTCTAAGAACAAAACGGTTCTCCCCGGGGCCGCGGCCTATGTCGCGGCCCTGTCATTTCGAGACCATTGATCCGATGCGCCTCGGGCTTCATGATCGAGTGAGCCCCGGGCTCGATCCCGGTAGCGCGCATCGAACCGGAACCCGATGGACATGACGTGACCCTATCCCTCACTTCCGCGCTGAAGCCCTCCCCGGCCTTGAGCGTTTCCTATCTGGAGCGCAGGCGGCTGTTCTTCATCCTGATGACACTGCCGGCCGTCATCTACGTGCTCGTCATCGGCGTCTGGCCGCTGGCGCAGGGCATCTGGTTCAGCCTCTACGAATATAATTTGCTGAAGCCTGCGCGGACACATTTCGTCGGCCTCGGCAACTATATCGACCTTCTCTCCGACCCGGTGACGCGCGGGGCCTTCGTCAATACCGTCATCTTCACGGTCGGCGCCGTGACTGTCGAACTGCTGCTCGGCTTTGCCATTGCGCTGGCGCTCTGGCGCGATGACCGCTTTAACCGGATCTGCCTGGCGCTGATCCTGATACCGGTGACGATCACGCCGCTGGTGGTCGGACTGATCTTCCGGGCGCTGCTGCTCGCCGATTACGGGCTCATCGGCTATTACCTCGCCGAGTTCGGGCTTTCCGATCCGCGTGGGCTTTTTGCCAATCCGAGTTCGGCTCTGGCGACCCTTATTTTCGTGGACATATGGGAATGGACGCCGCTGGTGGCGCTAATCCTGCTTGCTGGCCTGAAAGCGCTGCCGGGTGATATTCTCGAGGCATCGGAAGTGGATGGGGCAACGGCGCTGCAGCGGCTGAGAATCATCGTCATTCCACTGATGTTGCCTTCCATCCTGCTGGCGCTGACGCTGCGCACCATCGATGCTTTCCGCATCTTCGACAGCGTTTATGTGACGACGGGCGGCGGGCCGGGCAATGCGACCAACACGCTGATGCTGCATGCGGTGAAGCAGGGTCTGGAATTCTTCAATATCGGCCGCGCCTCGGCGATCTCCAACCTGACCCTGATCTGCATCGCCGTAATCGCGGCAGGCTTCATCCTGTTGATCCGCAAGGCGGACAGAAAGGCGAACGGGCGATGAGCACACGCACCTTGAGCCGCATCGGCGAGCGCGCCTTCATCCTTGTCATGCTCGGCTTTTTCCTGCTGCCCTTCCTGTGGCTGGCATCGACCGCCTACAAGCCGTCGCGCGACATCTTCTCGATCCCACCAAAACTGACTTTTACACCGACCCTCGAGCAGTTCGCGACGGTCTTCCACCTGTTCGACGTCTGGAGCCTCGTATCGTCGAGCCTGCTGATCGCCGGCGGTTCGGTGATCCTGTCGCTGCTTCTCGGCGTACCGGCGGGCTATGCGCTGGCACGCTCGACCAGCCGCTATGCCATTGCCGTTGCCTATTTCTTCATGGCAATCCGCATGGTGCCGGCGGTGGCGGCGCTGATCCCCTTCTATCTGATGATGCGCGATGTCGGGCTGCTCGGCAGCTGGGTCGCCGTCGTGCTCATCAACGCGATGCTGAATTCGGCCTTCGTCACCTGGATGATGTTTTCCTATTTCCGCAGCCTGCCGAAGGAGCTGGAAGAGGCGGCGCTAACGGATGGGTGTACGCTGTTCGGCTCCTTCCGGCGCGTGGCGCTGCCGGCGGTGCGCTCAGGCGTCGTCGCCTCCACGCTGTTCTGCCTGATGTTTTCCTGGAACGACTTCCTCTACCCGATGTTCCTCACCCGGCTCGATTCCAAGCCGATCTCGGTGGCGCTGCTTTCAGCCTATGGCACGAAGGACATCACCTGGGGCACGCTCGGCGCACTGGCGCATTTTTCGACGATCCCGATCGTACTGATCGTGCTCTTCCTCAACCGTTATTTCGTGCAAGGCCTGACAAAAGGCATTCACTAAAGAGACGATGCGCTCAAGCGCCGATCGCCGCTTCGGTCGCGGCATCGAAGACGTGGACGCGGGCGGGGTCGGCGGCAAGCGACAGGCGCTCGCCGATCTTGACGCGGCGGGTAGCGTCAATGATGACGCGCAGGCGCGGGGCGGACAGCGCCACATCGTCCTCTTCGGCCGAAAGCGACTTCAACCGGTCGGCAGCTTCGACATCGACATGAACGAGCAGGTTGGCGCCGAGATCCTCGACGAACGCAACGGCTCCAGTGAGACCGCCTGCGTCGACCGGCTGGAATGCTTCCGGTCGGATGCCGAGCAAAACGGCACGCCCGGCGGCGGAGGCAATGCGCGGCCGCTCGGCGAGCACCTCGCCCGAGAAAAGGATGGAGGCCTGACCGAAGCGGGCCTCTGGGCCGTTCTCCGTCGCGAACAGATCGGCCGCCAGCAGGTTCATCGCCGGCGAGCCCATGAAGCTCGCGACGAACAGATTGGCCGGCTGATCATAGAGGCTGCGCGGCGTGCCGAGCTGCTGCAGGACGCCGCTTTTCATGACGGCGACGCGATCGCCCATGGTCATGGCTTCGACCTGATCGTGGGTGACATAGACCGTAGTAATGCCCGACATCTTCTGCATGCGGGCGATTTCGGCGCGCATCTGGCCACGCAGGCGAGCATCGAGGTTGGAAAGCGGCTCGTCCATCAGGAAGGCCTGAGGGCTGCGGGCGAGCGCCCTGCCCATGGCGACGCGCTGGCGCTGGCCGCCGGAGAGTTGGGCGGGCTTGCGGGCGAGATAGTCCTCGAGCTCCAGGAGCTTTGCCGTCTCCTGCACCTTGCGGGCGATGTCGGCCTTGTCGAGGCCGCGGACGCGAAGGCCGAAGCCGATATTCTCGGCCACCGTCAGATGTGGGTAAAGCGCGTAGGACTGGAAGACCATGGCAATATCGCGATCACGCGGGGCAAGGTCGTTGACGATGGCGCCGTTGATCGTCAGGCGGCCATCGGTGATCTCCTCGAGGCCGGCGATCATACGCAACGCCGTCGACTTGCCGCAGCCGGAGGGGCCGACGAGAACCAGGAATTCGCCGTCGCGGATGGTCATGTCCAGGTTGCGGATCGCCGCATAGCCATCGCCGTAGCTCTTGCTGATCTGGTCGAAGACGATTTCAGCCATGCTCTTTCCTTGCTGAACGGGAGGCCTGCTGCAGGTCCTGGACGGGTCAGGTCGTGTAGACGCCGCCGGTGACGTTGACGCCCTGCCCGGTCATGAAGCGGGCCGAATTCGAGCAGAGGAAAACGACGACATCGGCCACGTCTTCAGGCGTTTCCAACCGGCCGAGCGGCGTCTGGGCGATATAGTCCGCAACGACGCGTTCGGGCGTGACGCCGCGCAGGCTCGCCTCCCAGGCGATCTCGCGCTCCTGCATGCCGGTCTTGACGAAACCGGGGCAGACGGCGTTGACGCGAACGCCTGAAGCTGCGAGCTCGCGGGCGAGCGCCTGCGTCCAGCCGAGCACGGCAAACTTGCTGGCGGAATAATGAGCCAGCAACGGTGCGCCGATCTTTGCGGCAAGCGAGGCGGTGTTGACGATGACGCCGGTGCCGGTGCTCGTAAAGCGCCGGGCGGCAATCTGGTTGCTCAGGAAGATGCCGCGAATGTTGACGTCGAAATTATAGTCCCACTCCTCGTCGGTCAGTTCCAGCGCATGCTGCATCGTGGAGACACCAGCATTGGCGCAGAGGATCTCGTAACCGCCTGTCCTCTCGACCACCTCGGAAAAGGTCGCCTCGACGGAGGTGCGCTTGCGAACGTCGATCGCATAGGCAGTGGCGCCGTTGCCGATCTCGGCCGCCGTCTGTTCGGCGGCGGCCAGGTTGATGTCGCAGATCGCCACCTGGATCGACTGGCGGGAGAGCGCGGTCGCGATCGCGCGCCCTATCCCCGTCGCCCCGCCGGTTACGATCGCACGCTTGCCGGATAGTTCTGGAAAGCTCGGAGACTGCATGTTCGCCCTCATCGACTGGAAACATCAACGATCATATAACAACAAAATCATACACAACAAGAAAAATTTATGTTTGAATTTGTTCGAATCATTCGATACATAGGGAGCAACAATCAGACAATCGTAGCCACGAGTTGCGACGGCGGGAGGACGGGAACGGTATCATGGACGCGGAACAGCAGATGGTCGCCGCAGCGGAAAAACCGAAGGTTCTGGCCCAGGTGCGGCATGCGCGCATCCTGGAGACACTGGCCCGCAAAGGCGCGGTCTCCGTCAGCGATGTCGCCTCCCAGCTTGCCGTTTCCGAAATGACCGTCCGCCGCGACCTGATCGAACTCGAAAAGGATGGCAGGCTGGTGCGCACCCATGGCGGCGCGGTGCGCAGCGGCAAGGCCTTCGAGCCGATCGCCAACGAGGCTGTCGACCGCGAGGAGCCGACTTTCGAATCCCGGCTGACGCGCAATGCCGCCGCGAAGCGGACCATCGCGATGGCGGCGGCAGGCGTTGCCGCCGGAGCACGCACCCTGGCACTCGACGTCGGCACCACGACCTATCTGCTGTCCGGCCTGCTGCTCAACCAGCCGCATACGAAGATCTTCACCAACGGCGTGCGCAACGCCATGCAACTCGGCACCGGCTTTGGCGAGGTCTACCTGCCTGGCGGGCGCATCCGTGGCGAGGAAATGGCGATTAGCAGCCAATCGGCCGTTTCGCAATTCAAGGAACTCTGGTTCGACATCGCCTTCGTTGGCGTGTCCGGGATTACGGCGCAGGGAATTTACGACTATTCCTTCGAGGACACCGACATGAAGCGGGTCTATCTGCGCCGCGCCACGCAGAAGGTGGTGCTTTGCGATTCCACCAAGTTCAAGCGTATGTCGCTGGTGCATATCGCGCCGCTGCAGCAATTCGACATGCTGATCACCGATGCCATGCCGCCGGCCGATCTTGCCGATGCGCTCGCCGCCGCTGGGGTCGATGTGCGCATCGCGCCCGAGAAGCAGCCGCTGTTTTGATTTGCCCTTTCCCGCATCCGTCCCCCGGCGGATGACTGTTCCACTCGATTTCGCTTCAGGGAGTTCCCGCATGGTCTTCGACTTTTTTGGCGTCAAGAAGAAGGCGGTCATCGCGATGGCGCATATCGGAGCCCTGCCCGGCTCGCCCGCCTATGACGCCGCCGCCGGTGTGAACAAGCTCGTCGACGACGTGCTTTCCGACATCGAGAAGCTGCAGGCGGGCGGCGTCGACGCCATCATGTTCGGCAACGAGAACGACCGGCCCTACGTCTTCCAGGCGCCGCCGGAAGGGCTGGCGGCGATGACCGCGATCGTCGAGCGGGTGAAACCGCAACTGACCGTACCGTTCGGGGTCAACTATCTCTGGGATCCCTCGGCAAGCGTTGCTATCGGCGCAGTGACGGGCGCGAGCTTCGTTCGCGAGATCTTCACCGGCGTCTTTGCCTCCGACATGGGCATCTGGCAGCCGGATTGCGCCAAGGCAGCACGGCTGCGACATAGCCTCGGCCGCGACGACATGAAGATGCTCTTCAACATCAACGCGGAATTTGCCCATTCGCTGGACCAGCGATCGATTGAACTCAGGGCGAAGAGTGCCGTGTTCTCGTCGCTCGCCGATGCCATCCTGGTGTCGGGACCGCTGACCGGACAGGCGGTCGATCAATCGGACCTCAGGCGTGTCTGCGAGACGGTCAGGGATGTCCCTGTCTTTGCCAATACCGGCGTCAACAAGGACAATGTGCGCGACATATTGAGCGTTGCCAGCGGCGTCATCATCGGCACGCATTTCAAGGTGGACGGCAATACCTGGAACCCGGTCGACGGCGACCGGGTCAAGCGCTTCATGGAGATCGTCGAGGCGCTGCGCTAAGTGAAGGGAGCCGCCATGTCCATCACGCTTGGTCTCGATATCGGCACCACCTCCACCATCGGCATCCTGATCGAACTGCCGAACCGCGTGCTCGGGCTCACCTCACGGCCGTCGACGCTTCAGTCGCCGCAGCACGGCTGGGCCGAGGAAGACCCGGCGGAATGGTGGGCGAATGTCTGTGAGATCACCAGAGAACTGATTGCAACGACCGGGATCGAGGCCGGGCAAATCTCGGCCGTCGGCGTTACCGGCATGCTGCCGACCGTCGTGTTGCTCGATGACGCCGGCTACGTGCTGAGGCCGAGCATCCAGCAGAGCGACGGGCGCTGCGGTGAGCAGGTCGAGGAACTTAGGGCCGAGTGGAATGAGGCGGATTTTCTCGCGAAGGCGGGAAACGGCATCAACCAGCAGCTGGTGACGGCGAAGCTGCGCTGGATCGCCCGGCATGAGCCCGCTGTTTTCGAGCGCATTGCCACAGTCATGGGGTCCTATGATTTCATCAACTGGAAACTGACCGGAGAAAAGGCGATCGAGCAGAACTGGGCGCTGGAAGCTGGCTTCGTCGATATCAACACCGACAGGCTCGACGACGAACTGATCGAGCTTGCGAGGGTCCGGCGGGACGCTATTCCCAGGAAGGCCGCTTCGCATGAGGTGCTTGGCCATGTGACCGATGAGGCGTCCAAGGCGACGGGGCTCGCACCCGGAACGCCTGTTATCGGCGGAGCAGCCGACATGATCGCCTCGGCCTTCGGCGCGGGGATCAACAAGGCGGGCGACGTGCTGCTGAAATTCGGGGGTGCCGTCGACATCCTGACGGCAACGGATGTCGTGCGGCCCGATCCGCGCATGTTTCTCGATTATCATCTGGTTCCGGGGCTCTATATGCCGAACGGCTGCATGTCGACCGGCGGCTCGGGGCTCAACTGGTTCATCAGCACCTTCGCCGGACGCGAGCAGATCGCGGCAAAGACGGAGGGAATTTCCGTGCACCACTATCTCGATCGGCTAGCGGCGGCATGCGCGCCCGGCGCGGACGGGCTGACGATCCTGCCTTACTTCCTCGGCGAGAAGACGCCGATCCATGATGCCGGTGCGCGCGGCCTGATTGACGGGCTGACTCTGTCGCATCATGTCGGCCATCTCTGGCGGGCGATGCTGGAAGCCTACGCCTATGCGCTGCGCCATCATATCGACGTGCTGAACGACATCGGCCATCCGACGACGCGTTTCATCGTTTCCGACGGGGGATCGCAGAGCCGTATCTGGATGCAGATCGTTTCCGACGTGCTGCAGCAGCCACTGCAAGGTCTCACCGGCCATCCCGGCTCCTGCCTCGGTGTCGCCTGGGCCGCGGCGATCGGTGCGGGGTTGACCAAGGATTGGTCCGGTGTGACCGCCTTTGTCGGCCAAGGTGACAGAATCGCCCCCGACCCCGACAATGCAGCGGTTTATGATCGGGGTTATCGGACCTATCGTGCGCTTTACAGGCCATAGATCCAGCGAGATTTGAGCGTGACGACACCGACAGAACGGGATTCCATGAGACAGGCAGCCGGGCGCGGCGGCATGATAACAAGCCCGCATGCGCTGGCGAGCGAGGCAGGCGCGGCGATCCTGCGAGCCGGCGGCAATGCGCTGGAAGCTGCGATCGCCATCGGCAGCACCATTGCCGTAGTCTACCCGCATTTCTGCGGTCTTGGCGGCGATTCCGTCTGGATCGTTGCTGATCGCAGCGGGCGGAAGACATGTTTTCTTGGCATCGGACAGGCGGCGCGGAAATTGCCGGATTTCGACGGCAGCATTCCGCTGCGCGGGCCGCTTTCGGCGCTGACCTCGGCCTGCGCCGTCGATGCATGGCGGCACGCGCATGACTATTCCGCGCGGCACTGGGGCGGAAAGATCGATTTTTCCGTCTTGCTGGCCAATGCGATCCGCCACGCGGAAGACGGCTTTCCTATTACGCGCTCGCAGAGCTTCTGGCTTGCCTTCCGGCAAGAGGAGGCGGCCGGCTGGCCGGGTTTTGCCGCGCTCTTCATGCCGGATGGCGCGGCGCCGGAAACAGGCAGCCTGTTTCGACAGGAGAATTTGGCGCGGTCGCTGTCGCTGATTGCCCGCAACGGACCGCGCTCCTTCTACGAGGGCGAACTCGGCACGAGGATTGCTGCGGGCCTGCAGGCCGCGGGCTCTCCGCTGACCAGCGACGATCTTAAGACAACCCGAACGCGCGAAGTGCCACCCGTCAGTCTCTCGTATCGCGGCTTCGAGCTGCTTGCGCCGCCGCCGCCGACACAGGGTCTGTCGACACTGGCGATCATGGGCATTCTCGCCCATTTCGATCTTGCCAGCCAAACGGCCGGCAGCGCCAACCATCTGCATCTCTGCGTCGAAGCCGTCAAACGCGCCTTCCTAGACCGCGGCGGCATTGCCGATCCCGATCTCGTGCCGCAGCCGGTGGAGGAATGGCTGAGCGCGCAGCATCTTGCGCAGGCGGCAGCCTCCATTGATCCAGCACGAGCGCTTGAATGGCCGGCGCCCTTTCGCAGCGGCGACACCGTGTTCTTTGCCGCAACCGACGCAGAGGGCGGCAGCGTCAGCGTCTTGCAGAGCACCTATTTCGACTGGGGCAGCGGCGTGGTGGTCGGCGATACGGGTATTCTCTGGCAGAACCGCGGGGCGGCCTTTTCGTCCGACCCCAAACATGTCAATGCCATCGCACCCGGCAAACGGCCTTTCTATACTTTGAATCCCGGCCTCGGCCTGCGCAACGGCAAGCCCGCCCTGCTCTACGGCACGCAGGGCGCCGACGGCCAGCCGCAGACGCTGGCGATGCTGCTGACCCGGCTGATCGACTTCGACGAGGAACCAGCAGCCGCGCTGGCCGGTCCACGCTTTCTTCTCGGCAAGACCTTTTCCGACAGTCGTGACACCCTGAAGCTGGAAAGCGACGCCGGCGAAGCGGTGCTTGCCGAACTGGCCGCACGAGGCCACGTGCTGTCACCGATCGAGGCGCAGAGCCCGCTTGCAGGGCAGGCAGGTGTGATCGCTATCGACGAGGACGGCATGGCGACCGGCGCGCATGATCCACGTGGCGACGGACTGGCGATCGGGATCTCTTCGGGGGCATGAGTTCGGCGAGAGGCGTTCAAACGCAAGGAAGCCGGAAAAGGCTAATAATTGATCAGACGGACCGCTGATGACACTTCCCGAGCATCGTGCTCCCAGCAGATCGGCGACGTTCTCCGCACTGGGTATCATTCCGCTATGGATTCGAAAGTCGCCGAGGATTCCAGTGGGAGGCCTTAGCGCTTCAGGGGGAATGGACCGCTGGGGGATATCCAGGTACTTGCGGGCGATCTTCGCGAGAGACGCCGGTGGTCACTGGATATAGACGGTCCGAATATGCTGTCGGCCACCGCCGTTGTGATCTCGGCACTATCGACCTCGCTCATCCCCGAAGCAAACCCCAACCGCGGGCCTGTGCTACTACAACTGCAAACGTTCCAGGCACGTAAGGGCGGGCGTGAGCCCGGCTCTGCGAACGAGCATGAAGTGGCGCGAACGTTTCAGTGTGCGGTGCCTGGTTTGTCTTTTGCCCTCACAACGGTGTCCGCTTCCTTGCCGTATAGTTCCTCGAAGTGATCGAAGGTTTTGGAAAAATAACCAATGCCCTGCGTCGCCGAGCGCAGCGCCCGCGCCAGATCGTTAAGTGCGCCACCCGGAACGAGCGCCCGGAAGATATCCCATCCCTTGGCGGTTTCATCACGGTCGAAGCCGAGAACCTGACCGTTGAGAGCGGAGACGATCTGGACAAGGCTGCCTGAATAGACCGCCGGGATGTGGAACTCGCCGCGGAAGACCGGCTGCATCAAGACGGTCGATCCTTCGGAAAGCGCCTGTCGCACCCCCATTTTCGACGCTGTCCGGAAGGCGTGTTCCGAACTGTCGACAGTATGGTGCTGACCATCTAACAGCGTTACGCCGACATCGATGACTTCGAAGCCTAGCGGTCCTTTCTCCATCGCTTCGCGCGCGCCCGCTTCGACGGCAGGGATGTAATTGCGCGGAACGGCGCCGCCTTTGATGGTTTCGCCAAAGGTGAAGCCCTGGCCGCGCTCGTTGGGTGAATGCTCAACTTCACATCCGCGAATTGCCCGGCACCGCCGGTCTGTTTGCGATGCCGGTAGTGAACCTCGGACGGCTTCGCGATTGTCTCGCGGTAGATCGGGCTGGGCATTCGCTCGGTTACGTCGATGTGGAAGACGTCGGACAGGGTTCGGCAGAGATCGCGCAGATGTACCGGGCCCTGGGCGCGGATGAGCTGGGCGCCGGTGCCTTCCTCCTGCAAAACGACAAGACCGCGATCTGTCTCGGAAAGTTTTGCCAGCGTTTCGGAGAGCTTGTTTTCATCGCGTTCGCTGCCCGGGACCAGGATCCTTTCAAGCATCGGCGTAGGTGGCTCGGTCCATTCGGGCGAGGCGACCGGCGCGTGTGATGTCAACAGCGACGGGACGGGCAAGTGGTCGGACTTGACTGTTGCGAAGACATCCCCCGGTGCAGGCACGATCGCCGAGTTGGACCGTCCGTTTGCGGGATCCTGCACGGCGCCGAGGCTGGAGCCGCCCAGTAATGCGCCTTGCCGCAGTCCCTCACCAAACGCACGCACCAGCACCGTCTTGCCGATATTCTGACGATGATAGGCATGGAAGCTCACAGCGATCAGCTTGTTTTCATCGACATTGCCCGCACGAGCCAGGCGCTGTCGAAGAACCCCTACCGGCGGCGCCTCGTGGCGCAGCGCCTTCATCAGCCTCATCATGCCGTTACCGTGACTTGCGGCACCGATCAGGACCGGAATAATTCTATTTTCCCTGAGAACCCGCGATGAAATGGCATAGAGGGCGTCGCTGGGCGGCTCGCGATCTTCGACCAGTTCCTCGAGAAGCCAGTCATCGAATTCGGACAGGTGTTCCAGGAGCTCGCTGCGCGCTTCGTGCTCGCGCTCGGCGGCGCTTTCGGGGATTGCGATCAGCGCCGAAGTCTGGCCTTCCCGGTATCGCCACGCCCGTTCCGAAATCAGATCGCAACTGCCAATGATCCTATCCCCCTCGCGGATCGGGATCTGGCGAAGCAAAAGCGCGTGGTTGGCGTAGTCTTGAAGCGCGGCGATCACGTCCCTCAATCGCCCTCTCGGTTCGTCCATCCGGTTGACGAAGAGGATGCACGGCGTCTCCGAGGCCGCGATTACGCGCAGATAGGGCGCTGCGAGCACAGCCTCCTCGGGTGCCGATGAAACGCACAGGATGCAGGCGTCGCTGGCAAGAAGCGCGTGCTGTGCATGCGCCAACGCTTCGTTGGGTCCTGGCGCATCCAGCGCACACCACGCCTCGTTTGCGAAGGTGAATTCTGTGAGGTTCAATCCATAAGGGGAGCTGGATTTTCTCGGCGTCCCCTCCAGGGAGCCGAGCTTTTCCACGACGGTTGATTTTCCGGTCTGCGAGGGTCCAAGTACGGTAAAGCAGCGCATCGGCCTTCCTCCAACTGCCATAAACACGACTTTCAGCCATCATAAGATGCCCTGAACCGCCGCAAGGCGCCAGAGGTGTTCAGTGTCACAACGCTT
Organism: Rhizobium leguminosarum bv. viciae; assembly: GCF_012276115.1. Taxonomy (GTDB): domain Bacteria; phylum Pseudomonadota; class Alphaproteobacteria; order Rhizobiales; family Rhizobiaceae; genus Rhizobium; species Rhizobium leguminosarum_T. The sequence continues at coordinate 17,791 of NZ_WIEU01000029.1, read as the reverse complement.
GACCTGGACTTGCATTTGAGACTGATCCATTCAGTGGCTGAGAACGCATTGACGAATTTGCGATATCGACGTCTATGCGCGACGAACCACTGCCATTGTTTGCAGCCGCGGCCGAACGGGCGATCGCCAGGCAGCAGGAGCCGGAGGTCGCACTTCGGCAGATGACGGACGGGCATAACCTCATCGAGGACTATAGCCATACCGGGCTGACATTGCGGCAGCATCCGATCGCCTTCCTGGGCAAGGATTTGTCAGTGCGCAACATCACCACCTGCGCCGAGGCCATGAATTCGAGGGACGGGCGATGGTGAACCGCCCCCAAACGTTGGACCAGCGGAGCAAGAGTTTTCCGGCTTTTCTCAGTGACAGGTCATAACACCTATGTCGTGGGCAGGGGTTAAAGGTTGATCCGAATCGTGCGACTTGAGCGCCTTGATGGGACTCGAACCGCAGACCGGTGAATTAGTTGGTTTTCAAACTGCTGCGGGAAGAGGATCGGTGCCTTCACTAAGGATCGCGAGATACCGTCTATAGCTGAAAACGCGACCACGCTTGCGGCCGGTCACCTCCTCAACTATGCCGAACCGCTCCAGGTCGGTGAGTGCCGCATTGACGGTAGGGGGCGATAGACCCGTCTTTTGAACAAGCTGATTTGCCGTCAGGAACGGATTTTGCTGAAAAAGATCATGGATGCGAAGCGCTGAACCGGCTCGGTCGCTTTCAGTTGTGATGCGCTCGCGGTCTTCCTTGAACACCTCGACGATCCGAGTGGCGGCGTCAAACGCCTGGTTGGCGGTGTCGGCGACGCCAGTGAGGAAGAAGTCGAGCCAACCTTCCCAACTGCCGTGTTCGCGGACCTCCTGGAGCAGTCGATAGTATTCCGTCCGATGGGTCTTCAGGTAAAGACTTAGATACAGTAGCGGCTTACGCAGAACCCCATTCATGCAAAGGTAGAGCGTGACTAACAGGCGGCCGATACGACCGTTGCCATCCAGGAATGGATGGATCGTTTCGAACTGAACGTGCAGAAGGCCGGCCTTGATTAGTGCAGGCAGCCGCGACCGATCTTCATGCATGAAACGTTCGAGCGCATCCAAGCAGGTGTCCATCTCCGTGACAGGCGGCGGCACGAAGAGTGCATTGCCGGGTCGTGTTCCCCCGATCCAATTCTGCGAGCGCCGGAATTCGCCGGGATTCTTGGTACCGCCGCGCCCACTTTGCAGCAATCGCGCATGCATTTCACGGATCAGGCGCAGAGACATTGGCAGAGCTTCCAGTCGCTCCAGACCATACATCATGGCGTCGACGTAGTTCGAAACTTCGCGGATATCGTCGACAGGTTGTCCCGCCTTCGCTTCCGTCTCAAAACGCAGAAGATCGGAGAGCGTCGACTGTGTTCCTTCGATCTGTGAAGAAAGAACAGCTTCCTTCCTGACATACATGTAAAGAAAGAGCTCCTGACGAGGGAGAAGCATCGTGATACCATCTAGCCGTCCGAGAGCTCGCTCTGCCAAGCTAAGACGCTCCAGAAGTGAAAGCACATCAATGGCAGGCATAGGCGGCAATGGCGGAGGTACGAATGCCCGCACGGTTTCGCCAGCAACGGCTGTTTCGACAAAGCGGCCGAACCGCTGATTTAGTTCGGAATCAGACATGGGCTGATTATGATTTTCAGCTGCTATTTAAGCAAGCGGGCCTTCGCTTAAATAACGAAGCAGCTAAGGTAAGCGCTCTTAAATAAGCGTAGGTACGCCCCAGTCGAGCGCCTTGAAAGAATACGACCCGCAGACCTGATCATCGGTTCGAGTTGGATAACCGTTATTTATGGAACTGAAATAGGTGGCCGGAAATTAATCCAGCATCCGCCTATCGCCAGCATCTGCTGACGTGGGCTCGTCTCCGGAGATGAAAAGTCGGCTGCTTGGCGCCCCCCACCGGCGGCGATAGGCGCCTGGAGTGCGATACAACTTCCCCAATGGCTCTCCAGATAAACAAGATCCGTTCGGTGTCTTAAACGAGCGCAGCTGGGTGAAGCGACGGGTTGATCGCGGCCTAGGATCGGAAAAATTGCGGCCGAACACGAAGAACCTCGCGGAAGCATCCGCGAGCGCCACCGGGAGGCCGACGCTCACCCCGCCCGTCAGCTAGACCCGTCGAGGTCGTGATTCATCAAGAGCGCGTTCGCCGGAGACTGTGGCAACACCCCCTCTCCAGCCGTTCACGAAAATTCCGGGACGAGCGAGGCAGCCGCTTCCTGTATTGCCCGCCAGACCATTTCTATATCGCTCGCTGCCGTCGCTATTGTACCGATCGAGACGCGGACCATCCAATGCCCTGCCGCCGTTGCCGGCGTGATATAGGCCTGGCCTGACGTATTGACCGCATGCGCCCAGGCGCAAGTGAAATCATCGAGACGGTCGGGCGGAACAGCCTTCGGCCGATAAACAATACAGACGGTCTGCAGAACGACGGGGGCGATGACCTCCCAATCAGGGGCGGCTTCCACTTTCGACCGAAGATCCTGAGCCAGGCTAATGTCTCGCCGCAACCTGGCTTGCAACCCGGACACGCCCTGTTCGCGTATGGCGAACCAGAGTTTCAAAGCCCTGAACCTTCGTCCCAGAGGAATGCCGGCGTTGCGTAGGTTACGCACTTTTTCGTCGGCACTCGATTGAAGGAAGCTCGGATCGGCAGACATCACCCGAAGCAGATGAGGCTCGTCTCGAACGAAATAGAGCGAGCAATCAAATGGGACGCCCAGCCATTTGTGCGCGTTTATTACCACGCTGTCTGCGTCCTCGATACCGTCCCACATCCAACGCAACTCCGGCAGGATCATCGCGTTACCGGCCATGGCGGCATCGACGTGCAGCCACAAGCCGTGTCTGCGCGCGATGTCAGCGATGTTGGACAGTGGATCGATCGACACGGTAGCGGTCCCACCGACGGCGGCTACGATCGCACAGGGAGTGGAACCGGATTGGATGTCCGCGACGATGGCATGCTCGAGTGCCTCAGGACGCATCGCGAAATTGCGGTCGGTATCCACCATGCGGACATTCTCACGACCGAATCCCGCCAGCAGTGCCGCTTTTTCCACCGATGAATGGGCGCTCGCCGACGTGTAGATTGTGAGTGGCCGGTGTTCAGCCTGCAGGCCGCGCCCGGCAAGAGAAAATCTCGTCGTTTTCTCCCGCGCGCACAGCAAAGCAACCAATGTGCTCGTCGACGCAGTGTCGTTGATAACTCCGAACCACGCCGATGACAGGCCGACCATTTGCCTGAACCAATCTACCGCGACTTCCTCAATTTCAGTCACGGCGGGAGATGACTGCCAGGACAGGCCGAGCACGCCAAGTCCGCTACTTACGAGGTCACCCAAGATACCAGAGCCTAGCGAGTTCGAGGGGAAGTAGCCAAAGAACCGTGGGTGTTGCCAATGCGAGATGTTCGGGAGAACGACCTTGTCTAGATCAGCGATGATCTGGTCAAAACCCTCAGCTTCTACCGGCGGTACGGCAGGAAGCATCGCTTTGACATCACCCGGCTGTGTCGCAGGTTGAACCGGATAGTCAGATATCTTCGCATGATAGTCCGCGAGCCAGTCAATGATTTCATGACCTCTCTGTCGGAATTCTTCGGGCGTCATGTAGATCTCCTGCTTGTGCTTAAAAATTCGTCGTATAATTGCGAGCTTTCGAAAATGTATCTCACGCGACTCCGTGTGTTCATTGCCTTGGAAGTTCCAGTATCAGTCGTGCTCAGGTGCCTGATCCTGCACAAAACCTGCCTGTTCCTGCTGTAGCGGGGTCTAGGTCGGCCGGGTGTCCTGCTACTTACTCCCACGCCCATAGCAGTCCGTAGGTCTTCTTGTAGCTTGAGGGTCCAACAAAACGCATAGGAGGTTCCGTAGGGACACAGCTAGTCGCGAAACTGAAGCACCAATTCAAAGATCTACCACCGCAATAGTTTATGGCCGGCCAGAGCGCCAATTCCTGTAACAACGGATATGGCGATCGGATACCAGAGGAGGACGAAGAGCGGGCTGTCGTCATTGCAATTTGCGGCATAGAATGTGGCAGCGATTCCGGCTGACGCTAGGCCCGCCGCGGCTCCCGCAATTCCCGGCCGAGCCGGCGCTCCGTGCCTAAGGGCCACAAGAAAACATGCAAGAGGCCCGGCCGACAAGGAAGGAATGATTGTCAGACAGAGCCGGGAATTGTGCCCGATCATGCGCGGCACCCAGATTTCAGGGGGCATGACCGAAAGCTCGAATACTGCCGCGCCAACGGCCAATGCCAACGGCACCAGCAAAGCCCAGGCCCACCACAGCAACGGGACGCCCGGCCTACCAACACGGTACATGACAAGGCTACCGGTGACTGCGAGCGCGATCGTGATAACGAATTTGAACAGGAAGCGACCGGTGTCCATTGCGGTGCCGATGTCCGGCCGGAAACCGATCGCCGAAAAAAAGGCGATCGCAACGATCAGAACGGCCGCGATGCTCGCCTGCTGGAGCATATGACTGAGATTAGACCTTACAGGCGCGTCCTGCGCAAGCAGCTCTATGAGATGATCTGTCTTCACTTCAGCGGCTCCGAATAAAGGGCCGACAACGCCTTGAGCGCCCGGTGGAGCGACACACGCACCGCCACCTCCGTCATCTTCAGACGCTCTGCCGTCTCGCGGACGCTCGACCCCTCTATCGAAATGGATTGAACGATTGTTCGCTGAGGATCCTTCAGCCGGCCCAATATCTGTTCGATGTCCATCCTGTCAGCGGCCCCTGCTCCGTCATCGCTTTCGAGGATCGCGATCACGTCTTCGAGGGGAACGGCGGCCTGCTTGCCTCTCCGCCTCAGGCTATCGATCAATTTGTTGCGCACGAGAGCGGCCATCCACGGACCCAGGGGCCGGGATGGATCCCATGTGCCGCGTTTGAGATGGATAGCCAGCAATACTTCCTGAACCACGTCCTCAGCCTCACTTGCCGGCGCACCGAACTGTTCGCAGCGCTTGCGAGCGATCACGCGAAGATGAGGCGTGACAGCTGTCAGCAGTCTGTGGTAGGCGCGTCCGTCGCCCGCGATCGCAGATCGCATCCAGGAGGCCCACTCTTCTTCGCGCGCCGAATTCTTCATCCGACATGTTCCAGTTCGAAGAAAAGGCTCCAGTCGTTACATGAGAGGATGGAAATTTCCTGCCAAGCTGCCGTATCAGCCTGCATGCTGCGCAACTCGTTCATTTTCAAGCAGGTTCCAGCAGCTTCGTGCTGTCGGGCTCAAGGAGCGCGAAAACGGGCTTTATCAATCCTTCGAGCAACTCCTTTTCCGGGCGGGCACGTGCCAGGACACGGATGCCAAGCAGGGTTCCAAGCAGCGTTCCGGCCAGATCGGCGGCCCGTTGGCGCCGCCCGATGGAGCCATCTTCCTGGCCTCTTTCCACGCAGCGTAGAAAGAAGGCCTCGACTTGCACAAGCACGCTGGCGACGACACGCTGAAACTCTTCGTCATGCGGCGCTACTTCAAGTGCCGAATTGACGAGCATGCAGCCTTTGCGCTTTGAATCGGCCAAGGATCGCTCAATGATTTCGCCAAAGAAGGCATTGATCGCCTGCCGTGGCGGTTTCGATTCGAAACGCCCGACCCGATCCCCAAAGCTTCGCTCGACGTAAAAATCGAGCGCCCTGCGATAAACGGCCCGCTTGTCGCCGAATGCGTTATAGATGCTGGCGGTCGTCAGCCCCATAGCTTGGGCAAGGTCCCGGATCGAGGTCGTTTCATATCCCCGTTCCCAAAACTGCTCCACCGCGAGCTCCAGCACTTTTTCTTCGTCAAATTCTCTGGGCCGGGCCATGGGTTTGTCTCCCGTGAATGTGATCAGGGCTCCACGCTAACGGGGAACTTTATGCGATACATTTTATAACAAGTGATTTAAAACACAACCGCCTGCCGTCCGGCGCAGGCGTTTTCGCTATCGCGCTAACGCGTCCAACACAGGGAGATGAATGATAAATGGGTCTTGAGCAGCAGCTTGCTGATTTCAACGCGAAGTTCGAGGCAAGCGCACCTACCGGTGCAGCAGCATTTCTGAACTCGAAGATCGAGGAACTGACGGCCGGCTTTCCGTTGGTCCGCGTTCCCAAGCCCGGTGATCTGGCCCCTGAATTCTCCTTGCCGGGTGTAGCGGGCGAAACGATCTCGTTGCTTGAAACGCTGGCCAGGGGTCCGGTTGTTCTCACCTTCTATCGTGGCGCTTGGTGCCCGTACTGCAATATTCAGCTGGCGGCCTACCAGCGTGTCCTCCCCGCGCTTGCGGAAGCCGGCGGCTCCCTTATCGCGGTTTCACCGCAAAAGCCGGATGGCTCCCTTTCGATGACGGAGAAGAATAATCTCACTTTCGACGTCCTCAGCGACACCGGCAATGTGGTCGCGCGGAAATTTGGCCTCGTCTACAAACTGCCCGACGATCTCAAGGCAGCTTATTCCTCGTTCAGCGTCGATCTCGCAGCGATCAATGGAGATGACAGCTGGGAGCTGCCGATACCCGCGACGTTCGTGATCGGCCGCAATGGCCGTGTGCAGCTTGCCCACGCCGAAGCAGACTACCGCAAGCGTCTTGCACCGGAAGCAATTGTTGACGCGTTGCGGGCGGCTGAAGGCGCCTAAGCTGAACCGCACTCAAGAAGAAGCGAGATAGATGCATGATTCTCGAAGGTAAGCGTGTTCTCATCACCGGTGGCTCCAGTGGCATCGGCTTCGCCATTGCTCGCGCCATGCTGGCGAAAGGGGCTCGGGTCGCCATTACCGGGCGAAACTCCGAGCGGCTGGCTCAGGCTGTCAGGGATCTTCGGGGGAATGGGTTGCCGGTTACCGGCGTTCAGGCGGATGTCGCCACCCCTGAAGGCCGGTCCCAATCTCTCGACAAGGCCATCGAGGTCCTTGGCGGGCTCGATGTCCTCGTAAACAACGCTGGCGGCGTGCGCGCCGGTCGTCTCGAAAAGACGACGGAGGTGGAGATAAGGACGATGGTCGAGGTCGACCTTGTTGCTCCCATTCTCTTGACGCAGGCTGCTCTTCCCCACCTGCGCGCAACTGGCGATGGACTTGTCGTCAACGTCACATCCGGCATCGCGCTGATCGGTGCGCCATTTTACGCTACCTATGCTGCGGTAAAGGCGGGGCTTGCCCGCTTTGGCGAGGCGCTACGCCGAGAATTGAAGGGGGAAGGGGTCCGCGTCTTGACGCTCTATCCGGGCGCGACGGATACCCCGATGATGCAGTCCTCGAAGGCGGGGCCTGAACTTGGGTTCACCCGAGAGCCGCCCGAAGCGGTCGCCAATGCGCTGATCGAAGGAATTCAAGCCAGTTCCTTCGAGGTGATCCGCGGTGGAGAAGCCCGCGCAAAGATGATCGCGGCCAACAGGGATGATCCGGGCGCGGTGGATGAACGTTTTCTGACGATGAAATCCGCACTTGAAGAGGCGGTCAGCGGCCATTCGGCGCTCTAGAAGAGGAAGTGATCATGACCAAGGTAGCATTGTTCGTACAATTGAAGGCGAAGCCCGGAAAAGAAGAGGAAGTCGCAGGGTTTCTCAAAAGCGCGCAAGCCCTGCTCGCCCAGGAACCGCTCACCGTCGCATGGTTCGCGGTTCGCTTCGACACGTCCACCTTCGGCATCTTCGATGCTTTCGACGGAGAAGACGGTCGCCAGGCCCACCTCAAGGGGCAGATCGCTGCCGCCCTGATGGCAAAATATGACGAGCTCTTTGAGGGGCCGCTCGACATAAAGCAACCGGACGTGCTCGCCGATCGCCTGCCCGGCTAACCAAAAGTCGATCCGGAGCCGGGCTAGGCCCGGCTCCGGAGGCCTCAGTAACGCCGTCGATCTCCCATTTCTGACGGAGGACCTATGATCCGCTTCTATTTTCATCCGACGCCCAATCCTGCGAAAGTGGCCCTCTTCCTGGAAGAGGCAGGGCTGCCCTATGAGACGGTTCCCGTCGACACCAGTAAGGGCGAGCAGCATATGCCGGCGTTCCGCGCCATCAATCCGAATGGCAAGGTGCCGGCCATCGTCGATACGGAGGGCCCTGGCGGAAAAGAGACGCGCGTCTTCGATTCTACAGCCATCCTGATCTATCTCGCTGAGAAAACCGGCCAATTTCTGGGCTCGCCCCAAGATCGGCCTGAGCTTCTCTCGTGGCTGCTGTTTCTTGCTTCCGGCCTGGGGCCATTCTCCGGCCAGGCGGTCCATTTCCAGCACGCGGCGCCAGGAGGCCTTGATTACGCCGTCAACCGCTATCGGCATGAGGCCGAGCGTCACTACCAGGTCCTCGACGATCACCTCGAGGGCCGGACCTTCATCGTCGGAAATACTTACACGATCGCCGACATGTCGGCCTGGGGATGGCTCGATCGGGCGTCGCGCGTCCTCAAGGGGCTCGAGGATCCGCTCGCCGCATATCCAAACCTGAAGCAGCTCTTCGAAGCCGTCGATGCGCGCCCGGCTGTTTCTCGCGCCCGGGAGGTCGGCAAGGATCATTCCTTCAAACGCGTCAACGACGAAGAAACCAAGCGGGCGCTTTTCCCGTCGAATTACCCGCCTGCGGCGTAAACGGGGTAGTCGATCATTGAGAACGAGATGTCAGAGACAGTGGGATACAGTCCTCCGGCCCCCGACCGGCCTGACGAGGTTCAGGCCGGCTCTTTAAGTTGCGACGGCTGAGGCTTTTACGATCAGTTGGTAATGGCAGAAAGGATTGCCCCTCCATTGGGGCGTTGTATCAGCACTGCTGTCTTCAAGCCCTTGTCGGCCTGTGGCAGCGGAAAGGAGGTTTTGCTTCCATTCCAGATGCCCAGCTTGTCCAGACGACGAACGACGTGGGTATGCTGCAAGGTTGTCCCGCCGTTTTCCCCTCGCGCAACCGGCACGGCTTCGACCCGCGGATCATAGCGTACGATCCAGACATCAGCATTCCCGGGTTCAGAGCCGGCGCCGATTTCGATCCGGTCATTGTTAAAGGCCAGCGCGGGGCCATTCAGCGAAGGCGTTTCGGCAAGCAGGGATTCGACCTCGGGCAGGCTGTTCCCGACGGCGGTCGCCGTGCCGTTGAAGACCATCTGGGGGGTATACGGGCCGGCCTGCCTCAAGGCAGGCTCATAGGTGACCTGGCGCTCGGTAAACTCAGGCTTCCCGTATGTATCCTTCCAGCCGAGATAGTCCCAGTAGGTCACGGAGAAGCTCAGCGCGAGAACATTCTTCCGGTTGCTGATCTTGATGAGATTGGCGTTGGCGGGAGGGCATGACGAGCAGCCCTGGCTGGTGAACAGTTCCACGACGGTTAACTGCCGGTCCGCTGCCGCCACAGGCAGCGCCGAAGCTGCTGCCAATGAAGAAAAAAGCACAAACCAGCTGATCCTACCCGGGTATTTCATGGTGCGACTCCCAATCAAGGCCGCGCCGGACAATCCGGACGGTTAGCGGGAATTCGCCCCCACGGTGAATATCGTTACAGCCTCACGACCAAGTGATCGGCAGAGCGATGGGAGACGGCGCTTCTGCTTTCGGACTGCACCGATGTAACAGCGGATCACCCTCTTGCGTATTAGGAACGTCACAACGAACGTCCAAGGGAGAAATCATGATTCCGCTTCGATCCATGTTCCTCGCCGCCGCTATAGCGCTCTTCCCGGCCATGGCTATTCCGGCAGTTGCCGAACCGGTCTCCTTCGATGAGCAGGATGGCGTGAAGATTTATGGAGACTTTCGCCGAGCCGAGGGACAGTCGCGCGCAACCATTCTGCTGTTTCACATGGCAGGTTCCAATAAGAGTGAGTATGCGCCCCTTGCGCCCATTCTCAACAAGGCCGGATTTACTACCCTGGCCATCGATCAGCGCTCGGGCGGCGGCCTCTGGGGCGACGTCAACGAGACGGCCGCGAAGGCAAGAGGTGGCGCGGATTTCGCCGACGCTATTCCTGATCTTGAGGCTGCGATCGCCTATGGCAGCACGCAGCATTCCGGACCGGTCGCAGTTTGGGGATCGAGCTATTCCTCAGCGCTCGTGTTCATTGCCGCCGCTCGCCATCCCGAAGTAAAGGCACTCCTTGCCTTTTCGCCAGCCGAATACATCCAAGGTTATTCGATCGAGAAGGAGGCGACCAAGCTTACCATTCCCGTCTTCATCACATCCGCGCCTGACGGCGGTGAAATATCGAGCGGTGAGGCGCTGGCAAAAGCGGTGCCCGGCCGCAAAACAGTTCAATATATCCCGAAGCACGGCGTGCATGGATCGGCGACGTTGCGCACTGATCAGGACCCGCAAGGAGCGCCAGAAAACTGGAAGCATGTCATGGCGTTTCTTGACAGCGTCTTTCCACGCGATTGAGGCCGCAGGAGGTCGCCTTGCGGAGCTCGATTACGATCACGCGCCCGCCAAACGGCGACGTTATCGCGGCGGAAGCGATCTCAAGGCATCAAGAACGGCATCCGGCTCGAGCCTGTGGCGGTAGTCGACATCGAAATGGGTCAGAACAACCGTTCCGTCGGTATCGATGACAAATGTCGCCGGAACCGGGAGCTCCCAGCTCTCGTCCCCGTTGATGATTGGCAGAGCCTTGCCGTTGGCAACCAGTATGGCACGCAGTTCCGCAGGCAAGCTGAACACGAGACCAAAGCGTTTTGCCACCGCATTGCCGAGATCGCTCAAAACGGTGAAGGAAAAGGCGCTCTCTTCAGCCGTAGTCAGCGACTGAAATGGCGATCGACTGTGCACCGAGAGCTAGGACCTGCGGCAAGATTGCCTGGTCGGCTCTTAGCTGAATGTTACAACAGGGACATCAGCCACCTCGATACAAGGTCAGGAGCCGGGCCGGATTGCGGTATCTGAGGAAGAGATAGGAGAAAACCGGGAACATCCCGCAGCTCGAAATTTGGGGCGCGGGCGGTGACACAGGCTGCCTGATCGAAAAGGGAAGTACGACCTCAGTTCCTCGATCTCCGCCTCGTAGAGTGCGACGCGGCCTGCCGGTGCCGTCCGCCCGAACTCTTCTCTGATGGCGGCCAGTCGTCCTTCAACTGGAGCCGATGGCCTCGATCGGAGATTTTTTTGGACCGCTTGTAACAGTGACGTCGTCTACTGCGTATGCCGATACGGAGTGCATAATTTATAAAAGGAAACCGCCCATGCCTGCCTATCGCCCTCCCAAGATTCCGTCGTCCGAGATAACGCCGCGATCGGTCTATCTGCGACGGCGGGAATTTCTGACTGCTGCCATGGCCGGCGCCGGAACGGCGGCCGTCGGCGGAAAGAGTGTGCTTGCCGATACGCTGAATGCGAGGAAGAGCAATTATACGGTCAAGGAAAAGCTGACGCCGGTCAAAGCTGACGCCGGTCAAGGATGTCACGACCTACAATAATTTCTACGAGTTCGGCCTCGACAAGTCCGATCCGGCCAATCTCTCTGGCAAGTTCAAGCCACGTCCCTGGACGGTGAAGGTCGACGGCATGGTCAACAAGCCCGGCACGTTCGATATCGACGCGCTGATCAGGGAATTTCCGCCGGAAGAGCGCGTCTACCGCATGCGCTGCGTCGAAGCGTGGTCGATGGTCATTCCCTGGGACGGTTTCCCGCTGTCGGCACTGCTAGACAAGGTGGAGCCGCAGGGTAGCGCCAAGTTCGTCGCTTTCGAGACGGTCGTGCGTCCTTCCCAAATGCCCGGTCAATCCGGGGTTTTCCAGTCCCTGAACTGGCCCTATGTCGAAGGCCTGCGCCTGGATGAGGCGCGTAATCCGCTGACACTACTGGCTGTCGGCCTCTACGGTGAAACCTTGCCGAACCAGAACGGCGCACCAATCCGCCTCGTCGTGCCGTGGAAATACGGCTTCAAAGGCATCAAATCGATCGTCCGCATCACGCTGACCGACAAGCAGCCGATGAACACCTGGCAGGTCACCAACCCGCAGGAATATGGCTTCTATGGCAATGTCAATCCGGCCGTGGACCATCCGCGCTGGAGCCAGGCGACGGAGCGGCGCATTGGCGAAGGCGGTTTCTTTGGCGCTAGTCGTCACGGTACGCGAGACGTGGGCGATCAGAATGATCGAGATGACGCAGATCGGCAGAGCGAGATGGGAGATGCCATCGACGAAATTCTCCGTCAGCGGCACGTAGCCGGTCGGCGGCAGCCATTTCATCCAGTCGGCGAAGATCAGCACGGCAAGCGTTGCAGTGACGAATTCGGGAAGCGCCACGCCGGCATAGGAGATCAGGCTCACCACCATGTCGGCGATTTTGCCGCGACGGATGGCGGCAATGATGCCGAGCGGAATGGCAAGCACCAGCATCAGCCCGATCGACAGCAGAGCCAGAAGCAGCGAGCGACCGAGGGCTTCAAACATCACCGGGCCGACGGGCTGGCCGGTGCGCAGCCGTGAACAGCTGATAGGCCTGTTCGGATGCAATGTCGGGCATACCGCTCGCGCCAATATCACGCACGATCTCAAGCGCCTTGAGGCCGGCCTCGTCCGAAAAGGCAAGGGCCGCCCCGTCAGGGCTCGCAAGCTTTGCGCCCAGTCCCTGCAGCAGCGCTTGGAAAGTCCAGAGACTGGTCTGATCGTAGTAGGTGAAGAACAGTCCTACATTGCCTTGATCGATCAACCTGATCCTGCTGGCAAGAGCAAATCACAAATGAAGCGTTCGTCCTCCAGCGGCGCGACCTTTGGCGCGGCCGGTACGGGGGAGATCATTTCGAGGGGGCGCGCCGAATTTACGCGAATACTCCCGGCTGAACTGGCTGGCGCTTTCGTAGCCGACCTCTAACGCGACGGACGTGACAGTGCGACCACCGAGCGACAACAAACGCTTCGCCTCGATCATGCGAAAGTCCTTTTGATATTGAAGCGGACTTGTCCCAGCGATCGATCTGAAGTGATGGTGAAACGACGACAGACCCATTCCCACTGCGCTGGCCAGCGAGGACAACGACAGTCTCTCGCGAGCGCCATCCTGGATCAGCGCGATAGCTTTGGCGATCTTGCTGGCATGGCTGCCCGGCAACAAAAGGTTGCGCAGCATCCCGCCATGCCTGCCGACCAAAATACGAAAATGGACTTCTCGGCGGATCAAGGGGATTATGACGTTCGCCGCGACCGAATTTTCCGGGAGCGACAGATATCGATCAACGGCTTCAATCAAAGCCGGTTCGGCCGATCCCGCCTCCAGCGTTTGAGCGTGTTTGTTCTCCCCCCCGTTCTCGCCGATCTGCTCAGCAAGGCTCCTTATGATTGTCAAATCGACAGAAATTAAAACCGCAAGATAAGGAGCAAAGGGAGCGGCATGTGTGACGCGTGTGGCGACCGGCAAGTCATGGCTGACGACCAATAGGTCGCCCGACGCAATTGACAGGGATTGCATGCCGGCAGAAATCTCCGTCGATCCCTGCAGAACTAACCCAAAGACGGGGCCGCAGATCGGCGCCTCAAATTGACCAGGGTGCGTCCTACACATTACCACCAACCCCGGCAGGTGGCTCCGTTTCTTCTCCTCCATGAGGGAGGCGCAACCCGAGGGTTCGTCCGCAAGCCGGGCAAGATGTTGCGCCTTGGAAATAAGTTGTTCAATCCGCATCTAGTGCTCCGCCGCATCCTGATCGGGGTAGGGCGCCGCGCACGGCAAAACGTGTGCCTTATGCAATGTCGAATATTTCGCTATCCGGTGCTGCTCATTTAACTGTGCTGACATCGCGTTGTTTCTCGCCGTGTCGTCCATCCAATCCACATCGAGAGGACTAAGGCTCGCAACCACGTCCTCCAGCGTCTGGTCAATTACCTGCATCAGCGTCCCAGGATCAGATATTCGGTCACTTTCGCGCGTTCCACTCCTTCATGAGTTCCGAGGTTGGTGACGTCGCCAACCACTCTGCGACCTGCCCCCCGGTCATGTGTGTCCGCGGATGTCCGTGGAGGAGAAGGACGGGCGGCCCCTCCCCTCCCTTCCTCAGCCGGATCTGACCGCGTGATGTTTGGATGGTTGTGAGCTCGAAGCCTGTGAACATCGGATGCTTTTTTGGGGTTTTCCAGGGGGACCTTTCTAGTCGAAAGCCGCTTTGTCGATAAAGTTTCCGGCGCTCGACGTGCGAGTAAACGACCGGCGAGCGCCCGAGGTTCACTAGCTGAGACCAAAAGCCCTTTTTTCGCCGTCCCAACCGGTCTTGATCAGGAACTGCTCCCAGGTGAGACTGGAGGGATTGATCCGCCTGCTCCACGAGAGATCCCGGTCTTTCCGGAAATATCCGTATTCGACCGCGTATTCCGCCATGCCGATGTTTTCTCGAACGAGCTCGGGATTTTCACCGAACTCCGGAAAATGACGAACCAACTCATCAGAGGAGTAGGCGGATGCATACACAGCCTTCCGGCCCGTGACGCGCTTGAAGGTCTCGATCATCTCGGCCGGCGATAGGATGTCGCCGATAATCGGGAGCGTTTGCCCGGCATAGGTTTCGGGGTGGTCGAAGATTTCCATAACGGCTGGCCCTGTCGCCGTCAGCGGATCGACAAAGGGTGCTCGGAAATGCTCCGGCAGATAGATTGGAAAGACGAGCGTATCACCCTCCTTGCGTGGCGTATAGTATTCGAGAAGGTTGGTGTAGAAGAACGCGAGCTCGACGAATGAGCTGCGAACAGGAAGGCCCCGGATGTAAGCCTCGACGCGCGCCTTGTCCGTGAAATGCGGCGCGAACTTCGAACCTCCGGTGATCTCATCGACGTTTTCCAGCGTGCTGAAGACGATGTGCTCGACACCCGCCTCGACGGCGGTGTCCGCGAGATCCCTACCGATATCGAACTCGTAGGTTGCCGGCGGGGCGACGACTGGGGTCATCAGGAAGGCGCCCTGCGCTCCCCGAAACGCTTTCAAAAAATCGCTCCTGTGGTTGATCGCAAGCGGCACGGCAATGAGCTCAGCGCCCCGCTCGGCCAGCTTGAGGGCCGCAGGCGAGTCTGTACGACTTGTCAGGGCACGAACGTGATACCGTCCACTCCCCAACAACGACTCCGTCACGCTCCGGCCCTGCTTGCTCAGGCTGCCTGCGACAACAATGGTAGGCTTTTGATCAACCGACATGTGTATCTCCATTACTTGCCGGAGCAGCCAGACCGACGCTCCTTGGAGATTAAAATCGCAATCCAACTGCCATATGTGAAATCGATTGATTTATGAGCTACTATCCATTCGATGGATATGAAACGCATCGATCTCAACCTTCTTGTCAGTCTCGAAGCTCTGCTTGTCGAGCGCAATGTCACAAGAGCCGCAGCCCGGCTACATATGAGCCAGCCGGCGCTCAGCGCCCAACTGAACCGCCTTCGCGACCTGTTCAAGGATCCCCTGCTCGTGCCGGCACATCGTGGCATGGTGCCGACCGCCAAGGCGCTCGAGCTGATCGGACCGCTCCGCGCCTCGCTGGATCAGCTCCGCGGCACGCTTCAGGGTCATGACAGCTTTTCCCCCGCCACAGCCGAGCTGACGATCTCGATCGCCTGCACCGACTACGTCGAAACTGTGGTGGTAGCACCCCTGATCGCGGCGCTGCGCGGAAGGGCTCCGAAGATACGCCTGGCGGTGCACCGCTTTTCGCCGACAAGGTTAGCGCGGCAACTGGGAGATGGCGATGTCGATCTGGCCATCGCCACACCGGATGCCGGGCAGGCTCACCTGCGTACACGGCACCTGTTTGAGGAAAGCTATATTCTGATCGGCCGTCCCGGGCACCCACGGATCGCGGAAGGGGCGACTGCAGCCGGGTTCGCCCGGCTTGAACAGGTGATCGTCTCGCCTTCTGGCGGAGTATTTTCCACGCCGGTGGACGTCACCCTGGAGGCACTCGGTCACTCCCGCGTCACTGTCGCGTCTGCCGCCTCTTTCCTTGTGGTTCCGAGCATTGTCGCCAGCAGCGACCTTGTCGCACTGGTGCCGCGCCGTCTGATGCGGGATCGCTTGGCTGAGGTCGCATGGATAGACGTACCGTGGCTTCCGGAACGGTTCCAGGTAGAGCTCATATGGCATGAGCGGACGCACGGGCACCGGGGTCAGCAATGGATCCGCGACCTGATTCACGATCTTGTCGCTCGCTGACGCGCGCTAACTCGAGGGATAGAGAGATGTCCCGGTCATTCGCTCAACGGCATTCCCTGACTGGAAACATGTCTTCGCCGTATTGATGGAGCCGGGTGTGATGGCGGCGGCACAACCATCGGATCATCAACGGCTCCTCGTATTGATCGTGAGGGGCGTCGACGGATTCGACACCGCAAACTTCACAAGTTTGCCTATCAATCTCGCCTGCCTTTAGGGCTCGCTGAACCGCGAGATGGGCTTCGTATTTGCCGGGATTGGCCCGTCGTCAGTTAGCCTGGCGGGTATCCGTCTTGAGCATGTTTCGCTCCGCCTGCTTTGTGCTGATCGTTCGATAGCACGTAAGCGGTGTTTTCAGGCCACGGCTTTGAGTTCGGGCTTTGCGGCATAGACCCACGGCAGCAGATCGTCGATCTGGCTATTTAGATGCCCGTTGACGATCCTGGTGAGGACGTCTGAGAGATAGGCCAGTGGCTCGACATCGTTGAGCTTGGCAGTCTCGATGAGCGAGGCGATGGTCGCCCAGTGTTCGGCCCCGGCGTCGGACCCGGCAAACAGCGCATTCTTGCGATTGAGGGCAATTGGCCTGATGGATCGTTCGACGGTGTTGGAGTCGATCTCGATCCGGCCGTCGTCGATGAAGCGGGTCAAGCCGTCCCAGCGTGACAAGGCATAACGGATGGCTTCAGCGAGCTTTGTCTTTTGGCTGATGTAGCCGAGTTGTTCACGCAGCCAGGGAGCGAGGCTGTCGGTAATCGGACGACTTTTATCCTGACGGGCGACACGACGCTCCTCGTGCGTCCGGCCACGTATCTCGTCTTCGATCTTGTAAAGTTCGGCGATGCGTTCGAGCGCCTCGCTGGCGATGGGCGCGGGACCGGCGGCAGCCAGCTCATAGAAGCGGCGTCGAACGTGGGACCAGCAGAAGGCCAGCGACACGGTGTTCCTTGCCGCGAGCGGGCGATATCCACTGTAGCCGTCTACTTGCAGGATACCGGCGAAGCCATCGAGATGGACCATAGGCCGTTCACCTTTGCGGTCCGGCGCATAGACATAGGCGACGCCTGGTGGATCATTGCCCTGCCACGGCCTGTCATCACGCGCATAGGCCCAAAGCTGCCCGGTCTTGGTTTTGCCACGTCCCGGATCGAGCACCGGGGCTGTCGTCTCGTCGGCGAAGAGCTTGGACGACGACTTCAAATGATCAAGCAGCCGCTGATGGACTGGGCGCAGATGCCAGGCGGCACGGCCGACCCAGTCGGCGAGCGTCGAACGATCAAGATCGATGCCCTGGCGCTTGTAGATTTGCGCCTGGCGGTACAGCGGCAGGTGATCGGCATATTTAGAGACCAGAACCTGGGCGACGGTTGTTTCAGTCGGAATGCCGCCTTCAATAAGCCTTGCTGGGGCCGGAGCCTGAACAACGACCTCCTCGCAGGCTCGGCAAGCATACTTTGGGCGGCGCACCACAAGAACGCGGAATTGGGCGGGCACAAGGTCCAGCTTCTCGCTGACATCTTCGCCGATCCGATGCAGGTTATTGCGGCAGCAAGGACAGGCATGGTCATCGATATCGACCACGACCTCGATGCGCGGCAGGTGCGCTGGCAGCGAGCCCCGGTTCGTGCGCCGTTTGGCGACCTGCGCCT
>NZ_WIEU01000028.1:0-65993 GCF_012276115.1 Rhizobium leguminosarum bv. viciae | reverse complement strand
GCCCCAAACCCCTCCCCACAAGGGGGAGGGGCTTAATCTGTCGCACTGGCGCTTCCCACTTCGTCGTTTCATCCGCGGAAAGGCTGATATTTGCTGCGCGGGCGCCGCAAATTAGTCCCTCCCCCTTGTGGGGAGGGGTTGGGGAGGGGCCTTCCTCCTCTCGAGCGGCGTTTCTTTGTGACGACGTGACGCTGCTCGCAAAGATTTGAAAGCGGAGCATCTTGGTCTAATATAGAGCTCAACGGTAAGGGCGGCTGAAGTGCTGCCGATCGGGCGAGACGAGAATGCCGATAAGAGACCAGGGCGACAATCCTTCGGCGGAAATCCCCGCGGCCGGCGAGACTGCAAGGGCGCGGTGCCCGCCTGCCCGCCTGTTCGGCGGCCTCTCCGGCAAGCTGCTCTGGCTCACCGTCTTCTTTATCATGCTCGCCGAAATCCTGATCTTCTTTCCCTCGGTCGCCAGCATGCGCTTGCGCTGGCTGCAGGACAGGCTGAACACTGCCGCTGCCGCTGCCATCGTCATCGATGGGCTGCAGCCCGTCGAGCTGCCGCGGGCGCTGCAGAAGGAGACGCTGGAGGCGACCGGCACCAAGGCCATCGTGCTGCGCAAGGAGGGCACCTCGCGGCTCTTGGCGACGACCGATATGCCGGCCTCCGTCGATGAAGCCTATGATCTCACTGACGTGCCGCCGGTGACGGCGATACGCGACGCACTCGACACGCTGGTCTTCGGCGGCAGCAGGATAATCCGCGTCTACGGCCCCGTCGGTGACACCAACACCGGCGTCGAGGTGGTGATGAAGGACCGGCCGCTGCGCACGGCGATGTTCGCCTATTCCCGCAACGTCCTCTTGCTGTCGGTGCTGATCTCGCTGTTCACGGCGACGCTGATCTTCTTTGCGATCAACCGTATCCTCATCGGCCCGATCCGCCGGCTGACCGGCAGCATGCAGCAATTCTCCTCCGATCCCGAGAACCCCGCCCATATCTATATCGGCGACGGCGGCCGCGACGAACTGGCGGTCGCCGGCCGCAACCTCACCTCGATGCAGATGGAGCTGCAAAAGACGCTGAAGCAGCAGAAGAACCTTGCCGCTCTCGGCCTCGCCGTCTCCAAGATCAATCACGACATGCGCAATATCCTGGCCTCTGCGCAGCTGATGTCAGACCGGCTGGTCGATGTCGACGACCCGATGGTGAAAAGCTTCGCCCCGAAACTCTTGCGCACCATCGACCGCGCCGTCGGTTACACCACCGAGGTGCTGTCCTACGGCAAGGCGAGCGAATCCGCACCGCGCCGCCGCCATATCCGCCTGTTGGAACTCACCCAGGACGTCAAGGACATGCTGGCGATCGATCCGCAAAGCGGCATCGAATTCGCAGAGCAGATCGGCGCCGAGCTTGAGGTCGATGCCGATGGCGAACAGCTCTTCCGCGTCATCCACAATCTCTGCCGCAACGCGCTGCAGGCGCTGACGTCGCCGGGCGAGGGCGGCCAGGGCTCCATCAGGCGCATCACCGTTTCCGCCCAGCGCGTCGGCAGCGTCGTCAGCATCACGGTGGATGATACCGGCCCCGGCATGCCGCTAAAGGCGCGCCAGAACCTTTTTGCCGCCTTCCGCGGCTCCGCCCGCTCCGGCGGCACCGGCCTTGGCCTCACCATCGCCCGCGAGCTGGTGCTCGCCCATGGCGGCACGATCGCGCTGGTGGAAAAACCGACGGTCGGCACGCAGTTCCGCATCGAGATCCCCGATCGCCCGGTTTCGCTGGAGGATTACCGCAGCCGGACGCATATTGATAAGTAACGGGGTTTGGCAAGGCGCGGCCGCGGGCAGACAAAGACGCGATTTTTTCAGAAATGCTCTTGCATTGTCCTGAAGGACGTTTTAGAGGATCGCCACGCAAGCGGCACCGCCGCATTTTGCACGCACCCGTAGCTCAGCTGGATAGAGCACCAGACTACGAATCTGGGGGTCAGGAGTTCGAATCTCTTCGGGTGCGCCATTTCTCTTTCATGAACGGCAAACTCAAATCCGCCGTTCAAATCCTTCATTCCGTTTGTATCTCAGCCTATCGGCGAAGGTCAGTTTCAGCACCGCGCGGCGATCCTCCAGTCTCCCCGAGTTCCAGAGATTCCAAGGGTTTGAGAGGAAGTCGAGCGCCGTTCTAAGTGTTTTATCGAAGCTTGCCTTTTGACGGCCCGCATTGGCGACCCGTTCATGGATCACAAGCTTCTTCTCTTCTCTTCGTGCGAATGCGATTTTCGTAGGCCGTGATCACGCTCGGCAGGCTGGCGTCAAGAATCGTTCAGGCATCTGTGCGCTACGCCGCCTCGGCCTCGCTCATACCCGGCTTGCCGATGCCACCTGCGGCACGATCCGATTGAAGCTGTTGAAGATCGGCGCGCAGGTCCGCGTCTCAGTCCGCCGCAATGGGCTTTCGCGCCCCTTGACCACGACCGCCGTTTCGGTGGCGGCCGTTCCATGAACGGCCTCAGTCGAGGAAATCGTCGAGCGACTGGAACACGCCTGCAGTTTTCCAGAGCCCCCGATTACCGACGACGTAAAGCGCCTCCTTGGCCCTCGTCGCCGCTACGTTCAGCAAATTGGGGCGGCCACCGGCCCAGCCGCGAGCGCCGCGCTGCTGGACGTCGGGAGCGCCTAGGATGAAGAAGACGGCTTCGGCTTCACGGCCCTGAACGGTGTGGACCGTCCCCACGCGGTCACGAACCCACTGGTAGGGGTTCTCGACCCAACCATCGAGCACACCGCTCGTCCGCAACGCTTCCCGCATGCGATCCTGCACTACCACGAACGGCGTCACGACATAAAAGTCGGGAACGCATCCGTTGTCCCTGAGCTGGCGCAACAGTGCCAGTAGCGCAGTGCCTTCTTGCGGGCACCATTTTTCCTGTCCGCGTCCTTCGACATCGATCCATCTGGATGGGCCGAGAACATCGCGGATGGCGGAGGGCTTTTCGACCTTCGCCTGGACCATCAGATTCTCGTAGGCGATGGAATTCGAAATGCCGAACATCGGCTCGGCACAGCGACGATGGACGAGCAGCGGAACACCGACTTCGCGCGTTCCGAACTTTGTCTCGAACGTGCCGTAATATTCGGTGGCGCTGTCAGCCAATGTCTGAGCGGAGGCTCCGGGCGCATTATAGACCAGCGGATCGATCCCGAATTGATGGCACATGGCTTCGGTCAACTGGTCGGGCAGGACGACAACCGGCTCGATCTGGATAGGGTCGCCCACGACCATCGCCCGTTGCGTCCGTATCAACGCACCGATAGCCGCCTGCGGCAAAGCCTGTCCCGCTTCGTCCACAAGCAGCCATCCGAAGGATTCCGGCCCGATTTTTGCGAACATCCGCGAAACCGAGGCAAACGTTGTGGACACCACCGGCACCAGCAGGAATAGGGTGGACCACATGTCGGGGATGAGCGCGTCCTTTTCCGGACTGCCCAGCGAGCGTGTGCCGAAGCCGTCCAGCAGCACGTTGAGATTATGCCGGATCGGCTTGGCAGCAGCATCGACGAAGGCTTTGTGCAAGGCCATCGCTGCTTCGAATACATCATTGCGAAGGCGCGCCGTTGTAGCGTCCAGCCAAGGTGCGCTTTTCTGCTTCTCCTGATGACGCTGATCGAAGAAGTCATCCGAGATGAACGTGCCGGGATACAGGCGGGCAAGGTCTTCGCACGCACTCCGTTCGCGATTCACCGCCTCGGTCAATCCGGCGATCGAGGCCTGCATCTTTTGAAGCTCGCCATTGACCCGCGCATGTTCGGACACTTTGGCATCGGCGTCAGCCGTCAGTCGCGAAAGGGTCGTCTGTTCGGATGTCAGCCGCTTCGCGATGATGTCGTGCGCCGCAAGCCATGAGCGATGGGTCTGCGTGCCGAAAATGCGGCTGAAAAAGCCCGGACGGACGTTGAAGGAAGCGGCGCGGTCCCGGTCCAGTGCTTCCACGATGCGCTTTTGGTTCTCGAATGCGGATGCCGCGCTGCGGGCGCGTTCCGTCATCTGCGCCAATAGCGGGGCCATGGCCTCGACTTCGACGGCGAGGCCATTAATCGTCTCTTGCTTCTGCCGGATGGAGCGCAAGAGATCATGGGCTTTTTGCAACTCGGCCAACTTGGCTTTGGCAGATGCGTCCACCTTGCGGAAATGCTGTCGGGCCTTCTTCCAACGCCGCAACGCCTCGTCATGATCCTCCGGAGCATTTTCCTTGACCACAATGTGCGGTGGCCTTTGTTTCGTCCCGGTTTCCGTCTTCTCGGTGATGAACTGCGGATTGCCGCTTGCCTGCTGCAAATACCTCTGGAGGCCGACATCCTCGTCCCACCAAAAGGTTTGCCGGAAATCGCTTCTGTTCTTGCCGTTGCCGAGAACCGCCGCGACTGCACCCCAAGTGTCGCGCAGCAAAAGTGCATCCGATACCGTCTTGAAATACCGCAGGCCGTCGGCATCTGCCGCTATCGCCTGCATGGCGGGCAGTTCGGCGCTGACATTCTCAACCGCTTTGTTGTTCGAGGAAGCGACGATCATCTCGTAGCCCCTGATCTTATTGTCCATGCGGTATAGATGAACGAAGGCATTTCCCTTCTTCAGCTTTTGCCCGGAATGGATGAAGGCGTTTTCCGGCTCGTCATAGGTGCAAAGCACCTCCGCCCGCTTCGTGACAAGGGCAGCGATAACGTCGCGAAGGAGCGTCGTTTTTCCCGTGCCTGGCGGGCCGTTCACCGCCAGAATGCCGTCCGTCTTCAGATCGTGAAGGGCGAGATTGACCGCGCATTGCTGAAGAAGTGCTAGCGGGTGTCGCCCTTCGCCCGGCCATGATCCTAATGGAAATTTCTGAGGTTCCAGTGCATCGGCAAGCGCCCCGTTATCCTTCATCAGGTTGCGACGGCTACGCGGTTTAAGGACACCCAGATAGCGCTTGAGGTTTGGTGTCGCCTTGCCGGAAGTGACGAGCGAGCGGGCTGTTGCAAGATCGTCAAGGAAGAACGAATTGAGTAGGATCGATTCCGGTGGGTCTAGCAGCTTGAAATACTGAAAGGACTTTACGGCAAAGGCCGGTGGCTTGGCGAACGGTGCCGAAAGACCGATTGTTTGGATAAGCCAATCATAGGCATTCTGAATAGTCTTTCGCGTGAGCGGCAACGCGTTGCCGTCCTTGTCTTCGACGGTCACTCTCGCCATCAGGCCTTCCAAGAGCGCCTTTTCCGCCTGCGACCATTGCCCGAGATCGCGCAGCTTGCCGCTCAGTGCCACCGGAATTCCCCAACCGAAACTGGAAATGGAAACAGCCTCGTTCTCCACGGGGCGGCCATCGCGATCCACCATGATTGTGGCAAGGACCGCCTCGCCGCGCGCTTGCGGACGCTCGGCGCGGCTGTCGGTGTAAACTGCCAGCAAGGCAGAGACCGATGCTTCCATATCGATGCTGCCGAGAATGACTTGATAATAGAGTTTCTGGTTGGGGCGACTTTTCTCACCGCCATTCTCCCAGGGAAGGATCTCCTTGTCGATCGGAGCGACGCGGTATCGATCCCCGCCCGCTAAATCTTCGGGCTTGCGGAAAGACGGCGGAGACAAAACCTCCATCGCGGTCCATGCCGACAGGACGTTTGCGGTGTCGTTGCTGACAGGGAGGCGTTCAAGTGGTGCGCGGGTCGCTATCGGCGCGGCGTCTTTCGGGATTGCAGTCTCTTTTGGAGGTGCGATTGCAGGTCGATCAACAGCGGCGATAGCGATGGCCGGCGAGCGATCCGAAGTTGTTTTGTGGTTCTCGATAGGTGCTGCCGGTCGTTGACCGGTCGTGCCTTTGGCGTGCACGGCACGTTGCCGCAGTTCCTGCGCGCGTTGGGTTTTTCGTTCAGATAGCTCATCGATCAGATCGCCAAGAAATTGCGGATCTCCGCGCCGTTGATCGAACAACTGTTCAAGTTCCGCCACGCCTTTTTGTATCAACGGTCTTTTTGCCATGCCACGCATTCTTTGGATTTTGAATTAAAACAGTCTGCCACTACAAGCTGCCCGGCTGTTGATGAACAGGCGATATTGTCATTGCCGGAAGATAGCCCGTAGCGGCTTTGTCCTATAGATTTTTATGGACTAATTATCTCATTTTTGATATATTTTGTCTATGTGGATCGTTGAAACCCTGAATGCCGCTGTCGATGAGGAAATTGCCTCACTCCCGAAAGACCTACGTGCACGGCTGGTCAGGGTGACGACATTGATAGAGAGCGTTGGCCTTGAAAGACTACCGCATGACACCGTGAAGCATCTCGAAGGAAAGCTTTGGGAAATTCGGGTGAAGGCGGCAAGCGGAATCTCCCGTGCGATCTATGTCACCGCTACAGGAAAGCGTGTCGTCATCATCAGAGCCTTTGTGAAAAAGACGCAAAAGACACCGCAACGCGAACTTGAATTGGCCCGTGAACGGGCAAAGGAGGTCAAATGACCAAGATGAAGGATCTTCATGCCGAGTGGATGAAGGATGCAGATTACCGGAAGGAATATGACGCGCTCGAAGAAGAGTTCGCGCTAGCCCATGCTATGATCAAGGCACGGGCGGACGCGGGCCTGACCCAAGAAGAGCTGGCTGAACGGATGGAAACATCCCAAAGCGCCATAGCCCGCCTTGAAAGCGGGCGTATGAAACCATCCGCAAGGACGTTGGAGCGTTTTGCGAGGGCAACAGGAACCCATCTACGGATCACGTTCGAGCCCGCTGCTGCTGCGCCGTCCGCCTATCGATGAAAAGAGGATTGGACGAAGGGGCGAGGCGGCCCTTTGAGAACCGTCAGCCGCTCTCACAAAAAGCATCTTTCAGAGTGACGATCGCTTGCACGAAGAAAAGCGGGCTCTGGAATATATCCGCCAAAGCAACGGCTGCCCGTCTGTATTGCCGTCGCTCTCATCGGTGAGGCGACGGGACGGCTCCAGACGAAGTAGCGGCCGGCGGACCGCCAACTGACGGACCGTCTCAATATTCACGCATTTATGAGCTGTAGTGATAACCGCTTCCCGAATTGCAGGACTAGTCTGAATCATCGCTGCACACTAATTTTAGCAGTGTCGGCCGTGTATCAAGCCACTCCGTTGGGAGACTGAAATGCAACGCAAGCTCGCGGCAATCATGGCCGCTGATATCGTCGGTTATAGCCGGCTGATGGCCGAGGACGAGTCTTCCACCTATGCGGAGCTGCGCACCGTTTTTGACCACCTGATCGACCCCACTGTCGCCCGCCATGGCGGAACCACCTTCAAAACGACGGGTGACGGCTTCCTTGCGATGTTTCCGGGCGTCAACGCGGCCGTTGATGCGGCACTTGCCATCCAGCAAGGTTTTGACGACGGGCCTTTCAAGCTCCGTATCGGCATCAACCTCGGTGATGTCATCGAGGATAATGGCGATGTCTATGGGGATGGGGTGAACGTCGCGGCCCGGCTTGAGGCCATGACCGAGCCTGGCCAGATATTCGTCAGCGGCGCTGTGGTGATGGCCGCCGAGCGCAACCGCGGCGATCTGTTCGCCCGAGTCGGCCGCAGGCGCGCCAAGAATATTCCCGAGCCGCTTGAAGTGTACCGCGTAAGGCGGGCGGGCTCTCCCTGGTCGATCTGGCGGCAGGTGCCACATGTCCTACGCGGCAGCGCGGCGCGCTGGTCTTATGGCGTTGCTGCCATCGCTCTCATTCTCATCGGCACCCAGATTTCACCTCTTCCGCTGGCAGCGATGGTGAGCCGCATCCCGGCTGCACTCTCTCTGGACCAGACCCGTGCAGACCCCAGACCCTCGATTGCCGTCATTCCGTTTGCAACCATGAGCGGCAGCGGTGACCAGCCTTACTTTGCGGACGGACTGACCGAGGACGTGACCACGGCGCTCGCCCGTAATCCCGAGCTTCAGGTCATCGCCCGCGATTCCACCTATGCCGTGCGCGGTCAGGAGACGGATGTACGTAAGCTCGCGGCAAAGCTTGGCGTCGATTACGTGGTTGAAGGCAGCGCGCGCCGGGAAGGCGACCAGCTCCGCGTTTCGGCGCAGCTCATTGATGTAGGCACGGGGGCGCACTTATGGTCGCGCAGCTTCGACAAGAAGGTTGCTGACGTTTTCACCGTCCAGAGCGAGCTCACCACGGAAATCGTCGCGCAACTCGCGCCCTATATCGGCCGAAGCGAAGCGGCAGCGGCGGCGCTGCGGCCGACGGATAGTCTGCAGGCCTATGATCTCGTCTTGCAGGCGCGCGACCGTTACCGGCACGGCGCCGCTGACCAGAACGCTATTCGCGTTGCCCGTGGCCTGTATCAGCGCGCCCTCGAAATGGACCCGGCTTATGCCGCAGCCCGCGCAGGCCTTGCGTTGACCTACATAGGCGAAGTGGCGCAAAGGCCCGGCAGTCAGGCCGCCGCGCCCGAACTGGATTTGGGTCTCAGTGAGGCGCGGCAGGCCGTGCGGCTCGATCCCAATCTCGGTTTTGGATATCAGGTAATCAGTTTCGGACTTGCGCTGCAGGCGGACTATTCCGGCGGACTTCAGGCGGCGCAGCGTGCGGTCGAACTGAACCCCAACGATCCCGACAGTATGATTGCGCTGGCCAAAGCGCAGGTTCGGTTCGGAGACTATCCGGACGCTGTCGCCAATGCGGAACGGGCGCGCCGACTGCACCCCATGGCACCGGAATACTATGCCTATGTGCATGGCCAGGCGCTTTATGCCGATGGCCGCCGCGAAGAGGCGGCCACGGTCATCAGCGAGTGTCTCGTCAGAGCGCCCCGTGATGAGAATTGCCTTCTCATCCAGGCCGCGTTGCAGGGTGGAAGCGGAGAGCTTGAAAAGGCGCAGGCTACCATGGCGAGCCTTGTCGAAGCCCACCCGGCATTCTCGCTGGAAGCGGAAAGGGCTTATCGCCGTTTTGGCGACAAGCCCTTGATGGAAGAGTTCCTCCAGGACCTGGCAAGAGCCAAAGCCCCGGAGTCGGCTTGACGTTCCTGTCAGCGTCGCGGTTTTAGAACGATCCGGCCGTGGACTTGGACAGCTCTTCATAGGTATGCAGCTCGAGGCGCGAACTGCTGAGAACCGCACTGCCGATGCGCCGTATTCCTCCCGTCGCCGGTCTTCGCCGGCTTTCCAGCCGCTTCCTGAGGCTCTCCGATTCACCCGTGATGGCGCACCCTAGCCGGCCGGGCTCTCTCGACCGCTACAGGCAGGGTACCATAATTGGATGGTTGCCCCGGCAGCGGCTTAAGGCGTCAATGTTTCCGGGAGAAGCCAATTGCAATCAAAGCGGCCACCCAACGGCTCACCTTTAGCATCTGCTATTTTCCCGACATGATTGCGCCGGATTCTAAGCGCTACGATCAAGCATTGCTGTCAACCGGGTGTGGGGGCTTCCAATGCAACGCAGGCTGTCGGCGATCCTCTCGGCTGACATCGTCGGCTACACCCGTTTGATGGAAATCGATGACATCAGCACTCTGAGCCGCCTCAAGTCGTTGCGGCATGACCTGGTCGACCCCTGTATTGCCGCTCACAACGGACGGATCGTCAAGCTGATGGGCGATGGGATGCTGGTGGAGTTCGCCAGTGTCGCCGATGCCGTAAGGTGCGCGACCGAGGTTCAACGCGGGATGGCTAGAGCCGAACCCCAGGAGGCCCAGGACCGCCTCGTATATCGCATCGGGGTCAATCTCGGCTACATCATCGTCGATGGCGACGACATACATGGTGACGGGGTCAACGTCGCGGCGCGCCTGCAATCCCTTGCCGATCCCGGCGGGGTCGCGATCGCCGGCATCGTGCGCGAGCATATCGGCAGTAAGTTGGGGATCGACTTCGAGGATTTCGGCCAACATTCCGTGAAGAACCATGAGAGACCCATACAAGTCCACATGGCGCGCTTCGCACACCCATGGGATTCGCCGCCGAAGCGGCCCACTGCTGCGCCGGTGGTCGCCGAGCGCGACGGCGCGTCTATCGCGGTGCTGCCGTTCACCAACATGAGCGGCGATCCGGAACAGGAATACTTCAGTGACGGTATCACGGAGGACATCATCACCGATCTTGCGAAAGTGTCGGCGCTCAGCGTCATCGCCCGCAATTCAAGCTTTATCTACAAGGGTCGCTCTGTGGACATGAA
Organism: Rhizobium leguminosarum bv. viciae; assembly: GCF_012276115.1. Lineage (GTDB taxonomy): Bacteria > Pseudomonadota > Alphaproteobacteria > Rhizobiales > Rhizobiaceae > Rhizobium > Rhizobium leguminosarum_T. The sequence goes on along the minus strand of NZ_WIEU01000028.1, from coordinate 55,839 downwards.
GCAGGTGGGACGCGAACTCGGCGTGCGGTATGTGCTGGAAGGCAGCGTGCGCAAGGCCGGAACCAAAGTGCGCATTGTGGCTCAGCTCATCAATGGAACGGATGGCCGGCACGTGTGGGCGGAGCGGTACGACCGCGACCTTGAAGATATCTTCGCGCTCCAGGACGAAATCTCCAAGCACATTGTCGACGCGCTTAAGGTGCGGCTCCTCGCAAAGGAGCTTGAGACCATCACCAAGCGGGGAACCGACAATCCGGAGGCCTATCAAATTTATCTGATGGGGCGATCGTTCTTTAGCCGTGGACACGAATCGAGGAGCATAAAGACAGCCCGGGGTCTGTTCGCGAAGGCCATCGACGTCGATCCGCTCTATGCGCGGGCCTATGCCGGACTGGCCGACTGCGACTCCTACCTTCTGCTCGCCAATGATCCGACCGTCACATATGACAACATCATACACAACGCCGACCGGGCTCTGGAGCTCGATCCAGGTCTTGCCGACGCCCATGCATCGCGAGGCATCGCAATGTTTACCAAGGGTCTGCGCGCTGAGGCGGAGGCCGAGTTTGAGCTCGCCCTCGAACGAGATCCGACCTCTTTCGAGGCGAACTTCTTCCATGGGCGCAATTGTCACGCGCAGGGCCAGTTCGAAAGGGCGCGCGGCTTCTATGAGCGCACCATCACCTTGAAGCCAGATGATTATCGGGCCTGGGACCAGTTGCGGGCGGTCCATGTATCCCTTGGACACCATCAAGAGGCGGTGCAGTCGGCGCGAGAATGCCTCCGACTGATAGAAGGAGAGATCGCCGCACATCCCGACGAGCCGATCCTTATGTGCTACGGCGGCTGTTTGCTGGCGGATTTGGGCGAGATGGAGCGTGGAGTGTCGTGGGCGTCCCGCGCCGCCGCAATCGCTGGGGACGATCTCAGAGTCCTCTATAATCTCGCTTGTTGCTATGCGAAGCTCGGCAAACCTGCTGAGGCTATTGCCTGCCTTGAACGGCAGGCTTCCGGATCGCCTACCTATGTCGCGTCGGTCGCGGCCTGGATGAAAAAGGACAGCGACCTGGAACCTCTCCGGAACCATCCGCGCTACCTGGCTCTCGCCGACCGGATGGAAGTTCAGCTAGCAGAGCCTCCTGGCCCTATTCCTTAATCGGGATTCCGGCTTCGATCGCAGCATCGATGAACGCCTGCCGCGCCTCTTCCCGGTTTCGTTTTCCTGCCATGACGTCGGCGCAAATCGTACAGGCTCTATCCAAGGCGGGACCCTCTTCGGTCGGCCAGTCTTCGACCAGCGCCCATGTCGCGGCCTGGGTGGTCTGGATCACCACCCACTGATCCGGGCCTTCAAGGGCGAGCGTTACCGGCTTCTTCCAAATGGTTTGCATGATCTCAGGATCTCCGCTGCGTGCTTTCTGTAGGGCTCACATAACGCGGTTCATCCAGCGTGGCGAGGTGAGGGGATGAACGAGATGCTCTTCTCGAGCAGTGAACTGCTGGGATGTACTTTTCGAAAAGGGTTTCATGCCGCCGTTTTGCGCGCTTATGCGGAACCTCCTAGAATTCCTGCACGAATTCACACGCCAGCAAGGTTTTGCCGGGCAGGCGTCTCCCTGGCGAGCAACGATGGAGACTTTTCCGGGTCCGGCCATACCGGGTTCTGGCTGCAGATCTGCCGGAAGCTCGCGCGAATAGCCCTTGCTACCCAAAGTTTAATCTCTCAGCTTCACTCTTCTCTTCCGTCTGGCCGTACTGATGGGTAGGATGAGTGGTATCGGATGCCGAGACGGAGATATCACAGGGCCGATCCGAGGGCAGGAAAGTCATGATCGCAGCCTATATCGATGAAATCATCATGTTTTGCGCCGGCCTATGGATGACATCCGTCGGCTTTGGTTATCTGCCATATCCAGGCAAGCCGGCACACCGGCCGCCGTTGGTTCGCCACTTCAAGTGGATGGGTCCTTTGCTGCTCGCGATCGCCGTCATTCTGGCCGCCGCCTCATAAGCCGCGTGCTCATGCTCGAGTGAAGCAATGACCAATATGTTGGCCTGCCCCACTCGTCCGGATCGCCCATTTCCCATCCCGCCCAGCAGAGCGCGACGCGACGGAATTTGGCGTTGCAGAGTCCGTGATTTGCCAGCGCGCGCGGATCATGTGTCAAAGCTGATTAGGGCTGCGACGTCGCTGGCCAGTTAGAAACGCGATACTGGCGTCCGGCTTGCTCCGCCGATCAGCCCCCGATCCGATCGGCTGATCGCAAGGGAATGCCTGGACGGCACTTGCGAACAAGATCGATAACAATGCCAGCAATCGCTTGCCGTAAACCACCACGTCCATCTTCCCTCGATCGACCATTCGCATCGTGATAAGAGAAAATCTAAGAATATTTTCCTAGTTCATGGATCGTTCTTGCTCTAGGTTGGCCGCCGTTGCAACCCATGGAAGGTCGTATGTCGAGCAGATTTTTCTCAACTGGCGAGGCGATGGCGCGGTCGAGCTTTGGCCGTCGCGCGCCGCTGATGCAAAGGGCGAGGCGCTGATGGCCGAATTCAACCCTCGCGACAAAAGCCGAACCAGTGCCGGAAAGACGCGGGCGCTGGTGCGCAAGCATACCGCTCCGCCGGGCGCGGCGGACGACGGCAGCCTTCGCTGGCAATGGTTCACAATTCAGTTGCTGGAATCCCCGGCCTTCACGACCCTGAGTGCGAACGCCTGCCGCGCCTTCTTCCGCATCGTCATCGAGCACACGGCCCACGCCGCCTTGGAAAACGGCAAGCTGATCGTGACCCATCCTCAGTTCGTATCTTACGGCGTGACCGGCGAATATGTGGCCGATGCGATCGATGAGCTCGAATATAAGGGGCTGATAAAAGTTCGTCGCGGCCGGGCGGGCAGCGGCGTCGCGCATCCCAACCGGTTCACGCTGACTTTTGTCGGTGACCATGAGGGTGCGCCACCAACGGATGAGTGGAAACGGTGCACGACGGAAAGATGCCGGAAATGGTCCGAGACCGACCGAAAGATTGCCGCCGACAAACGCGGTCGCGTCGGCAGAAAGAAAAAAACCTCACTTCGGAATCCCGAAATCCCCCCGCTTCGGGATTCCGAAATTCGCCGCGCTTCGTGAGGTGTGCAGGTGAAGAAACGTTGAATGATTTCAATGCCGCAACCAATTTCGGGATTCCGAGGTGCTATATAGATCTTGGTGGGGGAGTGCTCGGCATGAACCAAGGAAGCATTGCCTGGGACACATCCAGCTGCAGTCAAAACACGGTGTATCCAGGCGTCAGTGTGGCGAGCGGGTCGTAGCGCTGCTTGGCGTCATGGAGCAGCGACCATCTCGGCCCGAAATGATCCTTCCAGTCGTTCTGCGACATGGGAAACGCACTCACCGGATAGAGGACGCCGCCCGCGTCGCGAAGGCGCTCGTAAAGTGCGCGGTTGCTGATGACCATGTGTTCTGCCTTGGTCGCATCCTTCGATGCTGGGATGCGAATGAGATTGAACGGGAAGGCGATACTCTCATCCGGCATCCGGACAAGGGGCGTATGCAGCGCCTTTGTGAACATCGGGTAATAGGTAATCCGTCCGAAAGGACCGACATCCGAGTTTTTGAGTCCGGCCAGAATGTCGCCGGCAAGCTGCTCGGCGTTGGAGCCGCGCAGGAATGTCAGCAGCCACGGATGAGGATGAAACCATTGGCCATTCGAACGAAGCAGGCTTTCCAGGCGCGCAAACGCACTGAGATCCTCGATATAGGTCAGATCGGACATCACCGCCGCGCTGCGCTGATCCGACAAGCCGGCGAGCACGGCATCATTGTCGGGAGCCGCCTGGCCGTCGTAGTGGACGGCGCTCTCGAGCTGATATCGCCACGCGCCGGCGCCGTCGGGCAGAATGGCGCCCTGCAGTTGATCGAAACGGCCGTCGGTGAGCACTGTCCGCTGATCGGCCGTCAAGGAGCGCAAGTCGGTGTAAAACAGGCTGAACCGCCGAACCCGTTGCGGGGCTGGCACCAGACGCAAGGTGGCCCGCGTGATGATGCCGCACTGACCAAGCCCCGCACGGATGGCGTCGAAAAGATCCGGATTTGAGTTTGGTGAACACGTGAGTTGACGACCGTCACCGGTCACCACATCGAGGGCGAGAACATTGTCGGTCTGCATGCCGTATCGGAATGTCGTCGGGCCTATGCCGCCGACAGCAAGCGTGCCGCCCACGGAGAGTTCAAGATAATTCGTGAGCACCGGCGGCGTCAGCCCATGCGACAAGGCGGCGTCGAGAACGGCGCTCCATGTCGCGCCGGCATCGACACTGATGCGATCCGGCTGGACATCATGGATCGTGCGCATCGATGTCATGTCGAGCACGACGCCGCCCTCCACCATCGCCCGGCCGAAGACCGAATGGCCCTGTCCACGGGCCGCGACCTTCAAACCCCGGCTTGCTGCCCACGGCATCAACTCGGCGATATCGGCCGCCGATGCCGGTTTGAGAACGGTCTGCGGTTTCCTATGAACGAGGTGGCCGAAATCCTCTGCCGCTGCGGTGACGGCGTCGCCGGCGACGGAGGGAGTCTCTTCCGCCTTCGCGGCCGCTGCCAGACCGGTGGCCTTTGCCGCCAGCGCTGCGGTCGCGGTGAGGCCTGCACGCAGCAGTGTCCGCTTGTTCGTGGTCATGATGCGCTCCTCTCTTGGATGACAGGCAAAAAGCGCGTCGGCACCAACCTTCCGTTCCATATCGGGTGGCCGCCAGCCGAGACAACCGGCTGTGATTGACATAGACTCTTCCGAAGATCGGGAGAGTCTCGATGGACCGGTTGGATGATCTTGCAGCCTTCGTGGCGATTATCGAGAAGGGTAGCCAGACGGCCGCTGCCCGCGACTTGCGCCGGTCGCTGCAATCGATCAACCGGTCGCTGACGGCGCTCGAGCGCGGCGTGGGGATCGCCTTGATAAACCGCACGACGCGCCAGTCGACCCCCACCGAAGCCGGGCTTGCCCTCTATCGCCGCATCAAGCCAGCCCTGATCGAGATCAACGATGCCAAGCGCGAAGCCGCCGACAAGCGCGCCGAACCCTCAGGCCTGTTGCGTGTCGGAGCCCCGGTCCTGTTTGCGCCCGCCTTCGTGGCGCCGGTGGTTTGCGATTTCCTGGAGCGGTATCCGGCGGTCGAGGTGGAGCTCAAGGTCTCGGATCGCCAGGTCGATCTGCTGGAGCAGGGACTTGATCTCGCCGTGCGTATCCGGGAGATGCCAGACTCCACGCTCAAGGCCAGACGCATTGGCGAATTGCGTGTCGTGATATTTGGCGCGCCGGCTTATTTCGCCCGGCACGGCCGCCCCGGACATCCCGATGATCTCGAAAACCATCACTGCGTTCTTCACGCCGCCGATGATCCGGACATCGAGAAATGGCCGTTCCGTGTAGCAGGGAAGCATAAGAGCGTCCGCGTCCGTGGGCGCTTCCGGACGGATAGTGCGGCTGCCGCCCATGTTGCCGTCGCGCGCGGGCTTGGAATGGGCCGCGCGCCGCTCTGGCAGATCCGCCGTCTGGTCGACGACGGCGTCGTGGAGGTGGTTCTCGCGGACTTCGAAATCACCAGGATTCCAATCCACGCCGTCTGGCCGCCCACAAAGATAGCCCTTGCGAAAACCAAATTGTTCACAGACGTCCTGGCCACACGATTAAAGAGCGCGGACTTCTAATGCATGTCGCTCAAAAGTCTGCAGCGGTCATCCAATAAAGAGACTTAATGCGAAGATACCGATCTGCTTTGGCCACGGCACTTGGCCACGATCAGGAACTCCGTCTCCCGACCCCCGATCTTCCCGGCCGAGGTCGTGCGAAGCAGAAGACCGAAAGCTTCATAGAGCCAATAAAGCGGGGGAATTCGGTCCTTGAGCGCGTGCACCTGCGTCGACACATACTCGCCGACGAAGACGACATCCATCCCGAGTTCTTTCAATGTCCCGGCAATCTCCGAATGGGATGCCTCTGCGGCGTGTTCGACGCGAAATGGAGCATAGCCCGGCTTCCCGGCATTTTTCTGCCGCAACACGTAGCGATAGAACAAGACGTGTGTCCACCAGGGTGTCAGATCGGTGAAGATCCCCTTGGCTGAGTTCAGGATCGGCCCCTTGACGAACACCAGGCCACCGGGAGACAGGGTGTCATGGGCTCTCAACAAGGCCGAGCGTGGGCTTTCCAAATGCTCGAGAACGTCCCAGAAGACGCAGGCGTCGAAGTGACGATCGCCATAGTCGATGGTCTGAGCATCGCCGAGGATTCTTTCGGCGGCATCCTGGTTCTTTTCGAGTTGCTCTTTGGAGATGTCGACAACGGTATATCGCGCACCTCTCAAGGGGATATGCGTGCGAGAGCCGCCTCCGACCTCAAGGATATTTGTATCAGTCTTGCTGGAAAACGCTGATTGTGCGTGCGACAGCGCGTCGTTTACCCACGGCGAAGCCATAATCTTTCCCTCCTGAAAGATTAGCGTTTACGACTACAAGTAAGCATTAATATAATATTTTAGCAATATTTTAAGCATGTCTAGTCAGGTGGCGCGTCCGGCCGGAATGGCAGGCAAGCCCATCAGCCTAGTTTCGCGCAACCTTCCTGATGTATCCGCAGGTCTGATGATCTTTAAGGCGCTTCAGCCGGAGGAATGCATGGCGGTGGGAATTTTTCGGGCTCTGGCTGCCCTGGCGATGATGACGGGTCTTGGCGGCTGCATCGACCATGCCAATGATCCCGTGCTCCTGGCGGTCGGCGTGCCGGTCAATCCGCCGGTCGTTGCGCACGGCCTTTGCATGACCGACGGCAACGCCATGTATGACGAGGCGAGAAAGCAGTATCAGCTGCGCGCCCAGCTGACCGGCTATGCCGGGGCGGATGAGTTGGAAGCCGAAACCACGGCGCGCGCTGCCGCCCATCGCCAATATGTCGCTTGCCTCTCCGGCCAGGGTTACCGGACATTATACGCGAATTGAGAACAGAGAATTCACGTTTCGTCACCCAGCGCCGTTCGAGCCCTTTGCTGATCGCGACTTTTCCCGTTTTTCGGCGATTTAGTCACGCCGGATCGCCTGCAATCACGAGTTTTGGAATTGCATGTGAGCCATGGAACTCCGCTCGTTTGAAAGGCATTTTCCTAAGATAAATCCATAAGGAGGGTTTATCATGAAGATGTTCAGGCTTGCCCCATCCACCGCCGTGCTCGGCGCCCTTCTCGCCATCACGTCGATCATTCCTGTACAGGCAGCGCCCGTTCAGACGGCTCGACCGCCCGCTGTCTCGGATGTAAAAATGGTGCAATATAAACAACATGCCGGGTCCTGGCATGGCTATCAGGGTTTTCGCACGGAGCGCCCCGGCACCCGCCGCCACTCCGATGGCTACTGGTATCCGCTTGCCGCCTTCGGCGTCGAGGCCGGCACCACGGGCTCCATCGTCCGCCAGCCGGCGAAGAGGCCGGCGGCTCCGAAAATGTGCAACCCTACGTTTTCAGGATCGATCGGTCCCGGCAGCATGCCTTGCGATAACGGCTATTGAGCCGGCAAATGAAAGAGGCGGCGATGAGCCGCCTTTTTCTTGATCGAGCCGCCGCTCACATATCCGTGACCTCTGCTTTGGCACCGTAGTATGTGACAGATCGCCTTCCTAACTCCAGCGTGTAAACTCCACGAATCCTCCCAAGGAGACGATGATGACCACGACTTTCAAGAACGGCCTGATGGCCGCTGGCTTCGGCGTAATCCTCGGCCTTTCGGCCTTCTCGGCCATGGCAGATCCCCTCCAGTCGAGCGCGACAGAGCAAGGTTCAGCCGAGCGTCCGGTTGCCCAACAAGAAACCACGGTTGAGCATGACAGGCGCACCACCGGTTCGATCGGTGAGCGCGGCTCGGAAACCTCAGGTCGGATGACGCCTTACATGATGAACCCGAAGAAGCCCCTCAAGATGGATTGCAAGCTCGGCTTCAACCCGGGGAGCGGCTCCAGCTGCAACTATTGAGGACACCTCGGCATCTCGCGATTTAAGCGGGCGGCTTCCGGGCCGCCCCTTTCGCGTGTCGATTGGCAATCTTGCATTGACTGCAAAAATGCATTAGGTATAAATACTCGGGACGTGGCGGAAAAATCTGGGAAACGCCGCTCAGGCAAGCGATTGACGCCTCTGCCTTGGAATTGCCATGCTCGCCGTGATGGTCGCATTTCATAATCAATCGAATTTCAGACGGGTGGGATAGTCATGACTGCAAAGGCCGCATGCTCCGATTTCCTGCATTTTTTTCGCTCCTGGGTCAGCAACCCGCTTCGGGTCGCGGCCATCGCTCCGTCGGGGGATTCGCTTGCCAGGATCATGACCAGTGAAATTGCCGCACTCGACGGGCCGATCATCGAGCTCGGCCCGGGAACCGGCGTCTTCACCCGGGCACTGCTGGCGCGCGGGGTCAGCGAAGAGGATCTGACCCTGATCGAGTACGGTCCGGAGTTCATCACATCGTTGCAGGCGCGTTTTCCGACGGCGCGTGTGTTGCAGATGGATGCCGCCCATCTCGCCCATGCCGATATCTTCGAAGGCGAACCGGTCGGCGCGGTTGTCAGCGGCCTGCCACTTTTGTCCATGTCGCCGCGCAAGATCGCCTCGATCCTGGCCGGCGCCTTCACCTATATGCGGCCGGGCGGCGCCGTCTATCAGTTCACCTATGGCCCGCGCTGCCCGGTGCCGCGGCCGATCCTCGACCGTCTCGGTCTGAAGGCGGTGCGCATCGGCGGCACGGTGCGCAACCTGCCGCCGGCCTCCGTCTACCGGATTTCGCGCCGCAAGCCGCTGGACCTGTCGCGCGAGCGCTTCAGTTATCGCCAGAGCGCGGCTGAAATCGACGACGTCGCCGCCTTTTCCAACGAAACCGGCGGCTGAACGATGATGCCGGGCCGGAATGGCTGAGAACAAGCGGACGGAGACGACGGAAGGCAGGCGGGAACGCAAGCGGCGGCAGACGCGCGAGCGCATCGAGCAGGCGGCGATGACCCTCTTCCTGCAGCGCGGCTTCGAGGCCACGACGATCGAGGACATCACCGAGGCGGCCGATGTCTCCAAGCGCAGTTTCTTCGATTATTTCCCCTCCAAGGAAGAGGTGGTTTTCGCCTGGCAGGATGCCTTTGCCGATCGCCTGATGGCTGCAATCGCCGCAAGGCCGGCGAAAGAAACCTCCGTCGCGGCGGTCGAGGCGGCGATCACCGCAACCGTCATCGCGTCCGTCGATGAGCCTGGCCTGGCGCTTGGCGAACTCATCCATCGCACGCCGGCGCTGAAGGCCCGCGACCAGCTGAAATACGCCAAGCTCGAACAGAAGCTCGCCGAGGCGCTGCTGCTGCGCAAGGGAGGTGATCCGCTTGAGCGGCCCCGCATGCGCGTCCTTGCGGCCATCGTCATCGGTGCGCTGCGCGTCGGGGCTGAGCTCTGGCAGCAGCGCCCGCCAAGCGTTTCGCCGCAGGATTTCGCCCGGGAGATTTTCACCGACCTTTGGAAGATGCTGGCGGAATTCGGCGACGAGGCAAAGACCAGGCGTTGACGCGGGGCCGTCTGAGGCGGCGCAGCGCAGCTTCTGGTTCTAACCGCCGTCGATCTGACGATTTCAGTCGTCCGCTTTTGATCGGCTGCATAAGCTCGCAAACAACAATCAGACAAAAACGATTTCATGGAGAGCGACGGCAACGAGGATCGCGCCGGCCGCCGCCTCGATGGATTTCGAAACCACCGCCAGAAGCCTCGGCCGCGTGCTCAGCAGGCGGGCGAGCTGCTCGCGGAACATCACGGCGAGGATTGCGACCGCCGAAAGCGTGACGCAGACCCCGAGCATCATCGACAGGGCAAAGAGCAGTCCGGTGATGACCACCTGATGGATCATCGCGAAGGTCATGACGAACAATGTCAGAGGGCAGGGGATCAAGCCGGCCATGAAACCGACGGCGACGCCTTCGCCGCTTGAATGGGTGTGTGCGTGTCGGAAGAGGGCGCTCGATACCATCCACAGGCCGATGAGGCCGAGCAGGCCACGGCTGACGGCCTGAAGCACGGGTGCCGACCCGGCATCGACGAGGGAATGCGAGACCAGAGGCAGCGCGAGCAGTGCGATCAGCACGGCCATGCTCACATGGGTGAACGACAGAGCTATCGATACCAACAGCGCCTTGTGGGCCTTCATCGAGGATCCCGTGAGGTAAGTGGCGAGCACGGACTTGCTGTGCCCCGGCGTCAGGGCATGGGCTGCGCCGAAGGCGACGCCCATTGGAAGAAAGGTAAGGAAAGCAAACCAGCCGCCGCCAGCGGCGAACGACTTGATATGCTCTGCGAATGACAGGTAGATGTCGCGCTGGAATTCGATGATCTGCTGCCAGGGCATCAGGCCAGTCCCGTCGTCAAAACTGTAAGCAGATATAGCGCCCCACTTTGGCGATGGCCACCGGCAGATCGGCAGGATCGAAGCGGCCGCCATTACCCACGAAGAATAGGTCGCCAGGTAACGTCCGTCATTTCCTCAAAGATATTTCGTGATCGTCTTGAACTCATCGATCGACTGCCGCTGGTCGCGCGGCAAGGCACCGACCGTCTCTTCCAGGCAGTGGTCGAGATGATCCTGGATCAGCGTGCGCTTGGCGTTGATGATCGCCTTTTCCACCGCCGAGAGCTGCTGGGCGATGTCGAGGCAGGGCCGACCTCCCTCGATCATGGCGATCACGCTCTTCAGATGACCTTCCGCACGCTTGAGCCGCTTGACGATATCGGGATGGGTAGCATGCGTGTGCGGTTCGGTCATCGTGTCCATTTCCAGAATGCCTCCATCGCCTCCGACGGGATCGGTGGATCATACGTCGACGGCCTCCTCATCGGCAAGTTCAGTGCTGATGTCCATTCGGCTCTTCCATGTGGAAGGGGAGATCGTCCACCTCAAGCCCCGCCATCAATTTCAGCACGGCGTCGAATTCGTGGGGCTCGGCAGGTGCGACCGCGCTCAACATCGCATGGTGATCGGTCGGCGAGGGAAGCAACGGCAGCCGCTCGATGGCGCCGTTTCCGCGATCGATCTCGACGACCGCCTGCAGGCCATGCGCGTGCTTTCCGACAGACAGCCGGAAGCGCTCGCCATCCGGCGTGTCGACAATCTCCAGCAACCCGGTCGCCAATGGGGAGCCGACGGTGAACGGGCCGGGGGCATGGTGATGTCCGCCGCCACGATTTTCGGCAGGTGTCGTCGTTTCAGCCGTCTCGAACTGGATCGTCGCCGTTCCCAGCGCCGGCAGATGGGCGTTCAGCTCGTTGCGGAGGGCGAGGACGACCGTATTCGCCTCGGCAACCGTCTTCGAACTGCCGACAGCGATCGTGATATCGGCATGGAGCCGGTGACCGATCCAGCGCGCCTTGACGTCCCTCAGATTACCAATGCCCTCGACATGCTCTGCTGCATGACGGATCTCGTCGGTGATCCCGGTCTCGACGCCGTCGAGGCTGCGGGTAATGATGGCGCGCGCCGATTGCCAGACGATGCCGAAGATCGCGATGGTGATCAGCAGGCCGATGATCGGATCGGCGAGCGGAAAGCCGAACCAGACCCCAACGGCGCCGAGCACGACCGCCAAGCTCGTCAGGCCATCGGTGCGGGCGTGGTAACCGTCGGCGATCAGCGCGGCGCTATTCATCTGCCTGCCCACACGGATGCGGAACACCGCCACGGCCTCGTTGCCGATGAAGCCGATAACGCCGGCCACGGCCACCGCCAGAAGCTGGGTGATCGGCTGCGGGTTCAGCAGGCGGTCGATCGCCTCATAGCCGGCGACGATGGCGCTGAAGAGAATGATCAGCACGATCAGCATGCCGGCAAGGTCCTCGACCCGGCCGAGGCCATAATTGAAGGTTTTTGTCGGCTTCCGTCTGACCAGCGTGAAGGCGATCCACAGAGGAATTGCGGTGGCGGCATCGCCGATATTGTGGATGGTGTCGGCCAACAGTGCCACGCTGCCTGAAGAGAAGACGACGGCAAGCTGCAGAGCCGCGGTGATTGCCAGAATGACGAACGACCACTTGATCGCCCAGATGCCGCGCTCGGACGAGGCGATGCTGGGATCGACGACGCCGTGCGTGTGACCATGGCCTCCAGCATCGCCATGCGAGCCGTGACTGTGGCCATGGGATTGACCGCCATGACCGAAACCGAACCATTCCCTGATGCTGACGAACATTGCAGACCTCTATCCCAATTGGATTTTGACCTATCCCCCTGGAGAGGATAGGTCAAGTTGGCTTCTTGTCTGCAGATGCGATCCAATTCCATGCGAGGCGCTTGAACGCTCCTCGCGCGTCTATCCGGCGCCGCTGTTCCAGCACCAATTCTTTCGTCGGCCCCGTTTATCGAGCCCTGTTATCGGAACCGGGCCGTCCTATATCTGCAAGCGTCGTAGCGGCCACATTCTGATGATCCCCGCGATAGGCAGATCTTCACCATGCCGGGCATCGCTTTCGATCAGGGCAGACATTCGCGCTCGAAGGCATCTTCGAAAGCCTCGGCATCCGTGCTGCGGCTGTTCAACCGCCTCCGACCGTTCCACCGATTTCAATATTTGATTGATAAGAGAGGAAAGACCATGTCCAGTCACAACGCAGCCCAATACAACGCGGCAAAGTCAGGCGCCTTCAAGATCGGTGGCGATATCGAGATCAACCGTCTCGGTTTCGGCGCCATGCGCGTCACCGGCAAGGGCATCTGGGGCGAGCCTTCCGATCATGCCGAATCCATCCGTACGCTGAAGCGCCTGCCGGAACTCGGCGTCAACTTCATCGATACGGCCGATTCCTACGGCCCCGATGTCTCCGAATGGCTGATCAAGGAAGCCCTGCATCCCTATGGCGGCAAGTCTGTCATCGCCACCAAGGGCGGCCTGACCCGCCACGGCCCCGATATCTGGCTGCCTCTGGGACGTCCGGAATATCTGATCCAGCAAGTGCATAAGAGCCTGCGCAATCTCGGCGTCGAGCAGATCGATCTCTGGCAGCTGCATCGGATCGATCCGAAGGTGCCGGCCAAGGAACAATTCGATGCGATCAAATCGCTGCTCGATACCGGCCTCATCCGCCATGCGGGTCTGAGCGAAGTATCCGTTGCCGACATCGAGGCCGCCTCGAAGCATTTCAAGGTCGCGACCGTCCAGAACCGCTACAATCTCGTCGACCGCACCAGCGAGGACGTGCTCGACTATTGCGCCAAGCACAATATCGGCTTCATCCCGTGGTATCCGCTCGCCGCCGGCGACCTCGCCAAGCCGGGCTCGCTGCTCGATACGATCGCCAAAAAGCACAATGCAGCACCCAGCCAGATCGCACTCGCCTGGGTGCTGAAGCGCAGCCCGGTCATGCTGCCGATCCCCGGCACCTCCAAGGTCAAGCATCTCGAGGAAAACGTCGCCGCCGTCGAGATCACCCTCTCGAACGAAGAATTTTCCGCCCTCGACGCCGAGGGCAGCAAGGTCTTCAAGGCTGCTTGACAAGGCGAAGAACGGAGAGGGTGCGGCTTGGCTCCCTCTTCTCCCCAGCGGGGAGAAGGTGGCCCGAAGGGTCGGATGAGGGGGCCACACGGCACGCCCTTCCCACCTATCCCGCTACGCTTTGCTGAAAAGACCGGCTTCGCCGGCCCCCTCATCCGCCCTACGGGCACCTTCTCCCCGCTGGGGAGAAGAGGGAATCGAGAGGGCGCGGCATATCCCCTTCGCCCCGCGAGCGGGGGTCTGAAGGACGGGTCGAGACCCGTGGCTCGACCCCGGTAGGTGCCGGCAGGCGGATGAGGGGCAAGTCGGCGATCCCCGAGGCCGCAATCGGCATAATTTTGACCACCTGGTCAAACATGCCGTAAAATGAGGCGGCGGCAGGCCATCTAGGAAGCAAGCATTGCGCTCAGCGCATTGCTGCATTGCGGTATTTTCTCTATTCCGAATCAAAAGAATTGGCTATTACTATCTTCGTAAGCAGCGCACTCCTCCTCCCAGCGCTCTTACATCGGACTGACAACACTCCTCCTCCCAGTTGTCAGTCAGGATCAAGAGCCCGGCGCACCTCCTCCCGCGTCGGGCTTTTTTCTTTTCCCCGATCTCTCCAAGTCGAAATCGATCAATTGCCGATCCGGGCAACGCCGGTTTTGCCGTTGTCCCGGGTCCATTTAATCGTGTTGGCGCCGGCGCGTTCGAGTTCGAAGCACATCGGCTTGCCCTTGTTCCAGCTCTGGAATTTCTGGCAGAGGCGGTTGGCATCGATCCACCATTGGCCGGTATCGCTTGATTTGACATAGCGGCCGAGACCGATCGCCTGGCCGTTGCCGTCGACCTTGCCGGACGAGCGGAAGATCAGCGGCAGTTCGCCGCCGAGCGGCGTCGAGAGGTAGACCGTCTTGCCGATGATGTCGCGGCGGATATCGGCCTCGCCAAGCGTCTCCGTCGAGCCGAGCGAAGGCATCAGCATCAATGTCGATAAGCATGTGATCCCGAGCAATTTCATCACCGTGATCCATCGATTGAACCTGATCGGGCAAAACGCCGGGGGTAGCCGAAAGTTTCAGGCGCAATTCCAGCAAAAGCGCGCAGTGGTTTTCGCAGGGGATTGCTCTTGTCCACCTCCCGCGGTTTGACTCGGCAAGCCTCGTCGGACTATTTGGACGGGCGCCGCCTGTCCGGTGCGTGAACCGATTGGAGTTGGTCATGATCGGCAAAAGACGCGGCTTGCCCGCGGCTCTGACAGGTCTTCTGATTGCAACGATGGCGCTCGCCGGCTGCGGCGGCAGGCCGGTCGGTGTCATGCAGGCGGCCGGCACCGTGCCGGCCGGCACGTCGAAGGTCGATCTTCTCGTCGCGACGACGCGCGCTGCCGACGACAATCCTGCCGTGCTTTTCTCCGGCGAACGCGGCACCGGGCTCGCCGTCAATGCTGTCGATGTTTCGATCCCGCCGGAAGCCAATCGCAAGGTCGGCCAGGTGCAATGGCCAAGCCGCCTGCCGGCCGATCCGCTGCGCGATTTCGTCACCGTCTCCGTCGATCCCTTGGAAGGCGAGCGGGCCGGCGAGACCTGGCTGAAGACCCATATGCCGAAGAGCCGCCGCGTGCTCGTTTTCGTCCACGGCTTCAACAATCGATACGAGGACGCCGTCTACCGCTTCGCGCAGATCGTCCACGATTCGCATGCCGACGTCGCCCCCGTTGTCTTCACCTGGCCGTCGCGCGGCAGCATCTTCGATTATAATTACGACAAGGAAAGCACCAACTATTCCCGCGATGCGCTGGAGGAGCTGCTGACCCGCACCGCCGCCAATCCGGCTGTCAGCGACATCACCATCATGGCCCATTCGATGGGAACGTGGCTGACGGTCGAAGCGCTCAGGCAGATGGCGATCCGCAACGGCCACGTCGCTCCGAAGATCAACAATGTCATCCTTGCCTCGCCGGATCTCGATGTCGATGTCTTCGGGCGCCAGTTCGCAAGCCTCGGCAAGGAAAGGCCGCACTTCACCATCTTCGTCTCGCAGGACGACCGGGCTCTGGCGCTGTCACGGCGCATCTCCGGCAATGTCGACCGGCTCGGCCAGATCGATCCCTCTGCCGAACCTTACCGCAGCAAGCTCGAGGCGGCCGGCATCACCGTGCTCGACCTTACCAAGCTCAAGGGCGGCGACCGGCTGAACCACGGCAAGTTCGCCGAAAGCCCGGAGGTGGTGCAGCTGATCGGCGACCGGCTGATTGCCGGCCAGACGATCACCGATTCCAATGTCGGTCTCGGCGAGGCCGTCGGCGCGGTGGCGATGGGCGCTGCCCAGACCGCCGGAAGTGCTGTCAGTGTTGCCGTCAGCACGCCGATTGCGATCTTCGATCCGCGCACCCGGCGCAACTACGACGCCCAGCTGAAACGTCTCGGCCAGTCGATGAACAACACTGTAGGTTCGGTCGGCGACAGCGTCGGCGCCGGCCTGCCGGAAAGCCAGTAAAAATTCCACTGAGCAATTCCAGCAAAAGTGCAGAGCGGTTTTGCGTTTCGGAATTGCAAAAAAATAAAGAGATAGAGAATTTGTGTGATTCGGAGAAAACGGAAATTCTCTAGGCATCGCATCTTGATGTGATATATCAGATCCACGACGGCAATTCTGTCTGCCGTGCGATGGGTTGATGGCATGGTGGATGAGACGAAGAAGAGTGTGGCGGTCGTCGGCGCGGGCGTGATCGGCGCCTCGATCGCTTTCGAGCTGCAGCGACGCGGGTTTGAGGTGACGCTGATCGACAAGGGCGAGCCGGGACGCGGCACCTCTTTCGGCAATATGGCAAGCATTGCGCTCGATTTTGCCGCCGGTTCCGGCCCTTCGACCTGGAGGAAGATCCCCGGCTGGCTGCTCGATCCGGAAGGTCCGGTTTGGCTGCGGCCTTCCTATGCGGCCAGGATGCTGCCCTGGTTCCTGCGCTTCCTCGCCGCCGGCCGGCCCTCGCGTCTCCGAGAGATCGAGGATGCCGGCATGAGCCTGTCCAACCGCGCGCTCGGCGATTTCAGGCAGATGCTCGAGGCGATCGGCGCACCCGAATTGATGACCGAGGAAGGATGTCTGGCGATCTACGAGACGGAGGCGGAATTTGCTGCCGATCGCGGCCATCTCGCCATGATGCAGCGCTACGGCCTCGAATTCGAGGTTTTGAGCAATGGCGCCATCCAATATTACGAACCCACTCTGTCGCCGGCGATCGCCAAAGCCGTGTTGCTTCCCGACAACAAGTCGATCCGCGATCCCTACAAGCTGGTGGTGAAACTCACCGACGCCGCAAAGGCTGCCGGCACGACTTTCGTTTCCGGCACTGTGCGAAATATCGAGCGCAGGGGTGACGGCACCGCCGTCGTTCTCCTCGATGATGGCAGCCGCATCGAGGCGGGTTCGGTCGTGCTTGCCGCCGGCGTCCACACCCGCTTCCTCGCCGAAAAGCTCGGTGAACCGATCCCGCTCGAAACCGAGCGCGGCTATCACACGCAGATCATGAAGCCCGGCATCGCGATGCGCTATTCGGTGATCTGGCCGCATCGCGCCTTCATGGTGACGCCGACGGCGGGCGGCATCCGGGTCGGCGGCAATGTCGAACTCGCCGGCCTTGATGCTGCTCCGGATTTCCGCCGTCCGCGGGTGCTGGTGCGCCATGCCCAGCGCGCGCTGCCCGGCCTGAAGGTCGAGGAGACGACGGAATGGATGGGGCATCGTCCGGCGCTGCCCGATACGATCCCGATCATCTCGCCCTCGTCGAAAATGCCTGATGTTTTTTATGCGACCGGCCACGGCCATCTCGGCCTGACCTTTTCGGCAACGACAGCGCTGGTGATCGCCGATATGGTAACCGGGCTCAAACCATCCCTCGATATGACCCCGTTCCGCATAGACCGTTATTAGGAGGTCCCGATGTCCGAAACCACCAGACCCGTAGCGCTGATCACCGGCGGCGGCCGCGGCATGGGCGAGGCAATCGCCCGCGAGCTCTCCGCGCAGGGCTATCGGCTGGCGCTGATGTCGCCGTCGGAAAGCTGTGAGAAGCTGGCGGCCGAACTTGGCGGCGTCGCTTCGCGCGGCGTGGCCGAAAAGGCCGAGGATCTCAAGGCGATCTTCGACCTGACGATGAAGACCTATGGCCGCATCGATGCCGTCGTCAACCTGAGCGGCCATCCACCGAAGGGCGATCTGCTCGATATATCGGACGAGAACTGGACGCTCGGTTCCGACATGATGATCCTGTCGCTGGTGCGCATGGCGCGTCTGGTGACGCCGGTCATGCTGAAGCAGGGCAATGGCGCCTTCGTCAACATCACCACTTTCGCGGCTTACGAGCCGACGCTGGTCTTCCCGGTTTCCTGCACCTATCGCGCCGCCGCCGGCGCCTTCACCAAGCTTTATTCCGATCGTTATGCGGCCGACAATATCCGCATGAACTGCATCCTGCCGGGCTATATCGACAGCCTCAACCACAAGCCCGGGACCGCCGAGACGGTCCCGATGAAGCGCATCGGCCATGTGGAGGAGATCGCCAAGACCGCGGCCTTCCTGCTCTCCGATGGCGCCGGTTATATCACCGGCCAGAATATTCGCGTTGATGGCGGCGTCACCCGCCACGTCTGATCTGGAGTTTTCGATATGAGATGGAAGCGCACGATCCAGCTGTTGGATGTCCATGCCGAAGGCGAGATCGGCCGCGTCGCGATCGGCGGCGTGCCGAAGATCCCCGGCGATACCATTGCCGCCCAGCTGCATTGGCTGAACACCGATCCGAAGGGTGACGAGCTTCGCCGCTTCCTTTGCCTGGAGCCGCGCGGCGCGCCGATCGGCTCGGTCAACCTGCTGCTGCCGGCACGGCACCCGGAGGCCGACGCCGCCTTCATCATCCTGCAGCCCGACCAGGCGCATGCGAGTTCCGGCTCGAACTCGATCTGCGTCACCACGGCGCTCCTCGAATCCGGCATCGTCGAGATGAAAGAGCCGGAGACGATCGTGACACTCGAAACCGCGGCCGGCCTCGTCAAGGCGACGGCGACCTGCCGCGACGGGCGCTGCGAGAAGGTCAGGCTGACCATGGTGCCGTCCTTCGTGCATGAGCTCGATGTCGCGATCGACACGCCGCATTGGGGAAGGATCAAAGCCGATATCTGCTATGGCGGCATCTTCTATGCGCTTGTTGATGTCGGCCAGATCGGTCTGACGATCGAGAAGGCCAATGCCGCCGGCCTCGTCCAGGCCGGCATGATCCTCAAGGAGCTGATCAACCGCGACATCAAGGTCGTCCATCCCGAGATCCCGGCGATCTCCGGCGTCGCCTATGTCATGTTCCGTGATACCGAAGCCGACGGCACGGTGCGTACCTGCACCACCATGTGGCCGGGCCGGGCCGACCGCTCGCCATGCGGCACCGGCAATTCCGCCAATCTCGCCACGCTTTATGCCCGCGGCAAGGCCAAGGTCGGTGATATTTTCACCTCGAAATCGATCATCGGCTCCGAATTCGAAGTCGGCCTTCAGGCAGTGACCGAAGTGGCCGGCCGCCCCGCCGTCATCCCCACCATCACCGGCCGCGGCTTCACCTTCGGCCTGACCCAGGTAGCGCTGGACCCTTTCGATCCGCATCCGAACGGTTTTGCGCTGACGGATGTGTGGGGGCCGTCGGCTGGGGAGATTTGAGTGTTCAGGACATGATGCCGGAAAGTGCGAACGGTTTCCCGGACGATTGGCGCGAAGGGCTACCCCTCACCCTTTCTCCGATCCCGCTGAGAAGAGGGAGCCAGGCGGCGGCATCCTCCAACGCGCCTCATCCTGAGGTGCGATCCGCAGGATCGCCTCGAAAGACACGCCGCAACGCCGCTCCTTGCATAGATCCGACGCCGGAATGCCCGCCTCGTCCTTCGAGGCCCCTTCGGGGCACCTCAGGATGAGGCTCTCTGGAATGCCGGCGCACCGGCGATCCTACCAAGCTTCCGCGACCGACTGACCAAAGGTGACGCAGGAGCATCCGCGTAACGATATTCGAAACGCGATCAGCCTTGCCTGCGTTCAGCACCCCCGGTTCGTGTGTCCCAACCCAGCATGGCCAGTTCGGCGACTGCCTCCAGTTCGCCGCGGGTCGCTTCGTCGCGGGCCAGGATCGACATGCCGTTCTGAACGGTCTGCACGAAGCGGGCAAGCGCGTGGACGTCGGTCGAGACCGGAATTTCGCCTGCTGATATCGCCTGGTTCAGGCGCTGCTTCAGGCGGTCGAGCGTGATGGCGCGGGCAGTTCGCACGAGTTCACCGAGGTCCGCGTGGCCCTCGCTGCCGACCGAGGAGAGCGTCACCATGCAGCCGCGGGGAATATCCGCGACACAGCCGGTCAGGGCAGCGGCCGAATCCATCAGCAACGACATCACCGCTTCACGCGCCGTGCCCGCGGAAAAGAAGCCTGCCCAGACGAGCGCCTCGTTGTTGTCGCGATAGTGGCGCAGCGCCTCGGCATAGAGCGCCTCCTTCGAACCGAATGCCGCGTAAAGGCTCGGCGATCCGATCCCCATCGCCTCGGTGAGGTCGGCGATCGAGGTCGCCTCGAAGCCCTTGATCCAGAACAGCCGGGTCGCCTGCGCCAAGGCGGCTTCCCGATCGAACGCCCGCGGCCGCCCGCGACCGCGGGCAGGGGTTTCATCGACGTTCAACATCTCATCCGATTTTTGCATCGATCATTATATAAACCCATTGACACCCCGTCGCAACGTGCCTAGCTGTTTATGTGTCGATCACTACAGAAAGAGAAGATCATGACAGAACTGGCTGGAAAGCGTGCCCTCGTCACAGGTGGCTCGCGTGGCATTGGCGCCGCCATCGCATTGGCGCTTGCCGACAAAGGCGCTGATGTCGCCATCACCTATGAGCGTTCGGCCGACCGCGCCGCCGAAGTCGTCCGGGCGATCGAGGGCAAGGGCCGCAAAGCGCTTGCCATCCAGGCCGACAGCGCCGATCCGGCGGCGGTGAAGCGCTCGGTCGACGAGGCGGCCCAGGCACTTGGCGGTCTCGACATTCTCGTCAACAATGCCGCAATCGCGCTTTATGGTGCGATCGCCGACGTCAGCGTCGAGCAGATCGATGCGCTGCTTGATGTCAATGTGCGGTCGCCTCTGCTCGCTTCGCAGGCCGCCATTCCCTATTTGCAGGCGGGAGGCCGCGTCATCACCATCGGCTCGGTCGGCGCCGAACGCATCGTCGGCGACACCGGCACGGTCTATTTCATGACAAAATCCGCGCTCCACTCGTTTACCCGCGGCCTCGCGCGGGAACTCGGATCTCGCGATATCACCGTAAACCTGGTCCAGCCGGGTTCGACCGACACCGATATGAATCCCGCCAATGGCGACTTCGCCGACTTCCAGCGTGCCCTGATCCCACTTGGCCGTTACGGTACGCCGGAAGATGTGGCGGCGGCTGTGGCTTTCCTCGCAAGCCCGGCCGCAAGGCACATCACCGGAACCATCCTCACGGTGGATGGCGGCTTGAATACCTGAATTGGAATCTGTTGCCTCCGGCGCCTGCAAAAGAGGGGGGCGAGCGATGTCGGTCCCTCTTTTCGCCCCGATGGCGAGCGCCGGGCTGGGTATCAGCCAGACGTGGTGACGGCCTGGAGCGTATCGGCGAGCCGGTGGCCGGGCGTGGCGGTCGCGTGCAATGCACGCTCCGCGTAGCTGTGCAGCAGCGCGGGATCATCGATCACATGTGCGGGAACGGCGTAGTAGCGGCGAACCGTCACCGTCCGGCCGGCAGCGCGGTAGCTGAACGGTTCGCAGCCATCTGCCTCGAACTCCGCGCGCATCGCTGCGTCGACGCGGAGATACAAAGTGCCCTTCATGACGAACCCGAACTGCGCGCCGTTTCGAACCAGGGCGGAGCCGCCGAAGAAGCGCCTGATATCGATGCATCCGGCTGGGGCGATCTGGCTCGCAAAGTCGAGCGCCAGCCCGCGTGTCGCCTCGCTATTCATGGGTGCTGCTCCGCCAGAGGATCGAAGAAGCCGGTGATCGCGCCGAGCCGGCCATCGGAAATCACCCCGAAGCTCGCGCCGGTCTGCAAGACCCTCTCGTCTTCCTGGCGCAGTACCCAGCGCGCCAGCGAACGGTCATTATGGTGGAGGACGCTCAATATCTTGAACCGGCCTCCCGGCATGCTCTCCTTGAAGCCGGCCATGTAAGCCGAGAGACCGGCGCGCCCGGCGATCGTTCCATTCGGGTCGCAATAGGTCACATCGTCAGCGAGGCAAGCCAGCATTTCCGGCTCACGAGCGGAAGCATCCAGCGACCAGATGGCTGCATATCGATTCCAGAGGGCCTCAGGTGTCATAATATCGTCTCCAATTGATTGAATTCGTCTTCTATCGCCTGCCGCAGGCCGGCCTTGTCGTCGCCGCCGCGAATGAGCACCAGAAGGCCCTGATAGAAGGCCAGAAGGCGGGTGGCTGTCCTGTCCGCCTTGGCACCGTCGGCGTCCTGAACGAAGGTCGATGCCTCGGTCAGCCTTGAGCGGAATGTGGTGCGAAGGAGGCCGAGCGCCGCCTCGACACGGGGATGCCGATCGGCGCCGCCGCCGAATTCCACCGCCATATTGGTGATCAGGCAGCCGAGCGAGCCATCGTCGGGCTCATGCAGGAGCGAAAGGAACAATTCGCGCAAGCCTTTAAGCCCGGTTCCCGGCGGCGCAAACCGCTCGATCCGTCCCTCCAGCACCGTCCGGTTGTAATGCCCGAACGCCGCGTCGAAGAGGCCGGCCTTGTCGCCGAAAGCGTGATAGATGCTTCCGCCTTTGAGCCCGGTCGCCTCCTCGAGATCCCGGATCGACGCCCCTTGATAGCCGTGCTTGCGAAAGATGTGCATCGCCCCCTTCAGCACTGCCTCCTCATCGAATTCCCGCGTTCGGCCCATTGTCGCCCCGATTCTTTATCAATTGTTCTAGAGTGACTGATCAAGAATGGAAATGCAACGGTCTCCGTGACTTTCGGCGAAAAATCTCGGCCCGGTCGAGTTCGGTCATCGCCGGCGAGCGCGGGATCGGCATGTAGCGAGGAGCGACTCGGGCTCATGACGAAGTTTGAAGTGAGAATAGACCATCCCGACCGTGGTGATCTTTGCACCCTTCCTGGCTCGAGCGATCCGCGTACCAGCCTGCGGGAGATGGCGTTTGATTCGGCTGAGAAAAATTCCGCTTGACAACTTTGATGACGAGTATCATTAATCCTATTATGATGACAGTTGTCATTAAAATGTAGAGCGACCGAAGCTGCGTGCTTTCTCTCCGACCCAGCCCTGCCGGTTCGGGCCGGATATTGGAGTAAACGATGAACACTTCTGTAAGATATCTTCGGTCTGCCACGTGTTATGCCGAGGCGCCCAACCTCTGGATCAATGTTGGGAAAACCCCTTTTGCCTATCGCGACCTTGGCCCCCAGGGTGGCGTGCCGATCATTCTTCTCAACCATTGGGGCGCGGTGTTGGACAATTTCGATCCCCGCATTGTCGATGGTCTCGCCACCAGGCATCACGTAATCGCCACCAATTACAGAGGTATCGGCGCCTCAGGCGGTACGGCCCCTCTGACCATCGACGACATGGCACGCGACACGATCGCGTTGATCCGAACGCTTGGGTTCAAAAAAGTCGATCTGCTTGGATTTTCTCTCGGGGGATTTGTCGCGCAGGACATCACGCTGAAAGCCCCCGATCTCGTGCGCAAACTTATTTTAGCCGGTACCGGTCCCGCCGGAGGCCGGGGCATCGAGAAGGTGGGAGCGATATCCTGGCCCCTCATTATCAAAGGTCTGCTGACGTTGCGCGACCCAAAAACCTATCTGTTCTTCACGTCCACCGCCAATGGTCGCCAAGCCGCGAAAGCCTTTCTGGATCGACTGAAAGAGCGGAAGGCGGGAAGGGACAAGGGGCCAACTCCAAGGGCTTTCCTGCGCCAACTCCAGGCGATCAAAGCCTGGGGGCGGCAGGCGCCTCAGGATCTCGGCCGTATCACTATTCCGGTCCTGATCGCCAATGGCGACGATGACATCATGGTTCCGACCGTCAACAGCGCCGATATGGCCCAGCGCATCCCCGGAGCGGAGCTGGTTGTCTACAAGGACGCCGGGCATGGCGGAATTTTCCAGAACTACGCCGATTTCGTGCCGAAGGCTTTGTCCTTCCTTGGCGCCTGATACCACAATAGACTTCGAATTGGAGAAAGCCTCGTGAGGGCATTCGTCGTTGATAAGTACAAGAAGAAGGGCGCTTTGCGTCTGGCCAACCTGCCCGAACCGGAATTGCAGGACAATGATGTCCTGGTCCGGATTCAGGCCACGGCCGTAAACCTCCTGGACTCCAAGGTTCGGGATGGAGAGTTCAAGCTTATTCTTCCCTATCGCCCACCCTTCGTCCTGGGGCACGACGTTGCCGGAACGGTCGTCAAGGCCGGATCCAGGGTCAGGCGGTTCAAGGTGGGGGATCAGGTCTATGCGCGGCCGCGCGATCATCGGGTCGGCACATTCGCCGAATTCATCGCCGTCGATGAAGCCGACGTGGCGCTGAAGCCGAACAACCTCAGCATGACGGAAGCGGCGTCCATCCCGTTGGTGGGGCTGACCGCGTGGCAGGCGCTGGTCGAGGTGGGCAAGGTAAAACCCGGCCAGAAGGTCTTCATTCAGGCCGGTTCCGGCGGGGTCGGGACTTTCGCCATTCAGCTCGCCAAGCATCTCGGTGCGACCGTCGCGACGACGACGAGCGCTGGCAATGCCGAGCTGGCCAGAAGCCTCGGGGCGGATGTGGTGATCGATTACAAGACGCAGGATTTCGAGAAGGTCTTGTCGGGTTACGATCTCGTGCTGAACAGCCAGGATCCAAAGACGCTCGAAAAATCTCTGGCTGTGCTGAAGCCGGGCGGCCAGCTCATTTCCATTTCCGGTCCGCCCGATCCCGCTTTCGCCGGGGCACTTGGCCTGAACCTGTTTCTGAAACTGGTGCTGCGCCTGCTGAGCCGAGGAGTCCGAAAAAAAGCCAAGCGTCTCGGCATTCGCTACTCGTTCCTGTTCATGCGCGCCGAAGGGCAGCAATTGGGTCAAATCACCTCGCTGATCGAATCGGGCGCGATCCGCCCGGTCGTCGACAAGGTGTTCCCGTTTGAGAAGACCGGGGATGCGCTGGCCTATGTCGAGACCGGGCGCGCGAAGGGCAAGGTGGTCATCACGGTCGCAGACTAGAACCCTTGGAGAGCTCGGCGGCTCACCGGATTTTCATGACCTCTGCGACGCTGGCCCCTTCCCAGCCGACTTTACGCCTATCCAGCAACACACGCGTTCAACGCAATTCAAGGAGCTGACAGCATTGCATATATTAAGAAGGTCCACCGTTTTCGCACTCACCGCCGCTGCGGCCCTCATGTCATCGGCGGCATGGGCTGACAATACCTCGCCTGTTGGCTTGTGGCGGAATGTCGATGACGTCAGCGGCAAGCCGAGGGCCTTGGTCCGAATTACCGAGTCAAATGGCACATTGCAGGGCAGGATCGAAAAAGTCTTTCTCGCCGCGAACGAAAGCCCGACCTGCGCGAAATGCGAAGGCGCGCTCAAGAACGCGCCGGTCGTTGGCTTGGTCATCCTGAGCGGCCTGAAGAAGGACGGCGACGAATATACCGGTGGCCAGATTCTCGATCCGGACAATGGCAAGGTCTACAGCAGCAAGATTTCCGTCACCAACGGCGGCACGAAGCTCAACGTGCGCGGCTTTATCGGCGTGTCGTTGCTCGGACGTTCACAGGTCTGGGAACGTCAGCAATAATTTCTAACTCTTTGTGAAAGTGACACATGACCAGCAAGACACTCTTTGGGCCCTCGGTACTCGGCTCCCTCACGCTCTCCAACCGCATCGTTATGGCGCCATTGACTCGCAACAGAGCAGGCGCCGGATTTGTGCCGGGGGATCTCATTGCCGAATATTATGCGCAGCGGGCCTCGGCAGGCCTGATCATCTCGGAGGCGACCCAGATTTCGCAGCAGGGTCAAGGCTATCAGGACACGCCCGGCATCTACACAGAGGCGCAGATCGACGGCTGGCGTAAGGTGACCGACGCGGTGCATGCCAAGGGCGGCCACATCTTCCTGCAGCTCTGGCATGTCGGTCGGGTATCGCATGTCGACTTGCAGCCGGATGGGCAGCCCCCGGTGGCGCCTTCCGCCATCAGGGCCGCAACCAAGACGTTTGTGAACAACGCCTTCGTGGATGTGTCGGCACCTCGGGCGCTCGAACCGGGCGAGATCCCCGGCATTATCAAGGATTTCCGTGGCGCCGCCGCCAATGCGATCGCCGCCGGTTTCGATGGCGTCGAAGTTCACGGCGCCAATGGCTACCTGCTCGACCAGTTCGCCAGGGATGGATCGAACATCCGAACCGACGCTTATGGCGGCTCGATTGAAAACCGCGCCCGGCTGACGCTGGAGGTGACGGCCGCGGTCATCGAGGAAGTTGGAGCGCAGCGAACCGGCGTTCGGATTTCGCCGGTGTCGCCGGCCAATGGGATATCCGCAACCGATCCGCAGGCGCAGTTCAACTACATCGTCGAGCAGCTCGACGAGATGGGCATTGCCTACCTCCATGTCGTCGAAGGCGCGACGGGCGGGGCGCGCGACGTTGCACCCTTCGACTATGAGGCGCTTCGCCGCAGGTTCAAGAACACTTACATCGCCAACAACGGCTACGATCTGGAACTCGCGACGGCAAGGCTGGAGCAGGGACTGGCGGATTTGTTCGCCTTCGGCAGGCCGTTCATTGCCAACCCGGATTTTGTCGAACGCCTGAAGGCCGGTGCACCGCTGGCCAATCTCGATATGGCGACGCTCTATGGCGGAGGTGCTGCGGGCTATACCGACTATCCCACCATGGCCGCGCCGGTCGACGCCTGACTGCATAGGGCCGCGCATGCGCGGCCCTATTGCTTGCGCGCGTGATTTCCGATGGCGTCACGGCAGTCGGCCCGGCAGGCATCCAGGATTTCATCCGCCAGGGAAGAATTGTCCGGGCAGGCTCTCGAAAGGACGATGGCGCCCACGGCCTGAGCAAGGAGGCTGATGGTTAGCGCGCGCGATCCGGCGCCGTGATCGCGCGTCATGTCGCCCTCGAACGTGCTGAGCAGGTTCTCGATTCCTGCGGCAAAAGCCGATCTCGTCTCATCCGGCAGCCGTGCTGCTTCGCAACTTAGTGCCGCAGCGGGGCACCCATGACCGCGCGCATCCCGGTGCTCGCGCGAGATATAGGCTTCGATGGCGGCAAGCGCATCATATCCTGCGTAGCGTTCCGCGGTCTCGCCGAAACCCCTGGCGGTCGCCGCTGCGATCAGCTCCTCCTTGGATCGGAAGTGGTTGTAGAAGCCGCCATGAGTGAGCCCGGCACGCTCCATCAGCTCCGCCACCGCCACGCCATCGTACCCGCGCTCGCGAAACAGTTCGGAAGCGATGGTGATAATCCGCTCGTAGTTTTCCTGCTTTTTTTCCTTGGTGATCCGCACTTCGCAGCCCTTTCGACGGCCATGCCCAAACTATGATGTCGTGCGTCATTGTAGCTTGACTTATTGATGACGTATATCATTAATAATGTCAACCAACATAAGGATTACATCAGGGCAAGACGCACCTCACGGCATCCAACCGGCTGTAGAGGCGTCACAATCGTCGCGAAACGGGGAGGGGAGTATGTTTGAGGGTTTTGAAAGCGTCCGGATTGCCGTCGATGGCGTGGAAATCGCTTATGTCGCCGCGGGTGCGGGGGAGCCGCTGCTGATGCTGCATGGCTTTCCGCAGACCAAGGCACTTTGGGCACGGATCGCACCAGAGCTGGTCGCGCTTGGCTATCGGGTGATCTGCGCAGATTTGCGCGGCTATGGCGCCTCCGACAAACCGCCGGCTCGCGCTGATCTGGCCAATTACAGCTTCCGCGCCATGGCAGCAGATCAGCTCGGTTTGATGAAAACGCTTGGACACGAGCGGTTTCATCTCGCGGGTCACGACCGCGGTGCCCGGGTGGCGCACAGGCTGGCTCTCGATCATCCTGCGGCTGTGGCGAGCGTCACTTTGATGGACATCGTGCCGACGGCGGTGATGCTGGGCGACCTGCGCCGCGAGGTCGCTCAAAGCTACTGGCACTGGTTCTTCCTCGCTCAACCCGCGCCGTTCCCGGAGCGAATGATCGAAGCCAATCCCGATCTCTTTTATGAAACCTGCCTGTTTGGATGGGGCGCGGCAGGCCCGCAGGATTTCGACGTCGAACAGCTCGCGGCCTACCGGGCTTCCTGGCATGATTCCAAGGCGATTGCCGGCGGCTGCAACGATTACCGTGCGGCGCTGGCCGTCGATCTCGCCGACGATCTGGCGGAGCAAGGGAGACGTATATCGGCGCCGGCGCTGGTCCTGTACGGCGCAGCCGGCGCGATGGCCAAACTCTATGATCTCCCAGCCACCTGGGCGGATCGTTGCACCACCATGGACGCTCGCGCCGTACCAGGCGGACATTTTTTCCCGGACTCCGCGCCTGTCGAAGTTACAGAACAAGTGGCTGCGTTTCTTGGGCGTCATCCTTTTACCCCTGTGTCGGAGTAAAGTCCGGACGATTGCACCGGCGCGCCGTCACGCTGTAAAACTTTGGACTGCTGCCCCGAGCAGCTCTGCGAGCGCCTGCGATATCACGCTCCAGTGGAACGGCCGGTCGGCCAGGGTGGACAGGGCTTGCTCGACAACGGCGACGTATCGTCAGGCATTGCGCCGTCGCGTCAATCAATGACACGTCCAACCCGTTTGCCGATGGCGTCAGGTCCTATGCGCTCGATGCACCGACAAAGCCACGCAGCTCTGGGCGAAAAGTGAGGCATTGATAAGCGTAACTTGAAGTCGGCAAGCTCGTGTTGGCTCTGATTCAGAGCCAACATACCGCGGCCCCCATCAACCGCGTTGCAAAATTCTGGCGCTGACCTCGCCTGTGGCAAGCTTCTCGGCCGGCGCTGGCCTGCCAAGCAGATAACCTTGGCCGATATCGCAACCCAGGTCCTGAAGCCGCTGAAGCTGGCTCTCCTCTTCGATACCCTCGGCGGTTATCGTCACGCCAAGTCCCACACCGAGAGCGATGATCGCCCTGATCACCTTGTCTTGCTTATCGTCGGTTTCGAATGAAGAGACGAAACTCCTGTCGATCTTGATCTTGTCGAATCGGTAGTTGGATAGTTGTGAGAGGCTGGAATAACCAGTTCCAAAGTCGTCGAGAGCAATCCCGACCCCGGCATTCACGAGATCATCGAGGACGATTCGTGCCGTAACGGCGTCCTGGATGATGGCGCTCTCCGTCACTTCCAGCTCGACCCGGTGCGCGGGCAGACCGACATCGCCCAATATCTTGAGAATTCTGAGCCCCAGTAACCGATCGCTCAGTTGGATCGGAGAAAGGTTGAATGACAGGACGAGCTCGCTTGGCCAGGAAAGCGCATCGGTGCAGGCGTGGCGAAGCAGTTGGTCGGTCAATTCGACGATCAGACCGGCTTCCTCCGCCACCGGAATGAATTCGTTCGGTGGGATGAATTCGCCGGAGGCCGTCTTCCAGCGTGCCAGCGCCTCGAAGCCGATAATCCTATTCGTTTTCAGGTCCACAAGCGGTTGATAGTAGGGAACGATCTCAGCCTTCTTAATGGCTGCTCTCAGATCGGCTTCCATCCGGATCCGCTTCGCCAACTCGTCCTGCATCGAAGGAACGAAGGGCTTCACCAGATTGCGCCCCTGCTTTTTGGCGACATACATCGCACAGTCGGAATGTCGAATGACTTGACTGAGGTCATCGCCGTTCTCCGGAAAAAGCGCGAAGCCGACACTGGCGCCGAGGTCAACGGCGACACCATTGAATGTGAACGGCTTGCCGATCACGGTCACTATGCGGTTCGCCAACGCGGCAAGATCGGGATTTCCGGTTCGCCGCGCCAGAACAACGAATTCGTCTCCACCAAGGCGGAAAACGTGTTCACGGGGAAAGAGGGAAGAGAGCCGCTGAGCAACAGTCTTCAGCACCGCATCACCGTGATCATGCCCCAGGAGGTCGTTGACCTTCTTGAAGCCGTCGAGATCGATGCTGAACACGGCGTAGGTTTCTTCCCTTTGATCGGTCATCGCCTGCGCGCATACGGAATCCAGAAACCTGCGGTTAGGCAGTTCGGTCAGCGTGTCGTGACAGGCAATCCAGTCTACGTTCTTTTCGGCCTGCAGCCGGCGATTGACCTCCCTCGAAAGATCCCGGATTCTCAGCGCGGAATAAATGAGCCCGAGAAACCCGGAGATATTAAGGGCGAGGAGCGCGTGGTCCAGCGGATAGTCATGATGCTTCTCGATGAACCGATCCAGCCCTTCATGCCATTGGAGGAACCAAGATAGGCAGAAGAGAACCAGGAAGACCGCGAGCCAGGCAACGATCTCCATCTGCGGTCTGGTTGGTTGGATGCGAGGCATATGAACAGGCTCCTGTTGTGTGAAGAGCCGTCATGGCCAGTTTGGTACACTCGTATCACCGAATGCCGATGACGGATGGCGCTACTTCGCGGCATCGGCGGTCACGCCGTGATCGAAGACCGCCTCAATTCATTCGGGCGGAATAAGAGGGCCGGTATCGCAGTGGCTGATGAAGCCGCGCAGCACCGACAAATCCCAAAGATCATCTGTTCGCTTGATAGGTTAATGGTGGGTTGCCTTTACGAAGGCACGGGAGTTTCGCTGCGCACAATGGATATCTTTGCCGTAAATCGGATGAGGATTCGGTCCCATGGTGTCTACCGTTCGCCGAACAAGACAGGAGCGCCCTAAAGATGGACCGGATTATCAAGGCTAATTCGATTGGCGGAGCGAGATGAGTTGGGCGTTTGCCTCACCCAGGACGCCATTCGTCATTCGCAGGTAGAGTGCTGTGCCGGTCTGTTCGAAGAGCGGCTTGACGCCTTCAGCCAAATTGATCGCCTCTTCCAACATGGCGATCCTCTCGTTTTTCGTAACCGAAGGAAGCTCTGCCTTTGCATAGTGCTGCAGGGTCCGCGCAAGTTTCAAATCCATATAGGCGGTAGCGTCTGGCAAATTGAGCTTTTCCGTTATCGCGTATGCGTCGCGGTGAAGTTTCAACGCTTTTTGAAATCCTGCTTCCTCTCGGTTCAGTTCGGCCAACAGCAGCGTGTCATCGCCAAGATTCGCCATGTTTTCCCAGCTCGGGCCGTCCTTGTCTAATTTCCTGGCTATTTCGAAGGTCAGACTATTGAATTTTACGGCCTTTTCAGCGTCGGCACGCTGCTGGCTATCCGATGCGATACGTCCATATGCTGCGCCAACCGTGCTATAGATGTATCGCAACGCACGTTCATCGGTGCTGTTTTCATATTTGCCCAGCCACTCCTCCAACGGCTTCACGCCACGCCTGGCGTGAGCGCTTCCGTTTCCTGGATTGAGTTCATTGGCATAACCCAGCGTTGCGGAAAAATCCTGAGCAAAATCAAGCTCCTTGCTCTTGCTTGGATCTTTGATCGCCCTGTATTCGCGTTCCAACAGTTCTGCAGAACGCAACAGCAAGGCCTCATCGGATTTCCAGCGCCCAAGCTCTTCCAGAGCCTTTGGCATTCCGCTTGGTACGAAGCTATCGCAGTCGCTCCGACCGGCAAGTGGGCACAGGGTCAGCAGAGCTTCACCGGCTTCAGCTTTCATGGCGGAGCGAAATAGGAAGGGCGAATTATAACCAGCAAAGGCGCCGCTCGCATCGTTTGCGATCCAAAGGCTATCGAGAGCGGAGAAGGCTTCTTTTGCAGCATCCGGCGCGGCAGCATCCAGTGCGGCTCTCAGCATCGAGATTGCCAGGACCACGCGCCTATTCCGATCGGTTTCATTGTCGGGAAGAGAATAAGTATATTCCTCGTCTCCGTCGCCAAGCATCGTGGCCAACCAGATACGCTTTTGGCTTATCTCAACCGCGCTGCCCGTTGAAATGTCGTCGCATGCGTCCAGAAGCTCTTCTGCGGCCTCCGCACTGGATTTTGTCATTTCCCGTAGTTCGATGCAGAGATCGGTATCTCCGGCATAGGAGAATTTATCCAGCAAGGGCGTCGCAATATGCACCTCGCGTCCCGAAGCATCCTTGTAGATCCTGGAAGGCGGCGTTTCGCTCGCCTGTGGGATGCCGTCTGGCTTGATTGGGGTAGACAATCGAGTTTCTGTCGTGAGCGCCATGTAGGCGGCGGCGGCGAGCACGCAAGCTATCAGCAGGCGCTCTTTCATTTGATTTTCTCAAACCAGTTCGACGCAGAGGAATGATCGATCAATCGACGCTCCCGGATTCCACATGTTTTACGGCGTTGAGCGTCTGATACCCAACCGCTTCGCCAGGGTAGGGCGCATCCCGGAGCCGATCAACCCGCCAGCATGGTATCCCCCAGGCTGTAGCAGTGGCTTGCCTGATAGGCGTTCCGACCTCGGTTCATGTGCGTCACATTGAAAGTCCGAATGGCGCGCAAGATGCGGCGCTCCGCGAGGAATTTGCGGATCGAGGCCGAGCCCCGCACAGTGATGCCGAAAATGTCCTCGCCGCGTGGGAAAAAATAACCGACGTCTTCGGGTGTCGCGACGCAGTCCTCGAGAAAAGCCGCGTCCACATTGCCCTGCGCCGGTGAGTGATCGGTGGTGAAATGCGAAAGATGCACCAGGAATCGTGCGCGCAGGCCCTCGCCGTCGGCGTAGAGCGTGAAAAGCTCCATCCAGCTCGCATTGACGCGGACGAGCGGCTTGTCGGAAGTCGAGGGCAGACAGGAAGCCGACCAGTAGTGACGCTCGGTCTTGCGCGGGATGGGGATGCAGGTTTGCCCGTATATCCCGAGAATTTCCAGAACGTCTTGCGCCTGTGGGCGACGAAGCAGCTTCTCAAACCGTGCGACGTACTTGAACCGCTGTTCCAGGGACTCCAAGCGCTCTTCGGCGTCGATTAGGTCCGCCTTGCCTTCTATCCAATCGCGCTGCTGCTCAGGATCCAGAAACTTGCGCAAACCGGTGATGCTGCGACGAGGAGTAGTGCTCATGTCAGGTGCCATGTGAAATCCGTGTCCTCATCGCTTCACCGGCCTGATTCCGCACGTATCCCTGCAGCCGCGCGACGTCGGCTCCTGGTGGTGAGGCGACGTTCCGCAGCGCTTGACTTAACAAGCGGTTTGCCGGCGCGGTGGACCAATCCACCGGCCGCACAATAACTCCATCCAAAGAATGGCGAAAGACCGACCTTCAGCCGGACCGAAAGCCAAAGCCTACCGACGACCAAACGCTGCGTCTTTTGGCTGGAATTGCTAGTAGACGAACGGATGCACCTCGGCCGCCGCATGGGCGTCCGCCTCCTTCGGACAGATCACGCCCTTGCGCAGGATGATGTTGGCATAGAGCCTGGGCCGCCGGCCTGGATCACCGCATGGGCGGTCTTCACCGGCCGTCGGAGTCCCGGCCGACGAGCGGCAGGCCTCAGGCTTCTTCGGCGCCGATCCTGAACGGGTTTTGCCAACCGGTCGTCTTAAAATTCCGCCTCTCGCAGCAGCTCGTTCAGGCGGGTGGCCCATTCCTTGTTGCCATCCCTGAACGGACCAAGCGCATCGCCGGCGGATTGGGAAAGGTCGCTGGCAGCCGCAGCAAAGCGGCGGGCCTGTTCACGATGTCCCGCGGCCATATGGCAGCACGCCTGAATGCGCAGAAGCGCCGGCCAGTCAGGCCGCGCCTTTTGCGCCGTACGTCCCGTTTCGAGTGCGCCCTCGACGTTGCCCGAAAAGAACAGTGCAAGCATCAGGAGGCTGAACCAAACCCCATTCTGCGGGTCATGGGGGTTGAGTTCGAGGCCGCGAGCCAGGGGCTGCCGCGCGCCGGCCGCATCCCCCGAAAAGAGACGGGCCATGCCGAAGACGAGATAGCCCAAGGCGAAACTCGAACCGAGTTCGATGGACCGTTCCGCTGCGAGGATCGCCTGGTCAGCCCTGCCCGTATAGGCCGACACGATCGCCAGCGCATAGTGCGAGTACGGGTTCCGCGCATCGAGATAGATCGCCCGAAGGGCCGCATCCAACCCTTCCTTCCCGTCCGCGGCGGGGTTATCAGTCCAGCCGTAGCCAATGAGGCCCGCATTGACCCGCGCCCGCCAGATCTGCGCCTCCGGAAGCATGGGATCGAGTTCCGCAGCCTCGCGGAAGAATCGCCGTGCGACAAGGTGGGTGGGCTGGGTGACCTTGTGGAAATTGAATGTACCTTGCCTTACAAGGTTCCAGGCAGTGATGTTGCCGGTGTGCGGAGCCATCGGAAGCCCATGACGCAACAGCAGCTCGGGCTCCACCGCTGCTGCGATCCGCTCGGCGATGGCGTCTTGCACTGCAAATACCTCGGCCACCTGAAGGTCGTAATGTTCGGACCAGACGGTGGCACCTTTCACTGCGTCGGCGAGGTGCACCGATATCCGGATCTGATCGCGGGTATACCGGATAGCTCCATCCACCAGAAAATCGACGCCAAGTTCGCGCGCGATAGATTGCGGATCCCTCGAGCCATCCTTCCTTGTGAAACTCGCCCCACGTGAGGCGACGCGGAACCATCTGAAGCGAACGAGGGCCATGATCAGGTCGTCGGTAATACCGTCGGCCAGATACTGTCTTTCAGCATCACCGCCGAGATTTTCGAATGGCAGTACCGCAATCGCCGGCATCGAACTGGTCTGCGCATGCCATCCGCTTTCGGCTGCGTCGGTCCGGCTCTCCACAGGACCGGAAAATCGGTATCCGACCCGCGGAACCGTGACGATCCATTCGCTGCCGTCTGATGCAGGGCCGAGCAGCTTGCGAAGAGCGGCAATCTGAACGGAAAGATTGCTTTCCTCAACAATCAATCCCGGCCAAACCGCATCCATCAGGGCCGACTTGGAGACGACACCTCCCTGTGCCGAAAGCAGAGCGGCAAGCAGGGAAGCACCTCGGGCGCCGATAGCGACAGGCCTATTGTCGCGAAACAGGCATCCGTTCTCGGCAATGAACTCGAAGTGGCCGAAGGCAAGGTGCTGGGTGTTCATGGCCGAGATGATACGCGATTTCGCAACTTTTCGGAATTTTTCGGCCCCGCTTCAGGACTTGCGCCGGCCGAGCGCGCAGAGTCTGTTCCAGTGCAGCGGCTGAAGTGGTGAGAGCGATGAAGAACGAAGCAACGCACCCGAAAAATCCCCATGGATTAACCGCGAAAGTCGTACGCGGGAGCGGCAGCCATGTCGCCGAGCAAGGGTCGGTCTATCGCTCGGGCATCTCGGCACAAAGCGTCGGATCAAGCATGCTGTGGCTGGGGATGATTTCGCTACCGGCAGGCAGACGAACCAAGGCCCATCGCCATGAGGGGCACGAGACGGCCCTTCTGATGACTGCGGGCCAAGAAATCGAGATCTGGTCGGGGCCGGAGCTCGAGCGGTGCGAATTGGTCCACGCCGGTGACTATCTGTTCATTCCGGCCGGCGTTCCCCACGTGGCCGTCAATCGCAGCACCGAAAGCGCCGAGTTCCTCGGTGCCCGCAACGACCCCGCAGCCAACGAGAGCGTCGTTCTGATGCCGGAGCTCGACAACATCGTACCTTAACCACACCGGGAGGTGCACCATGGCCATCATCGAACAACGTCTGGCCGAAATGGGTCTGGAATTGCCCGAGCCTTTGAAAGTTCGCGAGGGGCTGCATATGCCCTTCGCCTGGGTTCGCGTGCGCGGCAGCCGCGCTTACATCTCGGGTCACGTCGCGTGCAACCGCGATGGGACATTGGCAGACCCGCTTGGCAAGGTCGGAGCGGATGTTTCGGCAGAGCAGGGTTACGCGTCAGCCCGGCTCGTTGCCCTGGCCCATCTCGCCAGTCTCAAACGTGCTGTCGGAGACCTTGATCGGGTCACGGCTTGGCTGCGCGTCTTCGCCATGGTGAATGTTGCTCCGGGTTTCAATGAGACGCCGCTGGTCACAAACGGCTATTCCGATCTGATACTGGAGCTGTACGGCCCCAGCGTTGGCGCCCACGCCCGCTCGTCCATCGGCATGGCCATCCCTTTAAATGCGCCCGTAAACTGTGAAGCGGAAGTCGAAATAGACGGGTGACCGCCGGAACAGGATGAGCATGATGTCGCCCGATGACTGCTCACACTTTTCGGCATCATGCTCTAGTAAACGAAGGGATCAACCTCGGCATGGGCGTCCGCCTCCTTCGGATAGATCACGCCCTTGCGCAGGATGATGTTGGCATAGAGCCTGGGCTCACCGGTCTGGATCACCGCATGGGCAGTCTTCACTCGTCCGTAGAAATCCTGGCCGATCAGTGGCACGACCTGCCGGTGCGGTTCGTGGCGG
This sequence comes from Rhizobium leguminosarum bv. viciae, assembly GCF_012276115.1. Classification (GTDB taxonomy): domain Bacteria; phylum Pseudomonadota; class Alphaproteobacteria; order Rhizobiales; family Rhizobiaceae; genus Rhizobium; species Rhizobium leguminosarum_T. The sequence continues at coordinate 19,855 of NZ_WIEU01000028.1, read as the reverse complement.
GCGCAGCAGTCGATCATCTCCTCATGCACGGGGTCGAGCTTGTCGCGCTCGGCCTTGACCGTCGAGCGGAAGATCGCCTCCGTCACGAAATCATCGATCGGCAGCACGCTGAGCACGGCGTTGAGGACCGGGATGAGGCGGTGGCCGTCGAGCCGGATCAGCCGGCGGGCATGTTCGACGCCCGGATAATTGCCGTCGACGATAGCGATCTCGTCGCCGTGGCCCATGGCGCGAAGCGTCAAAAGCAGCTCCGGGCTCAACAGCGGATCAAGTCCTTTCAGCATGGTCTACCTCCTTGAAGAGTACGTTCTGGTCGGTGAGGTAACGCGCGAAGATCGGCAGGCTGGCGCCGCCGATGGCGCGTGCCTGGGCGCCGACCGCGCCCTCGATGATTTCGGGCATGACGACGCCCTGCAGGTCGAGCTTGGCCGCTTCGTCGATGGTGGCCTGCACCACGCGGCTGCGCACCCAGCTGGGAAAGCCGCCGTCGATCACGGCCGCGCTGAAATCGAGGATCGAGGCGGCGGCAACGATCGCCTGCGCCAGCGCTTTGGCGCTGTCCTGGATCCAGGCTTCCATCGGCTCGCCGAAATCCACCCAGTCGTCGGCCGAATACCAGAGCGGCTCGGGATCGATGCCACGCTCGCGCAGCATGTTCTCGAGCACGAAGATCGAGGCGATTTCGAGCAACTGCTTCGTCTCGCCGTTCTTGCCCCGCACCGGCAGCGGCCCGATCGCGCCCGCCGTGCCGGTGCGGCCGGAAAAGATCGCCGAATTCAAGACGATGCCGCCACCGATGAAGGAGCCGATGAAGAAATAGACGAAATCCGGATAGGACGGCCCAACGCCGAAGACCAGCTCGGCGCCGCAGGCGCTGGTCGCATCGTTCTGCATGAAGACCGGATGGGAGACGCGGGAGGCGATGTCGGCCTGCAGGTCGATCTCGCGCCAGACCTCCATGGCGCCGGCCGGCGCCCCCACCTCTTCGGCCCAGTTCCAGAGCTCGAAAGGCGCGGCGATGCCGAGGCCGGCAATACGGCCGCGCTGCTTGTCGTCGAGCCGCTCTTCGAGTTCCCGAATGCCTGATGTGACGAAGGCGAGAATTTCATCCGGCAATGGATAGGCATAGGTCTTATGCAGCTGCATGCGGATGCGGCCGACGAAATCCATCAGCACCAGATCGGCGCTGCGCCGGCCCATCTTCAGGCCGAAGGAATAGACGGCATCGGGGTTGAGATGCATCGGGATCGACGGCTGGCCGACACGGCCGCGCACCGGATCCCCGCGCGACAGCAGCCCTTCCTTTTCCAACACCCGCATGATGACGGAGACGGTCTGCGCCGACAGCCCGCTGCGGCGCGCGATATCGGCCTTCGACAGCGCGCCGTAGAGACGCACCAGCGACAGCACGAGCCGTTCGTTATAGGCTCGTACCCTGACCTGGTTTGCACCGCCGGCCGGATTCAGAATTGGTGGCGGGACCGGTATGTTTGCCGATCCATCCAAGGACGACATGGCCGCTCCTCCCGATTGTTGGCCTATGCCCTAATTCGATGGAGCATGCCACATCGAATTAATAATTCAATTGGATTTATTTATTGACAAGCCAATTTCTTTTCGCTCTTAATTGCCGTCGTCAAGGGCACGGGACCGCTGGGAGGCATTAGCGATCCACGGCGAAGTGTCATATCTTAAGCTTCCGGCCCCGCAGGGGCGGCGCCGGCAAACTCTGGGAGGAGTTCCATGAAGAAATCTGTTCTCGCTTTCGGCGCGCTCGCGCTTGGTGTCACCTTTTCCGCTCCTGTCATGGCGGCTGACGTGGCTGCCTGCCTCATCACCAAAACCGACACCAACCCCTTCTTCGTCAAGATGAAGGAAGGTGCGACGGCCAAGGCCAAGGAACTCGGCGTCTCGCTGAAGTCCTATGCCGGCAAGGTCGACGGTGACAGCGAAAGCCAGGTGGCCGCGATCGAAAGCTGCATTGCCGACGGCGCAAAGGGCATCCTGATTGCTGCTTCCGACACCAAGGGCATCGTGTCTTCGGTCAAGAAGGCCCGTGATGCCGGCCTGCTGGTCATCGCTCTCGACACGCCGCTCGAGCCGGCCGATGCCGCCGACGCCACCTTCGCCACCGACAACCTGCTCGCTGGCAAGCTGATCGGCCAGTGGGCCAAGGAAACGATGGGCGACAAGGCCAAGGATGCCAAGGTCGGCTTCCTCGACCTGACCCCGTCACAGCCGACGGTCGACGTTCTGCGCGACCAGGGCTTCATGATGGGCTTCGGCATCGATCCGAAGGACCCGAACAAGATCGGCGACGAGGACGACGCGCGCGTCGTCGGTCATGACGTGACCAACGGCAATGAAGAAGGCGGCCGCAAGGCCATGGAAAACCTTCTGCAGAAGGATCCGAGCATCAACGTCATCCACACGATCAACGAGCCGGCCGCGGTCGGCGCCTATCAGGCGCTGAAGGCCGTCGGCATGGAAAAGAACGTGCTGATCGTCTCGGTCGACGGCGGTTGCCCGGGCGTGAAGTCGGTCAAGGAAGGCGTCATCGGCGCCACCTCGCAGCAATATCCGCTGATGATGGCAGCCCTTGGCGTCGAAGCGATCAAGAAGTTCGCCGACAATGGTGAAAAGCCGAAGCCGACCGAAGGCAAGTCCTTCTACGACACCGGCGTTTCGCTCGTCACCGACAAGCCGGTTTCCGGCGTCAAGTCGATCGACACCAAGGAAGGCACGGACAAGTGCTGGGGCTGAGCCCTGATTGTTGAAAGCAGATCGGCCGGGGCTTGATCCCCGGCCGTTTTCGACGGACGATGTTCCGTCGCCTCACGAACCGGCTAATCAAAGACCGGATGGATATCGGTGACGGCCCCCGCGCGAGTTCGGCGCGCGGATGCGGAGGAGGAACCATGACCGGAACACAGGAATTCGAACGTGTCCTCGACGGCAGCGACAAGAGCGTTGCCTCCTTCGAGCACGAGAGTGTCTCGCTGATCAAGCGCGCGCAGCATTTTCTCCACTCGACGCCGGCCGCCGTGCCGCTGATCGTTCTGGTGCTGGCGATCATCATCTTCGGGATCACCATCGGCGGACGGTTCTTCTCGTCCTATACGCTGACGCTGATCCTGCAGCAGATCGCCATCGTCGGTATTCTCGGCGCCGCCCAGACGCTGGTCATCCTGACCGCCGGCATCGATCTTTCGATCGGCGTCATCATGGTGATCTCGGCGGTTATTATGGGCAATGTCGCCATCACCTACGGCATACCGACGCCGATCGCGGTCGCAGCCGGCATGCTTGTCGGCGGCCTTTGCGGATTGCTGAACGGCTTCCTCGTCGCCTACATGAAGCTGCCGCCCTTCATCGTCACGCTCGGCACCTGGAACATCGTCATGGCGACGAATTTCATCTATTCCGCCAATGAGACGATCCGCGACACCGACGTAGACGAAAAGGCGCCGCTGCTGCATCTTTTCGCCGTGAGCTTCAAGCTCGGCAGTGCCGTGCTGACCCTCGGCGTCATCGCCATGGTGCTGCTCGTCCTGGTGCTCTGGTATGTCCTCAATCACACCGCCTGGGGCCGGCATGTCTATGCGGTCGGCGACGATCCGGAGGCAGCCAAGCTCTCCGGCATTCAGACCAAGAAGGTGCTGCTGACCGTTTACGCCATATCAGGCGTCATCGCCGGCTTGGCCGCCTGGGTCTCGATCGGCCGCAACGGCTCGATCTCGCCGTCCTCGGCGGTGACCGACTTTAACCTCCAGGCGATCACCGCGACGGTGATCGGCGGCATTTCGCTGTTCGGCGGCCGCGGCTCCATTCTCGGCACGCTCTTCGGTGCCATGATCGTCGGCGTCGTCTCGATGGGCCTCAACATGCTCGGCGCCGACCCGCAATGGAAAGTCCTTTTGACAGGCGTGCTGATCATCGCCGCCGTCGCCATCGATCAGTGGATCAGAAAGGTTTCGGTGTAATCATGGAACGCGAACCCCTTCTCACCGCCCGCGGTCTCGTCAAGCGTTATGGCCGCGTGACCGCGCTCGATAATGCCGATTTCGACCTCTATCCGGGTGAAATCCTCGCCGTCATCGGCGATAACGGCGCCGGCAAATCCTCGCTGATCAAGGCGATATCGGGTGCCGTCACCCCTGACGAGGGGGTGATCACACTGGAAGGCCGGCAGGTGCAGTTCCGCTCGCCGATGGAAGCGCGCGAAGCCGGCATCGAGACCGTCTATCAGAATCTCGCTTTGTCGCCGGCGCTGTCGATCGCCGACAACATGTTCCTCGGTCGCGAGATCCGCAAACCGGGCGTACTCGGTTCCATGTTCCGCATGCTCGACCGGCCGGCCATGGAAAAGCTGGCGCGCAACAAGCTCACCGAACTTGGCCTGATGACCATCCAGAACATCAACCAGGCGGTGGAAACGCTCTCCGGCGGTCAGCGCCAGGGTGTCGCGGTCGCTCGTGCCGCCGCCTTCGGCTCGAAGGTCATCATCATGGACGAACCGACGGCAGCGCTCGGCGTCAAGGAAAGCCGGCGCGTGCTGGAACTGATCCTCGACGTCAAAGCCCGCGGCCTGCCGATCGTGCTGATCTCCCACAACATGCCGCATGTCTTCGAGGTGGCCGACCGGATCCACATTCACCGCCTCGGCCGGCGGCTGACGGTGATCGATCCGAAGGAATACACCATGTCCGACGCCGTCGCCTTCATGACCGGCGCCAAGGCGGTGCCGACGGAGCCCGTCGCCGCATGAATGCACGCATCGATGAAATCGCCGGCGAGGTGCTTGACCGCGCCGGCCATTCCAGGCGTTTCCTGGTCGCCATCGCCGGACCCCCGGGCGCCGGAAAATCGACCATGGCCGACAATCTGGCGGAAGCGCTGAAGGCCAGGGGCGAAAGTGCCGAAGTCCTGCCGATGGATGGCTTCCACATGGACAACGCCATCCTGATCGAACGCGGCCTGCTGGCGCGCAAGGGGATCCCCGAGACCTTCGATGTCCGCGGTTTCCTCGATATCATCCGCGCCGTTAGGCTGGCCGATCAGGAGGTTCTGGTGCCGGTCTTCGACCGTTCCCGCGAACTCGCCATCGCGTCTGCCCGCCCTGTTTCCCCCGATCACCGCTTCATCATCGTCGAGGGCAATTATCTGCTCTTTTCGCTCGGCAAATGGGCGGAACTCGAAGGCGTCTTCGACTTTTCGATCATGCTCGCGCCGCCGATCGAGGTGCTGGAGGAGCGGCTCTGGGCGCGCTGGCGCGGTTACAACCTGACCGAGGAGGCCGCCAGCGCCAAGGTCTACGACAATGACCTGCCGAACGGCCGGCTGATCCTCGAAAACCGCCGCCCGGCCGATGTGACGCTGGAGATCGCGCTGGCGTGATGCCGCGGCGATTGTTTTCAGGTAAAAGATAGTGCTATCGAGGCCGCAGACGCATCGCTTCGGAGGCCTGCCATGCAATCGATCACCATCCGCCGTCCTGATGACTGGCACCTGCATCTGCGCGACGGCGCCATGCTGGAGGGCGTGATCGCCGATACGAGCCGCACCTTCGCCCGCGCCATCATCATGCCCAATCTCGTGCCGCCGGTCGTCACCACTGCTGACGCCAAGGTTTATCGCGAGCGCATCCTCAAGGCCTTGCCTGATGGCCATCGTTTCCAGCCGCTGATGACGCTTTATCTCACAGAACATACCAGTCCCGATGACGTGGAGGAGGGGAAGAACAGCGGCCTCATCACCGCCGTCAAGCTTTATCCCGCCGGCGCCACCACCAATTCGCATGGCGGCGTCCGCGACATGGAAAAGGCGATGCCGGTGCTGGAGCGCATGGCTGAGATTGGCCTGCCGCTCTGCGTGCATGGCGAGGTGACGACGCCTGACGTCGATATCTTCGATCGCGAGGCCGTCTTCATCGAGACCGTACTCGATCCACTGCGGCAGCGCCTGCCGGAGCTGAAAGTGACGATGGAGCATGTGACGACATCGAATGGCGTCGATTACATCAAGGCGGCCAAGGGCAATCTCGCCGGCTCGATCACCACCCACCATCTGATCATCAACCGCAATGCCATCCTCGTCGGCGGCATCCGGCCGCATTATTATTGCCTGCCGGTCGCCAAGCGCGAAAACCACCGGCTGGCTTTGCGCGCCGCGGCCGTCAGCGGCGACTCGCGCTTCTTCCTCGGTACGGATTCCGCCCCGCATGTCGATCCGCTGAAGGAATGCGCCTGCGGCTGCGCCGGCATCTATACTTCGGTCAATACGATGAGCTGCCTCGCCCATGTCTTCGAACAGGAGGGCGCGCTGGAGCGGCTCGAAGCCTTCGTGTCGCTGAACGGCCCGGCCTGGTATGGGCTGCAGCCGAACGAGGAGCGCATAACTCTGTCGAGACAGGCCGAGCCTGTTGTCTTTCCCGCGAGGATTGAAACCGGCGCCGGTCCGGTGACGGTGTTCGATCCGATGTTTCCCCTGCACTGGCAGGTGATGCAGCAGGCGTAAGCTTTTGGATTTCAATTTTAAATAGAATATTCATTTTAAAGTTCGACGCGATGTTAAACGCGTAGCATTTGCATTGTGCAGTGCATCATTTGTTAACGGATGCATAAGACATTCCTCTTCGCGGGTCGGTAAGCCGCCATTCGATGCGACAATAGCTGCGGAGACTGAAAAGCATGATGCTTGACTATAACTCCCTCTTGTTGGCGCTCGGCGTCTCCGCGGCCTGCCTGGCGGTGACGCTGATGGGCAGCTGGCTTGTCCGCCGCTCGGAAACCGTGCTGCTCACCGCCACCGTCGGCCTTGTCCTCGTCGTCAGCGGCATTTTCGTCTATAGCGCCTATGTCAGCATGCCGGAGAAGTGGCTCGGCATCGCCAATTTCGTGCTGTTTCATGCCGGTTTTGCCACCATCTGGGGTGCAGGCAAACAATTCCTCACCGGCCGGGTGTCTCTCCTTGCCATCGCGATCCGTGCGCTTGCGGCGATGATCTTCTCCGTCGTGCCGATGCTCTCAGGTTATGACGGCCTGGCCTTCATCGCCGATAATCTCGCCATCGCCCTTTTGCTCTTTGCCACCGCCCGGCAATACTGGCTCGCCCGGGCCGAAGCACCGGCGCCGCTCCTCGGCATCACAGCGCTTTATACGTTGACGGCGATCTCCTTCGTTCTCTGCGCCGCCGTGCTGATATCAGACGGCAAGCTGGTGCTCGGCAAAGCCCCCAGCAACTGGGCCGAAGATCTGAGCCTTGCCGTCTGCATCGCCGGCATGACCGGGATCGGCGCGCTGTCGCTGGCGCTGCATCAATGGCGGCTCGCTGCCCGTCACCGTCTCGATGCGATCACCGATCCACTGACCGGCCTGCTCAACCGCCGCGCCCTCTTCGATCAATACGGCACGCGCCCGATGGGAACGACCACGGCCGTCATCGTCTTCGATATTGATCATTTCAAATCCGTCAACGATCGCTTCGGCCATGCCGCCGGCGACCGCGTGCTCAATATCTTCGCCGGCGAACTTTCGGCCCATTGCCGCGCCGGCGATACCGCTGCCCGGCTCGGCGGCGAGGAATTCGTGCTGGTGCTGAAGGAGATCATGCCCGGCCGGGCGGAACTCACGGCCGAGCGCATCCGCCGGGCGTTCGAAGCGCGCGAGATCCATATCGACGACGAGGTGCTGACATGCACGGTCAGCGTCGGCGTCGCCCCCGGCCGGTCGAAGAGCTTGGATTTCGACGCCATGCTGAGTGCCGCCGACAAGGCTCTCTACGTCGCCAAGCGCGCCGGCCGCAACCGGGTCGAACTTGCCAGTTACCTCACGGCGGTTCCCGTCGAGGCAACGCGCACGGCGTCTTGATTCCTGATAAAGCCTCTCATAATATCGCCCTCGGCCGGATGCGGCCAGCCGCCCCGCGACGCTTATGCGTTATGGTGAATGCATCCAGACAACATCCTTCACATCCCTTGCCGTTTGGCGATCGATGGCGAACGGGTCAGCAGACGCGGGCACTGATCTTCCTGTTTGCCGCCAACGGAAGGATGACATCATGCGCGATTTTCGCGATGCCAAGCTCATGGCAAAGACATTGCGGCAGGCCCTTGCCGACCGCGACATTTCTCTCACCCACAGCGAGACGCTCGAAATCGTCGCCCGGCAGTTCGGCTTCGATCAATGGAATATCCTCTCGGCAAAGATCGATGCGACAGGGGCGAGCCCATCCGCGATCGGCATCGAGCCGCCGATGCCGATCTTCCGCATCTTCTCGGTCGAAAAGGCCATGGAGTTCTATCGCGGCTTTCTCGGCTTCCATCTCGATTGGGAGCACCGCTTCGGCGAAAACTTCCCGCTCTATTGCCAGGTCTCGCGCGACGGCATGGCGCTGCACCTGAGCGAACATTCCGGCGACGCCAGCCCCGGCGCCAAGGCCTTCGTCCGCGTCGCCAATGTGCGGGCCTATCACGCCGAACTCTCAGGCAAGGACTACCGCTACATGAAGCCCGGCGTCGAGGAAGCGCCGTGGGGCCTCGAGATGACCGTCACCGACCCCTTCAGCAACCGCATCGCTTTTTGCGAACAGACATAGCGGAAGAGGGCGGGGGAAATTGCTCCTCTGCCTCCGACCGCTGACAAAGCCGGCAAACTCTTTTCTTCATGTTCCAATTTGTTTCAAGGCTGACCGTTGCTGAATGGATTTGTGGCGACGCACGCCGCCGCTGCCGCGAGGCGCCGCCATATCCCCACCCTCATTCCTGTGCTCGTCACAGGAATCCAGCCACCGCGCGTCGGCGCGGTGAGTGACTCTCTGCGGCCGTCAAAAGAGTCTCACGCGCCCAAGGACTTGGGCGCACTGGATTCCTGTGACAGGCACAGGAATGAGGGTGGGGTGAGCGCCGTTCCCGAGACGAAAGCCAAGCCGCGGCACCCTCCAACGTACCTCATCCTGAGGTGCGCAGCCCGCAGGGCGAAGCCTCGAAGGACACGCCGCAACGCTGCTTCCTGCGTAGATCCGACGCCGGAACGCCCGCCTCGTCCTTCGAGGCCCCTTGCGGGGCACCTCAGGATGAGGCTCTCTTGAATGCCGGCGCCCCGGGGCGGTTGGCGTGGGACGGCGCCATGAGGTCGCGTGGGCATGCCTGCCGAGAGGAACAAAATGAAATACCTTCCAGCCTTCGTCCTAACGCTTCTGTCGATTGTCTTCGGATGGTTATTCTATGAAAGGTACTGGAAGTTTCGAGATTGCATATCGCAGGCCCTATCCAGTTGTCTCACTCCCGAGGGTGATAATCTAACGCAAGGCGGCTCTCTGTGGGCCGGTTTGGCAGGGCTGTTCTTGTTGCTCGCTGTGATCTCAGCCTGGCGCTCTTTCCGAAGCCGGGATGCTGGCAAATAAGCTGGAGCGGCCAGCTCTTCCGCTTGCTTCTCAAACGATCATCAGCGCCCGCACGAAGGCGACCGAGGCAAGCAGCGAGGCGATGGTCCGCACATGGTTCCACCACGTCCAGTCCCTGAGATAGGCGGTCCAGAGCTGAACCGCTTCCGTCCCGTTGCCGCCGATCTTTGCCAGCGCATCGTTCATCGGCACGTTGAAGATGATGGTCGAGAGGAAGGCGGCGAAGATATAGAAGGCCGCACCCGCCAGCATTAGAAAGGATGCCCCGCCGCGCCAGTCGATCAGGGCGAGCACGGCGATGACGAGGCAGAGGATCGCCGTCGGCACGAAGAGGCCCATGAAGGGCGAGCGGACGATCGTCACGTTGATCGAGTTCATCGCCGCAATGCCTTGCTCCGCCGGGATCCGCGAGAAGGCAGTCATGATGAAGGTCGAGAAGGCGAAGAAGATGCCGGCGACGAGGCCGCTGCCGATCGCCGCGGCCACGAGGGAGAGGGTGAGAAAGATCTGCATGGTCAGGCGCTCCATAGTCCGGTTGCCGCGGTCCGGCGGGCATATTCGCTGAAATCGGTTGCGGGACGGCCTAGAATTTCGGCGACACCGCCCATCACGTTGGAATTGCGCCCATCGAGGACCTGGCCGAAAAGCTCCTCCAGAAGATCGATCAGGCCCTGCGGCAGGCCGGCATCCGCAAGCCCGCCGGTGAAATCCGCCATCGACACCTGCTCGTATTCGATCGGCCGCCCGGCGGCCTGAGCGATCTCGGCGACCGCCTGGCGGAATGTCAGCGCCCGCGGGCCGGTCAGTTCGTAAGTCTTGTTGCGGTGGCTGGGATGGGTCAAGGCGGCGACGGCGGCATCGGCGATGTCGTCGGCATCGATAAAGGGTTCGCTGACCTCGCCCGCCGGCAATTGCAGGCGGCCAGCGAGGATCTGCTCCAGGAAGGCGCCCTCGCTGAAATTCTGGCAGAACCAGGAGGCGCGCAGGATCGTGGTGTTTATGCCGGAAGCCTTCAGTGCCGCTTCGCTTCGTTGCGCGCCTTCTTCGCCGCGGCCGGACAGCAGCACGATATGCTCAAGGCCGCATTCCACGGCGACCTTGGCGAGCGCTTCGATCGATTCCGCCGCCCAGGCGACGGCAAGGTCCGGCTGGAAGGCGACATAGGCGCTCGATGCGCCCTCTAGCGCGCCGCGCCAGGTCGACCTGTCCTCCCAGTCGAAGGGCCGTGCGCTGGAGCGTGATGCCGCGCGAACGGTGAGGCCGCGCTCTTCCAGACGCTTGATGATGCGGCCGCCGGTCTTTCCCGATCCACCGACGAGGACGATTTCGGAAGTCTGCATGTCAAAACTCCTCCCAAACTTGCAAACAAGAGAAATTCTCTCATTTGCAAAATGAGATAATCTCTCTTATTTTGTTTGTCAACTTCGAAAAGGAGAGAGAATGTCCGAGCAGCCGGCCGCAACACGCAGGCGCCAGCAGGAGTCTACCGGCCAGCTGCGCCGCATCCCCAGCCAGCAGCGCGGCCGCGAGCGCTTCGAAAAGATTCTCGCCGTTGCCTCGCAGTTGATCGAGAGCCATGGCAGCGACGGCCTGAAGATGAGCGAGATTGTCGAGAAAGCCGGTCTCTCTTTCGGCGCCCTCTACCAATATTTCCCCGACAAGACCTCGATCATCCGCACATTGGCCGATCGCTTCAACGAGGAGGGCAGGCGATGCGTCGAAGAGGAACTGGCGAAGGTGACCGACGCTGCGGCCCTGCAGGGCGCGCTTGCCACTATCGTCGACGAATATTATGCCTTCTTCCGCCGCGAGCCTGTCATGCGTGACATCTGGCATGCGACCCATACCGACAAGCTGCTGCAACAGGTCGATGCCGAGGACATGGAATTCCATGCCCAGGCATTTCTCGCCGTGCTTCTCCGCCTGTGGCCGGATCGCGACCGCAAGGAACTGCTCGCGATCGCGCGGCTGACGATGCAGTTGCTTGCCGCCGCCGTGCGTTATGCCGTTTCGCTGGATCCGGAGGAGGGCGCCCAGGCGATCGCCCTGTTCAAGAAGATGCAGATCGTTGATATCGGCCGCTTGCTGCAGCAATAGCCCCGCCTTTCGTCTGGAAACGGCGGGCTCTTGCTGCTATTCCCGCAAGGATCCAAGCCGAAGGAGAGCCGCATGATCCAGACCACATTTCCCGACCGCGCCGTGATGGCTGAATTGCTGGCCAAGATGCTCTGGGAGATCAAGGCGGTGCATTTCAATGCCGCCCAGCCCTATAAACTCTCATCCGGCATGGCGAGTCCGGTCTATATCGATTGCCGCAAGCTGCTCTCCTTCCCGCGCATCCGCTCGACGGTGATGGATTTCGCCGCCAGCACCCTGCTGCGCGATGCCGGCTTCGAGCAGTTCGATTGCATCGCCGGCGGCGAGACCGCCGGCATTCCCTTCGCCGCCCTGCTGGCCGATCGCCTCGGCCTGCCGATGATCTATGTCCGCAAGCAGCCGAAGGGCCATGGCCGCAATGCCCAGATCGAAGGCAACATGCCGGAAGGGTCGAGGGTGTTGGTCATCGAAGACCTGACGACAGCAGGCGGCAGCATGTTCAAGTTCATCGATGCCGTTCGTGCCGCCGGCGGCATCGTCGATCACGGCATCGCGCTGTTCTTCTACGGCATTTTTGGCGAACAGCGCTTTGCCGACGGCAAGGTCAGGCTGCATCAAATCGCCACTTGGCGTAATGTTCTGGCCGTTGCCAAGGAGCAGAAGCTCTTCGACGACAAGACGCTGTCGGAAGTCGAGGCCTTCCTCGATGCGCCGCTCGCCTGGTCCGGAAGGAATGGTGGGGTGAGTGAGCTTTCGCTCTAGCTAGTTGACAAAAGCTCGCTTAATCGGTTGATGAACGTGCAAGTTTTGTTGGGAGGAATACGATGATTTTGTGCTGCGGCGAAGCCTTGATCGACATGCTGCCGAGAGATACCACCCTCGGCGAAAAGGGCTTTGCCCCCTATGCCGGCGGCGCGATCTTCAACACCGCCATCGCGCTCGGCCGCCTCGGCATCCCCACCGCCTTCTTCACCGGCATTGCCGATGACATGATGGGCGAAATCCTGCTCGAGACGCTGAAGGCGAGCAATGTCGATTACAGCCCATGCGCCATCACCCCGCGTCCCTCGACCATCGCCTTCGTCAAGCTGGTGAACGGCCAGGCGACCTATGCCTTCTACGACGAGGGCACTGCCGGCCGGATGATCACTACGGCCGACCTGCCTGTTCTCGGCGATGATTGCGAGGCGCTGCATTTCGGCGCGATCAGCCTGATCCCCAGCCCCTGCGGCGAAACCTACGAAGCCCTGCTCGACCGCGAAGCAGCTCACCGCGTCATCTCGCTCGATCCGAATATCCGTCCCGGTTTCATCAAGGACAAGCCGTCGCATATGGCCCGCATCAAGCGCATGGCCGGCAAATCCGACATCGTCAAATTCTCCGACGAGGATCTCGAATGGTTCGGCCTGCAGGGCGATCACGATACGCTCGCCGCCCATTGGCTGAACCACGGCGCCAAGCTCGTCGTCATCACCAAGGGCGCGGAAGGCGCTTCCGGTTATACCAGGGATCGCAAGGTAACGGTGCCGAGCGAGCGCGTCACCGTAGTCGACACGGTCGGCGCCGGCGATACCTTCGATGCCGGCATCCTGGCGTCGCTGAAGATGGACAATCTGCTGACCAAGCGCCAAGTCGCCTCGCTGGATGAGCAGGCGCTGCGCAACGCCCTGACCCTCGGCGCCAAAGCCGCCGCCGTCACCGTCTCCCGCGCCGGCGCCAATCCGCCCTGGGCGCGCGAGATCGGGCTTTAACGCTTAAGCCGCAACCTCTCGATTGGGAGAAGGTGCCCGTAGGGCGGATGAGCGGGGAGAAGGTGCCCGTAGGGCGGATGGGGGCGGCGAAGCCGGTCTTAACAACGCTTCTGCTGGGTTCGGCGATGAGTGGTTGTGCCGTGCCCCTCATCCGCCTGCCGGCACCTTCTCCCCGAGGGGAGAAGAGATACGCGGCAACGTCTCCATTCCCTCTTCTCCCCCAGGGGATCCGAAGGACGGTGCGGCCGAAGGGTAGGATGCGCGAGGACTGGCCGTCGCCGACCGACCAGGAGACTATCCGGGGTCACGCTCCGAACGAAGCTCGGGAGCAGGCACCAGATCCCGCAGGAAGTTTTTGCACCAAAGTGAGACGTCGTGAGACAGCAGATGCTCCATCATCATGCTCCAGCGGTCGCGGCGCTCCTCCAGCGACATGGAAAGGCCCCGGGCGATGGCATTGGCAGTGCCTTCGACATCGTAAGGATTGACCAGCAGCGCACCCTTCAACTCGCGAGCCGCGCCGGCGAAGCGCGATAGCACCAATACGCCCGGGCGATCGGGATCCTGAGCGGCGACATATTCCTTGGCGACGAGGTTCATGCCGTCGCGCAACGGCGTGACCAGCCCGATCGTCGCCAGCCGGTAGAGACCGGCAAGCACGTTGCGGCTGATCGATCGGTTGACATAGCGGATCGGCACCCAGTCGACCGTCCCGATGGCACCGTTGACGCGGCCGGCCTGTTCGGCGACCATCTTCTGCATATGCTCGTATTCGGGAACTTCCGATCGCGATTTTGGCGTGACCTGCAGATAGGTGACCTTGTTCTGGTAGGCAGGATTGCTGGTGAGGAAGCGTTCGAACGCTTCCAGTCGCTGAATGATGCCCTTCGAATAATCGAGGCGGTCGACCCCGATGATCATGTCCCGGCCTTCAACGCTGCGCCGGGTCTTCTGTACCATGATATTGTTTGCGGCTCTCTCGGCGAACTCGGCGAAACCAGCAGTTTCGATCCCGATCGGATAGGCGCCGGCCTTGAATATCCGCCCATGGGAATCGAACAATCCATTTCCGAGGTCGTCGCCAATTCCCTCTCTTCTGAGATACCCGGCAAAGTTCTGGAGGTCGTAGTCGGTCTGGAAGCCGACGAGATCGTAATGCGAGAGCCCACGCATGATTTCCTCATGGACGGGCATCGTGACGAGAATGTCGGCCGGCGGCCAGGGAATATGCAGGAAGAAGCCGATCCGGTTTTTCAGCCCCATTTGGCGGAGTTCGGCTGCCAGCGGGATGAGGTGGTAATCATGAACCCAGATGATGTCGTCCGGCTCGATCATCGGCGCCAACCTGTGTGCGAAGAAGCGGTTGACGCGGAAATAGCCGGCCATTTCCTTACGGCCATATTCGGCGAGATCCAGTCGATAATGGCAGATGGGCCAGAGAACACGGTTTGCAAAACCGCGATAATATTCCTCGACGTCGGTGTCGGTGAGATCGGTCAGCGCATAGGTGATGTTGCCCTTCTGCAGTTGCGACAGCGGGCCAGGATCTCTGTCCCCGCTCGATTCGCCCGACCATCCCATCCAGATGCCGCCACGCTCCTGCAGGGCTGCCTGCAGCGCGACGGCCAGGCCGCCGGCAGCGGCGCTCCCATCTTTGGCCGGCATGGGAACACGATTTGAAACGACGACAAGACGGCTCATGAGCTTCCTTTAAAGGAGATGAGACATGAAAACGCTGCGTGACGAGCGTCTTGAGACATCTCCTGAACTTGGGCAGGGACCATGCAGTGAAGGCGCCGACATGAACGCAGCCGACCGGGACGCGAGCGGCCCAAGGGAACAACGAACGGAGCATCTTTTGCACAGATTTTGCTTGAATCTAGGGCGATTCCCTCGAATTGAAAGAATTCATTCTACAATTTTTGATTAGAAGAACGTTCAATCCGGTTTCGCTTAACGAAGCCCATCGTGCGGATGCATCAGGCCCGCTGATATTAGTTCATCATTTGCGGCGCAATGACGATGTTGGCGGCAGTCAGCACTGGGCGCGTGGGATCGGCCTTTGAGACAGGAGCCAGCGTCCGCCCCTCATCCGCCTGCCGGCACTTCTCCCCGTTCTGACGGGGAGAAGGGAATATGCCGTGACCTCTCCGTTCCTCACTCGCCTCTCGCAGGGCACGTCCCCTCTCCCAGAACGGGGAGAGGGCTAGGGTGGAGGGCAATCTCGAGCGCTTACTTCGCAAGCTTCACCAGTGCCGCAACCAGGCCCTGCGTCGAGGAGTCGTGCGATGCCGCACTTTCCTTGCCTTCGACGACCGGCAGCAGGCCGGTCGCCAGTTCCTTGCCGAGCTCGACGCCCCACTGGTCGAAGGAGTTGATGCGGAAGAGCACGCCTTCGACGAAGACGCGGTGTTCGTAAAGCGCGATCAGCCGGCCGAGCGCATAGGGCGTCAGCTTGTCGTAGACGAAGGTGATCGACGGCCGGTTGCCGGTAAAGACGCGGTGCGGCGCGATGAAATCGGCCTTCTTGTCGTCCATGCCCTTGTCGGTCAGCTGCTTCTTGGCTTCTGCGAAGGTGCGCCCCTTCATCAGCGCTTCCGACTGGGCGAGAACGTTGGAGATCAAGAGCTGGTGCTGGTGGCGCAGCTCCGGCTCGAAGGCGTTGGCGGCGATCATGAACTCGGCCGGGATGATGCTCGTGCCCTGATGGATGAGCTGGTAGAAGGCGTGCTGGCCGTTGGTGCCGGGCTCGCCCCAGACGACCGGGCCGGAATTGCCTTCGACCGGCGTGCCGTCGATGGTGACGCCCTTGCCGTTCGATTCCATGTCGAGCTGCTGCAGATAGGCCGGGAAGCGCGACAGGCGCTGGTCGTAGGGCAGGATGGCGCGGGTGGGATAGCCGAGCACGTTGCGATGGTAGAAGCCGATCAGGCCGAGCAGTATCGGCAGGTTCTCAGTAATCGGCGCCTTACGGAAATGATTGTCGACGGCATGGGCGCCGTCGAGGAATTTGCCGAAATTCTCCGGCCCGACGGCGATCATCAGCGGCAGGCCGATCGCCGACCAGATCGAGTAACGGCCGCCGACCCAGTCCCAGAAGCCGAAGACGCGGGCGCTGTCGATGCCGAAGGCGGCGACCTTGTCGAGCGCCGTCGAGACGGCGGCGAAGTGGTGCTGCACGGCCGCTTCGCCGAGCGCCTTGGCGATGAAATTGCGCGCCGTCTGCGCATTGGTCATCGTCTCGACGGTGGTGAAGGTCTTCGAGGCAACGATGAACAGCGTCGTTTCCGGCTGCACCAGCTTCAGGATATCGGCGATATGGGCGCCGTCGATATTGGAGACGAAATGCGCGCGCGGACCGTCATGGAAGGGAGCAAGCGCCAGCGTCGCCATGACAGGGCCGAGATCCGAGCCGCCGATGCCGATATTGATAACATCGGTGATTGCCTTGCCGGTCGCACCCTTCAGCGTGCCGGAGCGGACGTCGGCGGCAAACTTGCCCATGGCGGCAAGCACCGCATTGACGTCGGGCATGACGTCCTTGCCGTCGACCAGAACCGGCGTGTTGGAACGGTTGCGCAATGCGGTGTGCAGAACGGCGCGATCCTCGGTGAAATTGATCGCCTTGCCGGAGAACATTTCCTCGCGCTTCGTCTCGACACCGCCTTCTTCGGCGAGCTTCACCAAGAGCTTGAGGATGTCGTCATTCACCGCCGTCTTGGAAAAATCCATCAGCAGGTCGTCAAGCGCGACGGAAAAGCGCGAAAAGCGCTGCGAATCGGCGGCGAAGGCGGCACGGATATCGGTTGCCTTGGTGGCATCAGCGGTGCTTTTCAGCTGTTCGACGATGGCGTTCATGGGAGGCTCCTTTGGAGGCGGAAAGGTTGCGGAAACTATTCGCTTTCTCACCCGCAAATCAAGTTCAGCCACCTGCCGAAATAGAAAAAAGCCACCCGCGGCAAGCGGATGGCCCCTTAGGAAAGCCTCTAATTCATCAGATCGTCAAATTCAGCCACGCAGGTCCTTGCGCAGAATCTTTCCGACCGGCGACTTCGGCAGCTCGGTGCGGAATTCGATGAAGCGCGGGCGTTTGTAGTTGGTGAGGTTGGCGATGCAATGGGCTTTCACTTCGGCTTCCGTCAGGTTCGGATCCTTCCTGACGACGAAGAGCTTCACCGCCTCACCCGAATGTCCGTCCGGCACGCCGATGGCCGCGGCTTCGAGGATGCCGGCATGCATGGCGGCGACTTCCTCGATTTCGTTCGGATAGACGTTGAAGCCGGAGACCAGGATCATGTCCTTCTTGCGGTCGACGATCTTGGTATAGCCGCGATCGTCCATGAAACCCATGTCGCCCGAGCGGAAGTAGCCGTCGTCGGTCATCACCCGTGCCGTCTCCTCCGGCTTCTGCCAGTAGCCGGCCATCACCTGCGGCCCGCGGATGCAGATCTCGCCGACGTCGCCGAGCGGCAGCGAATTGCCTTCCTCGTCACGGATATCGAGGTCGGTGGAGGGAAGCGGCAGCCCGATCGAGCCGGTGAACTCCGGCGAATCGAAGCGGTTGGCGGTGGCAACAGGCGATGTCTCGGAAAGGCCGTAACCCTCCGTCACCGCCGTGCCTGTCATCTTCAGCCAGCGTTCGGCGACCGGGCGCTGGACGGCCATGCCGCCGCCGAGCGACATGATCAGCGAGGAAAAATCGAGCTTGGCGAAATCGGCATTGTTCATCAGCGCATTGAACAGCGTGTTGAGGCCGGGGAAGATATGCACCTTCGATTTTTCGAATTCCTTGACGAGACCGGGAATGTCGCGCGGATTGGCGATCAGGATATTGTGGGCGCCAAGCGACATGCCCATCAGCGAATTCACCGTCAGCGCAAAGATGTGGTAGAGCGGCAGGGCGCAGAGGAAATTCAGCACCTCCGGCTCTTTCTTGCGCTCGAAGGCCGATCGCAGCCAAAGCGACAGCTGCGCCTTGTTGGCGAGCAGGTTCTCATGCGTCAGCACCGCGCCCTTGGCAACGCCCGTCGTGCCGCCGGTATATTGCAGGAAGGCGATATCGCTGCCAACAAGCGTAAGCGGCTGGAGCTCTTTTCCCGCACCTTCGCGCAGTACCTGGCCGAAGCTCTTGTGCTGAGGGATCGACCAGGAGGGAACGAGCTTCTTCACCTTGCGCACGACGAAATTGACGATCAGCCCCTTCGGTCCCAGCATTTCTCCGAGCGAGGTGACGACAACATGGCGAAGGTCGGTCTTGTTAAGGACCTGCTCGACGGTGCGGGCAAAATTCTCCAGCACGAAGATCGCCTTGGCGCCGGAATCCTTCAACTGGTGTTCGAGTTCGCGCGGCGTATAGAGCGGGTTGACGTTCACCACCACCAGGCCGGCGCGCAGGATGGCATAGGTCGCGATCGGGTTCTGCAGCACGTTCGGCATCATCACGGCGACGCGGTCGCCCTTTTGAAGGCCGGTGCTTTGCAGCCAGGCGGCGAGTTTGCGCGTCTGGCTCTCCAGCTCGCGGTAACGCATCGTCTTGCCCATGCTGGAAAAGGCGGTCCGGTCGGCGTAACGGACGCAGGATTTTTCGAGCAGTTCGGCAAGCGAGGCATATTCCAGCGGCGGAATCTCTGCCGGAACGATATCGGGATAGCTGGCAAGCCACGGTTTGTCGGGCTTGGCTCCGTTCGGATGGACGGAAATGCTGTTCATCTTTGTCCTCTCTCCCTTGCTGCCGCCACCGAGCCAGCAATCGACTGGCCCGCAATTGACTGGAAGAGTCCTCCATCTTCCAGTCCGGCAGCTTATGCCATTGCCTGAACGGTTCAAGCCGAATGAAGCTATACTAACCTTGACGTAAACGTCAACATTCCGGTGTCGCGCGATCTTGGGGAGAGTGGGAACTTTGAGTCCGCCATGGCGTTGATCCTGCACACTCTTAATGAGGAACACCAAGAAGGAGGTACACAATGTTGAACCAGGATACCGACGCCAACCGCCGCGACCCGAATGTCAAGGATACACCGTCGCTGATCGCCAGCGACCGTGTCGAAGGCACCCGCGTCTATGGTGCCGACGGTAGGCATATCGGCTCGATTGAACGCCTGATCATCGGAAAGCGCGACGGCCGCGTTGCCTATGCCGTGCTGAGCTTCGGCGGCTTCCTGGGCATCGGCAACGATCACTATCCGCTTCCCTGGGAAAAGCTGAACTACGACACCCAGCTGGATGGCTATCGCATCGACCTGACCAAGGCGCAGATCGAAGGCGCCCCGAGCTATTCGGACGATGACGACACCTGGTACAACGACAACGGCCGCCGGGTCTATGATTACTACGGCGTGCCGCCCTACTGGATGTAACGTCGTCCGATAGGCCGAACTGGAAGGGTCCCGCGGATGCGGGGCCTTTTTGGTGTTTGGCGACGAGCTTCGCTCTTACCCGAGGTCATTGGGCACTCGATCCGGCAGATGCTTGCTCACCCTCACCAAGTCAGTTTATGCGTTGATCTTCCCTATTTCATTTTGGTGTCGCACGGCGTCTCTGACGCGGGCGTTTGCGATGGTGATGATCTTGCGCATGATGGCTGTGAGGGCGACGCGCTTGGG
>NZ_WIEU01000027.1:0-89346 GCF_012276115.1 Rhizobium leguminosarum bv. viciae | reverse complement strand
TTCACTATTTTGTATTGCTCGACGGATTGCCTCTGTCGTTGTGGCGCTCCCGTGTAGAACCTGGCCCATAGTGCCTCCCTCCATTCTAAGGAAAATAATGCACCATCAAATGCCGGGACTAAACACCTAAGCCCTCCGGGCCAACTGTGTTAACGGCGCGCGAATGCAGTGTTCATGCGCTTAAGGATGTTAAAGCGTTACAAAGGGACTATATAGCGGGCCGAAGTAACTTCCGAGAATCCGCAAGAGTCCCGCATGGCCCCCATCATTTCCGTTCAGAACCTCACCAAGACCTACTCCAATGGGTTCGAGGCCCTGAAGGGCATCAATCTCGACGTCGAAAAGGGTGAGATTCTGGCGCTGCTCGGGCCGAACGGCGCGGGCAAGACGACACTGATCTCGATCATCTGCGGCATCGCCAATCCGAGCGGCGGCCGGGTGCTGGTCGCCGGCCACGACGTCGTGAAGGATTTCCGCGCCACCCGCGGGATGATCGGGCTGGTGCCGCAGGAGCTGACCACCGATCAGTTCGAGACGGTGTTCAATACAGTCAGCTTTTCGCGCGGGCTGCACGGCAAGAAAGCTAATCCTGCGCATATCGAGAAGGTGCTGCGCGCGCTCTCGCTGTGGGACAAAAAGGACAATATGCTGCGCCAGCTCTCCGGCGGGATGAAGCGGCGGGTGCTGATCGCCAAGGCGCTATCCCATGAACCGGATATTCTTTTCCTCGACGAGCCGACCGCCGGCGTCGATGTGACGCTGCGCAAGGACATGTGGCATGTCGTCGAAGAGCTTCGGGCCTCCGGCGTCACCATCATCCTGACCACCCATTATATCGAAGAGGCCGAGGAAATCGCCGACCGTGTCGGCGTCATCAACGGCGGCGAGTTGCTGCTCGTCGAGGACAAGGCGGCGCTGATGGCCAAGCTCGGCCGCAAGCAGCTCATCCTCGATCTCACCGAACCGCTCAACCGGCTGCCGGATTGTTTTGCCGGCAACGGGCTGACGCTGGAGGCAGACGGCAACCGGCTGACCTATGATTTCGACACTGACGACGAGCAGGAAAGCATTGCAGCTCTGCTGACCAGGCTCGGCGAGAACAATATCCATTTCAAGGATCTCTCGACGCGGCAAAGCTCGCTCGAGGACATCTTCGTGGCGCTGGTGGGAGCGGAAAAATGAACGTCGAGGCCGTCAAATCGATCTATTTCTTCGAGATGGCGCGCACGCGCCGCACGCTGCTGCAGAGCGTCATCTCGCCCGTCATCTCGACCTCGCTCTATTTCATCGTCTTCGGTGCCGCTGTGGGATCACGCATTCAGGAGGTGGAGGGCGTGTCCTACGGCGCCTTCATCACGCCCGGCCTGATCATGCTGACGCTGCTCGGCCAGTGCATCAGCAACGGCTCTTTCGGCATCTATTTCCCGAAATTCACCGGCACGATCTACGAGGTGCTTTCCGCGCCGGTGGCGATGACGGAGATCCTGCTCGGTTATGTCGGTGCGGCGGCGACCAAGGGCATGATCATCGGCTTCATCATCCTCATGACCGCCACTCTCTTCGTTGACGTTAGGATCGAGCATCCCTTCATGATGATCCTGTTCTTCCTGTTGACGGCGATCACCTTCAGCCTGTTCGGCTTCATGATCGGCATCTGGGCCGGCAATTTCGAGCAGTTGAACCTCATTCCCATGCTGGTCGTGCCGCCGCTGACCTTCCTCGGCGGCAGCTTCTATTCGGTCAGTATGCTGCCGCCCTTCTGGCAGGCGGTCAGCCACCTCAACCCGGTGCTTTATCTCGTCAGCGGCTTCCGCTGGAGTTTTTACGGGATCGCCGACGTCAACCCGGCGATCAGCCTGGCGATGATCACGGTGTTCCTGGTGATCTGCCTGGGAACCCTCGGCTGGATCTTCAAGACCGGCTACCGGCTGCGGAACTGATCAATCACGCGAACACGCGCCATCGGAAAACCCGATGACACCATCGGTTTCTTCCGTTTTTCTTCGACTCTGATCCGAGGCATCTGCTGCATCAGCCGAGAAGGAGATGGCAGATGACAGATATCAGGATCGAAGGCGCGAAGATCGTTATTGTTGGCGGCAGTTCCGGAATGGGGCTGGCGCTGGCGAGGCGTTTGCTCGGGGAAGGGGCGGCGGTGACGATCGCCGGACGCAGCGAAGACAAGCTTACGGCGGCCCGTCGCGATCTCGGCGAGCATCCTGGATTGGCGACGGTTGCCGTCGATATATCGCGCGACGAAGAAGTCGCGGCGCTGTTTTGCAATAGCGGGCCGGTCGATCACATCGTCAGCACGGCGGCCGATATCGAAGGCGCCTATCAGCTGCTGCCGTCGATCGAACTTGCGGCGGCGCAAAGGGTGGTCGAAAGCAAGTTCTACGGGCCGCTGCTGCTGGCGAAATATGGCGCCGTCCATCTGCCGCCCTCAGGATCGATTACTTATACGTCAGGTGTCGCGGCCTACAGGCCGGCGGCGCGTGGATCGGTGGTCGCAGCCGTCAATGCGGCGCTCGAAGGCCTGGTCAGGGCGCTGGCGGTCGAGCTGGCGCCGATCCGGATCAACGCAGTGTCGCCCGGATGGGTGGATACGCCGATCTGGAGCTTCGTCGCCGGCGACGCCAAGCAGGCGACACTTGATGCGATGGCGCAGCGCCTGCCGGCCGGACGCGTTGGACGGCCCGATGATATTGCCGATGCGATCCGCTTCCTGATCGGCAACGGATTCACGACAGGCACTATCCTGCATGTCGAAGGCGGGCATCGCCTGGTCTGAACGGCGAGAGTTCTTCGCTTGCCGATTGCAGCAGGAGGGTAAGCGCCGGCGGCTGCACGCGCCTGCGCCGCCACATCATCACCAGCGAGGCTGCGGGTGGTTTGCCCGGCCATGGCAGTTCGACGATGTTGTCCCGCATTGCCGCCGGGCCGACGGCAAGGCGCGGGACGAGGCTAAAGCCGGCGCCGGATGCAACGAGCCGGACGATTGTCGCGATGCTGTCGGCTTCAGTCACGATTGGTGGTGCTGCAACATGTGCTTCGGCAAAGGCAGCGTCGAACAGGTGACGGTAGACGCAGCCGGTTTCGGTGGCGACGAAGGGGGCGGTGCTCAGCGCCGCGAGGCTCTCCGGTGGCCGGGCTTGAAAATCGCGACCGGCAATCAGCATCAGCGGTTCGCTGCAGATGCGGCGCGTCAAGAAGCGCTCATCCTGCTGCCCGCGATCGAAGGTGAAGGCGATGTCGATCGAGCCTTGCTGCAATTGTGCCAGCAATTCGCCGCTGCTGGTGACCTTGAGCTTGAGGCCGACGTCTGGGTTCTCCTTGCGAAACAGTGACAGCCAGGGCGCCAGCCGCCCGGAGGCGATGGTTTCGAGCGTCCCCAAGGTGATGGACTGTCCGGCGCTGCCGGCTGCAGCACTGACGGCTGCCTTCGCCTCGTCGTTCAGCGCCAATATCTCTTCGGCATAGGCCTTGAGGACTGCACCTGCGGGTGTCGGGATGACGCCCTGCCGGGAGCGGAGGAAGAGCTCTGCGCCCAATTCCTCTTCGAGCGCCTGGATCTGGTCGCTGAGGCTCGACTGAGCGAGATTGACCTCGGCAGCGGCGCGCGTGAGACTTTCGTGCCGGATCACCGCAAGGAATGTTTTCAGTTGTCGTGGATTCATGTCGAGCTCCGGTATGGGCGCAGAAGCGCCTTGACGCAGGATATCAACAAAGCCGAAGGCGCTGCAACGCAGGAGCATGTGGCGGCGAACTGCTCACCTGCTGCGCATTGCGCCAGTTCCCCTCAGGCGCTGCTGACGAGAAGGGCGCCGGAGATGATGAGGAGGGTACCGGCGACGAGCTTTACGATGTCGAGCTCGGAGGCTTCGCCGAGAAAGACGGCGCCGATCGCCAGTGTCACCAGCACGTTGCAGCTCCAGATTGGGGCGAGTTTCGAGACGGGGACGCCGTAAGTGAAAAGCGCAAAGCTGATGAGGCCGGTGCCGACGGCAAAGCAGGCGCCTGATATGGCGGCAAAACCGAAACCTTCGGCGGTCCAGGGGGCAGGGCGCCAGATGAGTGTCGCGATCAGCCCGGCAAGCGCGCAGGCAGCGCCGAAGGCAATCAGGTAGACGGCGGAGCCGGTGGCAGCCGTGGCGCTCTGCTTCTGGAAGATGGCGGTAATGCCCCAGAACAGGGCAGGCAGAACGCCGCCGATGACGATCGGCCAGAGTGAATTCATTGCGAAGCTCCTGTCGCACCCATGGGTCAAGGCCTCGCTGCGGGCGAAGGCCGGCCGAACTGTGGTGCCACCAGACTAGGAGTTTCTTTTTGCTCTTTGTGGTCTTGTTGTTGCCCTTGAAAGTGACAGATCCGACCGTTGCCGTAAAGGCGCCTGCAGCGGCAGCAGATCATGAGCGCTGCGAGGCTAATCGCGCATGCGGAGTTCGTCGGTCTGCATCTGCAGCGAGCCCAGCGTTTCCAGGAAGCTCATGCCGAGCAGGCTCTGGTCGAGCCGGCCGTCCTCGGCGACGCTGGCTGCGACATTGTTGCGGACGATCGGGCCGATCGCCACCTGGTCGAGGGTGACGGGTGCTGCGCGGCCGCGGCCGTTGGCGGTCATGACGGTCATGGAATAGGTGAGGCGGGAGAGGTCGATGCCGATCCGTTCGGCATCTTCGTGCGACAGCGCCACCATGCTGGCGCCGGTATCGACGAGCATCTCGATCGTTTGGCCGTTGACCGCGACATCGGCTTCGAAATGGCCGTTCAACAGCTTGTGCAGAATGATCTCCTGGCCGCCCTCGCTTGTGGTGACGACGACAGCGCGGCCGGGAACGAGGCCGGCGAGCAGCCTGTTGCCGACGCCGAGCGCTTCCTGGCGATAGAGATAGACGGTCACGAGCGCCAGGATGATGACCAGCCAGATCATCATCTGGCGCATCGTTTCGCCGACACTGCGCCGGCTCGCCCAGATGCCGGCACACAGCATCAGTGCGATCGGCAGCAGATAGACGACGCGGCCGAAGTCATCGCTCTGCAAGCCAAGGATGCGGCTGTTGTCACTGTTGAGGATCAGCACGGCAAGGCCGATGCCGATTACGACGAGGAAGACGGTCAAACGAATCATAGAGGCCGCTCCGGCCCGGCGACAAGGCTTGATTTCATATGGTTCGGCACCTTGGCGGAACCTGCAAGCCTTGCCGGCAGCAGCGCCATGATCCGCTTTCGCTCAGTGTCGGAATAGCTCGTCCAGCTGCCGATTTCCTGAAGAGTCCGGCCGCAGCCGGAACAAAATCCGGTGGCTGAAACCAGGGAGCAGACGTGAACGCAGGGTGTTTGCATGGAGGATATATCGGAGTTTCAAAGAGCGGTGGCAAGGGCGCAAAGGGTGGCGATCTCGCAAATTTGTTGCGTTGCGCCCAAGGTATCGCCGGTGTGACCGGCAAGCTTGCGGCGGATGAAGGCGGTGAAGGCGAGCCCTGCGATGCCGGTGGCGAGCAGGCTTGCGACCAGCGGCCGCAAGCCGAAGGCGGGCCAGATCAGAAGCGCTGCGACAAGGCAGGCTGAGGCGAGCGAAAACTGCATCGCCGCCTCGTCCGGTTGGCCGGTCGAGGCGGCCACGCCATCGGCCTTTGCCGGTGCCAACCGCTGCCAGTGCCAGGCGATGGCGCCGCGGCTGAGAGCCGCGACGGCGGGAATGGCGAGGGCTGCAGTGACCGGCGAGGAATGGCGGGCGATCGCAGCAAGCGCGGCTGCGCGGATCGCGAAGGAGAGGATCAGCGCTATCGCGCCATAGGTGCCGATCCGGCTGTCTTTCATGATGAGGAGGCTCTGTTCGCGGCTCTTGCCGCCGCCGATACCGTCGGCCGTATCGGCCAGGCCGTCCTCGTGCAGCGCGCCGGTGACGAGGGCCTGGATGGAAAGCGCGATCAGGGCCGCCATCAGCGGGTCCGCATGCAGCCCCAAAAGGAGGAGGAGGGCAAGTGCGGGGATGAAGCCGATGACGATGCCGGCAAAGGGAAAGGCGCGCACCAGCCGGCCGAGCCTGCCGTCATAACCTTTGAACAGCGATTGCGGCATGGGAATGCGGCTGAGGAAGGCGACGGCGCGGGCGGTATCGACCGCATAGTCCTTGATCTTCATTCTGCTTCATTCTGCCGGAGGTCTCGGCTTATGGTCGCGGCGGCGCTTTTGGAGTTGTTCGCCTCGTCCGCCCGCTTTAAGAGAGTGGCCACCCGCAAAGAAGCTGATTTGCGGGAAAAAAACAAGAATACCCGGATTCATAGGAAAACCGCACAGATGAGCGTTTCAGGCCTGCCGTTCGACGATTTCCGTACCCTGCTCCGTGACCTGCCGGGGCCGGATGCCCGCGCGCTGGTGGCGGCGCGCGAGCGTGACGCGCAGCTGACCAAGCCGCCGGGCGCGCTCGGACGGCTCGAGGAAATCGCCTTCTGGCTTGCTGCCTGGACGGGCCGCACACCTGCCGTCAACCGGCCGCTGGTGGCGATCTTTGCCGGCAATCACGGCGTCACCAGGCAGGGCATCACGCCCTTTCCGCCAACGGTGACGCAACAGATGGTCGAGAATTTTGCAGCCGGCGGTGCGGCAATCAACCAGATATGTGTCGCCTATGATCTCGGGCTGAAAGTCTTCGATCTGGCGCTCGATTACCCCACCGGCGACATCACCGAGGAGGCAGCGCTTTCCGAGCGCGATTGCGCCGCGACCATGGCCTTCGGCATGGAGGCGATCGCCGGCGGCACCGACCTGCTTTGCATCGGCGAGATGGGCATCGGCAATACGACGATTGCGGCGGCGATCAACTATGCACTCTACGGCGGTTCGGCGCGCGACTGGGTGGGGCCGGGCACCGGTTCGGAAGGCGAGATGCTGGAGCGCAAGATCGCGGCGGTGGAAAAGGCGGTGGCGCTGCATGGTGACCATCTCGACGATCCGCTCGAGATCATGCGCCGGCTTGGCGGCCGCGAGATCGCGGCGATGGCCGGCGCGATCCTTGCTGCGCGTATGGAGCGCATTCCGGTGTTGATCGACGGTTATGTCGCGACCGCAGCGGCGGCGATCCTCAAAGCGGCCAATCCGTCGGCACTCGATCATTGCCTGATCGGCCATGTCTCCGGCGAGCCCGGACATCTGCGCTCGATCGAGATGCTCGGCAAGACGCCGCTTCTGGCGCTCGGCATGCGGCTCGGCGAAGGCACCGGTGCCGCACTTGCCGCCGGCATCGTCAAGGCGGCCGCCGCCTGCCATTCCGGCATGGCGACCTTCGCCCAGGCAGGCGTGTCGAATAAGCATTAAGGCCGCGGTAGGCGCCGTCGATCCGCACGCGTTCGCTTGCGCGGCCTAAGCGGATTCGGTATTTGCGTATTCGCTCATCAAAGAGGAGACGGCAAAGCCTCTCCCGGTCTGTGATGCAACGGAAAGAGGAGAGGGCATCTTGACGAAGCCTGCGGTGACGAAAGAGACCGGACTTCGGCATTTCATCGCCGCCGCCAGCTATTCCTGGGCGGGCTTCCTGAGGGTGCTGAAAGAGGCAGCCTTCCGCCAGGAACTCGGCTTCTTCGTCGTTTCGATCGCGGCGCTGGCGCTGGTGGGAGCTACTGCGGGCGAGATCGTCGTCGCGGTGCTTCTGTTTCTCGGGCTCTTTTCGATGGAGGCGATGAATACCGCCGTTGAAGAGGTGATCGACCGGATTTCGCCGGAGATTTCAATCGTCGGCAAACACGCCAAGGATCTCGGCTCCTTCGCGGTGACCTGCATGATCGCCGCCTGCTGCCTCTATCTCGGCTTCGTTCTCGGCAAGCATCTGTTCTTTGGATCCGGATGATTTCACGCTGGATCGGCCGAATGTCATCCAGATCCAAGTCTAAGAATTGAAGCATGATGTTGCCCGAAAACCGCTCACACTTTTCGGCATCATGCTTTCGCTGAATCAGGCAAAACTTTTGCGCTTGCGCGCGACGGCCTGGGCCTCCTCGACGGCCGGCAGGCTCTGGAGCACGCGCTTGGCGGGCAGGATGGCGATAACTTCGGTGCCCTCGCGCAGCTTCGATTTCAGCAGGAACTGTCCGTCATGCTTGGCAAGGATCGCCTGGACGATCGGCAGGCCGAGGCCGGTGCCCTGTTCGGCGCTCTTGATGGCGATCGAGCCTTGGCCGAAGGCCGACAGGACGACGGGAATCTCTTCTTCCGGAATGCCAGGGCCGTTGTCCTTGATCGAGATGTACTGTCCGCCGCCGGCCGTCCAGCCGACCTTGACGTGGATCTCGCCGCCCTGCGGCGTGAACTTGACGGCATTGGAGAGAAGATTGAGCACCACCTGGCGCATCGACTTCTCGTCGGCCCAAATGGCCGGCAGTTGCCGCTCGAACTGGTCCGAAATGGCAATGTTCTTGGCGCGGGCGCGCAGCTGGACCATGCCGATGCAATCTTCGGTGATATCGAGAAGCGAAATCGCCTCCTCGCTCAACTCGTATTTGCCGGCCTCGATGCGCGACAGGTCGAGGATCTCATTGATGAGATCGAGCAGATGCTGGCCTGAACGGTGAATGTCGCCCGCATATTCCTTGTAGGTCGGATTGGCGAGCGGCCCCATGACTTCGGCCGACATCACTTCGGAAAAGCCGAGGATGGCGTTGAGCGGGGTTCTGAGTTCGTGCGACATGGAGGCAAGGAAGCGCGACTTGGCGAGGTTTGCCTCTTCGGCGCGGCGGCGAGCCTCATCCGACATCGACTTCGCCACTTCCAGCTCGGCGATCAGGTCGTCCTTCTCCGATTGGTAGGAAAGGATCCTGAGGTTCGACTTGAAGAGCCGGTCGCTGATATAATTGAAGAAGACGAGGGTGGTGGTGAAGAGCCCCGTCAGGCTGATTTCGAGGAGGTCGCGCGACAGGCCGCTCTTGGCGGCAAGCGCCAGGACCGCCGGCGAGAAGGCGGCGAGCACGGCGGGCGTCAGCATGAAGTTCGACATCGCCGTGATGGAGAGCGCGATCAGCAGCGTGGCGCCCTTATAAAGAATGAAGCTCGATGGCTCGCAGGTGTCGCAGCCCTGCAGCGCGAAGACGGCCCAGCAGCAGCCGAGCAGGAACTGGCCGGAGAGCAGCAGGCGGCGCCATTTGCGGGCGCTCTCGGCGGTGATCTCCTGCCGGCGGGCGCGCCTTGCAAGCAGGATATTGCCGGCGTGACAGGTGACTGTCAGCAGCGACCAGAAGAGCAATTGCGTATCTTCAGTGAAATAGACGCCAAGCGCGGTGATGATGACGACGAAGAGCGGCATGATCGTCGCGCCCTGCAGCACCGACGCCACATACATGTCGAGCACGTCACGATCGAAGGAGGAATTGGACGCATGACCGGACTGAAGACGTTCGCGCGTCTGCCGCACGGCCTTGGAAACGGCCTTGTTGCGGTGGCTGCGCGACCTGTCGACGATGATCTTGTCGGTCGATGTGCTTACGCCGGTACTCATGTGCACGTTGAAACTTCATCCCAGGGTGGATAAGAGCTTAACCGGCAATTCTTAAGAAGATGTTTGCCATCTTTGCCAAGGATTTGTTTTTTAAGGAGGCAAAAGCGTGACACGGGGTCTGCGCCTGATTCGCGACGGCGTGATTGCTTTTGCCCTGCTGGCGCTCGTGGCGCTGATCGCTGCCAAGCTCAACGATGCAGCAAAAATCGAGCATGCGGGCGCCTTCCATGCTGCCGACGGCGACAGCCTGGTATTGGGAGACGAACGGTTGCGCCTCGAAGGCATCGATGCGCCGGAACTCAACCAGAGCTGCGAGCGGGCGGGGAAAGCCTGGGCCTGCGGGCGCGCGGCGCGCGAGGCGCTGCAGGACATGGTGCTGGCATCGGGAACGCTTTGTCAGGGCAGCCGGCGCGACCGCTACGAAAGGCTGCTCGTCGTCTGCCGGAGCGGGCCGGGCGGCGACATCAATGCCGCCATGGTGCGCCGG
Source organism: Rhizobium leguminosarum bv. viciae (assembly GCF_012276115.1). Lineage (GTDB taxonomy): Bacteria > Pseudomonadota > Alphaproteobacteria > Rhizobiales > Rhizobiaceae > Rhizobium > Rhizobium leguminosarum_T. The sequence goes on along the minus strand of NZ_WIEU01000027.1, from coordinate 79,375 downwards.
GGCATGGCCATCTCCTATGGCGATTATGGCAAGGAGGAGGCCGAGGCGAAGGCTCAGAAGGCCGGTCTCTGGGCCGGGACTTTCGAGCGGCCGCGCGATGTGCGCGATCATGCGCGCCAGAGTTCCGGTTTCGATGGCGCCCTGCGCTTCATCGGGCAGGTCGTCGGGTGGGAGTAAAGCCATGAGCGACGAAGCCATGCTGGAGACGCTGCGACGGGAGATCGCCTGCTGTCGCATCTGTCGCGACGCACCGGCGAAAGGCCTCGAATACCGGCTGCCGCACGAGCCGCGGCCAGTGGCGGTGATCTCATCGAGCGCGCGCATCCTGATCGCAGGGCAGGCGCCCGGGCTTCGGGTGCATGAGAGCGGCCTGCCGTTCGACGATGCATCGGGCGACCGGCTGCGATCATGGCTCGGCGTTGACAGGGCAAGCTTCTATGACCGCGGCCGATTCGCCATCGTGCCGATGGGCTTCTGCTTTCCCGGCTATGATGACAAGGGCGCGGATCTGCCGCCGCGGCGCGAATGCGCGCCGTTCTGGAGGCAAAGAGTGATCTCGGCCATGCCGCAGATCGAACTGGTGCTGGTCATCGGCCAATATGCGCAGGCCTGGCATATGGCCGGCGAAAGACAGGACAATATGACCGAGACGGTGCGAGTGTGGCGCGACGGTCTTCGGTCCGACCGATCGCCGGCGGTGCTGCCGCTGCCGCATCCGAGCTGGCGCAACAGCGGCTGGCTGAAGCGCAATCCCTGGTTCGAGAAAGAATTGCTCCCGGTCCTGCAGGAACGGACGAAAATGCTGCTTTCCTGAAACAAAATTCTTTTCGTTGCGCGGAATCGAGTTATACAAAGAAAATAATTCGAAAGGACTGTTGTGCGCATGGATCGCCTCGACCGAAAAATACTGCGTCTTCTGCAAGAAGATTCGACGCTTGCCGTTGCCGATCTCGCCAAGAAAGTGGGTCTCTCGACGACGCCATGCTGGCGGCGCATCCAGAAGATGGAAGAAGACGGCGTCATCAAGCGCCGAGTCGCCATCCTCGATCCGGAGAAGGTCAATACAAAGGTCACCGTCTTCGTGTCGATTCGCACTGCCACCCATTCGATCGAATGGCTGCGCCGCTTTTCCGAGGTGGTCGCCGAATTCCCCGAAGTGGTCGAATTCTACCGGATGAGCGGCGATGTCGATTATCTCTTGCGAGTCGTCGTGCCCGATATTGCCGCCTATGACGCCTTTTATAAGCGGATGATCGCCAAGATCGAGATTCGCGACGTTTCCTCCGCCTTTGCGATGGAGCAGATCAAGTATTCGACGCAGCTGCCGCTCGACTACATGATTCTCGACAATGCCAAATCCAACGAGGATTGAGGTCAAGCGTGCGGCCGTGACCGCACGCGACACTGCAAAGTCCAGCGCGGCCTCATGCCAGGCGTGAGTCTGTGACCTCGGATATGCCCGTTGGAGGCGACTTGTGACATCCTGGCCGCACGTGGGAATGCCAGTTAGCAAGGCCGAGTTTGGGGATGTGCGGTCCCCCGACTGAAAAAAAGCCTTAAAAATAGCGAAAAAACGCTCAAATCGAACCAAATTCCTGGAAAAATGAATAGCCTGGTAAGGATTCTGGGGTTATGGTCGATAAAACCAGTGGGCGATATGTCATAATTTTGTCTCATTGGTATCGAATTCAGAACACTATGTTCTAAACCGCCATCTTGTTTGTGCTTGTTAGCCGGCGGTAGAGTTTATGCGCTTCACCAGTATGTTCGACGGGGTCGGACGGTGGAGAATTTGACAATGGGTGTAGCGTGTGCGGCTTGCGATGGAGGATTTCCGTCGCGGAGCCGCTTGGTATGTTTTCTTTATAAATATTTGAAATTGTTGTATAAAGATCACGTTGCCGGGGAAAGTAGCCCGTGAGAACCCATCTGGCGTGTATCGACAATTGCTTGATAGAGCCTTGTATGTGATGACGGTTTGGCGGTTCGATCGATCCGCACGCCGAGATGGCTGTTCAAACTGGGCCGGCTTCAAATCGACTACCCGATCTGAAGCCAGCCCCGATCGACAAAGGAATGGATTGGTAAATGAACATCAGAATGGTTTTGCTTGCATCAGCAGCAGCATTTGCTGCATCGACGCCGGTTCTTGCAGCTGACGCTATCGTTGCTGCCGAGCCGGAACCGGTTGAATATGTTCGCGTCTGCGACGCTTACGGCACCGGCTACTTCTACATCCCGGGCACCGAAACCTGCCTCAAGATCGAAGGCTACATCCGTTTCCAGGTCAACGTTGGCGATAACCCAGGTGGTGACAACGACTCTGATTGGGATGCAGTAACTCGCGGTCAGGTTCAGTTCACGGCCAAGAGCGACACCGAGTATGGTCCGCTGACCGGCGTCATCGTCATGCAGTTCAATGCTGACAATGCCACCGATCAGGACGCCATCCTCGACTCCGCTTACCTCGACGTCGCGGGCTTCCGCGCCGGTCTGTTCTACAGCTGGTGGGACGATGGTCTCTCTGGCGAAACCGACGACATCGGTTCGGTCGTAACGCTGCACAACTCCCTCCGCTATCAGTATGAAAGCGGCACCTTCTACGCTGGTCTTAGCGTCGATGAACTGGAAGACGGCGTTTACCAGGGTACCGTGGACCCCGTCACCGGCGACTTTGTTCCGGACGATGGTCCGAACAATGTCGGCGTTGCCTTCGGCATTGGCGGCACTGCCGGCGCATTCAGCTACCAGGTCACTGGCGGCTGGGACGTGGACAACGAAGACGGCGCCATCCGCGCGATGGGTACGGTTGAAATCGGTCCCGGCACGTTCGGCCTCGCCGGCGTATACTCTTCCGGCCCGAACTCGTACTACTCCTCGGCTGAATGGGCTGTCGCTGCCGAATACGCCATCAAGGCAACCGACAAGCTCAAGATCACCCCGGGCGTTCAGTACTACGGCAACTACTTCGGCGGTGGCACGGAAGTTCCGGAAGACTTCGACGGTCTCGGCGATGCTTGGAAGGTCGGTCTGACGGTTGATTACCAGATCGTCGAAAACTTCTACGCCAAGGCTTCGGTTCAGTACCTCGATCCGCAAGATGGCGAAGACTCCACGTCGGGCTACTTCCGTCTGCAGCGTGCGTTCTAATCCACTTGGTGGATATGCTCCCGGTCTTCGGACCGGGAGCAGTTAAATCAGTTTCTGATCCGAGTGACCTCCGATCAGCTACGGGGACGGGTTCCGGTCTTCCCTGCCGGACCGTCCTTGCAGCGTTTTTGGTGTTGCAGTCTTCAAGGCAGTCTTTCAGGAACGCCTTTTCAGGTGAGCCGAACAGGTACGTTGCGTATCGTATGTCGGCATTTTGTTAGCCTCGGCTATTGAGGCACCCCCTTTTCAATTTTTCAAGCGAGCTGGATCGGCCGAGATATTGCCGTGCGGACGGCTGTCGATTGATTGTCTTCGTCTGCGTTGGCTGGCTTTGCGGCAACGGGTCGTGAAAAGAAAATCGAATGCCGACAATGTGATTACAGCTTTTTGGGAGAGAGGATACAACCCTTGCTGGGGGCTGGCATTCATTCTTACTCTCGGATAGCTTGTTCTTATGGACGATCTCAACGACTACTATTATTTCGCCGCTGTCGTCTCCAGCGGCGGTTTCGCTTCTGCAAGTCGCGATCTCAAAATACCACGTTCGAAACTCAGCAGGCGGGTCAGCCGTCTCGAGGATGGGCTTGGCGCAAGGCTTATAGAACGCTCGACGCGTCACTTCCGGGTGACAGAGATCGGCCAAGCTTTTTACGAAAGATGCCAGACCATACTGCAGGAGGCCGATCGTGCCAAGTCGATCGTCACCGAGGCACAATCCGATCCGCAAGGCGTGGTGCGGATGGGGTGCCCGCTCGCTCTCGTCGACATCTCGGTCGGGGGCATCCTGCCTGAATTCCTGGAACGTTACCCGAAGATCAAGCTGCAGATCATCGGCTCCGAGCGGCGCGCCGACCTCATCAACGAACGGATCGATCTCGAGGTGAGAGCGACCAACGAGCCGGAGACGCAGACGAGCCTGACGATGCGCAAGCTCGACCGGGCGCGACGTATCCTGGTCGCAAGTCCCTCGCTCGTCGAGCGTACCGGCAGTTTGAATTGCGTTGACGAGCTCGCCGACCTTCCGACGCTGGCAATGACGTCATGGGTGTCGTTCCACACCTGGGAACTGGTCGGTCCGAATGACGCCAAACAAGTGATTCGTCATCAGCCGCGGCTCACCTGCCGCAGCACGACCGCCATCCTCGACGCGGCCCGGGCCGGTCTCGGCTTCGGGCTTCTGCTCGAAAGAGCCTGCGAGGCCGATCTCCAGGCTGGCAAGCTTGTGCGGGTGCTGCCCGAATGGCAGTCGGAGGAGAGCCAGTTCTATATCGTCTTCACGACGGCCAAGGGCATGCCGCCGGCGGTGCGGGTCCTGATCGATTTCCTGGTCGAAAAATCCAAACAGCATTGACTCACAGCGCCAGGCATCTTTATTCAAGCCGGCATCCCGCCTTATCTCAACCGTGCCAAAAGCTTTTCGCCGGCCAATTCCCTGGCGGCATCCTTGCCGATCCAGCGGGCAGTTTTATCAGGGCTTTCTGCCAGGATCTTTGCAAGTGCCAGCGCCGGTGCATGGCAGGCGAGATTGCGCTTGCCGATGCTGCGCAGCGCCCAATTCACCGCTTTGCACACGAAGTTTCGCGGGTCGCCGGCATAGGCCTCGATCAGCGGCAACCAAGCGAGGAAGGTCGCATCAGGTTCCTTCTTCAAGTGAACCGCAGCACCGGCAATCATGGCGAAGGCTGTGCGCCTGATAAATTCACGCTCGTCGGCGGCGAAGTCTGAGATGAGCTCGTCCAGCCCCGCCTCGACGAAGAGATCGGCGGCGCAATCGACGATCTCCCAGGAGTTGAAATCATCGGCCCAATGTCGGGCTTCTTCCGTCGTCAACCGCTTCGGTTCGGCTGTGTAGAGGGCGAGCAGGCGGGCTTCGCGGATATCGCTTCGCCAGAGCTGCATTGCCCTGAGGTGATCCTTCTTCGCCAGTCTGGCGACCGCCCGGATATCGGAATTGGAGATGCCGAGGGCGCCGCCGGTAACGATGCCGAAGCGCGCCATGCCGGCGACATTCTCCTCCGAACGCAGCGTTTCGAGATGCGCGATCAATTCGGCCGCATCGGAGGAGGGGCCGATCATTTCTCGAGGCGGGCGAGCAGCGAGGATGTGTCCCAGCGATTGCCGCCCATTGACTGCACGTCGCCGTAGAACTGATCGACAACGGCGGTGACCGGCAGTTTGGCGCCGTTGCGGCGGGCTTCGGTGAGCACGATGCCGAGATCCTTGCGCATCCAGTCGACCGCGAAGCCGAAGTCGTATTTGCCTGCGTTCATGGTTTTGTGGCGGTTTTCCATCTGCCAGGAACCGGCCGCACCCTTGGAAATCACCTCGACGACTTTTTCAATATCGAGGCCGGCGCGCTTGCCGAAATGCAGCGCTTCGGCAAGTCCCTGGACGAGGCCGGCGATGCAGATCTGGTTGACCATCTTGGTCAGCTGGCCCGAGCCTGCCGGCCCCATCAGGCCAACCATGCGGGCATAGGCGTCGATGACCGGCCTGGCGCGTTCGAAGACGGCCTCGTCGCCGCCGCACATGACGGTCAGGATACCGTTTTCGGCGCCGGCCTGGCCGCCGGAGACGGGAGCGTCGATGAAGTCGACGCCTTTTTTCCTGGCCGCGGCATAAAGTTCGCGGGCGACCTCAGCGCTGGCGGTGGTGTTGTCGATCAGCACCGAACCGGGCTTCATGCCGTGTAAAGCGCCGTTCTCGCCCGATGTCACCGAGCGGAGATCTTCGTCATTGCCGACGCAGACGAAGACGAAATCGGCACCGGCGGCGGCCTCGGCCGGGGTGGGGGCGGCGTGGCCTGAAAATTTCTCGGCCCAGGCGGCGGCTTTTGCCGGCGTGCGGTTATAGACGGTGACATCGTGGCCGCCTTTCGTCTTCAAATGCCCCGCCATAGGGAAACCCATGACGCCGAGACCGATGAACGCGACTTTTGCCATATGTCCTATCCTTTTCCTCAAGTGCAGGCCCGAGGATTAACCGAAACGACGGGAGCAGAAAAGCCATTACGAGAAACTCCATTCCAATTGATGGATCTGAGGCTGGCCATTGGTCAGTCGAGATCTAGATTAGCGAAAGAGCACAATGTTTCCGGGGGTGACATGAGGGAAATTCCGACGATCAAGCCCCGGCGCAAAGGCCGCAGCGGAATGCAGGCGATGCTCATTCCATCGCAGCAGATGGTCGCAGAGCAGATTCGATCGGCACCGGAAGGTGTCCTCACCGAAGTAGGCACTCTCCGTCGCCGTCTCGCCGCTCAATACGGGGCGGACGCCTGTTGTCCGGTGACCGTGCAGCGGCATTTGCGTGCGATCGCCGAGTTGTCATTCGGCGCGCTGGAGAAGGGCGAGCCGGTTTCGACGGTTACGCCCTATTGGCGCATGGTCGATCCCGCAAGCCTGCTTGCGAAGCGTCTTGCCGGCGGCCCCACCTTCATCCGTGAGCGCCTGGCCGCCGAAGGTCGGGAGTGAGGGACGCGCGAAAAAATTCCGCTTGAGGCCGATTTCCAGGCCGCAAAATTTCAGCAAAGGCCAGATGTCGCAAATAAATTTGTCGATATAAATTATAGATTTCATCATCATGGCATTCATCACTGACAGGGGTCGACCAGCCGAAACAGGCCCGGCACCATCAAAAAAAGGGGAAAGTCATGATTTCACGTCGACAAACGCTCGGGCTTTTCGCAGCCGCTGCGGCCACGGCAATCCTGCCGGCTGTCCGGCCGGCACGCGCTGCCGCCAGCGAATTCCGTATCGGCTGGCAGAAGAACGGCGTGTTGGCGCTCGCCAAGCGGCGTGGCGCACTTGAGAAGCGGCTTGCCGATCGCGGCATTACCGTCAGCTGGTCGGAATTCACCTCCGGTCCGCCGCTTCTCGAAGCGCTGGGTGCCGGGGCTCTGGATTTCGGTGCGACCGGCGATGTGCCGCCGCTCTTTGCCCAGGCGGCCGGCGGGCAGCTCTATTATGTCGGTCTCTACAAGGGCAGCCCGGCAGCGTCGGCCATCCTCGTGCGCAAGGATTCGCCCATCAAGACGCTTGAAGATCTCGAGGGCAAAAAGGTTGCCTTCAAGCGCGGCTCCAGCGCGCATAACGTAACCGTCAAGATTCTGCGCCAGGCGGGGTTGAAGCCCGAAGATGTCGAGCAGCTCGACCTTTCGCCGCCGGATGCCGCGGCCGCCTTTAAGAATGGCAGCATCGACGCCTGGTCGATCTGGGATCCCTATCTGGCGATTGCAGAAGCCGATCCGGAGACGCGTATCCTGACGACCGCCGAAGGCATCGTCGACTCCTACAGTTTCTTCCTCGCCAATCGCGATTTCACCGATGCCAACGGGCAGGTGGTCGTCGATGTGATCGATGAGCTTGCCAAGGTCGGCACGTCGGCCCAGAGCAATATCGAGGAGACGGTGAAGGAACTTTCCGAGATCACCGGCGTGTCGATTGACGTGACGCGCGTGACATTGACGCGAAAGGGTGCCGATCTCGGCAGCGTCTCGACCATCACCGATGCCGCCGCCGCCTATCAGCAGGCGCTCGCCGACGAGTTCCACGGGCTCGGCATCCTGCCGAAGAAGCTTACGACCGGCGATATCGTCTGGCGTCCCAAGGCAAGCTGATTTTCCGGCCGGGCCAAGATTTCCGCGAGGCGGCATGGAGAGCGCCCCCATGCCGCCGAACCGGAAAAATATTCCCCAAAACAGATTAGAATAGCAAATTGATATTGTCGATCTAATTGGTGGTCTATGTCACTATCCTCATGATCGAGCAGACACCGAAAGGCATCTACCTGCTGCCATCCGATCGACAGGGATATTTCAGATGCTCGCGCATAGACAGACAGCCGGCCTTCTTGCCGCCTCCGCCGCCACGAGGATCCTTCCAAGCATCTGTGCGGCGGCGGCGCTACGCAAGGCAGACAGAGAGCCATCTCGACCACGCGAGTTGATTTTCGAATTCCGCAGCTAAAGGACCGTCTTCCAATGACCACCATCTCTCATACTGGCCAATCCGGGCCCATCAATTTCCTCTGGTTCATCCCGACATCGGGGGACGGCACCTATCTCGGCTCCGCCGATCTCAACCGCGCGCCCGAGATCGGCTATCTCACGCAGATCGCCCAGGCCGTCGACCGGCTCGGCTATTCCGGCGTGCTGCTGCCGACCGGGGTTGCCTGCGAAGAATCCTTCGTGACAGCGGCAGCCCTTGCCGCCAAGACCGAGAAGCTGCAGTTCCTGGTGGCGATCCGCCCGGGCACGGCGTCTCCTGCCTATTATGCGCGTCTGGCTACGACGCTCGACCGCGTCTCCAACGGCCGCCTGCTGCTCAACATCGTCGTCGGCGGTAGCCCGGCGGAGCTTGCCGGCGATGGCATCCATCTCGAGCATGACGAGCGCTACGCCCATGCCGAAGAGTTCTTCACCGTGTTCGAGGAACTGCTGGAAAAGGGAACGGCAAGCTTCGACGGCAAATACATCAAGGCAACCAACGCGCGCCTCGGCTTTCCCTCGGTGCAGAACCCGCGTCCGCCGCTCTATTTCGGCGGTTCGTCGGATGCCGGCATCGACTTCTCCGTCGGACGCGTCGACAAATACCTGACCTGGGGCGAGCCGCCGGCACAGGTTGCCGAGAAGATTACCAAGGTGCGCAAGGCCGCCGGCGAGCGCGGCCGCGAGGTGAGCTTCGGCATCCGTCTGCACTTCATCGTGCGCGAAACCGACGAGGAGGCGTGGGAGGCGGCCGAGCGGCTGATCCGCCATCTCGACGACGAGACGATCCGCGAGGCGCAGGAGCGCTTCGTTCATGAGTCCGATTCGGTCGGCCAGAAGCGTATGGCCGCCCTTCACGGCGGTCGGCGCGACAAGCTCGAAGTCTCGCCGAACCTCTGGGCCGGCGTCGGCCTGGTGCGCGCCGGTGCGGGCACGGCGCTGGTCGGCTCGCCGAAGACGGTGGCCGCGCGCCTTCGCGAGTATCAGGAGATCGGCATCGATACGGTGATCGGCTCCGGTTATCCGCATCTCGAAGAGGCCTATCGCGTCGCCGAGCTGCTTTTCCCCGAGCTCGGCATCACCCGAGAGCAGCAGCGCCTGGGTTTCAACAACGAGTTCGGCCGCAAGCAGGTCTTCGCAGGCGGAAGCCATGGCGGCAATCTGAAAGTCGTCTCCGGCTCCTGATCTCGAACGAAGACGCAGAGCGTGACACCGTCGCAAGCCGCTTACGGCTTGCGGCATCCTGCTCCCGATAAGCGCGAGGACAATGCATGTCGACTTTCGATACTCCGTTCGTACGGTCGGTCGCTTCCGAAAAGGCCGGGAAGGCGAGGTTCCACCTGCCGCTGCCCGGCCTGGAGAAGCTGACGCCCTATCTGGTGCCGATGGCGATCGTGGCGTTCTGGCAGCTTGCCTCCTCGGCCGGCTGGATCTCATCGCGCATCATGCCGTCGCCGGCCGATGTCGGCCTTGCCTTTTGGTCGACGATGGTTTCCGGCCAGTTGCCGAATGACGTGCTGGTGAGCGCCAGCCGCGCCTTTGCCGGTCTTCTCGTCGGCGGCTCGATCGGCTTCCTGCTCGGTATCGCCAATGGCGTATCGCGCATCTCCGAACAATTGACGGATACGACTCTGCAGATGCTGCGCACCATCCCGCATCTGGCGATGATCCCGCTTGTCATCCTGTGGTTCGGGATCGGCGAGGAATCGAAGCTGTTTCTCACGTCGCTCGGCGTGCTCTTCCCGGTTTATCTCAACACCTATCACGGGGTGCGCAATGTCGATCGCGATCTGATCGAGATGGGCAAGGTCTATGGCATGGGCAACTGGACGCTTTTTCGCAAGGTGATCTTTCCAGGTGCGCTGCCGTCGATCTTCGTCGGCCTCAGATATGCGCTCGGCATCATGTGGCTGACACTGATCGTATCGGAATCGATCGCTACATCGTCTGGCATCGGCCACATGGCCAACAATGCCCGCGAATTCATGATGACCGACGTCGTCGTGCTCGCCCTCGTCATTTATGCCGTGCTCGGCAAACTTGCCGATGTCATCGCCCGGGTGCTGGAGAGGCGGCTGCTCGCCTGGAACCCGGTCTATCAGAAATAGGAGAGACGCCATGACATCGATCGCAAATGAGCGTTTTCACGCCGTCGCCGAAGAGCCAGCTTATGCGCGCGAAAACGCGCCGGCAGTGGGCCATAGTGCGCCCGCGGCGATCAGCCTGACGGGGCTTGAAAAGAGTTTTGGGGCCAACCGCGTGCTGCGCGGCATCAACCTGCATATTCCGGCCGGCCAGTTCGTCGCCGTGATCGGCAAGAGCGGCTGCGGCAAGAGCACGCTGCTTCGCATCCTGATGGGCCTCGACGAGCCGACTGCCGGCGAGCTGCATTTCGAAGATGCCGACGGCGCGCCGGCGAGCCCGAACGCGCGTATCGTCTTTCAGGAGCCGCGGCTGCTGCCCTGGCTCAGTGTCGCAGACAATGTCGTGGTCGGGCTCGGCGACGGCGTCGACAGCCGGGCGGCGGCGAAGGCGGCCGATGCCGTGCTTGCCGAAGTCCAGCTTGGCGAAAAGACCGGGGAATGGCCGGCGCGGCTTTCCGGCGGGCAACGGCAGCGCGTGGCGCTGGCGCGGGCGCTGGTCAGCCGGCCAGGCGTGCTGGCGCTCGACGAACCGCTCGGTGCTCTCGATGCGCTAACGCGGATCAGCATGCAGGAGCTCATCAACCGTGTCTGGCGCGAACTCGGCTTCACCGCAGTGCTCGTCACTCATGATGTCAGCGAGGCGGTGCATCTCGCCGATCGGGTCATCGTGCTCGATGAGGGGCGGATCGCACTCGATCTTCCCATTCCGTATCCGCGTCCGCGCCGGCACGGCCATCCTGGCCTCGCCGAGCTGGAAGGCCGGCTGCTTGCCGCGATTCTCGGCACCGACGGCGGCCATTGATCCCAAGTCTATTCGCGACGCTACATGACCTCGGAATAGGCGAGGCGTGTCCGCGCGAGCATGCATGTCTAATGGCGAAAATGTATAGCCGCTTGGATATGTGAAATTCACTCACCTCTGCCACGCGCACTAGATGCAGCAATATTTTCTCGAGTTGTTTTACGTCCAGCTTGACTCACTCATACCTCCACGGCTATACGTTAATCCATAGCTAACGGGGTATGGATTGTAGATGTCGGACACCCAGGATGTGCTCTTCAGAACGCTCGCCGATCCGACCCGGAGGGCTCTTTTCGAACGGCTGTGCCGCGAAGGAGAGAAGACGGTCGGGGCTCTGACGGCTCGGGCCGGGGTCTCGCAACCGGTCGTCTCGAAACATCTCGGAATCCTGAAACAGGCCGGATTGGTGCGTGATCGTCACGAAGGTCGCCAGACCCACTATAGTGCCCAGCTCGGTGCGCTGGCACCGCTGGTCGACTGGACAAGTGAGATGGCGGGCTTTTGGCAAAATCGGTTCGACCAGCTGGAAGATCTATTGAAAAGGATGGACCAATGACCGAAATTTCAAACGAAACCCGTTCCGTCATCGTCGAACGAGAGATCCCTTTTCCGCCGGAAAAGATCTGGCGCGCGCTCACGCAGCCGCATCTGATCGCTGACTGGCTGATGAAGAACGACTTCGTGCCGGTCGCGAATCACCGTTTCAAGCTGAGCGCGGATTGGGGCTCGGTCGATTGCCAGGTCCTGGAAGTCGAGCCGAACAAGACCCTGTCTTACACCTGGGCTGCCTATGATCTCGAAAGTGTCGTCACCTGGACTCTCACGCCCACGGGCGCGGGCACGCAGCTGCGCATGGAGCAGTCGGGCTTCCGGCCGGATCAGCGGCAGGCTTACGGGGGCGCCAAAAGCGGTTGGCAGCAGTTCTTCGCAAAGCTGGAGCAGGTGCTGACGCGGATAGAGTGAGACCGTTGCCAAAACGGATCACGCCATCCGCTTCGCTTGTTTTCGCAGGAGGTTCCCTTGAACTGGAATAACTGGCTTCGGCAGATCCACCGTTGGCTGTCCATTGCCTTTACGCTGGCCGTCATAATTAATATCATTGCGATGCTGCAAGAGAAATCGTCTGTCTGGGTGGGCCTCATGGCGCTGCTGCCGCTGACTTTGCTGCTGCTCACCGGTCTCTACTTGTTCGCGCTGCCATATGCCACCAGGTGGCGCGGCGCAGGACGCAGCGGAGGGTAGGAGTGAAGGCAATGTCCGGGAAGACATCCAAGACCGCGGCAAAGGTCACGAAGAAGACAGTCGCCAAGCCTGATACCGCGGAGCCGGTCCTTCTCTCGGGCGGCAACCCTCAGATCGCCAAGGGTTACGGCGACGCTCCCGTGCAAGCCTACATCGCCGCCATGCCCGGCTGGAAAAGCGACGTCGGGCATCGCCTCGATGCGCTCATCACGCGCACGGTGCCCGGGGTGTATAAGGCCGTGAAATGGAACTCGCCCCTCTACGGCATCGAAGGGCAGGGCTGGTTCCTCGGTGTCCATTGCTTCGCGAAATATATCAAGGTTGCTTTCTTCCGCGGCACGTCGCTCAGCCCCATCCCGCCCGGCGAGTCCAAACAAAAGGAAGTGCGTTACTTCCACATCCATGAGGAAGACCAACTCGACGAGGCTCAGTTCGCCGCCTGGGTCGAGCAGGCCAGCCAATTGCCCGGCGAACGAATGTGAACGGACACGAAGATTGAAAAAGTAGAGCGTCCTTTGTGCGTCCGAAAGGACGCACGGCGCTCTAGGCCATCAGCACCTAAGGGATCGAGGGGGAGATATCGATGAAGAAAGCCACGGCAATCCTGAAGAAGAGCGGCTCCAGCGAAGAGAAGGACGGAGACTCTCCTTCTCGTTTGATCGATGCGAAAATCGAGGAGTTGAACGATTGGCGCGGCGAGATGCTCGCCCGCGTCCGAACTCTCATCAGACAGGCCGAGCCCGACGTGGTCGAGGAATGGAAGTGGAGAGGCGTTCCGGTGTGGGAGCACGCCGGGATCATCTGCACCGGCGAGACCTACAAAAGCGTGGTGAAACTGACCTTCGCCAAAGGCGCCTCGCTGAAGGACCCTTCAGGCCTCTTCAACTCCAGCCTTGACGGCAATACTAGGCGCGCCATCGATTTTCATGAGGGCGACGAGATTGACGAGGAGGCGTTGAAGGCGCTCATTCGCGGTGCTGTCGCACTCAACACCTCAAAGCGGGCCGCCGCTCGTCCTGCCGGCTCGGGCAAGAAATCAAGCAGTGCTTGAGGCTTGGCTTATTTCGCCTGAAACGCGTCGCGTCAAACTTGATTCATGCGAGGCGATTTGGTTTTGCGTGACATGCGATCAGTGGATCGGGCTTTCCTCGCGCTCGAGGAAGAGTTCCAGATTGTCGAGACCGATCTCGGTGCCCTGGAGGCGGGCACCGTTATCGGCGTAGCCGTCGAGGAAGACCACCTGTTCGGTGAAGACCATTTTCGTGCCGCCGGGTGCGGCTTCGAAGGCAACGGTTGTGAGCGATGCGGAGATGCGGCTTTCCCCAAGCTTCATCTCATAGGCATAGATGATGCGGACATCGGGTACGATATCGATGTAATGGGCGTCATAGGCATGCAGGAGGCCGTCAGTATCGGCGACGTAGTTCCTTTCCGCGCCGCCGGGACGGAAATCGAGCCCGTAGTCCAGCGGTACCCACTCGCCATGGCAGGCGAACCATTGCCGTTTGGATTCCGGTGTTGACCAGGCGCGGAAGACGCGAGAAATCGGCGCCTTGAGATGGCGTTCGATGACGAGAGTGGCGTGTTCGGCGGATCGTGTCGTCATTCGGGGAGGGTCTCCGTTTCATTGGCGAGAAAGTGGTCCAGCCTGTCGAAGGTGGCGGCCCAGCGGGTCTTCCTCTGTTCCACCCAACGCTCGACGGCGGCAAGTGCATCCTGCTGCAGGCGGTAGGTTCGCACCCGGCCGGATTTTTCGGAGAGCACGAGGCCGCTTTCCTCCAGCACCTGCAGATGTTTCATCACCGTCGGCAGGGCAACCGCAAGCGGCGCGGCCAGCTCGGTGACGGAGGCCGGGCCGCGACCGAGGCGATCGATCATGCCGCGGCGGCTGCGATCGGAAAGTGCATGGAACATGCGGTCGAGATCCGCCTGGCCGTCCATCATTCCGCCGCATCCCGGAAGCGAGCCGGCAGTCTCTCTTTGTAAGGGTAGAACTTGAAGTAGGGGCGGGCCTCTTCCAGTGCCCTTGCAAAGGACGGGCGCGCCAGCAGTCGATCGTAGTAGCCGCGAAGGTTCGGCTGTTCCGATGAAAACGGAACCAGAGTCTCGGCATAGAACAGGGCGGGGGCGGCGGCGCAATCGGCCATGGTGAAGCCGTCGCCCGATATCCATTGCTTGTCGGCGAGCTGCTTTTCGATCATCGCATAGGCGGTCGCGAGCGTCGCCTTGGCGGCTGCCACCTCCATTTCATCTGCCGTGCCCTCGGGGCGCCGACGATTGCTGACGATGGTCTGCATCGGTGCCTGGACATAGTGGTCGAAAAAGCGGTCCCAGAGGCGAACCTGCAGCGCCCGGTCGATCTCCGGCGGCAGCAAGCGAACGGGGCCGGGATAATATTGCTCGAGATATTCGATGATGATCGATGTCTCGGGAATGGTGCTGTCGCGCGCCTCGTCCCGCAGCAGCGGCATCTTGCCGATCGGCCAGAAGCGAAAGAAATCGGCGCGCGAGCTCTCGTCGGAAAGATCGACGATGCGATTCTCGAAGGGAGTGCCGTTTTCGTAAAGCGCGATCAGCACTTTGTGGCAGAAAGAGGCGAGCGGATGCCCATAGAGCACGAGCGACATGCGGCGACCTTTCCTATCGTTGCGGTAAACTTTACCGATCGACTAACTATCAGGTCGTGACGCATTTTGCAACAGATACTTCGCCAACCGGGCAAGTATTCCGTCAGCCGATATATCGGGTGTTGGCGTCAGCCATCATACCGGGCGATCACCAAATGGCCTGGTGTCGGCTGGCCGTCTTCCATGCGCACGTTGATATCCGATATCTCGACGAGTTCGAAACCGGTGGCCGTCAGGCGTTCCCTGACGTAGGCGTCGGCATGGGCGAAGCGCTGGTGTGGGCCGACCATGTAGGCGCGGCCGGCGAGTATTTCCTCGGGTAGGGTTTCCGAGGAGAAGATGAACAGGCCGCCCGGCGTCAGGTTCTCGGCGGTGCCGAAGAACAGCGGTTCGAGCGCGCCGAGATAGGGCAGCACGTCGGTGGCGGCGATGATGTCGAAGGCTTCCTCATCGTTGTCGTCGAGGAAATCCTCGACCTCGGCGACGAAGAGCGTCTCGTAGAGATCCTTCTCATGGGCGATCTCGACCATCTTCTCCGATATATCGATGCCGGTCATATCAGCGCAGAGGTCGCGCAGCGCGCCGCCGGTGAGGCCCGTGCCGCAGCCGAGATCGAGCAGCCGCTTGAACGGTCCGAGCTTCAGCGCCTGCAGGCGCTGGCGCACCAGCATCGGCACGTGATAGCCGAGCTGCTCGACGAGCACATCCTCGAAAACCTCGGCATGCTGGTCGAACAAGGTCTCGACATAGGCGTCGGGCGCCTTGACCGGCGTTTCGCCGCGACCCATCGCGGCAATGCGCACGGCTGCACCGCCGTGATCGTCGGGATCGATCGTCAGGACTTCCTCATAGGCTGCAACGGCGGCGTCGACATCGCCGGCCTTTTCCAGCGCCAGCGCGCGGTTGTAGGCCTCGCCAAGAGCTTCTTCGTCGATCTTCTTTGCCATCGCAGTCCATCGTCCTTTTGTTTCAGGCCGTCCTTTTATTTCAGGCATGCGTCTAAGACTGCTTTCGATGTTTTGCAATGGTGCGATTGCGGGCGCAGAATGGCCGAAAAGAAGACCGAGGGAGGAAAGGCCATGAAAACGGAGCCAGTGAGGACATCATCGGCGAGGGAAGGAGATGCCGGCCGGGCATTACTGCTACCTACGACACCAAACGAGGTCACCAACACGCTCAGCCATTATTACCGTGGTGAACTCGGGCGGATGACGAGCTGGCGCGACCGCATCGACCGGACGTCCAACTGGGCGATCACCGTGGTCGCAGCACTGCTTTCGGTGTCGCTGTCGACGCCGACTTCGCATCACGGGGTGCTGCTGTTCGGGATGATGCTGGTGACACTGCTTCTGATGATCGAGGCACGGCGCTATCGCTTCTTCGATATCTATCGCGCCCGCATTCGCCAGATCGAGCGCTGCTATTTCGCGCAAATCCTGGCGCCCGACGCCAATGCCGGCAGCGAATGGGCGGTTGTGGTCGCCAGCAGCCTGCGCAAGCCGCGCTTCCTGCTCAGCTATCAAGAGGCGATGCACCGCCGGCTCAAACGCAACTACGGCTGGATGTATTTCATCCTGTTGCTCGCCTGGTGCCTGAAGATCTCGACGCCGAAGCTGCAGGCGGAGGGCATGCCGGCGCTGCAGGCGCAGTCATGGGCCTATGTCATCGACAATGCCGTGCTCGGGCCGGTTCCCGGCCTTGCGGTCATTGCCATCGTCGTCGCCTTCTATCTCGGCATGCTCGGTTTCGCGCTTCGCCCGGATCGCGACGAAGGCGAATTCGGCCATGGCGAGGCGCATGTCTGACGCGGTCAGAACATATCGCCCGAACCGTTCACACTTTTCGGCATCATGTTGCAGAGCCGATCAGTGCAGGATGAACTCGCCCTTGAGTGCCCGCCACTCGGTTGCCGAGATCAGTTTGCGGTGGATGTAGCGCACCGAATGCAGCGGCCCGTCCAGCTTCTCTTCCCAGAATTTCAGGAAACCGCGCATTTCGGGAAAATCAGGAGCGAGGTCGTAATCCTGCCAGACATAGGTCTGTAAGATCACCGGGTGGTCCGGCAGACGGTAGAGGATCTGGGCGGTCGTCAGACCATAGCCCTTCAATTGTTTTTCCATGTCCTTGTGCATCGTATTCCGCTTCTTCTTGTTCCCACTCGCGCGCTTATTAGCGCTACATGATATGGAAACATGCGAGTGGTTAACGGAAGCTTTACAGATACTTCGTAAAAGGACAATTTATTTTTAATATCAATGTCTTGGCAGCATCGTCCCAAGAGTGCTGCCAAACCGGCTTTTGTTTGATGAATGCCATAATCCAAAGCCGCGACACAGTTTTGGGCGTCATGAATCAGCGCTTGAGGTGCCGGGTCAGGCGGCGCTCGAACCAGGCCCAGAGATGGCGTAAGGCCTCTACGATGGTGAGGTAGAAGATCGCCGCCCAGAGATAGGTCTGGTAGTCGAAAGTGCGGGAGAAGGCGTAGCGGGTTTCGCCCATCAGGTCTAGCACGGTGATGATGGCGACGACCGCCGAGCCCTTGATCAAAAGGATGATCTCGTTGCCGTAAGGGCGAAGTGCGACGATGAAGGCCTGCGGCAGGATGATCTTGCGGAAGGCGATGCTGTTATGGATGCCAAGTGCCGCGGCGGCCTCGCGCTGGCCGTGCGGCACGCTTTCGATCGCGCCGCGCAGGATTTCCGCCTGGTAGGCCGCGGTATTGATGGTCATGGCAAAAAGGCCGCAATACCAGGCTTCGCGGAAGAACCACCAGATGCCGACGGCCTCAAGCTGCGGCCGGAATACGCCGAGGCCGTAATAGACCAGGAACAACTGGGCAAGCAGCGGCGTGCCGCGGAAGAAATAGATGTAGCCGTAGGCCAGCGCGTTCAGCACGCGATTGTTTGACATTCGCGCCACGGCAAGCGGTAACGACAGGATGGCGCCGCAGATAACGGAAATGAAAACGAGGCTCAGCGTTATCCAGAGACCATGGAGGTAACGCGGCCCGTAGCGGATGAATTTTTCCGGATCCCAGCCATTGATGACGGAAATGACAAGAAGGGCCGCGAGCACGGCCCAGATGGCGACGAGAATATAGCCGGCCATGCGCGCCGGCGTCATCGGCTTCATCAACTCGCGGGGCGCTGGCTGCGGCGGGATCAGCGTTTCGGCGTAGCTCATCGACGGACCTCCGAACGTTTGGCCCAACGCTCGACATAGACGAGCAGAAAGGAGGAGAGGATGGCAAGCACCAGATAGAGACAGCAGGCCACACCATAAAAGAAGAAGGGCTCCTTTGTCACGCGCACGGCGACACTCGTCTGGCGCAGGATATCGGCGAGGCTGATGATCGAGACGTAGGAGGTGTCCTTCAGGAGCACCATCCAGAGGTTCGTCAGGCCCGGCAACGCGATGCGCACGAGCTGCGGCAGGATGATCAGGCGCAGCGTGCGGCCGCGATGCAGCCCAAGCGCGTCGCCCGCTTCATATTGACCCCTGGGAATGGCGTGGAAGGCGGAGAGCAACACTTCCGAACAGTAGGCGGAGAAGACGACCGAAAGCGCGATGACGCCGGCGAGAAAGGCGTTGATCTCGATCGGCGGCCCGTCATAACCGACGAAGGCAAGCAGAGACTGGATCAGCATCTGCATGCCGTAGTAAATGATGAAGAGCGTCAAAAGCTCCGGCAGGCCGCGGAAGATCGTCGTGTAGATGCCGGCCGCCAGCCGCAGTGACTTTTCCTCCGACTGCTGGCCGAGCGCCACCAGGAAGCCGATGGCGAGGCCGATCGGCAGGGTGACGATCGCCACCGAAACGGTGACCTGCAGGCCAAGCGCAATCTCGTCGCCCCAGCCGGTATCGCCACAGGCAAGGATCGTCGACTGACCGAACCAAGTGAAGATGCCAACGGGCCCGCACAGCGGATCGAAAATGTGCACAATCCAGCTCCAGAAGGAGCCCAGCGCGGAAAATAATCCGCCCATGCGAGAATTCCCCTCACGGCTTTTGCCGTTTTAATCTTGCTCTCTTTGTCAAACAAAAATGGCGGAAGAGCAAGCCTTCCGCCATTACCTTCATCGGCGAGATAACGAATTTCTTATTCGCCGTAAACGTCGAAGTCGAAGTACTTGTCCTGGATCTTCTTGTATTCACCGCTGGCGCGGATCGCAGCGATCGCCGTGTTCAGCTTTTCCTTCAACGGGTCGCCCTTGCGGATGGCAATGCCCGCGCCGTTGCCGTTGATTTCCTTGTCGACCGGCAGGGTCGTCAGGATCTTGCAGCAGGCGCCGGCGTCGGACTTGACCCATTCGGAGAGAACGACGACGTCGTCGATGACGGCGTCGACACGGCCGCTGGCAACGTCGAGCTTGTATTCGTCAGCGGTCGGATAAAGCTTCAGCTCGGTGTCGGCGAGATGCTTCTCGGCATAGTTGGCGTGCGTCGTGGAGGTCTGCGCGCCAATCACCTTGCCCTTGAGGCCGGCGACGTCTGATATCGTCGAATCCTTCGGCACGGCAATGGCTGGCGGGGTGTTGTAGTACTTGTTCGAGAAATCGACGAGCTTCAGACGCTCCGGCGTGATCGACATGGAGGAGACGATCATGTCGAACTTCTTGGCGTTGAGCGCCGGGATGATGCCGTCCCAGTCGGTGCTGACGAAGGAGCATTCGGCCTTCATTTCAGCGCAGAGCGCCTTGGTGATGTCGATGTCGAAGCCCTGGATCGTGCCGCTGGCATCGACGAATTCGAAGGGCGGATAGGTCGAATCGGTGCCGATCACGTATTTTTCGCCCTCGGCCATGGCCGAGCTGGCAAAGAGCGACATTGCCGCGATCGAGGCTGCCGCGAAGATACGGGTAGGGTTAAGCATGAGGATCCTCTCTGTTGGTAGCCGTCGCTCGTTTTTCTGTTGGGCTGACGGCCGCAGTTCAACGGTGTCGACACCGCCTTGTGGCGATAATCAGACTTTTTTTCATGGAATTGCAACAGAAATTCCCGCGCAATTGTGCGGTGCAAATAACAGGCGAGATGAACGAAAGCAGACTGCAACATTCACGGGAGGTTAATCCGGAGCTTTCTAGAACCGGAACAAATCGGTGGGTTGGCGCTTTGCCATTTCGCCGTTTCGCCTCATTGCGACGCTAGGGGGCGGAACCAGGGCCTGGCGGCCTCAAGAAGCTCAAACAGGATCGAGGAAACCCGATGGGCAAGAAATCAAGTTTGTTTGCGAGCGCAGCCTTCCCGCTGCTTTCCCTCTCGCTGGCGCTGCAGCCGGCATCGGCAATGGCCGCCGCGCGCGGCGCCGCAACCGAGACTGCAGCCGTGCGGCAGATTGAACAGGGCAGCTTCGAAGTGGCGCAGGACGCGCCCTCCGAGGAGGAGCTCTTAAAGAAGAAGCGCAAGCAGAAGGAGGAAGCTCCGGCTGAACAGGCGCCGGCCGCCGAGCAGCCGAAGGAGGCGCCCGCCGAGAAACCGAAGGCCGAGCGGAAGGAGGCGCCTACGCCCGAACCCAAGGCAGAGCCGGAACCGCCGAAGGCCGAAGCGCCGAGGGAGGAGCCTGCGCCCGAAAGCAAACCGCAGCGGAAAGCTAAGCAGGCAGCTCAGCCGGAAGCCGAGCCGCAGCAGGAAGAGCAACCCGTAACGCAGGAAAAGCCGAGAAAGCCGAAGAAGCAGGAGACGCAGCAAGCCGAGCCTGAGGCGCAGCCGGCGCCCGAGCAGCAGCCGGCCGCCAAGGAAACTCAGCCGGAGACGGAACAGGCCCAGCCCGAGGTCAAGCCCGAAGGCGGTAAGCGGGAAAAAGGGCAGGATAAGGCCCAGGGCCGAGACAAGGGCAAGGCTAAGACCGAAACTGCCGCTCCCGAGGCGGTGTCGCCGGTCGAGGAACAGGCAAAGCCCGAGGTGAAGCCGGAGGCAAAACCCGCTGCCGAAGCGCCTGCCAAGAAGCCGACAAAGGGCGAGGCTGCGGCACCCGCAGAGAAGCCAACCGAAGACAAGGCAGCCGCTCCCGAAGCCGCGCCCGCCGAAACGCCCAAGGATGGCACGGCTGCAAAGCCTGCCGCCAAACAGCCCGCCGGCGAACAGCCCGACGGCGGACAGCCGGCTGCGCCAGCCACCGACACCGCCCAGCCGCTACCGGATGCCAGCAGTGGTCAGCAGGTGGAGCAGGCCATTCCAGCGCCGGAAAAGGTTTCGCCCGAGGAGCTGGAGCGCCGCAAGAAGATCGCCGCAGATCCGGCCAAGAGCAACGAGACCGTCGTGCTGCCGGTCGAAAACGGTGCAGCCGTGCTCGACAGCGACAAGGATGCCGACCGCAGCAAGGGGCGGGAAGGTCGCCGTGACCGTGACAAGCTGCGCGCCGAGAGCCAGGAAGTGAAGGTGCCGACCTCGGACGCCGATGCGCAGGCCGTTGCCACCGCTGCGGCACCGGCGATCAAGCTCGAGGCAGTGACCAGCGAGAAAGGCACGAGGCTCGATACCCGGCCGCAATTCGTCCGTCCTGAGGGCGCGCGCATCGACGACCGCACCGACGACAGCCGCGTGATCATTCAGTACAACAATCAAGTGATCGTGCGCAGCGACGACGACAGGCGGTTTCTGCGCGACGGCGAACGGCCAAGCTATGAGCAGCTGTCGGGCGATCGTTATCGCGAGACGATCGCGCGGCCGGAGGGCTATCGCATCGTCACGATCCGCAACCGCTACGGCGATATCATCCAGCGGTCGCGCGTCGATGCCCGCGGGCGCGAATACGTACTCTACTACTCGCCAGATCTCTACGAGGACCCTGATCGCGACTACTTCGAGGATCCGGGCGCCGATCTGCCGCCGATGCGGCTGCGCGTGCCGCTCAACGACTATATCATCGACACCAGCAGCGATCCGGACCGGGATTATTACGAGTTCCTCAGAGAGCCGCCCGTCGAGCAGGTAGAGCGCGTCTATTCGCTTGACGAGGTGAAGTATTCCGCCCGTATTCGCGACAAGGTGCGTCGTATCGATCTCGACACGATCACCTTCGCCACCGGCAGCGCCGAAATCCCGATGGCCCAGGCACGCACATTGCGCAAGGTCGCCGACGCGATCAACCAAGTGCTGGAGAAGGATCCGAGCGAGACCTTCCTGATCGAAGGCCATACCGATGCGGTTGGTTCCGACCAGAGCAACCTGATCCTCTCCGACCAGCGGGCGGAGTCGGTCGCCAACGTGCTCTCCGATGTCTACGGCATCGCGCCGGAAAACCTGGCGACGCAGGGCTATGGCGAGCGCTACCTAAAGGTCAATACATCAGACCCAGAACAGGAAAACCGCCGCGTCACCATCCGCCGCGTCACGGCACTGGTCCGCCCGGTCGCTTCCAACAAATGATGATGTGGGTGCTCCTCTCCATTTTGGGGAGGGGCATTCTGTTTGCTTCTTCTTTCCACATTGCGACGCCTTTTAGCGGCCTATGCGGCGCTGCCGACGCCCCGTATCTTTGAATTCATACGGCGCAGATTGCGATGTCAGCATGTCTTCTTGGGGATTGCCGTACAAGTTTACGGTGCTTTTTAGCCCACCGTGTCTCCGGTACTTTTAAGGAAAAAGTGCATTTTTTGAGTATCAATTGGAACGCTAATCCTGTCATCCGGGCCAACGCGCGATGACGCGTGGATCTGGGCAGTAAAGGCCGCTGGCCCGACCTTGCCGATCGCCAGTGTGTATGGACCGAGGGGCTCGATATCGGCGACATGAAGGCTCACAGTTGAAACGTTGGGATCCCCAACCATAGTATGTTCCGGTCGGATTCCGAGAACCACTGATTGTCCCACTGCCACCGAAAGGCGCTCGGCTCTTTGTGTAGGAACCGGAATGTCGACCCCACCCTCGGCTTGGAAGGCAATTCCACCGGCGTTTTGCACAAGTTGCCCCTCGATGAAGTTCATGCTTGGCGAGCCGATGAAGGCAGCAACAAAGAGATTCTTCGGAGATTCATAAAGGGTGATCGGATCAGCGGCCTGTTCGATCCGCCCTTGATTCATAACCACGACCCGATCTGCCATCGTCATCGCCTCTACCTGATCATGTGTAACGTACACGATCGTGGTTTTGAGCCTGCGGTGTAAGAGCTTGATTTCTGTTCGCATTTCAATGCGCAATTTAGCATCGAGGTTGGACAACGGTTCGTCGAACAGGAACACATCCGGCTGGCGAACAATCGCCCGGCCAATCGCCACACGTTGGCGTTGGCCACCTGAGAGCGCGTTCGGCTTGCGTTTCAAATAGGCACCGAGATTGAGGATGCGCGCCGCATTTGCGACGGCGGCATCGATGTCCTGCTTCGGCGTCCCGCGCACCTTCATGCCGTAGCCGATGTTTTCGGCAACCGTCATATGCGGATAGAGCGCGTAATTCTGAAACACCATGGAGCAATTGCGCAGACCCGGGCGCAGCGTGGTAACGTCCCGCTCGCCTATACGGATTTCCCCTGACGTCGTCTGTTCCAGCCCCGCGATCATCCGCAGGGTGGTTGTCTTCCCGCAGCCGGAAGGTCCGACAAGAACCACGAATTCCTTGTCGGCAATTGCCAAATCGAGCGGAGGGATGACCTCAACGCTACCAAAGGACTTGGTGACCTGATCCAAACGCACCTGGGACATGCTGTAACCTTTTCATGAGAATTCCATCGCCTGGCCCAGCGCATCGGCCCGAAAATCGGAGTCGATTTTCGGAAGGCGCGATGCGTGGACTGAAAGAGTTAGAGCGTCCATTGTGCGTCCGAAAGGACGCACGGCGCTCTAAGCGGCGATGGTTTGCTTCTTCTTCCAACGATGTCTAATCCCATCCCGACATCGCCGGGATGGGATGTTGAGGATGGGTTTACTTCGCAGGCAGGCCCATCGACGAACGATAGGCTACCAGTTGCTTGTCCCGGCCAAACTCGTCCGTCAGCTTGTTCCATCCGGCAGCCACGGTATCCAGCGCCTGCTGCGGCGTCACTTCTCCAGCCAATGCCTTGGAAAGCTCGATCTCAAGAATTTCCGTATAGGAGAAATAGCCCGGCAGGCGCATGTCGAGCGCCGTATTCTTGGCGGTCACCGCGTCCTTCTGGCTTCCAAGATATTCCTTGGCCTCACGCTCGGAAAAGATCTTCGACCACAACGCCGTATTTGTCGTGTGCGAAAGACGGTAAGGATTGACGCCTGTGCCGCCGGTGATGGCCGCCTGACCGGAAACCGCCGGGCTCGTCAGGAACTGGATATAGTTCCAAGCGGCCTCTTGGTTCTTGGAGGACGACGGTACGGCTGCCTGCCAACCGCCGAAGGCCATGAAGGAAGTCTGGACGACCTCGGGCTGCTTGTCCCACTTTTTGGTCTTGTAGTTCCAGATCTCGTCGGATCCCGGCAGGGATGCCGAGCCGACGCTACCAGCAACCTTAGACTGCTTCGGGTCGGCGGCGATGACGCCGGTATCGCCCCAGCCGATCGACTCGGCAACCTGGCCACCGGCGAAGGCGGCGTTCACTTCGCCGAACGAGAAGTTCAACGCATTTGGCGGCGCCAGTTTGGAGGCGCGGATATATTCCTCAAGGCCGCGCACCCAGCCCGGATTGTTGACCTGCGCATCCATCGTGTCGGGATCGAAGAACATGCCGCCGGGATTGTCGGGATGGCTGGTGTATCCCGCCACGTGACTGAACAGGAACCAGAATTGCTGGCCACCACGGCGGAAGGCTTCCGCCGTGCCCCAAAGGCCCTTGTCCGGCTGCTGGAAGAATTCAGCGATGTCGAGATACTGCTTCCATGTCTTCGGCGGGGCCAGATCGTAGCCATACTTCGCCTTGAAGGCGCTCTGGTTTTCCGCGTTTTCAAACAGATCAATGCGATAGGTATAAGTATGGGCATCACCGTCCATGGTCTGCGACAGGACCTTGCCGTTCCAGACCATCAGTTGCTCGCGGTAAACCGGCGCGATGTCCTCCCAGTCGGCACCTGATTGCATATTCTTGGGCATTTCCGAGAGAAAGTCGGTGAAGTCCGGTGCCCAGGCCGGCGCAAAGGCAACCACGTCGAACGTGTCTTCACCCGAGGTCAACGAGGTTACGATTTTCGGATAGAGTTCCGACCACGGAAATTCGACGACATTCACCTTGCCGCAGGTCTTTTCTTCCCAGCCCTTGGCCGCGAGTTGCAGCGCAGAAGCAATATAGGGGCCTGTCTGCGTCGTGGCGGTGAGCGTGACACCGGTGTAGTCCGGTTCGCACGCGAGCGCGGATGTGACGCCCGCCATGGCAAGTAGTCCTGCGGCCGTTGAACTCAGTAGCAATCTTCTCATGTTTTCCTCCCCGGAATTGAACAATGACTAGGCTTGTCGAACGGTCACTTTATTGCTCCTAAAAGCAGGCCAGACCGCATCAGCCTGCTCAAAATGCCCGCCATGACGACCATGGGTATGATCGCGACCAGGGCGGCTGCCGATATCGACCACCACTCGTCGCCGCGTTGGCTGTTTTGCCCGGCAACGAGAATGGGAAGTGTCTGCCATTTGGAACTGGTCAGGAAGAGTGCGAACAGGAACTCGTTCCAGACGAAGGCGAGCGTGATCATGAATGTCGCGATCAGGCCTGGCTTGGACATGGGCAGGACGATACCGAAGAAAATTCTCCACGACGGCACATTGTCGACCATCGCCGCCTCTTCGACTTCCACCGGCAGTGCCGCGAAGAAATCGCGCATCAGCCAGATCACGATCGGCAGCGAGAAGGCGACATAGGCAAAGGTGAGGCCTGTATAGGTGTCCACCAGCTTGAACCCCAACTTGCCCATTTCCGTATACATCAGGAACAAGGCAAAGGCGGCGACGATCGGCGGAAACATGCGCTGGCTGACAAACCAAAAGACGATATCATCATTGCCGAGGAGCGGCCCCGGAAGCCTGATACGGCTGGAGCCGATGGCGAGCGCAAGCGCAGCGACAAAGGCGTAGATCAGCGAAATAGCTTGTCCGTAGCCCAGCACATGACGGCCAAGCAGATATCCGCCGAAGGCAACAACGACGAAAATCACGCCGGACAGCAGCTTGACCTCGAAGGTGAAGCGCACCAGCGCGTAGGCTGCCATCGATCCGATGAAGGTGGCCAGCAACGATGCGGAAAGCCCGACGATCGTCGAGGCGATGAAGGTGTTGTAGAACTGGCCGCGCGCGCCCGACAGAAGCTCGCTCCAGGCTGTCAGCGTCGGGTCGAAGTCGACAAATGGAATATAGGTCGGCCCGCCGACGACGCCAAGCGGCGACTTGAACGAGGTGATCACGACCCAATAAAGCGGAAAGAAGGTGAAGGCCAGCCAGAGCAGGCAGCCTGCGAGCGCCCACCAGCGGCCGGATCCTTTGAGGTCACGCACGCTCATTTGTGCTTCTCCAGATAGGGCTTCAGGATGGCGAGATAGACGAGCCCGATCACGGTAATGACGATCAGGAAGAGGAAGGAGAGGGCGGAGGTGTAGCCGAGGTTGAACTTCTTGAAGCCCTCCTGATACGCGAACAAGGTCAGCGTTTCGGTCGAAATGCCAGGCCCTCCGCCTGTCATGACGAACACCGTGTCGATGATCTTGTAGCTCTCGATGAGGCGGATGAAGACCACGGCCACCGAAATCGGCAGCATCATCGGGAACGTGATCCCCCAGAACTGTTGCCAGGGGCTGGCATTTTCAAGCGCGGCAGCCTCGTAGACGTCCTCGGGCAGAGTTTGCAACCCGGCAAGAAGCATAAGGATGACGAAGGGTGTCCACTGCCACACTTCGACAGAAATGATGGCGCCGATAGCCCATCTGGTCTGTGTCAGAAACGGCAGGTTGGGAAAACCGAAGACGGTCATCAGCTCATTGAGCGGGCCCATCGTGGGATTGAGGATCTGGCGGGCAATGAGTGCGACGGCAACGGGCGCCACCAGCATTGGCACCAGGAAGCTGACCCGGAACAGACCTTCGCCAGGCACCCGACGGTTGAGCGCCAGCGCCACGGAAAAACCGATGACATACTGCAGCGTCACCGCGACAGAAGCGATGATCGTCGTCGTCCAGGTGACACTCCAGAAGCGCGGATTCTGAAGCAGTTCCGCATAGTTGCCGAAGCCGACGAACCGCGCGGGGATCGGCGGCACGAGCCGCAGGCTCATGAAGCTGGTGGTCAGCGAGTAGATCAGCGGGAAGATCGAGATCACCAGCACGATCAGCAACGCCGGCCAGATGAAGAAGTGTTTGATCGGGTCGTTGCGGGTCATGCTGCGCCTCCTTTCTGGAGAAGCGCCTCGATTTCATCGATCTTCGGCATGGCAGGCGCGGTACCCCGCCGCGTCACCGCAATACCGGCGGTCGCGCAGCCGAAACGCACGGCCTCGACCGGACTAGCGCCCCGCGAGAGCGCTGCCGAGAAGCCGCCGACAAATGCGTCGCCGGCGCCGGTGGTGTCGATGACGGCTCCCGACGAGACCGCCGGAACATGAACCGATTGCCCGGCCGTATGATACAGCACACCGCGACCACCCAGGGTGATCAGCGCGGCTTTCACGCCCTTGGCAAGAAAGGCGTCGCCAGCCCGTCTGGCGTCGTCGAACGTGTCGAGCGGAAAACCGACGATGGCGGCTGCCTCGGTTTCGTTTGGCACGATATAGTCACAGAGCGGATAGATCGTGTCTGGAAACGGCTCGGCCGGCGCTGGATTGAAAACAGTGGTAACGCCGGCCGCATGGGCGATTTCGAGGGCGCGCTGCGCCGCTTCGGCCGGTTGTTCGAGCTGGGTAACGAAGACAGCCGATTGCTCGATGGTTTGGCGTGCCGCTTCAACATCATCAACGCCGATGGTGCCTGCGGCACCTGGATAGACGATAATCGCATTGTCGCCGTTACCGTCATTGACGTAGATGAAGGCAGCGCCGGTCGGCATATCGTCCATCTGCACAACCTTCGGCGTCACGCCTGCTTCTGCATAGGTCTTCAGCGCCATGTCGCCGAAAGTGTCGCGGCCGATCTTCGAGATGAAGGAGACTGTTCCACCGGCGCGGGCAGCAGCGACAGCCTGGTTGGATCCCTTGCCGCCCGGACCTACTGCAAAACCGGTCCCGGTGATGGTCTCGCCGACGTTTGGCATGCGCTTGGCCAGATAGGCCGTGTCGGCGACGAAGATCCCGAGGATCGAAACACCCACCTTCATTATCGTTTCCCTTCAAACGGCTTCCGGCGGAATCACGCCTTTGGTGAAGAGGAAGCAGCCGTAGAAGCGGTTTTCGCCCGTGGTGATGACGCAATAGGCCTTTTTGGCTTCCTCATAGAAGGCGAAACGCTCGATGCCATACATCGGCGCCGGCTTGCCCTCGGCGCCGTCGATAACGGCCTGGACTTCCTGCTGCACGGGAGGGATCTCGTCAGGCGCGCCCATGATTTCCATTCGCCCGGCAGACGGCTGCAGCGGCGTATCCAGCGGCATTACCGAAAGAATAGCGTTGATGGCGCGGGCAGCAGACACATTGTCTATCCGCAACAGCTTGCCGAGCATCGTTTGCCGGGCAATGGAATCCGAAGGAAAATTGGTGTCGGAAACGACGACCGTGTCGCCATGCCCCATGGACCGGAGCGCATGCAGCACATCCGCATTCAGAGCCGGATCGATATTCTTCAGCATGAAAATCCTCCCTTAGTTGCACCATTTCGCAGCACCTCGTGCCGCAAAACAGAGCCCAATAACCGCAGCTCCTTTACAGCTCTGCGATTCCCTCAAATTCCGTCGTTCTCGCCTGCCGGTGCGGTTCTCCTCCCGCCCGGATGACCAGAGTTGGAGCCCTTATTCTCCGTAGGGGATCCAGATATTCTTCACATCCACAGCGCGGCGAAGGTATAGCGCGCCTTCGGCAGCGGCTCTGTCCATCCAGTCCGTCGCCTTGCCATTGTCCACGAAGGTTCGCTTGAGATTGCCCGACGACAGCTTCTCCACCGTCGTCGAAAGTTCTGCCGAGCCGAAGGCCCACAACGCATCAACGTCATTGTGCGCCGCAAGGATCTTTGCCAGTTCGATCGCCGACCCGGTGACGATATTGACGACACCGGCAGGCACATCCGACGTTTCCAGAACGGAATAGAAATCCGTGGCCGAAAGCGGGAAGGCCTCACTCGGCACCGCGACGACACGATTGCCGGTGGCAATCAACGGCGCAATCAGACTGATAAAGCCGAGCAGCGGCGCTTCCGGCGGGCAAATGACGCCAACGACGCCGATGGCTTCCGGCATGGCCAGGGCAACGCCGCGAAGCGGCGGCTGGTGAATGCCGCCTTCATATTTGTCCGCCCAGGCTGCGTAGGTGAACAGACGCGAAATCGCGGCGTCGACCTCGGCGTTTGCATTGGCTGCGGAAGCTCCGGTCATCGCTGTTATCCGCGCGGCGAACTCGTCGGCGCGGCCACTGAGGTTTTCGGCGATGTAATAGAGAATCTGGGCGCGGTTATGAGTGGTCGCATTCGACCAGGCGGAGGCGGCCTGTGCGGCAACCACCGCATTGCGGATGTCCTTGCGGTTGCCTTCGCCGACCTCCCCGATCGCCTTGCCCTTGGGCGAGGCGATGACACGGGAATAATTGCCGTCCGGACGCGCCTGCTTGCCGCCGATGAAGAGCTTTGCCGTTCGGTCGATGGTTGGCAGGGCAAAATCGCCGGCAACCGGCTTTACTTGCGAAATTGCGGGCATTGCTGCACGGGCCTTGCGACCGACCCAAGCCTTCGGCTTCAGATATTCGTAGCAACCTTCGCGTCCGCCCTCGCGGCCGAATCCGGATTCGCGCTTGCCGCCAAAACCGACGGCGGCATCGAAAAGATTGGTGGCATTCACCCAGATCACGCCGGCTGCAAGTTTTGCCGCCACGTTCAGCGCCAAGCCGATCGTCTCGCTCCAGACGCTGGCGGCGAGGCCGTAACGGGTGTGATTGGCAAGCTGGATGGCCTCTTCCGGTGTGCGGAAAGTCATGGAGACCGCAACCGGGCCGAAGATTTCCTCGGTCGCGACGATCGATGTCGGCTGCACGCCGCTCAGAAGCGTCGGCGGGTAGAAGCTGCCACCCTTCGGCAGGTCGACCTTGGCCTGATGCAGTGTCGCGCCTTCTGAAACGCCCTTTTTCACCAGCGCTTCGATACGCGTCAATTGCACGGGCGCTATGATCGCACCCATATCGATGCATTTGTCCAAAGGCTGACCAACCCGCAATGTCTGCATGCGGCGCTTCAGCCGTTCATGGAAAAGATCGGCAATGCCTTCCTGGACCAGAAGCCGCGAACCGGCGCAGCAGACCTGTCCCTGGTTGAACCAGATCGCGTCGACTACGCCTTCCACGGCGCCGTCGATATCGGCGTCGTCAAAAACGACGAAAGGGGACTTGCCGCCGAGTTCCAGCGTCAGCGATTTACCGCTACCCGCGGTGCGCTCGCGAATAACGCGCCCGACTTCGGTGGATCCGGTAAAGGCAATTTTGTCGATATCCTGGTGCCCGACGAGCAGCGCGCCTGTTTCGCCTTCTCCCGTCACGATATTGAGTACGCCCGCCGGAAGGCCCGCCGCGGATGCCAGTTCGGCAAAGAGAAGTGCCGTCAGCGAGGTGAATTCGGCAGGCTTCAGGATCACGGTGTTGCCGAGCGCCAAAGCCGGCGCCACTTTCCAGGCCAGCATCAGGAATGGGAAATTCCACGGGATGATCTGGCCGACGACGCCGACCGGCACATGATCGGCAAATTCCGTGTCCTGGATCTGCGCCCATCCAGCGTGATGATAGAAATGACGGGCCGCCAGGGGCACGTCGAGATCGCGGGTTTCGCGGATCGGCTTGCCGTTGTCGATCGCCTCGACCACAGCAATCAGACGCGCGTGGCGCTGGATCATCCGGGCAAGCGCATAGAGATGGCGCGCCCGCGCATGGCCCGGCAATCGCGCCCATGATGCCTGTGCCTTGCGGGCAGCAGCAACCGCGTTGTCCACATCCGCCGCGCCGCCGTTCGCGAGCTTCGCCAGGACCTTGCCGGTGGCTGGCTCGAACGTGTCGAAGTTCTTGCCCGACGCGGAGGGCACGAAGGCGCCATTGATGAAGTGACCGAAACCGGAAGCGTGGCGCGCTAGCCAGTCGCGAGCCTCGATATCGGATTCAGGGGCAGGGCCGTAGGACATTTCGTCGAAATACTTTGCAACAGTCATCTGGATCATCCAATCGGGTGTCTGTTGAGGGCCGAATAGGCACCGGTGACGTGATGCTCCAGCTGCCGCTCGATATCCGCAAGCAAGCTTGATGCACCGATGCGGAAGAGATCGGACTCCAGCCACTCGCGTCCCAGTTCGTCCTTCATCAGGAACTGGTAGTTCAACACGTCCTTTGCCGCGGAAATGCCTCCGGCCGGCTTGTAGCCGATCTTGATACCAGTGCGCTCCTGATAGGCGCGGATCGCCCGCAGCATGGTCAATGTCACGGCCAGCGTCGCATTGACGCCTTCCTTGCCGGTCGAGGTCTTGATGAAATCGGCTCCCGCCATCATGCAGACCAGCGAGGCCCTGGTGACATTGCGGAGCGTCTTCAGGTCGCCGGTCGCCAGAATGGCTTTGACATGCGCATCACCGCAGGCGGCGCGATATTCTTTCATTTCCTCGTAGAGTGCTGTCCAGTTGCCGGTCAGCACATGCTCGCGGGTGATGACGATGTCGATTTCCTTTGCGCCATCGGCAACTGACGCCTCTATTTCCTTGAGCTTGAGGTGGTGCGGGCTGAGGCCGGCAGGGAAACCGGTCGAAACCGCGGCGACCGGAATGCCGGAATCTCCGAGCGCCTCGACCGCCGTTGCAACAAAACGATGGTAGACGCAGATGGCGCCGGTGGTGATCGAACGCCCGCTCATGCCAAGGGAATCCAGAATGTCGGCGCGTATCGGATTCATCGCCTTCGCGCACAACCGTTTGACGCGTTCGGGGGTATCGTCGCCGTTCAATGTCGTCAGGTCGATGCAGGTCACCGCCTTCAGGAGCCAAGCTGCCTGTGCGTCCTTTTTGACGGTGCGGCGTCCGGGAAGCGAGGCTATACGGCGCTCTGTGGCAGACAGGTTGACCCGGGTGTCAAGCACCCAAGACAGATCGAGCTCCATCCCGGTATTGCGCGGCCGGTTATGGGTGCCGTCCGGCAATCGCGAAGGGGCTGCGTGATGCGTCGCGTTTGCCGCATTGTGAACAGCAACGGTTTCCAAATCGAATCCTCCCGGCCAGAGCGTGAAAGTCCTGTTGCCATCAGTGCAGACGCACGAAGCGGAAGCTTCACGACTGGGTCAAATGTGACTTTTTTTTCACTGTTTGTGACGTTTGCATCACCGCGCCGCTGCGTCAAGTTTAGATTTCAATAGGCGCAGAAAAAATGCGGATCTCTCAGTCGAAGTCGTTCATACCGTTTTCGGTGATGATCACATCGAACGACTTCATGTCGCTGAAAAAGGCCGGCTTGAGCTTGCCGATTTTGCTGCTGTCGGCGAGAAGAATATTCTTTCGTGCCCGGGACATCGCCTTTTTCTTGATCTCCGCTTCGTGAAAATGCGCGCAGGTCGCGCCACGCCGGGCATCGATACCGGCTGCAGAAAGAAATGCCACGTTGATTACAAGCTGATCGAGCATTTCCAGCCCCGTGGCCCCGGAAAAGCTCGCCGATGCGGGATGGTAGAGACCACCGAGCATAACAAGGCGAACGTTGGGTTTTCGCGTCAGACGATCGGCGACATTCATGGCGTAACAGATCGCCGTTATGTGAATCTGGTCTGGGAGGAGATCGACCAGATAGGGTAACGTGGTGCCGCAATCGAAAAACACCGTATCATCATGGTGAATGTAATCAATGGCTTGTGTGCAAACTTGCCGTTTTGCAGCGGCATGACTGTCGGCTGCTTTGGAAATTTCATAGGGATCGTTTTCCGCTTCGACAGCCGGAACGATATGGCCGCCGAGAAACGCGAACTGGCTTGCATTGGCGCTGACATCACGCCGAACCGTCATCTCTGAGACGCCCAGGATCTCAGCAGCATTCTTGATGTGCAGAATGCGATGTTGTGAAAGGGCCTCGGACAAGACTGCGATGCGCCGGCCCCTGCGACTATCCATATCGCGTGTCTCCCTTATCGTTTACACTGCAATAGTGTTCTGATGAAAATTTAACAAGGGACTGCCATTCCCATCTCGTTTTTCCCTCGACCTACGATCCGGCATTTGCGCGGAGATACAGCTTCTGCATCAACCGGCTGCGCGCGATATGGCATATCGCCTCAATTTTATAGGGAAACCCCGCGATTTGGAATGAGAATTTGTGACTAATCTTCCATTTTTTGATGGAATAGTCACAATGCCGCATAAATGGTGCCCGACTTCGGCTGCGGGAAGCGGGGGGGACGACGAGATTGACATTTCGGCCGGCAGGGACGACTTCGTCACGCCTCTGGTCGGGTGGCCCTCCGACCAGAGGCTTCATCCTCGCGACTGCTTAGGGCATTCCTGGCTGCGCGTGCTACTCGCCGGCTCTCCTCGCTGCCGTTTCGATCACATCGGCGACCTTTTCTGGTTGGGATGCGAAGACGGCGTGGCTTGCCTTTATTTCAGTCACGTCGCTTCCCGCACGTTTTGCCATGTCGCGTTCCAGCTCGGGGTTGATGGAGCGATCCTCGGTGGCGACGATCGACCAGCTTTTCTTCGACCGCCATGCAGCCTGAGTGATCTTGGCGGAGAATGCCTGCTTTGCGGCGAAGACCTGTGACTTTGCCATGAAATTGGCTTCGGCTTGCGGAAGGTCGGCTGCGAAATCCGCGGCGAAGGCGCCCGGATCGAGATAGAGATATTTGCCGTCCTTCGTTTCCTTTATATCCATGCTGCCGGCGGGCTTCGAGCTGGCGAGGCTTAGCAGGCTTTCGCCCTTGTCGGGCTGGAATGCCGCGACATAGACCAGGCCCGCGACCGCGGGATTGTTGCCGGCTTCGGTGATGACCATGCCGCCGTAGCTGTGTCCGACGAGCAGGACCGGTCCGTCCTGAAGGTCGAGAACCCGCTTGGTCGCCGCCACATCGTCGTCGAGCGAGGAAATGGGCTGCTGGACGATGGTGACGTTGAAGCCGCGTTTCTCGAGAATGTCCGTCGCCTTGCGCCATCCCGAGCCGTCTGCCAGCGCGCCGTGGACGATCACGATGTTCTTGACCGCGGCAGCCTCTGCTGCGAACGCGATGGCGGTGGTGGCAAATGCAAGCGCTGCAGTGAAAAGAAGACGTTTGTACATGACTATCACTCCTTTGGTCATTGTTGATGATCGGGATATTGATGCGTTTCAGGTTCAGCCGAATGTGAAGGCGTAAGCCTGCACGCCGGGATCGAGGAAGCGGATCTCGAAGTTGCGGGCGGCGACCGTGCCGGACTGGCGGACGAGTTGATAAAGCCTCGTCGCGGTCACCGTGCCATTGCCATCGGCATCGATGTCGGAGCCGTGGTCGAGCCCCGGCGCCTTGCCGTCGATCTTCACCTGGAAGCGGATCGGCTTGTCGCTGGCGCCGGGACCAAGAACGAGATGCAGATCGCGGGCGCTGAAGCGATAGGTGATGCCGCCGCCCGGCTGATCAAGCGTCGCTTGATCCCGGCCGACGGTCCAGGTTCCGGCCAGACCCCAGCCATTGAGGCCGGGTTCGGCAATCGAATAGTTGTGCGCTGTGTCTGCCTGCAGCCCTTCGGGAGAGGCGAAGTTCGCCGCCTGTTGGTAGCCGAGATAGGTTTCGCCGGAGCGGATATTGCCGAGATCAGGACCTGCTTCCACGCCCTTGGCATCCGGCACGACCGGCGCACTCGCCGTCGTTTGGCTGCCGGATTCTCGCAGCAGGTCCTGAATGGCCTTTTCGGTCCTGTTGTAATTGCCTTCGCCGAAATGGTGGTAGCGGATCTGGCCCTTGGCATCGATCAGATAGGCGGCAGGCCAGTAGCTGTTTTCGAAGGCGCGCCAGATGCCGTAATCATTGTCGATCGCAACGGGATAGCCAATCTGGAAGTCGCCGATCGCCTTCTTGACGTTGTCGATCTTCTTCTCGAAGGCAAATTCCGGGGCGTGGACGCCGATCACCACGAGACCCTGATCCGCATATTTTTCGGCCCAGGCCCTGACATAGGGGATGGTACGGATGCAGTTGATGCAGGAATAGGTCCAGAAGTCGACGAGCACGACCTTGCCTCGCAGCTGTTCCGTGGTGAGAGGCTCAGAGTTCAGCCATTCGACCGCGCCGTCGAGCGAAGGGGCGGGGCCTTCGACGGGCAAGTCGCTACGAAAGGGCTTCCTCGCGTCAGCTGCGGCGACCATTACCTCGTTGCTCGCCAGCTCGGAAGATGCGCCACTCAGCGGCTTTGCATGCAGCCTGTCGAGGACGGCCTGTTCCAGCGATGTGGTGCTGGCATAGGAGAGCCGGGCGAGCAGGCTGGTGTCGAGGCCGAGCGCGATGACGGCGACACCCGCCAGCACGGCGGCGCCGAGTACCTGACGAATCCTGTCGCCAACGCCCAGCGAACGCTTCATGGCGGTGAATATCCGGCCGCCGACAAGCAGGGCGACCGCAAGCGAACTTGCAGCACCAGCGGCATAAGCGATCAGCAGGAAGGTCGTCTGCAGATTGGCGCCCTGCAATGCAGCTCCGGTCAGCAGAAGGCCGAGAATCGGACCGGCGCAAGGCGCCCAGAGCAGTCCGGTGGCAACGCCGAGAAGAAGCGCGCTCTTGACTGTCGTGGTGCCGCGCCCGCCGCCGGTGGCGTTAATAAGATTGTTGCCAAGGTCGACGACCGGCCGGGCAAGCGTGCTTGCGAAACGCGGCGAAAGCAGGCTGGCGCCAAAGAGCGCAAGCAGGACAATGGCGGCAAGGCGGCCATATTCATTGGCGCGAATGGCCCAGCTGCCACCGACTGCGGCGAGTGTGGCGACCAGCGCGAAGGTGGCGGCCATGCCCGCCAGCATAGGCAGCGTGCTTCTGACGAAGGGCTGTCCGGCACGCGCGAAGACGAAGGGGAGGATGGGGAGAATGCACGGGCTGAGGATCGTCAGCGCGCCTCCGAGATAGGCAATGATCAGAAGTGTCATCATCGTTTCCTTTGAAACCGATTGATCGGGCTCTGGACGGCGATGGAGCCTGAACCAGCAACGGCGGGGATATGGCCGGGCGGACGTATCCCCGATGTGTCGGGTTTGGCGGGGAAATGTACCGAACTATTGCGATGAGGCGCTGACGATACAAAGCGATACAAACTACCGTCCCGGCGTGGGCCGCGGCGAAATGTCTGCTGCCGGTGCGATGCTTTGCTCGGTCGCCGCGATTGTATCAGAATGTATCCTCACGGCCGGAAGCTACATCCGTATTCAAAAATCGGAGACTTGCGACATATGGTCGATACAAGCGCCGCGTCATATCCGCACTGTGATCCATTCGACAGGAGAGACCAATGTCAGAGCAAATCAACCATCACCGCCGCCGTTTCTTCGGCATGACGGCAGTCGCCCTTGCGGCCGTCGAGTTCGGCGTGGCCGGCATGGCCGCCGCCCAGTCGCCCACGACGGCCGCATCGGTGCCAGCTATAAAGCCTGGGACCAACACGTCCTTTGAAGCGCTGAAACAGGTCAAGGCAGGCGTGCTCGATATCGGTTATGCCGAGGCGGGAAAGGCGGATGCCCCGGTCGTATTGCTGCTGCATGGCTGGCCCTATGACATCTATAGTTTCGTCGATGTCGCGCCGCTGCTTGCTTCGGCAGGTTACAGGGTGATCGTGCCTTATCTGCGCGGTTACGGGACGACCCGCTTCCTGGACGATCAGACGCCGCGCAATGGCCAGCCGTCAGCGCTCGCCGCTGATATGATCGCGCTGCTCGATGCGCTCGATATCGAGAAGGCCGTCATTGCCGGCTACGACTGGGGCGGGCGGACCGCCAATATCATGGCGGCGCTCTGGCCCGAGCGCTGCAAGGCGATGGTATCGGTGAGCGGCTACCTGATCGGCAGCCAGGAGGCCAACAAGAAACCGCTTCCGCCCAAAGCCGAACTTGCCTGGTGGTACCAGTTCTATTTTGCCACCGAACGCGGCCGTCTGGGATACGAGACCAACACCCATGATTTCGCAAAGCTCATCTGGCAGACGGCTTCGCCGAAGTGGAACTTCGACGATGCGACATTCGACAGATCGGCCGCCGCCTTCGCCAATCCTGACCACGCCGCGATCGTCATTCACAATTACCGCTGGCGCCTGGGGCTTGCCGAAGGCGAGGCCAAGTATGATGCCTACGAGACGACGCTTGCCACAACGCCCATCATTTCGGTGCCGACCATCACCATGGAGGGCGATGCAAACGGTGCGCCGCATCCGCAGCCTTCCGCTTATGCCGGAAAATTCTCCGGCAAATACGAGCATCGGACGATCGGCGGCGGCATTGGCCACAACCTGCCTCAGGAAGCGCCGCAGGCTTTTGCGCAGGCGGTCATAGACGTCGATCGTTTCTAGGTCGACGATGCCGGTTGCAGCGCCTCGTTGCTCCGGCCAGCGGAATATGCGTAGGTCGCGTCTGTCGCTTCGGTCAGGAACGAAGCGACCGGCGCGGCCGCTTCTATCGATAAGGAACAGGGAAATATGGATCATGTCGATCACATCCTGATCGTCGATGACGATCGCGAAATCCGCGAGCTGGTCTCGGGCTATCTGCAGAAGAACGGCCTGCGCACGAGCGTTGCCGCCGACGGACGGCAGATGCGCAGTTTTGTCGAAGCCAATGCGGTCGACCTGATCGTGCTCGACGTGATGATGCCCGGAGACGACGGGCTGGTGCTGTGCCGCGAACTGCGCGCCGGCCGGCACAAGACGATCCCGATCCTGATGCTGACGGCCCGCACCGACGAGATGGACAGGATCCTCGGGCTGGAAATGGGCGCCGACGACTATCTTCCCAAGCCCTTTGCTGCGCGTGAGCTTCTTGCCCGCATCAAAGCGGTGCTGCGGCGGACGCGGATGCTGCCTCCCAACCTGCAGATCAGCGAGGCCGGACAGTTGCTGACTTTCGGTGACTGGCGGCTCGATACGGTCGCCCGGCATCTTCTCGACAGGGAAGGGACCGCGATTGCGCTCAGCGGCGCCGAATACCGTCTGCTCCGCGTCTTCATCGATCACCCGCAGCGTGTGCTCAATCGCGACCAGCTTCTCAGCCTGACGCAGGGCCGCGACGCCGATCTCTTCGATCGCTCGATCGATCTTCTAGTCAGTCGCCTGCGTCAGCGGCTGGGCGACGATGCGCGCGAACCGACCTATATCAAGACGGTGCGCAGCGAAGGCTATGTGTTTTCGGTTCCGGTCGAAATATCGGAGCCGCGCCAATGAAGGCGGCAATCCCCTGGCCTTCGGGCCTGACGTGGCCAAGCACATTGCGGTCGCGGATATTTCTCATCCTCCTGATCGGATTGGCCTTGGCCTACGGGTTGTCGTTCAGTGTGCTCTATATGGAGCGGTACATGTCGGCCAAGGCGGTGATGCTCGGCACGCTGGAAAACGACGTGGCGACATCGATTGCGGTTCTTGATCGGCTTCCGCCAGGCGAACGCGGCGATCTGCTCGACCGGCTGAGCCGCGGCAATTATCGTTTCGTGCTCGGGCCCGGCCTTCCCGGCGTGCCTGACACATCAAGCAAAGGGGCAGAAATCTCAGGAAAGATCGAGGAGGCCATCGGGCACCGCTTTCCTATCCGTATCGAACGGATTCCTGGCGATGTGAACCGATTGCAGGCGCATCTGACGCTGAGCGACGGAAGCCCCTTGACGATCGACGTCACGCCGAAGGGCGTCATGCCGATCGCCGCGTGGCTGCCTTATGTCTTCGTCGTCCAGATGGTGCTGCTCATCCTCTGCACCTGGTTTGCGGTTCGCCAGGCGATCCGGCCGCTTGGCGAGCTTGCCGCCGCCGCCGATGCTCTCGATCCGAACAAGGACAGTCCGGCTTTGAGCGAGGCCGGGCCAAGCGAGGTCGCGCATGCGGCAAGGGCGTTCAACGCGATGCGGGAGAGGATCGCCCATTATCTCGAAGAGCGCGTCCAGATATT
This sequence comes from Rhizobium leguminosarum bv. viciae, assembly GCF_012276115.1. Taxonomy (GTDB): domain Bacteria; phylum Pseudomonadota; class Alphaproteobacteria; order Rhizobiales; family Rhizobiaceae; genus Rhizobium; species Rhizobium leguminosarum_T. Next base: position 40,308 of record NZ_WIEU01000027.1, on the reverse strand, counting down.
GGCGGCAATCTCGCATGACCTGCAGACGCCGATCACCCGCATGCGGCTGCGTGCAGACATGACGGAGGAGTCACCGGAGAAGGGCAAGTTGGTGCACGATCTCGGCGAAATCCAGCGCCTCGTCCAGGACGGCATAGCCTATGCGCGCAGTGCGCACGGCAGTGGGGAGAAAAATGCCCGCATTGACCTTGCCTCGTTCATCGACAGCATAGCCTACGACTACCAGGACATCGGAAAGGCAGTCACCGTCATCGGCCTGGTTCAGGGTGCCGCTTTCACCAAGCCGCATGCCCTTCGCCGCATCCTGTCGAACTTCATAGACAATGCGCTGAAGTTTGCCGGCGCCGCCGAGATCGGCGTCGAGCGAAGCGTAGAAAACGATATCGTCATCACGATTATGGACCGTGGGCCTGGAATCCCCGACGATATGCTCGAGGCCGCCATGCAGCCATTCTTCCGGCTGGAGCAATCCCGAAACCGGGAGACCGGCGGCACCGGTCTCGGTCTTGCGATCGCCCAGCAGCTGACGGCCAAGATCGGCGGGTCGCTCCGGCTCTATAATCGCGCCGGCGGCGGCCTGGCCGCGGAAGTCACCATCCATTGACGTCGGGGGTCGCCGCAAAATCTCGCCAGGTTTTGTATGCGAAGATGTCCTGGATACCGGATGCTACTTTTTGTGACATTTGTGGCGTTTTCGGAAACATGGCCGATATATCCGTCGGTCAAACCACACTCCGTCAACCCGGCCGCGCCGCGGCCAGTCGCATGCAGCGACGCAACACAAGGAGTGTTCCATGACGAAGATCGACAAGGTTCTCTATACCGGCAGGACCCACACGACGGGCGGGCGCGACGGCGCATCGCACAGCGACGACGGGCATCTGGATATCAAGCTTTCGCCTCCGGGCAGCAACCGCGCCGGGACCAATCCCGAACAGCTTTTCGCCGCCGGCTGGTCTGCCTGCTTCGTCGGCGCGATCGGCATTGCTGCCGGCAAGCTGAAGGTCAAGCTTCCTGCAGATGCCGCCGTCAACGCCGAGGTCGATCTTGGGGCGACCGGCGGCGACTATTTCCTGCAGGCTCGCCTCAAGGTCAGCCTGCCGGGCATCGAAGCGGATCTGGCAAGGGCGCTTGTGGATGAAGCGCACCGGACCTGCCCCTATTCGAAAGCAACCCGCGGCAATATCAATGTCGAATTGAGCATTGCCTGACGGATGGGATCGATCGCCAAAAGAAACATGGCGAGGTCGGTCGGGCCTCGTCGATGGAGGAACCAATGAGGCTGATGATCATCTGCATTCTGGGGGCGACGATTTTCGCAGCGCCCTGCATCTACAATGTAAGCTCACAGGAGCCGTCGCCGCTTGCCGGCCTCGTGACGGCGGCATCCTCAGGGGAGCGGCCGCCGTTCCAACTGCTCTTTTAGTTCACCAGGGAGAAAGACAGTGAAACTCTATCAGAACGAAATTTCCTCGGCGACATCTCGAGTCCGCATCGCACTCGCCCTGAAAGGACTGACGGCCGAAGCGCTGCCGGTGACCATCCTCGGCGAAAATGCCGAGAGCCGGCAGGCCGGATATCGCAGCGTCAATCCGCAAGGGCTTGTACCGGCCTTGCTGACGGATAGCGGCGTTCTCCTCACCCAGTCACTGGCGATCGTCGAGTATCTCGATGAGCTGCAGCCTGAACCACCGCTGCTGCCTGACACGGCGGAGAGCAGGGCTCTGGCGCGGTCAATCGCGCTTGCGATCGCAGCCGAGATCCATGCGCTGTTGCCGCCGCGGATCGGCCTGCATCTTCGCGCCACGTTCCAGGCTGATGCCGATGCCATCACCGCCTGGGATCGTCATTGGGTCGGCGAGGGAATGGCCGCGGTCGAGACGATGATCGCCGGCCGCAGGCGGGGGACCTTCGCCATCGGGGATCAGCCGAGCATTGCCGACATCTTCCTCTTCCCGCAGGCGATCGGCGCCCGGCGCCTCGGCTTCGATCTCGCCCTATGGCCCAATATCGCCGAGATTGTCGCCAGGCTGGAGGCGATACCGGCTTTCCGGGATAATGCGCCGACACCGAGACGATGATGCAATCGATGAAGAAGCGGCCGCAGGTGGTTGTGGCCGCTTCGCTTCTCGTGTTCGGATGAGCGATTCGCCCTGACGGTCTTTCGGCCGCTTTTAGCGATCGACCCTTGCCTGCAGATGTGCGGGATAACGATCGCCTTCCACCTTGATCGTGGCGAGCGCGCTTTCGATGCTACGGAGATCTTCAGCCGTCAGTTCGACCTCGGCGGACTGGATGTTTTCCTCGAGGCGGTGCAGCTTGGTGGTGCCGGGGATCGGCACGATCCAGGGCTTCTGCGCCAGCAGCCATGCGAGAGCCACTTGCGCGGAGGTTGCTTTTTTGCGGGCGGCGATTTCTCCGAGACGATCGACGAGCGCCTGGTTGGCCTTTCGCGCCTCCTGAGAAAAGCGCGGCACGACGTTGCGGAAATCCTTGCTGTCGAAGGTGGTCGTTTCGCTGATCGCGCCAGTCAGAAAGCCCTTGCCGAGCGGGCTGAAGGGCACGAAACCGATGCCGAGTTCTTCAAGCGTCGGCAGGATTTCCTGCTCTGGTTCGCGCCACCATAGCGAATATTCGCTCTGCAGCGCCGCCACCGGCTGGACCGCATGGGCGAGGCGGATCGTCCGGGCGCCTGCCTCCGAGAGGCCGAAATGCTTGACTTTGCCTTCAGCGATCAGCGCCTTGACCGTGCCGGCGACATCCTCGATCGGAACATCGGGGTCGACACGATGCTGGTAGAAGAGATCGATAACATCGGTCTTCAAACGCTTCAGCGCCTGGTCGGCCACCGCGCGGATCTGTTCCGGCCGGCTGTTCATGCCGCTCTGGCCGCCATTGGCATCGAAATTAAAGCCGAATTTCGTGGCGATCACCACCTCCTTGCGGAACGGGGCGAGGGCCTCTCCCAGAAGCTCTTCGTTCTTATAGGGGCCGTAGGCCTCGGCCGTGTCGAAGAAGGTCACGCCACGTTCAAATGCCCGCCGGATCAATGCGGTCGCTTCCTGAATATCGGTCGCCGGGCCATAACCGTAACTCAGCCCCATGCAGCCGAGACCGATGGCCGAGACTTGAAGTCCGCTCTTTCCAAGTTCACGCTTCTGCATAGACGTTTCCTTTTCTAACCTTGGTATTGCGTGTCGGTGACATGCTCCATCCAGTCGACCACCTTGCCGTCGAGCTGTTCCTGGATGGCAATATGTGTCACTGCCGTCGTCGGCGATGCGCCGTGCCAATGGCGTTCACCCGGTGCGAACCAGACGACGTCGCCGGCGCGGATCTCCTCGACGGGGCCGCCTTCGCGCTGCACGCGACCGAAGCCCGATGTGACGATCAGCGTCTGGCCGAGCGGATGAGTGTGCCAGGCGGTGCGGGCGCCGGGCTCGAAGGTGACGCTGGCGCCCGCCGCTCGTGCGGGGCTGGTCACGGCAAACAGCGGGTCGACACGCACGCTGCCGGTAAACCAATCGGCCGGTCCTTTGGCCGAGGGCTGCGAACCGCTTCGCTTGATCTCCATCTTTGCCTTCCTTTCGATGTCGGGGTGGACATGTCCACTCGAGTAGCAAGGTATTTAGCGCGTGCGCCAGGTCGCGATTAGATGGTATAAACGGCAAGAACCCATGAGGAAATTTCATCAATGCCGCGCCCCGTCGTCAATGACCTCATCGCCTTCCTAGCCGTCGCGCGCGCTCAAAGCTTCACCAAGGCGGCGGGCAAGCTGGGTGTGTCGCAATCGGCGCTCAGCCACACGATCCGCGGGCTCGAGGAGCGGCTTGGACTGCGATTGCTGACACGCACGACCCGCAGCGTCGCGCCGACAGAGGCCGGCGAACGCCTGCTCGTCTCCATCGGACCGCGGCTCGACGAGATCGAAAGCGAGCTGGCTGCCTTGAGCGCGTTGCGGGAGAAGCCGGCAGGCACCATCCGCATCAATGCCGGCGAGCATGCGGCGGATGCCGTCCTCTGGCCTGCCTTGGAAAAGCTGCTTCCCGATTATCCCGATATCAATGTCGAGATCATCGTCGACTACGGTCTGACTGACATCGTCGCCGAGCGTTACGATGCGGGGGTGCGGCTTGGAGAACAGGTGGCGAAGGACATGATTGCGGTGCGCATCGGCCCCGACATGCGCATGGCCGTGGTCGGCGCTCCGGCCTATTTCGACACCAGGCCGAAGCCGCTGGCGCCGCAGGACCTTACGGATCACAATTGCATCAATCTGCGCCTGCCCACCTATGGCAGCGTTTATGCATGGGAGTTCGAGAAGGACGGGCGCGAGCTCAGGGTTCGGGTCGAAGGACAGTTGGTTTTCAACAATATAGCGTTGCGGCTGAACGCAGTACTGGCCGGAGCGGGGCTGGCCTGCATGCCGGAGGATCTCGTCTCGACGTATCTTACCGACGGGCAGCTGGTGCGTGTGCTCGAAGATTGGTGTCCGCCGTTTTCCGGCTACCATCTCTACTATCCGAGCCGCCGGCATACGTCGCCGGCATTCGCCCTCGTCGTCGATGCACTTCGCTATCGAGGATAGAGGATTGCCATTTCCCGGCGGCCGGCCCTGGGACTTACTGCCGAGCCTTTTTGAGGCCGACGATGTCAGCGATGAAATCGGCGATGGCGCCTATGTCGTCTAGATCGAAGACCGGCAGGGCCGTATCCGTGACGGCATGATCGGCGGCGATGGCGCAGATATGGGGATCGCTCGGCGCCAACGGTTCACGATTGGCCGCCTCCAGGCGGCGGGCCTCGATCTTCGGGATCGGTTCGCGCTTGTAGCCCTCGATCAGCACGAGGTCGCAGGGGGCGAGACGAGCGAGAATCTCCTCGAACTCAGGTTCGGGCGCACCGCGCAGCTCGTGCATGATGGCGTAGCGGGTGCCGGAGACGATGGTGACCTCGTGGGCGCCGGCCTGGCGGTGGCGGTAGCTGTCGGCCCCGACCTTGTCGATGTCGAAATCATGATGGGCGTGCTTGATCGTCGAGATCCTGTAACCGCGGCGGGTGAATTCCGTCACCAGTCGGACGGCAAGCCCCGTCTTGCCTGAGTTCTTCCAGCCGGCGATGCCGAAGATTTTCGGTGCGGTCATCCGCGAAGGGCCTCCAGCCAGCGTTCCGCCTCGACGAGATCGTCGGGCGTGTTGATGTTGAAGAAGGGATCGAGCAGGCTGGCGCGGGTCGGATGCAGCGGGAACGCCACTTCCGTCACGTCATGCCGTAACAGGAAGTCGCGCACGCGGCGCTTCTCGTCGGTGGCGATCCAGGCTTCGAGATCGGCCGCCAGCGTCACCGGCCAAAGCCCGAAGACCGGATGGCTGCGGCCCTCGGAGGCGGCAATGGCGATCTGCGACGGGTGCTCGACCGCCGCCGCCAGCCGGGCGACGAGATCGGCCGGGAAGAATGGGCAATCTACCGAGACGGTGACGACATGGGTGATTGAGGGAAGGCCGGCGGCATAAGCCATCGCCGCATGGATACCGGCCATTGGTCCGGCCTTGCCGGGAAAACGGTCGGGAACGACAGGCACTTCCTCGGCGACGGCATCGGCATTGACGGCAACGAGAAAAGCCTGCTGCGAGAGGCGGGTCAGCACATGGCGGAGCAGGCTCTCGGCCCCAAGCATCACGCCCGCTTTGTCGCGGCCCATGCGCTGCGAACGGCCGCCGGCCAGCACGACGCCTGCTATATGAGATTTATGCAACGAGAATTCAGCCATCATCCTTACTCAAACCGGCGCACGCGGCGCGGATTCCTGCGCAATTGGCGACACACGGCGCTTGGCCTCACGATAGAACGTATAGAGGCCGGAGGCGATGACGATCGCAGCCCCCAAGAGCGTCCAGCTGTCAGGCACTTCGGCGAAGAAGAGGAATCCGAGCAGAGAGGAAAAGATCAGGCTGGTATAGCGGAACGGCGCGACGAAGGAGATTTCGCCGGTGCGCATGGCGAGGATGACCGACTGGTAACCGACGAGCACCAGTACCGAAGCGAGCGCGAGATGCCCAAGCGCTGCGGCGCTGACCGGTTGCCAGCCGCCGAGCACCGGAATAAGCAGCGCGCCGAAGAAGGAGGCTGATATGGCGGTGATGACGGTTATCATCAGCGAGGGGATCTCCGGACTGATGCTCCGGGTGGCGAGATCGCGGCCGGCCGTCGTCAGCACCGCGGCGACGCAGAGGAGGGCGGCGGCGGTGAATCCCTCAGGGCCGGGGCGGATGATGATCATCACGCCGACGAGGCCGACGAGGATCGCCGACCAGCGCCGCCACCCAACCGGCTCGCCGAAGAAGAGGGCAGCGCCGAAGGTGACGACCAACGGCAGCGACTGCAGGATCGCCGAGGCATTGGCGATCGGCATCATGCCGAGCGCGGTGATATAGGTGACGGCGGCGAGCGTCTCACAGATGATCCTGAAGATGATCATCGGCTCCAGCATGACGCGCCAGGAACGCAGCGCGCCCATTCTCCAGGCGATCAGATAGACGAGCAGGCTGGTGAAGAGGCCGCGCAGGAACATGATTTCGCCGGCGTTCATGTGGGCGATCACCGATTTGGACAGAGCGTCGCTCGCGGAAAAACCGGCCATCGCCAAGCTCATATAGATGGCGCCCTCAGTATTGCGTGACCGCGGCATGAAGAGATTCCTGTTACCTGTGCGCTCCTTTTAGTCGCGAAGATGCATCAAGGGAATCGGATGAATGTCACACAAAGCATAAATCGATGATGCGATGCACAATAACGCTGACATCAACGCAGGCGTGTGAGTGGAGATCGCCGCAAATCACCGTTTATAACGTGAATCCCGATACTTCCGACGCCGCAATCAAGGCGTCGATGAGGACGCGCCGTCGCGCTGCCGGTTCGTCCATAGGCGTTTTTCTCTTCCTGTGCGGGAAACGGGTGGCTGCACCGCCTGATGTTTGAGCATCTCAGATCTCGCAACAACGAAGGAGAAACCGATATGACACTTCTCAACGACAAGATCGCCATCATCACCGGCGCAAGCTCCGGCATCGGCCGCGCGGCGGCGAAACTCTTTGCGCGGCAAGGCGCCAAGCTCGTGGTCACCGGCCGGCGACAGGACGCGCTCGATGCCGTCATCGCAGAAATCGAGGCGGAGGGCGGTCAGGCCATCGCCATATCAGGCGATGTCAGGGACGAGGCGCTGCAGGCAAGGCTTGTCGAGACGGCGGTCTCGCGTTTCGGCAGGCTCGACATTGCCTTCAATAATGCCGGCATCCTCGGTGAGATGGGGCCGGTTGCCGGGCTGTCGGTGGAGGGCTGGCGCGAGACGATCGAGACCAATCTCACCGCCGCCTTCCTCGGCGCCAAGTACCAGTCGGCGGCGATGGGAAAAGGCGGCGGGTCGCTGATCTTCACCTCGACTTTCGTCGGCCACACCGCCGGCATGCCTGGCATGGCGGCCTATGCGGCGAGCAAGGCGGGGCTGATCGGCTTCGTGCAGGTGCTCGCCGCCGAACTCGGGAGGCAGAACATCCGCGTCAACGCCCTGCTTCCCGGCGGCACCGACACACCCGCCAGCATCACCAACGCTCCTGATGCCACGCCAGAAGTCCTTGCCTTCGTCGAGGGACTGCATGCGCTGAAACGCATGGCGCAACCTGAAGAGATCGCCAATGCGGCGCTCTTCCTCGCCTCCGACATGTCGAGCTTCGTGACCGGGACGGCGATGCTGGCCGATGGCGGCGTTTCGATCAGCCGGACATAGGCGGGAAATAGGGTGCTGTGGCAACCAGCCGTGCGCGTCTGGGACCCAGCCACCCGCCCTCGTCCTTCGAGGCTCCGGCCTGCGGCCTGCGCGCCTCAGGATGAGGGCTGGTCGGTGTGCCTTGCCGCTGCGGCCGCAACCTCTCTCCAGCCTCATCCTGAGGCGCCCCGCAGGGGCCTCGAAGGACGGGGCTGGTCGCTTTGCGCCGATCAGGCGACTTCGCGTACGTCTCTTTCCGCTTGGCGGTCGAGGTAGGCGACCAGATCCTCGATGGTGACGAGGGGGAGGTTGTGGCGTTCGGCGAAGAGCGTGAGTTCGGGCAGGCGGGACATGGTTCCGTCGTCGTTGGCGACTTCGCAGATAACGCCGGCGGGGATCCTTCCGGCGAGGCGGGCGAGATCGACGGCGGCTTCGGTGTGGCCGGGGCGGCCGAGCACGCCGCGGGGGTTGGCGCGCAGCGGAAATATGTGGCCGGGGCGGGCGAAATCGGCAGGCTCTGCGCGATCGTCGACCAGGGCGCTGACGGTGGCGGCGCGGTCGGCTGCCGAGATGCCGGTCGTGGTGCCCTTGAGGTAATCGACCGAGACCGTGAAGGCGGTTTTGTGCGATTCCGTATTATTGGGCACCATCAGCGGGATATCGAGCGCATCGAGACGCTCGCCTTCCATGGCGACGCAGATGAGACCACGGGCGTGGGTCATCATGAAGGCGATTGTTTCCGGGGTGACGGCATCAGCCGCGACCACGATATCGCCCTCGTTTTCCCTGTCCTGGTCATCGACGACGACAACCATCTCACCACGAGCAATGGCTGATATGGCATCTTCAATTCTTGCGATAGTCATGCTGTCTGGCCTTTCAAGGGTTATGTCAGCGGGCTGACATGGTCTGCTCGGCTCAATCCGTGAGCGAGCCTTCTGCCCTTGGGCGAACAAACGTCAGCCGACTCCGGGATGGAGTGCGACTGCCCGTGTTGTCCTCTTCCATCCGGACTATACCGTCGGCTCCGGCATCTCACCGGATCTGCTGACCTTCCGACAGGAGGTGCCAGAAGCGCTCGCGGGCTCCAGGATTGCTCCTGATACCGCCGGTGGGGAATTACACCCCGCCCTGAGAACATTTCAAAGATAGGATCAAAAACAGGCGGATGGCAAGGTCACTTGACCGGGCAAAAATGCAAAGCTGCCCTCACGCGGATGGACACACTGTTCACACGGAGGCGACGACCGTGTCGCCCCGGTGCTTCGTTGGTGGTTTGATCTTTGTCCCAAAACCGCTGCAAACTTTTGGGCGACCTGCGTCAGGACATGATCAGGCCGCCGTCGACATTGATCGTCTGGCCGGTGATATAGGCGGCGTCCTCGCTGGCGAGGAAGGTGACCAGGCCGGCGACGTCTTCGCCGGAGCCGGCCCGTTTCATCGGGATACCCTCGACCCATTCCTTCATCAGTTCGCCGGGGGCGTAGTTGCCGAGCAGCTTGCCCCAGGCCTGGTCGTTATAAGCCCACATGTCGGTCTCGATGATGCCGGGGCAGAAGGCGTTGACGGTGATCTTCTCGGTCGCAACTTCCTTGGCCAGGCTCTGGGTGATGCCGACGACTCCCATTTTCGAGGCGGCGTAATGCGGCGTGTAGATAAAGCCGTCGCGGGCCTGGCCGGAGGCCGTATTGATGATGCGGCCGCCGCGCTTGTGCTTGCGCATTCTTGATATCGCCTCCTGGGCGCAGAGGAAGACGCCCTTGGTGTTGACGGCCATGACCTTGTCCCACTCGTTTTCGGTCAGATCCTCGACGCGGGCAATGGTGATGACGCCGGCGTTCTGGATCGAGACGTCGACCGAGCCGAATTCCTTCTCGGCGGCATCGTAGAGGGCGGTGACGCTCGCCTTGTCGGTGACGTCGCCGATGAAGGAGATCGCCTTGCCGCCTTCGGCCCGGATCTGTTCGGCAACGCCGTGAACGAGATCCTCGTTGGCCGAGACGACGAGATTGGCGCCTTCTTCCGCAAAGCGTTTGGCGATCGCCGCTCCGATGCCGCGGCTGCCCCCGGTAATGACGACGGTCTTCTGCTCAAAGCGTTTCATGCTCTTTCCTTGTCCATCGATAAACAGAAAATCTGGGTGCGACCTACCATGCGATCATTATTGGAGCTCAACTGGTCGTCGTGAATTCAGGCAGTCTTGAACGCTGATGACGACGCCTGAGCTCTCCGTCCGTTCGATCGGCGTGAAGGGCGGGCAGACGGCGATATCGCACGCCGTCTTGCCCGTTAGTCCCTTCAGCGCCTCGATCTCAGCCAGGGAGGAAGCGAGATCGGTCACTTTCCCGCGGCGGCAATGAGCTTTCCCATCACCAGCAGCAGAAACCGCCGTCGACGAGAAGATCGACGCCGGTCACGAAACTTGCCGCATCCGACAGCAGGAACACCGCCGGACCCACCATCTCGTCCACCGTTGCCATGCGCTGCATCGGCGTCTGCTCTTCGAAGAGCTTGGTCTGGTGGACCATCTCGGGGCGGGTGTTCATGGGCGTTGCCGTGTATCCGGGGGAGATGGTGTTGACGCGAATGCCGCGGTCGACCCATTCCATCGCCAAAGACTTCGACATGTGGATCACGCCCGCCTTGGAGGCGTTATAGTGTGCTTGGTTCAGCCCCCGGTTCACGATCACGCCGGACATCGAGGCGATATTGACGATGGAGCCGCGTCCATTCTTCAGCATGGCCCGAGCCTCTGCCTGGCAGGATAGAAAGACGCCTTTCAGGTTGATATCCATCAACGTCTGATATTGGTCCTCCTCCATCTCTTCCGCGGCGTTCGCGTTAGCGATGCCCGCCGCGTTGACTGCAAGTGTCAATAGGCCGAGATCGGCTTCGGTACGTGCTACGGCATCTCCAAGGGAAGACCTGCTCGTGACATCCGCCGCGATCTGGATCGAGCGGCGGCCGACGGCACGAATATGTTCAGCCGTCTTGGCCAGCCCGTCGTCGGTTCGGCGGTCGAGCAGCGCCACGTCGGCGCCGCATTGCGCAAGGCCGATGGCAATGCGCTGCCCAATGCCGCTGCCGGCTCCGGTAACGATGGCAACCTGGCCGCTGAGATCGAAAAGCTTCGGGGCGTTCAGAGTGATGTCGGACACCGCTCTTCCTTTCTCTGTCTGTTTAGATGGTAGCTAGCTCCATGACCGAAACGTCATTTGCCTGGTCACGATTGAGAATCCCCGCCTGCTTGCCTTGCGCAAGCACCAGAATGCGATTGGAGACTCCGAGAACTTCTTCGAGGTCCGAGCTTACGACGATGACCGCGACGCCCTGTTTGGCAAGATTGACGATGATGTCGTAGATGCCCGCTCGGGCGCCGACGTCGATGCCTCTCGTAGGTTCATCGAGCACGACGACCTTGGGATCGCGCATGAGCCACTTCGCGATCACGACCTTCTGCTGGTTGCCGCCGGATAGGTCCGAGGCGTGCTGTTCAGCACGGCCCTTTACCCCGAACTTGGCAACTGCTTTTTCTGCAAAGGAGCGCTTGACGCGCGGCGTGATCCAACCGCCGCCGAGTTTGTCAAGATTGGCATAGATAATGTTCTCGCTGATCCGGTGCCCGACGATGAGGCCTTGCTCCTTGCGGTCTTCCGGAACCATCACGATACCCTTGGCGATCGCGTCCGCCGGATCGCGCAGCCTGAGTTCCTCGCCTTCCAGCTTGATCGAGCCAGCACTGATTGGATCTGCTCCCGAAATCGCACGCACCAGTTCGGTGCGGCCGGCGCCGACCAATCCGGCGATCCCCAGAATTTCCCCGGCCCGGACCTCGAAGGTAACGTCACGGAACGAGTTGTCCGGCGAGCTCAGCCCGGACACCTGGAGTACCGGACGATCTGTCGGAACCGGCAGGGTAGGGAACAAGCGGTCAAGCGGGCGCCCGACCATGCTCTCGACAATCGTTCGCACCGGGGTCGCGCTGTCTGAGAATTCTTGCACCCGCTCCCCGTCACGAAGAACGACGATCCGGTCGGTTATCTGCTTGATCTCTTCCATACGGTGGGAAATGTAGACGATGCCGACGCCTTCTGACCGAAGCTTCCGAACCTGTTCGAAGAGAGCTTCCGTCTCCGCGCCGCCAAGGGCGGCTGTCGGCTCATCGAGGATCAGGAGCTTTGCGTTTAGAGCCAGCGCCTTGGCGATCTCGATAAGTTGCTGATTTGCGGTGGAAAGGCCGGCAACCGTCCGCGTTGCGGGGATGTGAAGGTTCAAGCGAGCGAGCTGGTCCTGGGCCCGGCGAACCATCTGGGCGCGGTCGATGACGCCGTTCTTCATCGGCCAGCGTCCGATGAAGACGTTTTCCGCGATCGACAGCTGCGGCAGAAGCTGCAGCTCCTGATGGATCAGGACAACGCCCTTGTCGATCGCTTCCCTTGGGGTGGCCGGGGCATAAGGTTGCCCCAGCCATGTCATTGATCCTTCGGACGGCGTGCGTGACCCGGCGATGATGCCCGATAGCGTTGACTTGCCCGCTCCGTTTTCACCGAGAAGTGCAACCACTTCGCCCGGATAGACGTCCAAGCTGACATTCTTCAGAACCTGGAGCGGCCCATACCATTTGGATATGCCCCTCAGGGAAAGAACTGGATCAGTCACGGCACACCTCCTCAAGACCTCGACTTCATCATGGATGGTTGGCGATGAAGCCTGCGACGTTTTCTTTGGTTGTCAGCGTGGCATCCATAAGCTGCACCGGCGGTACCTTTTCTCCGGCGACAAGCTTGGCGGCATTCTCGACCGCATCGCGGCCCATCTTCTGCGTCTGCTGCGTCGCCGTTACGTTGAAGACGCCCTTGCTGAGCGCTTCGAGAGCTGCGGTGTCGCCATCGAAGCCGCCAACCACGATCTTCTGCGACGGATTGGCGACCTTGATCGCCTGCGCGGCGCCAAGTGCGAGGCCGTCGGCCTGTGCGAACACGATGGAAACGTCAGGATTTGCCTGCAGCATATTCTGCATGATCTGGAAGCCTTCGTCCTGGCTCCAGATGTTCGAGAACTGTTCGGCGACAACCTTGACGTCCGGATATGCCTTGAGAGATTCAGCGCAGCCCTTCGAGCGGTCGACTTCCGGCGTCGTGCCCTTCTGGCCGTGGATGATGACCATCTTCCCCTTGCCGCCGGCTTCCTTCAGAATGTAGTCGCACACGGCCTTGGCAGACGCGACGGAATCCGTTGCAAGGAATGTATCGCCGGGTGCTCCCTCGGCGTTGCGGTCGACGTTTACGACCGGGATGCCGGCGTTCTTGGCGAGTTTGACCGGAACGGTCGCAGCCGCCGCACCTGCCGGAATGTAGATCAGCGCGTCGATTTTCTGGGTCAGAAGATCCTGGATCTGATTGACCTGTGTCGGCCCGTCGCCCTTTGCGTCGACGGTGATGACTTCGATGCCGCGCTTCTTGGCTTCGGCTTCGACCGATTGCTTGATCTGGTTGAAGAAGTTTGCCTGAAGGTTGGCAACGGCCAGGCCGAGCTTCTTCAGTTCCGCCGCGTGTACGGGGCCGAGTGTCAGGCCGAGCAGTGCAGCAGACGCGAGCATGGTGCGCGCTATTTTCATTGTATTTTCCTCCGTTGTTTGATGGAACCCTCGGGTATGTCCTCCCCCTCGGGGTATTGATCCGACCCAAATTCCTGGGGCGGTATTTCTGGTCCGCCGACGCGGCGGACCCCGCTCGTCAGGCGCGACGCCGACGAATGGTCTCCGCGCCGACCGCAAGCACGATGACGATGCCGATGATCACCTGCTGCAGGAACGGCGAGACGTTGAGAAGGTTGAGACCGTTGCGAAGCACACCGATGATAAGAACGCCGATCAGCGTTCCACCGATGCCGCCCGCGCCGCCGGAGAGCGACGTCCCGCCGATGACGACCGCAGCGATGGTGTCCAGTTCATAACCCAGACCACTGGACGGCTGGACGGAATCCAGCCGCGCGGCGAGCACGATGCCTGCGAGCCCCGCAAGGACGGCACTCACGACATAGACGGCTATCGTCACGAGCGGGACGTTGATACCGGCCAGGCGTGCGACTTCCGGATTTCCTCCCACCGCGTAGAGCATGCGACCTTCGGACCGGAAGTGCAGGAAAAGCCACGCGGCAAGAACAACCGCAAGCATGAGAAACACAGTGGCTGTCAACACGCCGAAATGGCGATCGATTGCCAGCATCATGAACCAGTCGGGGAATCCCACGATCTGTTGGCCGTCGGTGATCATATTTGCGACGCCGCGAGCCGCGGACATCATCGCAAGAGTGGCAATAAAGGCTGGAACCCTGAACTGCGTCACCAGAAGTCCGACGATCAGGCCCGAAACGCCCGATGCGACCAGAGCAAAAGCGATCCCGACGGGCAGCGGTAGACCGGCGACGTTGGCGGTCCAGCCCATGACCATCATCGCCAGAGCAAGTGCCGAGCCGACGGAAAGATCGATGCCGCCGATCAGGATGACGAACGTCATTCCGACGGCCATGATGCCGAGAACAGTGATCTGATCGAGGATGTTGAGGCCGTTTCGAACCGAAAGAAACGTGTCTGTGCTGAGGCTCAGAAAGACGCACAGTGCGAGCAGTCCCACGAGTGGGCCGGTAGCTCCCTTGAGCTTGCTCAGCCAGGCTCCGGACGACAGCCTGTGTTCATTGATATCGAGCGCCACCATTGCTCCTCCCTATGCGTAGGCTTGTATCCGATATTTGTGCACGGTAGAATAATTATTCATGCCTGCTGGAAAATTCATTAACAACTTGCTATTCGGCTGTCAATAAGCTTTCTCGTGGCGTGTGCCCTCACGGGCCGCCTAAGGGGCTTGACTAATCGGCCTGTTATGCAAAAATATTGATAACTGAATATTTATGCACGGAGGAATCCATGGATCCGATAGAACTTGAGCGCATCGCCCGCCAGATCCGATTGCGCGATCTACAGGCGGTCTTTGAAGCGGGCGCCGGCCATATTGGCGGCGAGATGTCGGTCATCGACATTTTGACGGCTCTGTATTTTCGTGTGCTGAATGTCTGGCCGGATCAACCCAAACATCCCGACCGCGACAGGTTCGTTCTTTCAAAGGGGCATACTGCATGCGCGCTGTATGTGACGCTCGCAAAACGCGGCTTTATCCCGGAGGATGAGATTTCCACCTTCTTGCAGCCGCATTCGAGGCTGAACGGGCATCCAAATTGCAACAAGGTTCCTGGCGTCGAGACGAATACCGGGCCGCTTGGCCACGGTCTCCCGGTCGCGGTAGGAATGGCGATAGCGGCCAAGCTCTCGAGCGCCAAATATCACACCTATGTCGTCACCGGCGACGGTGAGATGCAGGAGGGCTCAAACTGGGAAGCGATCATGGCGGCCGCTCAGTTCAAGCTCGATAACTTGACCTTGGTCATCGATCACAACAGGTTCCAGCAGGGCGCCGCTCTGGCCGAAACCAACGATCTCGCCCCGCTTCGTCCGAAGCTTGAAGCGTTCGATTGGGAAGTCAGCGAAATCAACGGTAACAATATGAGCGAAATCGTTCCTGCTCTCGAACACCGGGGGTCAAGACCTCATTGCATCGTTGCGCATACCAACAAGGGCCATGGAATATCGTTCATGCAGGACCGGGTCGACTGGCACCATAAGGTGCCAAGTAAGGAACAATACGAAATCGCATTGGCAGAATTGTCGGAGGCACTGTAATGAACGCGCCAATAAACGCACCCAAGCTCTACGATTGCCGCGACGCATTCGCCACCACGCTTGAGCGGCTGGCAGCCGAAAACGAAACGATCGTTGCCGTCTGCAACGACTCTGTGGGTTCCTCCAAGCTCGGCGGCTTCAAGGCGAAGTTTGGAGAGCGCCTCGTCAATGTCGGTATCGCTGAGCAGAACATGGTGGGGGTTGCAGCAGGCCTCGCCAATGGCGGACGCCTTCCGTTCGTGTGCGCTGCCGCTCCGTTTCTAACGGGACGGTCGCTGGAGCAGATCAAGGCCGATATTTCGTATTCGAATGCCAACGTCAAGCTGGTCGGCATTTCTTCGGGAATGGCGTATGGCGAACTCGGCCCGACCCATCATTCGATCGAGGATTTTGCCTGGACGCGGGTTCTGCCCAATCTTCCGGTCATTGCGCCTTGTGACCGCATCGAAACAGCTGCTGCGGTTGAGTGGGCCGCGGCCTACAACGGCCCCTGTTTCCTGCGTCTGTCTCGCGTTGGTGTACCGGATCTGCTTTCGGAGGGTCACAAGTTCGAACTCGGCAAGGCAAATCTGCTTCGCCAGGGTTCCGACGTCACCCTTATCGCAAACGGCACTTTGACTCATCGCATCTTGAAGGCTGCCGAAATTCTCGCAGACCGCGGCATCAACGCCAGAGTGCTCAACCTCGCAACGGTTCGTCCGATCGACGAGGAGGCTATCATCGCCGCGGCGAAGGAAACCGGAGCGATCGTGACAGCAGAAGAACATTCGATCTTCGGTGGGCTCGGTTCCGCGATAGCCGAAGTCGTGGTCGACAATGCGCCGGTCCCGATGAAACGTCTTGGAGTTCCCGGCGTCTACGCTCCGACCGGTTCGGCAGAGTTCCTGCTCGACGAATTCGGGATGGCGCCGTCCGCAATCGCCGACGCGGCGCAGTCGCTGATCAGGCGCAAGTAACTGGGATCACGTGACTTTTGTTCTTACGCAATTCCGGACGGAAAACCGCTTGGCATTTTTCCTGGAATTGCTCTAGCCCGGACGCTTTTTGTCGTCCCGGCTGCCGTCTGATCTGGGGAGGATAGAATGCGGGCAATTCTGGCAATCGACCAGGGCACGACCAATTCAAAGGCAGTTCTGGTTTCCGAAAACGGTGAAATTGTCGGCAGAGGTTCGGCTCCTGTCGGCATTTCCTATCCGAAGCCGGGCTGGGTCGAACAAGACCCACGCCGGCTCTACGCATCGGTCTGCGCAGCGATCGATGCCTGCCTGAAGGCTACCCCCGACGTGGCTGTCGAGGCGGTGGCCATTTCCAATCAGCGCGAGTCAGTCACTGCCTGGGACGCCGAAACGGGAGAAGCACTTGGGCCGGTGGTAAGCTGGCAGTGCCGTCGAACGGCACAGGATTGCGAACGTCTCATTGTCGAAGGCCACCTTGACCGTGTGCAGGCGCTCACAGGCCTGCCATTGGATCCGATGTTCCCGGGTTCGAAATTCCGATGGCTGCTCGACCGCATTCCGGCCGGGCGATCGGTGCGGCTCGGAACGGTTGACAGTTGGCTCGTCCACTGCCTGACCGGCGGGCGCCGGCATGTTTGCGACGCGTCGAATGCCGCCCGGAGCCAGTTGTTCGATCTCCGGGAGCAGAGATGGAGCGAGGAGCTTGGCGAGATTTTCAGCGTGGATATCGCGCTTCTGCCCGAGGTGCTCGACAGCTCTGCCGATTTCGGCCGAACGCAAGGATTGCCTGGGGTGCCGGATGGCACTCCGATAATGGCTGCGATCGGAGACAGCCACGCAGCCCTGTTCGGTCATGGAGCATTCAAGCCGGGCGACGGGAAGGTGACCTTCGGAACCGGCTCTTCGGTAATGACGACGCTGCCGCAATTCATTCCCGCACGCAACGGCGTCACAACCACCGTCGCATGGCGTATCGAGGGAAAGCCGACTTTCGCTTTCGAAGGCAATATTCTCGTTTGCGCCGCCAGTCTCCCCTGGATGGCAGGCATTCTCGGCCTTTCGGACGTGGCGGCCCTTGTCGAACTTGCGGCAGGCGCCGAACCGGGCGGACCGGGCTTCGTGCCAGCATTCGTGGGACTGGGCGCACCCTATTGGAATTCCGACGCCCGTGCCCTGTTCTCCCAGATCAACTTCAATACGACACGTGCGCAAATGGCGCGGGCGGTCACCGACTCGATCGCCTTTCAGGTGCATGACGTGATCGCGGCTATGCGAGCACAGAGCGGCGGCGCGCTTGGCGCGCTCTACGTAGACGGCGGACCGAGCCAGAACCGCTTTCTGATGCAGTGTGTCTCGAACCTCATCGAACATCCGGTGATCCAATGCGAAGCACCCGAGGCTTCGGCTTTGGGCGCTGCTTATCTGGCGGGGCTTTCACTCGGCTTGTGGAGCAATCTCCAGGTTGTCGCGGAGTTGCCGCGAAACACGCAAATCATTGAGCCGCAACCCATGGATCGCGCGCTGCTTCTCGATACCTGGAATGATGCGCTTGCCCGCTCGACGGCCCGCGAAACAAAGGCTAAAGGTGAATAAAAATTCACTCTGGGATTAGCGATGACTCGCCTTAACGAACTCCGCCTGATTTCAAGGGTCGCCCAGATGTACCATATGGAGGGGCGGCGACAGGCGGAGATCGCACAGCACCTTCGCCTCTCCCAGGCGACGGTGTCGCGCATGCTTAAGCGTGCCGAGGCTGAAGATATCGTGCGAACCAGCGTGATCCCTCCCGCCGGCACCTACAGCGAGCTTGAGGGCGCGCTTCGCGAGAAATACGATCTGCCGGAGGCGATCGTCGTTGAGTGTACGGAAGATCGGGACGGAGCGATCATGGCCCGTATCGGAGAGGCAGCGGCTCATCTCTTGGAGGTGACGCTTGCGCCGGGGGAGATCATCGGCGTTTCCAGTTGGAGCCAGACCATTTTCAAGATGGTCGAGAACATTCATCCTCAGAAGAGCGCTCAGGCGAAATACGTCGTCCAGACCCTTGGAGGCATGGGGGATCCTTCAGTGCAGACGCATGCGACGCAGCTTACCACGCGGCTAGCACGGCTGACTGGCGCCGAGCCGAAACTGCTCCCCGTGCAGGGTGTTACGTCGTCCAGAGAGGCAAAGTTTCTTATGCAGGCCGACCCGTTCGTCCGCGAGACGATGGACCTGTTCGGCAGCATAACGCTTGCGATTGTCGGGATCGGAGCAGTCGAACCGTCCGAACTTCTCGCCCGGTCCGGCAACATCTTTTCTTCTCGCGAACTGTCTGATCTCGCGGAAGCGGGAGCCGTCGGCGATATCTCGCTTCGCTTCTTCGATAAAAACGGCAAGCCGGTCAAGACACCTCTGGACGACCGGGTCATAGGCCTTCCACTCGAGGATCTCGAACGGGTGGACCGGGTCATTGCTCTTGCCGGCGGGTCCAAAAAGACTGACGCGATTGCAGGCGCGCTCCGCGTGGGGGTCATCGACATGCTTGTTACCGACAAGTTTACCGCGCAGCGATTGATCGACTGACGAGGCAGGTGTTGCCCACCTCAATGCGCCGTCCCATCCACAATCACATGATCGTATTCCATCGAGCATTTCTCGACCCGGGCCTCGACCCGGTAGATCTCGCGCAGCATCTTGGCGGTGATGAAGCTGTGCCGGCCGAAGACATGCGGCACGAACGCTGGCAGCAGGCGATCGACGTCAATCTCACCGGCATCTCCTCTCCAGCCAGGCGGAAGCGCGGTCATGCTACCGCGAAACAAGTGCTCGATCGTCGACATCGCCTCGATCGTCAACCGCGGCGTGCTGCAGGCGCACTACAACATCTCGAAAGTCGGACATTGATTTTCGAAACTACGCTACTTCGTAGTGAGGGCCACTTTTCCAAGAGACGCCCCGCGCATTCTGGCAGCTCGTAAGGCCTTACGCTCGTCATCGGTGAGCACATTCGCGGGCTCTCGGCCGGACGAATCGCCGACAAGAGCCGCTGGATCAAGTTGCCAGCCCATTTGATCAGCGAGACATTCGGCGAACGCCCGTGACAACGGCGGTGGTACTGCGTTCCCAACTTGGCGATACTGCTGCAAGCGGGGGATACGGTCTGGCCAACGGAAATCGTCGGAAAACCCCTGCAAACGCGCGCTTTCACGTACGGTAATGACTCGATTGTGCCTATAATGAACGGGGCGAAGTGGGCTAAAATTGCCCGATCCCGCGCGTAATGTGTACGATGGGCGCTCCGGGTGCAAGCGATCATGGAATGATCCACGCTCGCGTTTGCCCGGCTCCAACGTGGTTAAGCGAGCGACCATATCGGCCGAATGCATTGTGGGTTCGTGATTGTAGATGCCGGTTTCGCCGAATTCGCCCGCGTCGGGTAAATCGTTGATCGCACTCGACGCGGATATATGCGGACGTTCGGGGGTGCCGTGCGTCGCTGGCGGAAAGATCACGGCCCTCTTTTCCCTTGCGCCAAGTACTACAAGTCGTTTGCGATTCTGTGGTACGCCGAAATCGGCGGCAGATACCACAATGTGGTCGACGCTGTAGCCAAGCAAGCGAAGTTCGGTCTTGACCTCGTCGAGGAATTCTCCGTTGTCAATCGATGCTAGATTGGGGACGTTTTCCAGCATGAATACGGACGGCTTGAGTTCGTCCACAATACGTATGAAATGCCCGATTAGGTCCGCACGAACGTCGCGTTTGCCCTGGCGTTTGCCAGCGATCGAAAACGGCTGGCACGGCGGCCCGCCGATTATAAAGTCGGCGTGTTTAATTCCAGCTTTCGCTAGCAGTTCGGCTCCAGACACCGCGCTGAGGTCTGCGAGAAAACCCCGACTGCCGCGGTACTCATGGTTGTAATTATAAGCGTCCACCGCGCGAGCATCAAGTTCAAATCCCGCAGCGACTCGCAAGCCTGCATCCAGAAAGCCGGTTGATAGCCCGCCGCATCCGGCGAAAAGTTCAATACCTGTAGGTCGGTTTATTGTCATTGTTTTGGTACATTCGTTTTGCGGATCATCGCAAGTTGGGCTTCTGATGTGTTGATGGCATAGCTGGCATTTCGAATGACCCGAAGTTCACTTGGACGAGCAGCTACGTTGAACTCCATAAGATGCACGGCGGACTGGTAATCGACCTTCAGCGCCAACGGCCGGACCTTCATCCCGGGGAAGTAATGGGCGGCATACTGTATCATGTTGAATATTTGGACACGGTTGAGTTCGTCTGAAACGGCCTTGGCTTCAATCGGGAAGATGACGGGCACGTCATCGTCACCAGATGCTATGCCCACATCAATGGCGTCCAGTTCGGCTTGCCCAATACCCGGTACACTTTTCCGCACGTGCGACCGCAGTCGATAAATTTTCATGCCGGTGAAGTGGTCGAGTAGCTGGCAGTATCCGACAACGGACAGCAAAGCTTGCTCGTCCATTTCCGCCATGGTTTCTGGCAGCAATCGTCGTACCGGCATCGGCGTTTGGTCGATAGCAGGGGTAAGATCACAGACTGGTACCTCCATGATGCCGCTCGACGCCTTCTCGAATTGATAGCGGCCGCGTCCAACGGCTCGTAGGACATGAAAGCCTTTCGCCAGTATTTCCTCTGGCAACTTCGTTCGCGAACGCATACGGTAAATTACATCTGCGGGGTTGCGCGACGATATGGCGTCCGGATTAGGGGATACAGCCCTAACTGCTTCAACCGCCGTTCGCACGTCATCGAGTGAGAATACGACAGTCGAGGCTCCGGGTCGCCAGCGATCCTGAAACAGTTTCAGGATGACGGGAACATATACCTTCGAATTTTTGCCGTGGCTTTGAAGACTCTTACCCTTCGGCTTCGCGATTTCAGGCGAAACGGCATCGGCCTTTGTCGCCCGGCGACGCTTTGACGCTGTGATGTCGAGGTCAGTCTCGTCTGTCATGTTCCCTCATTAACGCAAATGGAACAAAAAGGGAACCCTCACTTCGGACAACTTTTTCATTTTCGAATCAGAAGAGCGCTCCTCCGTAAACGTCTAGCTGAATTTGATAGTCGGTAGAACTGGGGATCGTCATGGGTAGGAGTACGATCGGACACGTGGCCATCTCGTTCATACCCTCGAAATTTTGGGATCACCGCTCCACATATCGCGTTGAGCAGGTCGAAGAGCAGCCGCATTATAAAGGGGTAACTGTGGATCACCTCACACAGGAACGACGGTCGTGGTTGATGTCCCGCGTGAAGGGCAAAGACACCACACCCGAAATGCGGGTAAGACGCGCGGCGCATGCACTCGGCTTTAGATACAGCCTGCATCGCAAGGACTTGCCGGGTAAACCTGACCTCTGTTTTTCCCGAACCAAAACGGCAATCTTCGTACACGGTTGCTTCTGGCATCGACATGAAGGATGCCGAAAGGCGTCCCTTCCTAAATCGAGAACCGAGTATTGGCACCAAAAATTCGCTGCCAATGTTGAGAGGGACGAGAAAGCTAAGATTGCCCTTTCCGGCCTTGGATGGATCGTTCATATCATTTGGGAATGCCAAACCAAAAGTGACATCGAGTTGCGCGAGCGACTTCTAGAGATTTTAACCTCGAAGAGTTTATCGTAAATTGGGCATACCAAGGTGAGGAAGCGTGGCACCGATATCCGTCTACGGCGCGCCGAAATATCATAGAGCCCAGTTGCAGTTCGGCGGTTCGGCGACCGTAATATAGAGCGTCGGGGGCGGGCGGATCTAATGATCGCTGTCATTAAGGGTGAACTCGCGTTCGAGATTGGCGTGTGCCACAAAGTTCCCCAGCCTCAATGCGCCGTCCCATCCACGATCACATGATCGTATTCCATCGAGCATTTCTCGACCCGGGCCTCGACCCGGTAGATCTCCCGCAGCATCTCGGCGGTAACGACGTCGCGGGGGGTGCCGCAGGCGTGCATGCGACCGTTGGCGATGACGAGGACCTTGTCGGCGAAGCGTAGTGCCTGGTTGAGATCGTGAATGGCGATCAGCACGATCATGCCCTTGCTACGCGCTTGGCGGCGCATGAAGTCGAGGACCTCGACCTGGCGGTGAAGATCGAGCGCGCTGGTTGGCTCGTCCATCAGCATGATCTCGGGTTCGCGGACCAGCGCCTGGGCGATCGAGACGAGCTGGCGCTGGCCACCGGAAAGCGCGCCGAGATCGCGGAAGGCGATGGCGGTGATATCCAGCGCTTTCATGATCTCGTCGATGAAGCGCAGGTCGCTGTCGCTGACTGCCCAGGACTGGCCCTGCTTGCGGGCAAGCAAGATGGATTCATAGACCGTCAGCACCGCGTTGGCCGAGGTATCCTGCGGCATGTAACCGATGGCGTTTTTCGCCTTCGACCCTTCGACGACGACATGGCCCGGCCCTTTGAGGAGGCCGGTGATGCGCTTGAAGAGCGTCGACTTGCCGGCAGCGTTCGGGCCGATCACCGCCACGACCTCGCCTGATTCCATCACCGGCGTCGTCACATCTTCGACGAAGAGCTTGCGGCCGTGATAGGCGCCGACCGATTGCAACTGAAGCGCTACCACGACCGGCTCCTGTTCGAGAGGATAAGCGAGAAGAAGAAGGGCACCCCGACCAGCGCGGTGATAATGCCGATCGGAAAGACGACACCTGGGATGATTGACTTCGAGACGATCGATGTCAGCGAGAGCAGCAGTGCGCCTGACAGGATCGAGCCCGGCAGGAAGAAGCGCTGATCCTCGCCGAGGATCATGCGCGCGATATGCGGCCCGACGAGGCCGACGAAGCCGATCGTGCCGACGAAGCTGACGGGTATTGCGGCAAGCAGCGAGACCACCAGCATGGTTTCCAGCCGGATGCGGCGGACGTTGACGCCGAAGCTCGCGGCCTTGTCCTCGCCGAGGCGGATGGCGGTCAGCGCCCAGGCATTGCGGGCAAAGAGCGGCAGCGCCATCAGCAGGACGGCGAGTGTCACCCAGATCTTCGGCCAGGTGGCCTTGGTGAGGCTGCCCATCGTCCAGAAGACGACGGCGGACAGTGCCTGTTCGGAGGCCAGATACTGCAGGAAGGCGAGAGCTGCATTGAAGGTGAAGACCAGCGCGATGCCGAGCAGCACCACCGTCTGCACCGAGACCCCGCGGGCCTGCGAGACGAAATGGATGAAGAGCGTGGCGATCAGCGCCATGATGAAGGCATTGACCGGCACCAGCAGGCCGGCTGCAACAGGCAGAAGCGGAACGCTGGTGACGATCGCCAGTGCGGCGCCAAAGCTTGCCGCCGCCGAAATGCCGAGCGTGAAGGGGCTGGCGAGCGGATTGGCGAGGATCGTCTGCATCTGTGCGCCGGCGACGGAGAGCGACGCGCCGACGATGATCGCCATCACGGCAACCGGCATGCGGATGCCCCAGACGACGGCCCGCACCTGGTCGGAAACGGAGGAGGGGTCGAGAAGGGCGGACACGACCTCGGTAAGACTATAGCGGGCCGGGCCCCAGGCGAGATCGACGGCAAAGGACAAGCAGAGCGCTGCCGTCATGGCGGCTAGGATCAACAGCTTGCGCCGGGCAAGGGCGCGGTAGCGCTCCCTCCCGGCTTCGGCTTCGATCGATATGGCGGCGATCTCGGCCATTTCGGATTACTGACCCGCCTTGGCGTCGACCCAGTAACCCGGCTGGTAGGCGACCGGCAGGAATTTTTCGTGAAATTCCTTGAAGGTGGCATCGGGATCGAGATCGGCAAAGAGGTTCGGATGGAACCACTTGGCCAGCTGCTGCACGGCGACGAACTGGTAGGGGCTGGTATAGAACTGGTGCCAGATCGCATGGACATTGCCGCCGGCAACCGCTCTGGAGCCGGTGAAGGCAGGGTTTTCCATCAGCGTGTTCAGCGCCTTGCGGCTGTCGTCGAAGGTGGCGGCGGCATTGGGACCGACATTCACAAAGTCCTTGGCATTCTTGGTCTGGCTCCAGTTGGAGCCGGTGACGACGATGACGTCAGGATTGGAGGCGACGACCTGCTCGGCATTGATCGAGCCGGTATAGCCCGGCAGGAAATCGGAGCCGAGATTGTGACCGCCGGCCCAATCGACCATCAGGCCGAAATTGTCGGGGCCGAAGGTGCCGCAGCATTCGACCAGGCCTGCGGCGCGGTACATGAAGACATTCGGCTTCGGCGGATTGGCGGCCTTCAGTCTGTCGGTCACGCGGGCCATCTGCTCTTTCCAGAAGCTGGCGACGGCTTCGGCGCGGTCTTCATGGCCGAAGATCTGGCCGAGGATCTTCAAGCTCGGTTCGGTGTTGGCGAGAATGTGCTCGCGGAAATCGATATAGACGATCTTCACGCCGATGCCGGCGAGCATGTCCTCGAGCTTCACTTCGTCGGCGGCCGTCTTGTTGCCGATCGGCAGCAGCAGCACGTCGGGATCCAGCTTGACGACCGTCTCGGTCTGCAGCGTGCCGTCGGTCAGATTGCCGAGGAAGGGCAGGTCCTTGCCCTTCGGAAACTTCTCGACATAGGCGTTGAAGCCGTCCTTGTCGGTGGTCCAGAGATCGTTGCGCCAGCCGACGATCTTGGCGAAGGGATCCTCCTTCTCGATCGGCGCGACCGCGTAGAGCATGCGGCCTTCCCCAAGGATCACACGCTCGACCGGCTTGTCGAAGGTCACTTCGCGGCCCGCGACATCCTTGACGGTGAAGGATTGCGCCCAGGCCGAAAGCGGCATCAGGCCGGCAATCGCAGCCGCGGAGACTGCGAGCATTTGAACGAAATTCATCTGGAAATTCCCCCGATGTCTGAATAATGTCCGCAGGCATAAGAAATATGACTTTGTGAATCAAGTTATATGTTTTAGAGCCTTTCCAAACTGATCCGATGCCGGGGTGCCTCAGATGAATTCGATGAACACGAACTACTCGATCCGCGACGAAATCCGCGATTTCTGGTCGGAACGGGCGGCGACCTTCGACCAGAGCGTCGGTCATGAAATCTTTTCGGACGCGGAGCGGAAAGGCTGGCAGCGGCTGATCAGAAAACATCTCGGCGAGGGGCAGGGGCGCCAAGCACTCGATCTCGCCTGCGGCACCGCTGTCATCTCGCATCTGATGCATGATGTCGGCTTTGCGGTCACCGGGCTGGACTGGTCGGATGCGATGCTGGCGCAGGCGCGCGCCAAGGCGAAGAAGCGCGGCACCGATATCCGTTTCGTTTCCGGCGACGCCGAAAACACGATGGAGCCCAAAGACAGCTACGACGTCATCACCAACCGCCATCTCGTCTGGACGCTGGTGGACCCGGCTTCTGCGTTTAAGGAATGGTTCTCGGTATTGAAGCCGGGCGGCAAGGTGCTGATCCTCGATGGCAATATGGGTAAGGAAACCTGGGTCAAGGGCCTGCAGAAGCTCTGGACGAAGGTAACAGGCAAACCGCCAGCGAGCCATATGTCGCCGGAGATGATGGCGCGGCACCAGAAGATCCGCTCACGCGTGCATTTCTCCAGCCAGATGCCGGCCGAAGCCGTCGTCGATCTTCTGCGCCAAGCCGGTTTTACCGATATTGTCGTCGACCGCAAACTCGCCGACATCCATTGGGCGCAGGCGCGCAAGATGCCGTTTTTGCGCGGGGTGGAGCGCATGGTGCAGGACCGGTTTGCGATCTGTGCGCGTAAGCCGGGGTGATGGGGTGATGCTGCGGCTTGCTCCCTCTTCTCCCCAGCGGGGAGAAGATGCCCTCAGGGCAGATGAGGGGGTGAGCGGCAAAGCCGCGAATGCGCTGAGCGCAAGCGAAGGGCAATGAAGGGTGTGCCGTGCGGCCCCCTTCATCCGACCCTGCGGGCCACCTTCTCCCCGCTGGGGAGAAGACAAGAGGGAAACTGCCGCACCGTATCCCGGCCCTTCGCATGGCTCAGGGCGTTCGAAGCTGCAATCGATTCACTGGATCGATTGCTCCCGCTTTGCGGGACCGCTTCTCACCCACCCGTAACACTCATATGCCTGGCGACGGCAGGACGGTTATGCGTGCGGTCGATGATGAAGTCGTGGCCTTTGGGTTTGCGGGTGATGGCCTCGTCGATGGCGGCGTGGAGGAGGTCGTCGTCTTCGGTGGCGCGGAGTGCGGCGCGCAAGTCGGCGGCGTCGTTCTGGCCGAGGCACATGTAGAGCGTGCCGGTGCAGGTGAGGCGGACGCGGTTGCAGCTTTCGCAGAAATTATGGGTCATCGGGGTGATGAAGCCGAGGCGGCCGCCGGTTTCCTCGACCCTGACGTAACGCGCCGGGCCGCCAGTCTGGTAATCGATGTCCGCAAGGGTGAACTGGTCTTCGAGATCGGCGCGCAGCTTTGAAAGCGGCAGGTACTGGTCGGTGCGGTCTTCTTCGATCTCGCCCATCGGCATGGTTTCGATGACGGTCAGATCCATGCCGCGGCCATGGGCGAAGCGCAGAAGCTCCGGCATCTCGGCATCGTTGAAATCCTTCAGCGCCACGGCGTTGAGCTTGATCTTCAGCCCGGCTTTCTGAGCCGCGTCGATGCCTTCCATGACCTTGGCGAAATCACCCCAGCGGGTGATCTTGCGGAACTTGTCGGGGTCGAGCGTATCCAGCGAGACGTTGATCCGGCGCACGCCGCAATCATAGAGCTCCTCGGCGTGGCGGGAAAGCTGCGAGCCGTTGGTGGTCAGCGTCAATTCGTCGAGGCCGGAGCCGATCTTCTGGCCGAGCTGGCGCACCAGATACATGATGTTCTTGCGCACCAAGGGCTCGCCGCCGGTCAGCCTGATCTTGCTGACACCCTTGGCGATGAAGGCGGAACAGAGCCGATCGAGCTCTTCCAGCGTCAAGAGATCCTTCTTTGGCAGGAAGGTCATATTCTCCGCCATGCAATAGGTGCAGCGGAAATCGCAGCGGTCGGTGACGGAGACGCGGAGATAGGTGACCGCCCGCCCGAAGGGGTCGATCATCGGATGTGCATCCGCTGCCAGCGGCGATGCATTGCCTATCGTTCCGACTCTGGTGTTCACCTGTATCTCCGCACTCTCATCAATGTGGGCATATGCTGTTGTCGCGTCAAGGGAAACAGCCCGCGCGAGCATGCCAATTTCAGCTTGCGCTGAAAAAGATCAGCGCCTACTCCTCGCATGAGAAGAGGACAAAATGATGAGCGATATCTGGCCGAGCGAACTTCGCGTCTCGAAAGACAGGCAGCGGCTGGTGGTGACCTTCAACGACGGCCAGAGCTTCGACCTGTCGGCCGAACTCCTGCGCGTGCTGTCGCCCTCCGCCGAGGTGCAGGGCCATGGGCCGGGGCAAAAGGTGACGGTGCCGGGCAAGCGCAATGTCGCGATCATCTCGATGATGCCGACCGGCAATTACGCGGTCCGGATCGGCTTCGACGACATGCACGATACCGGCATCTACACCTGGACCTATTTGCGCGAACTCGGCGAACGGGGCGCTGAGCTGTTTTCCGCCTATGAGGATGAGCTCAGCGAAAAGGGCATGAATCGCGATACGGCGGAGAAGCCGCGCTGACGCTCGCGAGCGCGCCGCTATCAGTTTCAATAGACCCATAATTCCAGCCATCGGGGGGCCATATGGCGAAAACGAACGGAAAGAACTGGCTGCGCGCCAAGGGCAGCGCTAGCAGCAACAAGGTGACCTTTCTCGAACTGTTCTTCGATCTGGTCTTCGTCTTTTCGATCTCGCAGCTCTCGCATGCGCTCGCCGCCCACTACACGCCGCTCGGTGCCGCCGAAGCGGCGCTGATGACCTTCGCCGTCTGGTGGGTGTGGATCTTCACCGCCTGGGTGACGAACTGGCTCGATCCGGACAAAATGCCGGTGCGCGGGATGCTGGTGGCGCTGATGATGCTCGGGCTGCTGCTGTCTGCCTCCATCCCCGAGGCTTTCGGCGACAAGGGCCTGCTGTTTGCCGGCGCCTATGTGGCGATGCAGGTCGGGCGCTCGCTGTTTACGACCTATGCGATGACGCGCGTCGACCGCCCCAATACGCTGAATTTCGTCCGCATCACCGCCTGGCTCGTGGCAGCAGGCGTCTTCTGGATCGCCGGCGGGCTGATCGAGCATGAAGCCCGGCTGATTGCCTGGGTGATAGCGCTTGCGATCGAATATGCCGGGCCGGCCGCGGGCTTTGCGGTGCCGGGGCTCGGCCGCTCGACGGCGCGGGATTGGGACGTTTCCGGCGCGCACATGGCGGAGCGCTGTGCACTCTTCGTGATCATCTGCCTCGGCGAAGCGATCCTCGTTTCCGGCCGCACCTTTGCGGAGCTGCCGTTCTCAGGACTGACCAGCGTCGTCTTCGTCACCGCCTTCATCGGCACGGTCGCCATGTGGTGGCTCTACTTCCGCTTCGGCCACGGGCGCGCCGCCCACCGCATCGAGCATGAAGAGACGCCGGGAAGCTTGGCGCGGCAGGCCTTCACCTATGGGCATATCCCTATCCTCGCCGGTATCATCGTCCATGCGGTGGCAGTTGAATTCATGTTCTCGCATCCGCACGAAACCGGAGATCTCGGCATCGCAGCCGCGGTGCTCGGCGGCTCCGGCCTGTTCCTGATCGGCAATCTCTGGTTCAAGGGCGCGACCAGCGGGCGGATGCCGCTCTCGCATCTTGCCGGCCTGGTGTTTTTGATCCTGCTTGCCTTTGTCGCGCCCTTCATCGAGGTATATCTGATGGGTATTCTGGCGACGCTGGTGCTGATCGTCGTCGCCGCCTGGGAATATCGCTCGCTGACCGGTACGGAGGCGGCGCCGACGCTGCATTGAACATCAGTCCTCGTCGCGCAGATCTTTCAGCAGCACGGTGATGATCCGCTCCATCGAATCGGCGGTCGCCATGCATTGCTCTATCGGCTCATCCGACAGGACGCGGTCGATGAGGCCGGTCTGGATGGCCATGGCTTCCTCACTCAGCTTCCGACCCTCTGGCGTCAGATAGAGGCGCAGCACGCGCTTGTCGCGCTCGTCATCGCGGCGAAGGATCAGACCGCGCTTTTCCATCTGTGGCAGCAGCATGCTCATATTGGAGCGGCCGACCAGCAGTTTGCGCGCCAGCTCCTGCTGCGAGATTCCTTCGAAACGATAGAGATTGACCAGGATATCGAGGTGCGGCGGCTTGATGTCGAGATTGGCAAGCGAGCGGGCAAGAGATTGTTGCATCAGCTGGCAGGCGCGAGCCACCGCGATCCAGCTGCGAAAACGCGGATGATCCCAGGGAAGGGATTGATTTTTGTTCATCGTTGTACTTTATTGTTCAGTGTTGAACAGTCTTTTGGAATCCCACTATGGCAAACTTTGCGCTTGACGTCACCCGCCTCGGGTTTTCGCTGCTGCAGGCGGTTTCGCCTGATCTGGCAGGCAGAGTAGCGTTCCGGCTGTTCTGCCGGACGCCATCGGCTAAGCCGAAGGGAGCAAAGGCGAGGGCGGCGCATGCCGCGGGTGCGGCCCGGCTTGCCGGCGCCGAACGTTTCACCCTCAGGCTTTCCGGCGGACGCCAAGCGCACGCCTATCGGCTGAACGGCGGGGCGAGGGGCAAGCGCAAGCGTTATCTGGTGACGCACGGCTGGGGATCGAGCGCGGCATATATGGCCGAACTCGTCTCGATGCTTTCGGCGACGGGCGCGGAGGTCGTGGCGCTCGATTTTCCCGGCCACGGCCGTTCCGGCGGGCGCTTCCTGCATATGGGGCTTGCGGTCGAGACGATCGCGGCGGCCGAGGCGCGCTTAGGCACATTCGATGCCGCGATCGGCCATTCCTTCGGCGGTGCGGCGCTAATGGTCTCAGCGGCAGGCCTCCTGCCTGGCGTGACGCCTTTCAGCGGAGAGAGGCTGGTGCTGATCGGTGCGCCGAGCGAGATGGGCTGGCTCTTTACCGATTTCGGCCGGATGATCGGCCTTCGCCCTGCAGCGCAAGCGGCACTGGAGAACAAGGTTCGTCGCGTCACCGGACGGAGACTTGAGGATTTCGACGCCGGCGAGGCGGCGGGCGCCATCGGCCGTCCGGTGCTCGTCATCCATGCCGAGGACGACAAGGAGGTGTCGTCTCTCCATGCCAGGCGCTATGGCGCAGCGGGGAAGGGCATTCGACTGTTCTGGGCGAACGGCTTCGGCCACCGGCGCATCATCGGCGCCGCACCGGTTCTTGCTGCGATCGCGGCGTTTCTCGGCGGCGATCGGGACTCGGGTGAAGCGCCTGATGAAAGCATCAAAAAAGATGCGGAGATCATTCCGTTTTTTGAGCTTCCGGCGAGGCGTGTGGCATTGTAGCGTCCGTCGCGAAGATCAAGCCCCGGTGGGACGCCTCATGAAAATCATCAGCAGCATCGAAGAGCTCAACACGATCTACGGCGCCGGACTTTCGCCGGCCTCCGTCACCAAGGTGACGAAGAAATTGACCCCGCTCTATCGGGAGATGATCGAGATCTCGCCATTTGCGGCGCTTGCGACCGTAGGACCGGAAGGGCTCGATTGTTCGCCGCGCGGCGATCTTGGCGGCGTGGTGCGCGTCGTCGACGACGGGACGCTGCATCTGCCGGATTGGCGCGGCAACAACCGGGTCGATTCGCTCTCCAACATCGTGCGCGATCCGAGACTGGCGCTGATGTTCCTGATCCCCGGCTCGAACACGACGATGCGCATCAACGGCCACGGCGTCGTCTCCGACGACGAGGCGCTGCTTTCGAGCTTCGAGATGGACGGCAAACATCCGCGTACCGTCGTCGTGATTTCGATCGACGAGGTCTATTTCCAATGCGCGCGCGCCGTGATGCGAGCCGAGCTCTGGAATGGAGAGCACTTCGCCGATCCGGCAAAGCTGCCGACGCCCGGGCAGATGCTGAAGGCCGCAACCGGCGATTTCGACCAGGAAACCTACGATCGGGAGTGGCCGGGGCGGGCGGCGAAGACGATGTGGTAAAACATCATATCCGT
Source organism: Rhizobium leguminosarum bv. viciae (assembly GCF_012276115.1). Lineage (GTDB taxonomy): Bacteria > Pseudomonadota > Alphaproteobacteria > Rhizobiales > Rhizobiaceae > Rhizobium > Rhizobium leguminosarum_T. The sequence continues at coordinate 8,897 of NZ_WIEU01000027.1, read as the reverse complement.
GGAGGCCGGCTTTTTACTCGGCGTCGCGAGCGGCGAACTCGCTCGTTCCCTCAGGCTCCTGACGGAATAAGGCGCTGCCACATACCTCTTCTCCCCAACGGGGAGAAGTGCCGGAGCGATAGCGAGGCGATGAGGGGGTGAGCGACGACAGGAGCGAATGCGCTGAGCGCAAGCGAAGGGCAATCATGAAGGATGTGCCGTGCGGCCCCCTCATCCGCCCTACGGGCACCTTCTCCCCGCTGGGGAGAAGAGGGAGCAAGCGGCGCGAACCGGATAGCAGCTTGTCGCCGTCACTACCGGTGACAGCGTGCGCGCTGGATTACCGTCACGTCTTGTAGATCAGCCAGCTCTTGGTGAAATCCTTCTGCATGCCGTCCTGATAGAGGATGGTGCAGTTGCGGCCGGCATTCTTGGCGCCGTAGAGGGCGATGTCGGTCTTGCTGTAGAGTTCGCCGGCATCCTCGGCATTGGAGGCCATGCAGATGCCGATCGAGACGGTGACCGGGCCGTAATTTACCCGCGTGCGGGAATTCTTGAAAGGGGTTGCCTCCAGCGTGCGGCGGATGCGCTCGGCGATTGCTGTCACCTCTTCAGGCGTGTTGCCGTCGACGATGAGGGCGAATTCCTCGCCGCCGGTGCGGGCGACGAAGATGTCGCGCCGGACATTGCTGCGGATGACGGAGGCGACGGTGGCGAGCACCTTGTCGCCAACCGGATGGCCGTAGGTGTCGTTGATCTTCTTGAAATTGTCGATGTCGCAGAGCAGCAGCGCCGTTACCGGCCGCATGCCGGGATTGTTGAAGACAGCGGCGAGGCGGTCATCGAAAGCGCGCCGGTTGGAAAGGCGTGTCAGCGAGTCGGTGTTGGCGATGCGCTTGTATTCGTCGAGTTCCTTACGGACCTGATCCATCTCCTGAGAGCGCTGGATGACGTCCTCGACGGTGCGTTCGCCATGCGCCATGGTATCGCCGGTCGCCTGGCTGAGAAGATCAATGGCGTTTTCGATCAGTTCAACGCTGGCATTGCTCTTGGAGGTGATGCGCTTCTGGGTCTCGCCGAGCAGCCTGGTGTAGCTTTCGAGCGAGCTCTGCTCCTGCCGGAGAATGCGCAACAGGCCGTCGAGTTCGCCTGATATGCGCGTATGGGCATCGTCGAAGACACGGGCCGGGCTGTGGGTGAAGTGCTGCGCGCCGAGCGCATCGAGTTCGGCCTGGGTCACCTGACCGCCGAGGGCCGCGAGCTCGCGGGTCAGGGCCGGATTAGAGCCGATATAGGCCTCGTAGAAGAGTTGGTAATTGCGCGGTATCGGCGCGACGCCCATGGAGCGCATGGCATAGGTGATCTGACCCGCAACGTCGGGAATCTGCACCTTGGGCGCGACAGCCGTATTCATCCGGCGAACTCCTCATATATTCAAAGGCAATATTCTATTTGTTAGCTTAAATTTGTTGGGAAAAGATTAAAGCGATATATACCAAGGATTACATACGACAAATGCCCGATGGGTCAATACTTCGATCAGACCTATGATTCTTCACGGAAAAACGTATCTTTAGCGGGACAGTGCATACTCGTTGAGCGGGAGCGGTGTCTGAAAAACTTACAGTTCTTCTCTGCCGGAGACCGTATTCATCTTGTCGACAGCTGATTTTGGCCGTTTCGTATTGCAGTGCCGGTATTTCGGAGTGATATTTCTTGGTGGCAAACCCGATCCTAGCCTGCAAGCCAGGGCTTGAGATCGTGGAAACCTCCCGTCATATTTCTTTCGCCATCCTCGCATTCACCGTCCTCGCCGCCGGCACCTTGCTGCTGGAGCACACCGGCTTCTTCGCCGGCGCTTTCCGCACGGAGATCCTGGCAAGGGTCGATGCCGGGGATGTGGTGAGCGTGGGCGAGGCGGTCACAGCGCGGAATGTCAACGCGTCGGATAAGGCGTCGGCACGGTAGAACGGGCGGCAACGCAGCCTGCCAATCACCCCAAATTCAGTTCCTGGAAGAAATCATTGCCCTTGTCGTCGATGACGATGAAGGCGGGGAAGTCTTCGACTTCGATTTTCCAGACCGCTTCCATGCCGAGTTCGGGATATTCGAATACTTCGACCTTGCGGATACAGTCCTGGGCAAGACGGGCGGCAGGGCCACCGATCGAGCCGAGATAGAAGCCGCCGTGTTTCTTGCAGGCTTCGCGTACGGCGCGCGACCGATTGCCCTTGGCAAGCATCACCATCGAGCCGCCGAAAGACTGGAACTGATCGACGTAACTGTCCATGCGGCCGGCCGTCGTCGGGCCGAAGGAGCCGGAGGCGTAGCCGACCGGTGTCTTGGCGGGGCCGGCATAATAGACCGGGTGGTTTTTCAGGTAGTCGGGCATGCCTTCGCCCTTTTCCAGCCGCTCGCGGATCTTGGCGTGCGCTAGGTCGCGGGCAACGATGATGGTGCCGGTCAAGGACAGGCGCGTCTTGACGGGATGCCTGGAGAGTTCGGCGAGAACCTCGGCCATCGGCCGGTTGAGATCAATGCGCACCGTCGATTCCGACAGTTTCGCCTCGTCGATCTCGGGCATGTATTTCGACGGATCGGTTTCGAGCTGCTCGACGAAGATGCCATCTCGGGTGATCCGGCCCTTGGCCTGACGGTCGGCGGAACAGGAGACGCCGAGGCCGATCGGCAGCGAGGCGCCGTGGCGGGGCAGGCGGATGACACGCACGTCATGACAGAAATACTTGCCGCCGAACTGGGCGCCGACGCCCATCTGCTGGGTCAGCTCGTGGATTTCCTTCTCCATCTCGATGTCGCGGAAGGCGTGGCCGCTCTCGGAACCTTCGGTCGGCAGCTCGTCGAGATAGCGGGTGGAGGCGAGCTTGACGGTTTTCAGGTTCATCTCGGCCGAGGTGCCGCCGATGACGATCGCCAGATGGTAGGGAGGACAGGCTGCCGTCCCTAACGTCAGGATCTTCTCCTTAAGGAAGTCGATCATCCGCTCATGGGTCAGGAGCGAGGGCGTGCCCTGGTAGAGGAAGGTCTTGTTGGCCGAGCCGCCGCCCTTGGCGACGAAGAGGAATTCGTAGGCGTCGGTGCCTTCCTCGTAGATGTCGATCTGGGCCGGCAGATTGTTTCTGGTGTTCTTTTCCTCGAACATTTTGACCGGCGCGAGCTGCGAGTAACGCAGGTTCTTCTTCTCATAGGCATCCATGACGCCGCGGGCGAGCGCCGCCGTATCCTCGCCCTCGGTCCAGACCCTGCGGCCTTTCTTGCCCATGATGATCGCCGTGCCGGTATCCTGGCACATGGGCAGCACGCCGCCGGCGGCGATATTGGCGTTCTTCAAGAGGTCGTAGGCGACGAAACGGTCGTTGTCGGTCGCCTCGGGATCGTCGAGGATCGAGGCGAGCTGTTTCAGATGGCCGGGGCGCAGCAGGTGGTTGATGTCGGCAAAGGCGGTTTCGGCCAGCAGACGGATGCCTTCCGGCTCGACGGTCAGGATCTCCTGGCCCTTGAACGTATCGACCGAGACATGGTCGCCGCTGAGCTTGCGATAGGGGGTGGTATCCTTGCCGAGGGGGAAGAGATCGTCAGCCATCGAAGTGACCTTTCTGGTAGGGCGTCGCTAGATTGGAACCGGTCTAAATCCGCTGCGGGGCAAAAGCAATCAGGACCACGCGCGGCGGATGAGGCGAACCGTCGAAATCGGTCCGACAAATAGACGACTTCAAGTTGCCTTCTGTTGGAGGCCAGTACATATTCCCGGCAGCGTTAACCTGCCGGGGCTTCCAATGACAAATGCAAAGCCAACTGCTGTCGACGACCTTCTCGTTTTTTTCGAAGACAATTGGATCCGCGGGAATCTGCTGCGCCTCTCCAGCGATCCCGAGGGAGCGGACATGTATGTTCGCTTCGTCAATGGCGTGCGCATCGACGCCAAACATGGGCCTGACCACGAAACGATCATAAGGGGCGAATACGGAACCTTCAGACTGAAACCTGACGGTCACTTCGAGTACGAGTTGGACTATACACTCGACGTCGTGAAAAATTTAGCGAAATACGATCAGCTCATCGAGAAGCTGAGCTTCAAGATGTCCGATGGCTCAGGGGGCACGGACCTCGGCGTGCTGACCCTTGCGATCGACGGCGTCAACGAAGGCGAAAAATACCACGAGGTCCTGGATTTCGACGATTTGGGCGTCACATCGAGGGCCGATAATTTCTCTCTGCCTGATTATCGCAACTTTGCACTCTCGGTGAATGGAAGCCACGAGGTGACGCTTCTGAACGGGTATGTCTATGATACCGTCCCGGGTGTCGACGCCATCACCGAGGACGGTTTCAGCGATACCGTTCTATCGCCAGGTTCTGCGCCCGTAAGCTTGAAAATGCTCGATGGCGGGGAATTCACCTTTCAGAGCGTTTCGATTGCCGAATTGTCGGTAGCGCCCTTTCACCTGACGCTCACCGCGCTGAACGACGGCCAGATCGTCTATCAGCAGGAGCTCGAGGTCACCGGCCCCACTCTCGAAGTCAATCTCGAAGACATCGAAGAAATCCGTTTCGACTTCATGGGCAATTCTGTCGTGATGGACAATTTTTCGCTGTTTGCCTTGCTATAGGCTGGAGGGAGTCGAGGCGTTGCGGCATATCCCCTTCTCTCCGCGAGCGGGGATCCGAAGGACGGGTCGAGACCTGTGGCTCGACCCCGGTTGGTGGCGGCAGCCGGATGAGCGGCTGTGGCTATGCGACCTTCCTACTTCGGCCCGATCATCGTTTCCGGGCGCACGATCTCGTCGTACTCTTCCGAGGTCACCAAGCCGCTGGCGAGGGCCTCTTCCTTTAGCGTCGTGCCGTTCTTATGCGCTGTTTTGGCGATCTTGGCGGCTGCGTCGTAGCCGATCTTCGGGGCGAGGGCGGTCACCAGCATCAGCGAGCGTTCGAGGCCGGCCTTGATATTGTCCTCGCGCGCCTCGATACCGACGACGCAATTGTCGGTGAAGGAGACGGCGGCGTCGGCGAGCAGCTGCACCGACTGCAGGAAATTATAGGCCATCATCGGATTGTAGACGTTGAGTTCGAAATGGCCCTGGCTGTCGGCGAAGGTCAGAGCCGCGTTGTTGCCGAAGATATGGATGCAGACCTGGGTCAGCGCCTCGCACTGGGTCGGATTGACCTTGCCGGGCATGATCGAGGAGCCGGGCTCGTTTTCCGGCAGCGCCAGCTCGCCGAGGCCGGCGCGCGGGCCGGAACCGAGCAGGCGGATGTCGTTGGCGATCTTGAAGAGGGCGGCGGCTGCAGCATTGATGGCGCCGTGGGAAAAGACCATGCTGTCATGCGAGGCGAGCGCCTCGAACTTGTTCGGCGCGGTGACGAAAGGCATGCCTGTGATGGCGGCGATCTCTTCGGCGACCTTTTCGGCAAAGCCCACCGGCGCGTTGAGGCCGGTGCCGACGGCAGTACCGCCCTGGGCGAGCTCGCAAAGGCCGGGCAGGGTCATTTCGATGCGCTTGATGGCGGAGCCGACCTGGGCGGCATAACCCGAAAACTCCTGGCCGAGCGTCAGCGGCGTCGCATCCTGGGTGTGGGTGCGGCCGATCTTGATGATGTGGCTGAATTCGGTGACCTTCATGTCAAGGGCGGCATGCAGGTGCTTCAGGGCCGGCAGCAGGTGATGGGCGATCTGCTCGGCACAGGCGATGTGCATGGCCGTCGGATAGGTGTCGTTCGACGACTGGCTCATGTTGACGTGATCGTTCGGATGCACCGGCTTCTTGGAACCCATGACGCCGCCGAGCATTTCTATCGCACGATTGGAGATCACTTCGTTGGCATTCATATTGGACTGCGTGCCTGAACCGGTCTGCCAGACGACCAGCGGAAAGTGGTCGTTCAGCTTGCCGTCGATCACCTCCTGGGCGGCGTCGACGATCGCTTTGCCGAGGGCAGGATCGAGCTGGTCGAGCGACATGTTGACGCGGGCGGCGGCCTGCTTGACGATGCCGAGCGCGCGCACGATCGACAGCGGTTGCTTTTCCCAGCCGATCTTGAAATTGCCGAGCGAACGCTCGGCCTGGGCGCCCCAATATCGGTCGGCGGCGACGTCGATCGGGCCAAAAGTATCGGTTTCGGTGCGGGTTGCGGTCATCGGCCTTGCCTTCCCTTTACATGCTGTTTTCGGGCATTTTCAAATGATGAGGTCTTATAGGTTGGAAAGTCCGACAAGAAAACTGGACGCCGCGCGAAATATTGAAATCGGCAGTCATGTTTGCGATGGCTTTTCGGCGTGCCTTTTAGGCCACTTTGGAAATTTTATGCGTCCGGGCGTTTTCGCCGGACTGGTCTGGCGGCGAAAATTCGGTAAAAAATTAACTAATAATTTCATAATTTTGTGTGAACTGCTGGGCGGCGCCGTGCAGGATCTCCGTCACACAAAATTGAGTCCGCCGGCGCTGGCGGCGCAGGCCGGTTTCTGATCAATGAGGCCCCTACGCTGCTTGAGTTTCGCGGGATTTGAGCTTGAGCCTTGCGCTCGTGACAAGAACAGCATGACCGGACTGGAAGATATATGACGTTCGTTTTGAAAAGCGCGGCATCCGCATTGGCACTTTCCTGCGGCGTGGCAATGATGAGTGCCGCACCCGCGCATGCTTATACACTGATGGACATGCTGCGCGGCGACAGGCAGCGGACGCAGAGCACCATCTTCATGGACCAGATGCCGCCCGGCCGTCTGGGCCAGCGCGGCGGCTCGCTCGGCGGGCTCGATCCGGAAGCGCCGCTGCCGAAGGTGAGCGGTCCGCGTTATTATACCTATAAAACCGAGACGCTGCAGTTCGTCGATACCGGCAGGTTTGCCGATCCGGTGGTCACCGGCGCGGTTGCCGACGTTTCGGGCAGCGGTGACGCCAGCGCCGAACCCGCCGTGCAGCGTCGTTTCCTGGCGCAGGCCAAGGTGCGCGCCAATGCCGACGTCGCAAAGGCGCTCGAAGCCTATTACGGCGACAGCCGCAATCCGCTCGTCTGGGTCGATGGCAACCAGATCAACGACCGTGCCAAGTCGGCGATGCTGGTCCTTGCCGATGCGGCCTTCGTTGGCCTCGACCCGGCGGATTACGCCGTCCAGACGCCTGATATCGACCCGGCCAATCCCGATCCCGCCTTCCGCGACCGGGCGCTGACACAGTTCGAGCTCGATCTCTCCGCCAAGGTGCTCGCCTTCGTGCAGGACACGGTGCGCGGCCGCATCGATCCGAACAAGATCTCCGGCTATCACGACTTCCAGCGCAAGGTGGTTAACCTGGCCCCGGTGCTGAAGCTTGCCCGCATGAGCCCCGATGTCGGCGCCTACATCGGCAGCCGCTCGCCCGATAGTCCGCAATTCCAGGCGCTGAAGGCGGAGCTTGCCAAGCTTCGGGCTGCCGACGGCGGCAATGAGGAGCGAATCGTCGTTTCGCTCGACAGGCTGCTGAGGCCTGGCGACAGCTCGCCGGAGATCGCCAATATCGTCAAGGCGATCGGCAAGCACGGTTCCGAAACGCTGAAGACCGATCATGCGGCAACGCTTGCTGCTTACGCCGGCAGCATCGACTATTCGCCCGACATCGTTTCGCTGGTCGAGGATTTCCAGAAAGAGCGCGGGCTGAAGCCCGATGGCGTCATCGGCCAGGCGACCGTGCGCGCCATGACCGGCGGCGATACCAATGCCTCGAAGATCGACAAGCTCGTCGTTGCCATGGAGCAGGCGCGCTGGCTGCCGGAGGATCTCGGTTCCCGCTACGTCATGATCAACCAGCCGGCCTACATGGTCTACTACCACAATGACGGCAAGGAACAGCTGTCGATGCGCGTGGTGGTCGGCGGCAAGAACAACCAGACCTATTTCTTCGACGACGAAATCGAGACGGTCGAGTTCAACCCGTTCTGGGGCGTGCCGCAGTCGATCATCATCAACGAGATGCTGCCGAAGCTGCGCTCGGATCCGAACTATCTCGACCAGCTCGGTTATGAGGTCGAGGTGAACGGCCACGCCGTCGCCTCGTCGAGCGTCGACTGGTACGGCTCGACCAATAATGTTTCGGTGCGCCAGCCGCCAAGCAGCGACAATGCGCTCGGCGAACTGAAGATCCTGTTCCCGAACAGCCACGCGATCTACATGCACGACACGCCGTCGAAGAGCTTCTTCAAGCGCGACATGCGGGCGCTGAGCCACGGTTGCGTGCGCCTTGCCGATCCGCGGGCGATGGCGGCCGCCGTGCTCGGCACGACGGTCGACGACGTCGCCAAGCAGATCGCCAGCGGGCAGAACCATGCGGTCCGCGTGCCGGAGAAGATCCCGGTCTACGTCTCCTACTTCACCGCCTGGCCGAACAAGGACGGCGTGGTGGAATATTTCGACGACGTCTACGGCCGCGACGCTTATGTCGACAAGGCTTTCGACGCGACGAGCAAGGCGCGTGGAGCGCAGATCTGACGCTAGTTTCTATGGTATTTTGGCGGGCGGTCTTCGGGCCGCTCGTTTTGTTTTTTGGCCGCGAGCACAGAAACAAAGTAGAGAGGGCGTACCGTGGGGCACCCCCCTCTGCCCTGCCGGGCATCTCCCCCACAAGGGGGGAGATCGGCAAGCGGCACGACCTTCCGGCCCATCATCCGCTTTGCCGGCTGCGACGATGATTGTTTGGGGAAGCCGGCGCGCCTATCCAATCTCCCCACCTGTGGGGAGATGCCCGGCAGGGCAGAGGGGGGTGCCACACTGTAAGCCAGCAGAAAGTAAGGAACGGCTAGGTGTTTAGTCCCGGCATTTGATGGATAGGATCGATGATGAATCGATCTGGCTCGGAAGTCCACCTTTTGCAGATGAACTCGAAGGGGGTGAGGCCCTTTAGTGTCTTGAGCCTGCGCCCAAAATTGTA
>NZ_WIEU01000026.1:0-96708 GCF_012276115.1 Rhizobium leguminosarum bv. viciae | reverse complement strand
CAGGCTCATCCACGGTTGTAACCGGAGGGGGTGCGGGCGACTTCGTCACGCCTCTGGCCGGGTGGCCACCCGGCCAGAGGCTCAATCGCTTCCATCGCACGAAATTCCTAACGTGCAGATACAAGGGGGCCGCACGGCACGTTCTTCACGCAAAACCTATTCCGGCACGCCGACGGTAACGCCGTTCCCCAGCGCCCTGAATACGGTCGAGACGATATCATCGCGGCAGAAACCTGCATGGACGCTATTGGGAAAGACCGGCTTCGCCGGCCCCCTCATCCGCCCTACGGGCACCTTCTCCCCGCTGGGGAGAAGAGGGAATCGAGACGTTGCGGCTGCCTTCGCTCTGTTTAAGACGGTCCGAAGGACGGCGAGAGACACGTGGCCCGGCCCAGACAGAGGTGGCAATGCCGGATCAACGGCACCACATTGTCCTCCGCACGAGGAGTAGAGACCAAGCCTTGCCAATAAAGAAAAGGCCGGGACATGCCCGGCCTTCCCTCTCAATCTTTTCGAAACCGCTCAGTTCAGCCGCGTCTTGACCTGGCCGACGGCATTGCCGAAGAGCTCGGACTGGATTTTGGTGTCGGCCCGCTTGGCAAGCACGGTTTCAGCGGCCGCGATTGCGAGATCGACAGCAGCGGAACGCACCGCCTTCATCGCCTCAACCTCGGCCTGCTTGATCTTCTGCTCGGACAGGGCCGTGCGGTTGGCGACGAATTCTTCCGTCTTCTTCTTCGCTTCAGCGGTCAGCATTTCGGCTTCGCGTTCGGCGGCGGCAACGATGTGGGCCGCTTCGGCTTCCGCTTCCTTGCGCTTGCGCTGGTATTCGGCAAGCAGGTGCTGGGCCTCCTCGCGCAGACGCTTGGCTTCGGCCAACTCGTTGCGGATCTGGTCGGCGCGGTCGTCGAGCGACCGTGCCATCATGCCCGGAACCTTCAGGTAAACGACCAGCGCCAGGAAGAGGACGAGGCCGACAAAGGCGAAGAAAGTCGCGTCAAAGGCAAATTCCATCGATCAAGCCTCCTTCTTGGCAGCCGCGACGGCGGCGGCGACATCGGCCTTGGCGACGGTGCCGCCGATCAGCTGATCGACCACGGCAGCCGCCGTTTCCTCGGCAATGGTGCCGACGTCGGCGAAGGCCTTGGCCTTGATCTCGCCGATACGCAGCTCGGCAGCCTTGATCTTTTCCGAAAGGCTCGCCTCGACAGCGCGGCGTTCCTCTTCGGCCTTGGCCTTGGCGGCGTCGCGTGCGGCAGAGCCGATCGCGTTGGATTTGGCGCGGGCGGCGGCCAGTTCACCTTCATAGGTCTGGACGGCGGCGTCGGCTTCGGCCTTCAGGCGGCCTGCCTCTTCCAGATCCTGGGAAATGCGCGTGTGACGCTGATCGAGGATGGTCCCGATGCGCGGCGCGATGACCTTTTGCATGAGCAAATAGAAGACGCCGAACGTGATCACCAGCCAGAGCAGCTGGGACGCGTAGGTCGTCGAATCGAAAGGCGGGAAAGGGCCGCGGGCGTGTTCGCCTTCGGCAACACCAGTCTCGGTATGGACCTCGCCTGCGGCCGGAGCGGCATGCGCATCCGTACCCGTCGCTGCCGCCGGTGCTTCCTCAGCGTAAGCCGGGGTCACAAAAAACATGCTCACCTCCAGGTGGACTGCAAATGCAAAGGATCACGGCTTGCGGTCGCAGGCCGTGATCCATCTATTCGCCGATATCAGACGGCGAAGAGGAGGAGGAGAGCAACGAGCAGCGAGAAGATGCCCAGAGCTTCCGTAACGGCGAAGCCGAATACCAGACGGCCGAACTGGCTGTCAGCGGCAGACGGATTGCGCAGAGCGCCGGAGAGGTAGCTGCCGAAAATATTGCCGAGGCCGAGAGCCGTACCGGCCATACCAAAGCAAGCCAGGCCTGCACCGATGTACTTTGCTGCTTCCGCTTCCATGTTGAACTCCTTTGAAATGGTTGTTGCGGCGAATGACTGACGCCCTTTGACGTCGATGTCGTTATCCTTAGTGCCCGCCCGGATGGATTGCATCGTTGAGGTACATGCAAGTCAGCACCGCAAAGACGTAAGCCTGAAGGAAGGCGACGAGGAACTCGAGACCGGTCAGGGCGACGGTCATGATGAGGGGAAGAACGGCGCCGCCGATACCCAGAGCACCCATGGTTCCGAGCGAGGCGACGAAGCCTGCGAACACTTTGAGTGTGATGTGACCGGCGAGCATGTTGGCGAAAAGACGAACCGAGAGTGAAATCGGTCGCGACAGGAAGGAGATGATTTCAATCGTGACGACCAGCGGCAGCAGAATGCCCGGCACACCCGAGGGCACGAAGACATTCAGGAAGTGGAAGCCGTGCTTATAGAAACCGTAGACGAGAACCGTACCGATAACCAGAATCGCGAGCGCGAAGGTGACGATGATCTGGCTCGTCACCGTGAAGAAATACGGGAACATGCCAAGCAGGTTGGCAGTTAGGACGAACATGAAGAGCGAAAAGACCAGCGGGAAGAACTTCATTCCCTGCTTGCCGGCGCCTTCCTTCAGCATGTTGGCGATGAATTCATAAGACATTTCCGCAACGGACTGCGAACGGCCCGGCACGATGGCGCGGTTCGAGGTCGCGAAATAGAGGAAGCCTGCGGCAGCGGCAGCCGAAACGGCCATGAAGAGCGATGCATTGGTGAACGAAAAATCAATTCCGCCGATTTCGATCGGCACAATCTTCTGGATCAGGAACTGATGAGTCGGATCGTTAGACACCGCTTGTTCCCTCTCTTTGGCCCGCAGGACGCGGGGTCATTGCACTGGACCGGGGCCGGTCCTTATTTCTTGTCGTCGTCCAGGGGATGGGCCACCACCCCCGCAGAACGCAGCACGTTCAGAACGCCGGCACAAAATCCGAGAAGCAGAAGAACAATCAAACCCCAAGGCGCCGTGCCAACAAAACGGTCGAGGAGATAGCCAAGGAGAGCACCGACGACGATTGCGGAAATGAACTCGCTGGAAAGCTTCATCGCCTGGGCATAACCTTTGCGGCTTACCTCGGCGCGGGCTTCCCTAGCCTCGTCCTGTCCCGTCTCGACGCGCTTGGTCGCGAGTTTCGCTTCCAATTGCGCACGGCGCTTCTCAAGACTTTCCTCGCGGTCATCCGCCATGGATCTCTCCTCGCCTGCCCGTCGCCCGCACTCCCGCTACCCCGGTCATTCGGACCCCGGACGCGAAGGTTAAGACCCTTCCGGCCCGTTCTGAAGTCGCGCGCAACATAGTTTTAGGGATTAGCATAGTCAAGGCGTAGACAGCTTCTGTCCAGCGAGAAAATAATTCCATCAAATCAAAGAGATAAATCGGTTCTGGGTCGATCGCGCAAATTCGACGGAAAGAATCCGCTTTTCCGGGCCGGAAATCGGCTTGCCCCAGCGATTTATCTCAGCTCCAGCCGCCGCCATAGGTGCGATAGAAGACATGAAGACCGATGCGGCCGACCTTTTCCATGGTCTTTGCCCATTTTGGTCTGACATAGACGGCATGGTAATGCGTCGCCGAACCCACCTGCGGCAGCCAGATCTTGCCTGATGTCACCGCCATCGCCACGTCGCGGGCGACTCGCCAGTGATATTCCGAGTTCACCCTGTCCTTGATGCTGTCGCAGGCGAAGGAAAACTGGCAGCGGTTGCGCCAATCCTCGTTCTGATAGACGACGCCGCAGATGGTCTTCGGATAGGAGGGGTTGCGGACGCGGTTGAGGATGACCTGGGCGACAGCCGCCTGCCCCTTCACCGATTCTCCCCGCGCCTCGAAATAGATGCCGGAGGCAAGGCACTGCTGTTCGCGAGCGGAAAAGACGCTCGGCGCCAGCACGCTTGCGGCCCAGGCATGATCGCGAGGGCCGATCTCCGGAACGAAGCGGCCGCTGTCCTGTTCGGCCAGGATGGAATCGAAGGGCGATTGGCGGGCATAGTCGGGTGCGGCCGGTGCATAGGCGGTGGCCAGCACATCGGCCTTGTTGCTGGTGACGAGGCTTGCGAGCATGGCCGGCACGCCATTATCGGTCACAACCGGCTGCGTCTTATAGAAAGATGTGGCGATCTCGATTTCCTTGCCCTGGATCTTCGGTTTGACGAACGCCGACCGGTCCTTGAGATCGAAGCTCGGGGTGAAGAGCATCTTGGTGCGCTCGAGGATCGAGCCGGCGGAAAAGTCCTTCGGCGGCTGCATCTTCTCGACGGCGACGACGCGGCCTTTCTTGCTGCCACGGTTGACGCGATCCTCGTCCGGCGTGTCCTCGTGGCCCCTATCCTTGGCAGTGCCCTTGTCCTTGGCATTGAAGGCGACCTTGCGGCCATCGGGCAGCACCATGCCAGCACCGGCGGAGATCGAACCCGTGACCATCGGCTCGGCGAAGGCGAGTTCGGCCTGGTGGATGGAGCCGGCCGGCGAATTGGTCAGCACCATGCGCCAGTTCCCACCCTCATGATCGAGGCCGGCGAGCATGGCGGCGAGATCGGCATGGGATACGGCGCTCGGGAAAAACAGCCAGCCGGCGAGACCGAAGATTACGGGCGACACCCAATTCTCGGGAATAAGACGCAGCTTGCTACGGGAAGGGCTCTTTCGACGCAACACGGACTCCGGGCATGGAACGCAGGAACATTCCATTAAAAATCCCGCATTAACCTTGATGTCCGGTTAACAGGCTGTGCCGAAATGTGAGCGTGAGAAGTTTTGGATGTTCTAATGTGAGGGATAATTTCGTGTGTTTGGGAACAGCGGTGCGGCACCTCCGGCCTCGATCCCAAGGGATGTCAATGATGAAGCAACAGCAACTTGGTCCAATCTCTCTTGCTCCGGCTACGGAGAAAGGGACCAAGGCGCCACGACCGTCCTCTTCTCCCCAGCGGGGAGAAGTGCCGGAGCGATAGCGAGGCGATGAGGGGGTGAGCGGCAAAGCCGCGAATGCGCTGAGCGCAAGCGAAGGGCAATGAATGGTGTACCGTGTGGCCCCCTCATCCGACCCTGCGGGCCACCTTCTCCCCGCTGGGGAGAAGAGGGAGCTCAAATAATAACGTGTGAGCCGAGTTCCACCACCCGGTTCGCCGGCAGGCGGAAGTAATCCGAGGGGTTGGCGGCGGCGTTGGCGAGCGCGATGTAAAGCCGGTCCTGCCAGTAGGGCATGCCCGACTTGGCGTCCGGCACCAGCTTGCGTCGGCCAAGATAGAAGGAGGTCGACATGATGTCGAACTTCAGTCCGGTCTTGCGCAGTGTCGCCAAGGCCTGCGAGACGTTTTGCGATTCCATGAAGCCGAACAGCAGTTCGACGCGGGAGAAACGCTCGGAAATCTGCTCGACCCTGTAGCGGTCGTGGCTCGGCACGCGCGGTTTGTTGACCGTGCGGATCGTCAGGATGACGTTGCGGTCGTGAAGCACATGGTTGTGCTTGAGATTGTGCAGCAAGGCGGCGGGGGCGGATTCCGGATCGCTGGTCAGGAAGATCGCCGTGCCCGGGACCTGGGCCGGCGAATGCTCGCTCTTGCGCTCGATCGAGCTGACGAAGGAGGCAAGCGGAATATCGGTATGGCGGGTCTTTTCCATCAGGATCGCCGTGCCGCGACGCCAGGTCCACATGACGACGGTAAAGGCCGTGGCGATCAGGATCGGGATATAGCCTCCGTCGTGGATCTTCAAAAGGTTGGCGCCGAGGAAGATCAATTCGAGCACGACCAGCGGCGCGAGCGCGATCACCGCAACCGGCAGCGACCAGTTCCAGCGGGCGCGGACGAATTCGAAAGCCATGATCGAGGTAACGACCATGGCGCCGGTGACGGAGATGCCATAGGCGGTCGCCAGCGCGTCCGATGTCTTGAAACTCAGGACCAGGAAGATGACGCCGATGAACAGCACGGCGTTGACCGAAGGCACGAAGATCTGCCCGGTATTGGTTTCCGAGGTGAAGAGGATTTCCATGCGCGGCAGGAAGCCGAGGTTGATGCCCTGGCGCACCATCGAGAAGGCGCCGGTGATGACCGCTTGGCTGGCGATGATCGTCGCGGCGGTCGCCAGGATGACGACCGGCAGCAGCGCCCATTTCGGATACATCAAATAGAAGGGATCGGACATCATCGCCGGATTGCCGAGAACGAGCGCCCCCTGCCCGAGATAGTTCAGCGTCAGCGCCGGGAAAACCAGCAGGAACCAGGCCCACTGGATCGGGCGGCGGCCGAAATGGCCGAGATCGGCGTAGAGCGCCTCAGCACCCGTCACCGTCAGGAAGACGGCGCCGAGCACGACGATGCCGTAGAAGCCCTCATGCAGCAGGAAGGCGACGGCATAATAGGGATTGAAGGCGGCAAGGATGCCGTAATCGTCGGAGATATGGGAAATGCCGGCGGCCGCCATGACGAGGAACCAGACGGCGGTGATCGGGCCGAAGAACTTCGCGACGGCGCCGGTGCCGCGCGATTGCACGACGAAGAGCAGTGCCAGGATCACCACCGAGATCGGCACGATATAGTCCGCGAGGCTGGGCGTGACGAGCTTCAGGCCCTCGACGGCCGACAGTACGGATAGAGCCGGCGTGATCATCGCATCGCCGAGGAAGAGGGCCGCACCCATTAAGCCAAGCAACATCAGCATGGCGGTATGGCCGTTGGCGGTCTTCATCAGAAGAGCAAGCAGCGACAGCGTGCCGCCCTCGCCGTCGTTGTCGGCGCGCAGCAGGAAGAGCACATATTTAATGGTGACGATAATCGTCAGCGCCCAGATCATCAGCGAGATCAGGCTGATGACTTCGAAACGGGTGAGGCCGTCATGGGCCACCGGTTTCAGCGCCTCGCGAAAGGCGTAGAGCGGGCTGGTACCGATATCGCCGTAGACGACACCGACGGAACCCAGCCCGAGATAGAACAGCTTTTTCGGCGTCATATGGCGTTCGTTCGGATGGCTATCTTCGGACATGAAGTTTTAACAGGCTCCTCAGAGCCAGCCTTTCCAGCGGAAAAAGAAAAAGGGGATGACGGCGGAGATCACCATCAGGGCCAGCGAATAGGGATAACCTGCGGCCCAGGTCAGCTCCGGCATGACCTGAAAGTTCATGCCATAGACGGAGGCAACCAACGTCGGCGGCAAGAACACCACCGAGGCAATCGAGAAAATCTTGATGATCGAGTTCTGCTCGATGTTGATCAGCCCGAGCGAAGCATCGAGCAAGAAAGTGATGTTGGCAGCGACGAAGGAAGCATGCTCCGACAACGACTGGACATCGCGGGAAACGGTGCGGCAGAGCTCCTTCGCCTCACGGTCCTGCTGGATCGCCGGGATGGTGTGAAAGAACGTCAGCAGGCGGGCAAGCGAACCGAGACTGTCACGCACCTTGCTGATCATCCGGTGATGGCCGGCGATATCCCTGAGCTTCTCCTCAAGATAGTTCGAGGGCTTGCGCACCTTCTTTGCCCGGTCGCCGAAGACATGCGTCGACAAGATGTCGATGCGCGAGACGGAGATCTCGAGGATCTCGGCAGTGCGGTCGACGATCGTCTCCAAGAGCTTGGCGAGAAGGGCAGCGCCGCTGCGCCAGTTTTCCGGCAAACGGTGGAGGGCGGCGATAAACAGTGCAAAGGACTTGGGATGGGCGTAGCGAATGGTGACCAGGCGGTTTCCAGCCAGGATGAAGGCCACATCGGTCAACGTCGGCACGTCGGTGTCAGCCTTCCAGAGCAGCGAGGCGGTCATGAAAACGGCGTCGTTTTCGACATAGAGACGGGCGGAAGGCTCTATATCCTTGAGGTCGTCGCGGGTCGGGACCTCTATGCCGAGAATCTTCTCGACATAGAGTTCCTCATCGCGGGTCGGCTCGATCATGTCGATCCAGACGACATCCTCGGGAAAGGACGCGGCATGCGACAGATCGCGGATCTCGACCGACCTGCAATTGGAACAGTAAGCGGTAATCACCGGTCGTCTCTCCGGCTGCATCCAACCTTAAAGGCCGGCATGCGCGTTGTGCTCAACCGCATCGCAGTTCCCAATCCTTCGATCGACAAGACAACTCCGAACTTGCAGGCGGGCCGGCCTCTTCGAAACGAAGACAACCGCCACTGAGCATCTGCAGCAAAACGCCATCATGGCGCCGCGCGCATATGAAGCAAAGCCGTGAAATAATCAAGACATCTTCCGCGAAGCGCGGCTTTTCACCACGTTTCCCCCACAATTTGGGGTATCCGCTGCGGTGATTCGGGCCTGTCAGCGACTGGCAGCGTACGTGATTCATACGGCGGGCTTAGCCCTTTGTTCCAAGCATGCCGTTATCCCGGAACCGCTTCACACTTCCGGGCGGCATGCATTATTCGAAGACGATCGCCGGCGCCGGGCGCTGGGACTGGCCCGCGACCTGCTCCCAGACCTTGGCGGCGATACCGCGATAGATGCCGGCGACGATGCCGTTCGGCTCGGAGGCGACGAGCGGCGTGCCGGCGTCGGAGGTTTCGCGAATATTCATCGTCAGCGGCACTTCGCCGAGGAAGGGCACGCCAAGGCGCTCGGCCTCCTTGCGGGCGCCGCCATGGCCGAAGATGTCGTAGCGGGTGCCGGTATCCGGGGCGATGAAATAGCTCATGTTCTCGACAATGCCGAGCACCGGCACCTCGACCTTGCGGAACATGTTGAGGCCCTTGCGGGCATCGATCAGAGCGAGATCCTGCGGCGTCGAGACGATGACGGCGCCGGCAAGCGGCACCTGCTGGGCCATGGTCAATTGGGCGTCGCCGGTACCGGGCGGCATGTCGACGACGAGGACGTCCAGTTCGCCCCAGGCGACTTCGCGCAGCATCTGCAGCAGCGCCGACTGGACCATCGGCCCGCGCCAGATCATCGCCGTCTCCTCGTCGACGAGGAAGCCCATCGACATGACCTTGAGGCCATAATTCTCCATCGGATTGATGATGCGGCCGTCGATCTGCGTCGGGCGGCCCGATATCTTCAGCAGCCGCGGCATCGAGGGACCATAGATATCGGCATCGAGAATGCCGACGCGAAGACCGTTGGCGAGCAGGCCGAGTGCGAGATTGACGGCGGTGGTCGACTTGCCGACCCCACCCTTGCCCGAGGCGACGGCGATGATGGCACCGATGCCGGGCACACCGATCTTGCCGGCGCGTGAAGGCTGTTGAGGAGCGTGGGCGTGGCCCGCATGATCATGTTGGTGATCGTGGCCGGCATGGCCGTGAGGCGGGTTCGGCGCAGGGCGGGCAGCCGGAGCGGCGGCGGCCGCCTTCTTGTCCGCTGTCAGGGTGACGAGGGCACCTTTGACGCCTGGCATTTCCTTGATGACGCGCTCGGCGGCGAGCCGCATCGGCTCCAGCTCCCTGGCGCGATCGGCCGGGACGGTGATGGAGAAATAAACCTTGCCGTCAGAGATGAAGACATCGGAGACCATGCCGAGCTCGACGATATCGTGCTCGAGATCGGGTCCACGCACGGTCTTCAGCGTTTCGAGAACCTGTTCCTTGGTGACGTCGGCCATTCCACCCTCAATGCTTCTTGCAGACTACAGCGCCGCGCGTCTCTCAAGACGCGCAAAGGACGCTGTAGCACTTTGAATTGCTGCATGACTTAGCCCAATCGATTCCGATTAGGCTAAGTCATGCAGTAGAAATAGTGGAGACGGGAGCCTTCGCCAAACAAAATCATCGGGCCAAAAAGAGCGCCGGGGAAAATTGGCAGTCCGTTGCGGCCATCAAGTCCGCCGGGCTTTCGCCCTGATGGCCGCAACGGTCTCCCCGAGAACCGGCGCAATCCGGGGCGAACTAGAGCAAGCCGAAAAAAAGACCAGCGAAAAGTGAACAAGGAAGACGAAATCGCCAACAGCCGGGAAAGAAGCGGTGCTAAAACGCAACAACCGCCGCCGACACCGAAGGGCCGGGAGAAAAACGGCATCGGCGTCGGGCAGCGGTGTGTCGGCCGCGCCATTTGCTGGCGCTGGTCTCAAAGTCCCCTCTGGACCTCTCGCAGAAGAGATGCAGAAAGCGTGCCAGATGGAAAATCAGGAAAAAGAGCGCAAAAGCGCTTGCGGCAGCCCCTCAGCGGGAAAGGTATGCCTACGCGCTGGGCGGCTTCGAAAGCAGTTGGTTGTTTTTTGCAACTTATTTGATCAGGCCGATGCGCAGCGCCTTGGCGACGGCCTGGGTGCGGTTGACCGTGTCGAGCTTCTTGGTGGCGCGGTTGAGATAGTGATTGACCGTGTGCTCGGACAGGGTGAGGATTTCGGCGATTTCAGCACTGGTCTTGCCGGCCGCCGTCCAGTTGAGGCAATCGATCTCGCGGTCGGTCAGCGTGTCCGTCATGCGCGTATCGAGGTTGCGGATCTCGGCAAGCCTGTCGAAAACGTGGATGGCGATGTAGGAGAGTTCGCGCATCTCTGCCGCGCTGAAGGGTTCGCGGTCGCCGGCAAAAGAGACGGCGCCGCGCAGGCCGGAGGGGTCATGTGTCGGGAAGTAGGCGCAGCGCATCATCTTAAAACGTTCGAACAGGGAGGCGACGAGAATGGACTTGCCGTCGTCCCGCGACAGGTTATGTCGTGACATGTCGTAGAAGAAGGGTCGCGCGGATGTTCTGAGCCGCCGGAGAACCGGGCTGTTCACCATCAGGCCTTCCTGGTCATAGAGGGCCAGAAGCTCGGCCGGCCAGCTGGTGATGACAGTGCTGCCCTGAAGATCGAAGGAAGTGATCGGCGGCAGGTTGAGAACCATGAAGGCGCGGCTGCGATAGGCTTCCGTCACCCGTTTCATGAAACGGAAAATATCGAACTGGGTCTTCAGGCCCGCTATTTCCTGAACATAATCGTCTTCTTCCGTGGATGTTTGCGACAAGGGTGCCATCACATTTCTTCATTTTCGGCACAGCGGCCGGCAAACCGTTTGCGAAACCTGCCCGCTATGGGTGTTTCGATTGCATCGGGGAACGACGATCGCTGGTTGGAATCGGCTTCGGCGTTGAGCGTTTCGGCCGGTGAATGGTTGTAGATTTCGCGGACCGTTCTAGTTGTGGTGATTCGCCGGAAAATCTCAATATCGCGCTTATCATAAGCATGCTCTGCGATGACGTCCAGCAGTGGCCGACGGCGATCTTCTGTCAACGGCGCGGACCGAGACGGACGCGCATGCCTTCCATGATACTCGCAGCCGCCAGTTGCACCGGAACGGACCATTGGTGCAGAAGTTCCATCGACAAGCGATAGGCCGGGCCGGTAATCGAAATGCCACCCATAAAGGTCCGATCCTCCGACCAGATGGGTGCGGCAACGCAGCGGATGCCGGCCTCATGCTCTTCGCGGTCGAAGGCATAACCCCGATCGGCAATCTCGCGGATTTCGGCAAGCAGCGTTTCGGCAGAGACATGGGTCGAGGCGGTAAAGCTGGTGAAGCTCAGGCCGGCAAGCAGATCGACGAGGCTTTCGGCCGGCAGCAGCGAAAGGGCGGCCTTGCCGACGCCGGTGCAATAACAGGGCGAGGCATTGCCGATCTGCGAATACATGCGTACCGGCTGACGACCTTCGACCTTATCGAGATAGATGATCGACTGCCCTCTCAGAACGCCGAGATGCACCGTCTCGCCGGTCGCCTGCTGCAGATCTCTAAGGTGCGGTTCGGCAATCAGGCGGAACTCGTTGCGCGCCCAGCTGCGCGCGGCGAAATCGAGCAGGCGCAGGCCAGGCGTATAACGGCCGTCGCCATCGAGCTCGAGCAGCCCCTCCTCGACCAGATGGGTGAGCTGGCGATGCAGCGTGCCGCGCGGCTGGCCGGCAAGGGCCAGGATATCGGTGAAACGCAGCGGCGCATCGGCATGGGTGACGAGATCGAGCAGAACCATCAGTTTGCCGAGCGTGCCGGTCTCGCGTGTCTGTGCCGTGCTTTCGCCGTTTGAATTCATCACCTTGTCCGCCCTTGACAGAAAGGGCAGTGTAATTCGATAATTCCATATAGTCAAATTAAGTTCCAAATAATGGAACATCAGACGTTGGGGAGGCGACGGTGACCATGATGGCAGCACAATTTCCCGAATTCAAAGACCGAGCCGTGCTGGTGACCGGCGGCGGATCGGGCATCGGCGCTGCGATCGTCGAAGGTTTCGCGCGCCAGGGCGCCAAGGTCTCGTTCATCGATATCGCCGAGATCGCGGGCCGCGAGCTTGCCGAAAGGCTGTCGCGGGAGACTGCGCATCCGGTCTCCTTTCACCATGCCGACCTGCGCGACATCGAGGCGATCCGGCGCACGGTCGATACCGTCATTGCCGATTCAGGGCCGATCCGCGTGCTGGTCAACAATGCCGCCTGGGACGACCGCCATGAATTCGACGCGGTGACCGAGGCCTATTGGGACAACAACCAGGCGGTCAACCTCAAGCATGTGTTCTTCACCTCGCAGGCAGTCGTGCCGTCGATGCGGACGGCCGGCGGCGGGGCGATCATCAATATGTCGTCAATCGCCTTCAAGCTGAACATGGGCGGTTTTCCCGCCTATGCGGCCGCCAAGGCGGCGGTCGTCGGGCTGACGAAGAGCCTGGCGGGCAGGCTCGGGCCGGAGAACATCCGGGTCAACTGCATCCTGCCCGGCATGGTGGTCACCGAGCGGCAGATGCAGCACTGGCTCACCGAGGAAAGCATTGCGCGCTCGGTCGAGGATCAGTGCCTGAAGGTTGCGCTCAAACCCGATGCGATCGTCGGCCCCTGCCTGTTTCTTGCATCCGACTGTGCGGCGGCGATGACCGCCCAGTCCCTGATTGTCGATGGAGGCGTTCTGTAATGACAAATCCCGCTTATGTCGCGGTGGACTGGGGCACCAGCAGTTTCCGGCTCTGGCTGATCGGCAGGGACGGCACCGTGCTTGCCGAACGCCGCAGCGGCGAAGGCATGACGAGCGCGGCAAAGACCGGCTTTTCCGCGGTGCTTGCCGGCCATCTCGCCGCCATCGAGGCGCCGGAAAACCTGCCGGTGATCGTCTGCGGCATGGCCGGCGCCAGGCAGGGCTGGGTCGAGGCCGGTTACATCGACGTGCCGGCGCCGCTCGCCTCGATCCTGACCGGGGCGGTCTCCGTGCCCGGCGAAAGCCGCGACATCCGCATCCTGCCGGGCCTTGCCCAACGGGATATGGCGAGGCCCGACGTCATGCGCGGCGAGGAAACCCAGCTTCTCGGCGCGCTCGGCCGCGCAAGCTCAGGCGCGCAGGCGGTCTGCATGCCCGGCACGCATTCGAAATGGGTGCATGTGACGGACAGCAAGGTGACCGGCTTTTCGACCTTCATGACCGGCGAGCTTTTCGACGTCATCAGCAAACACACGATCCTTTCGCATGCCGTGGCCGGTGCGGAAGAGCAGCCGGCGGATGCGGCGGCCTTCGAGGCCGCGGTCTCGGCCGCTTTCACACGCCCGGCCCTTGCCTCCAACCTGCTCTTTGCCGCCCGTTCCGGCCAGCTCCTGCACGGCATATCCGCCGCTGCCGCACAAGCCCGGCTTTCCGGCACGCTGATCGGCCTCGAAATCGCCGGGGCGCTGCAGGATGCGGCAAACGGCACCACCATCACCCTGGTCGCCTCCGGGCGCCTGCAGGCGCTCTACGAACAGGCCTTTAGAACCCTCTCCCTTGCCTTCACCGCCATCGACGCCGACGCCGCCGTGCGCCGCGGGCTTTCGGCCGCCGCCGAAGCCATCTGGCCGAATTGAGAAAGCTGACACGATGAACCGTATCCCCTTCCCCGACATGAAGCGTCCGCTGATCGCCATCCTTCGCGGCATCCGGCCCGACGAGACCGAAAGCGTCGTCGGCGCCTTGATCGAAAACGGCCTGACGGCGATCGAGATCCCGCTCAATTCGCCGGAACCGTTCAAATCCATCGAGATCGCCGCGAAGATGGCGCCGCCCGAAGTGCTGATCGGCGCCGGCACGGTGCTGACCGTCGAGGCGGTCGACAGCCTGCATGCGGCCGGCGGCAAGCTGCTGGTCACCCCGAATGTCGAGACCGAGGTGATCATCCGGGCGCGCGAATACGGCATGGTGACGATGCCGGGCGTCTTTACGCCGACCGAGGCGCTGGCGGCTGCGCGCGCCGGCGCCACCGGTCTCAAATTCTTTCCGGCCAGTGTGCTCGGTCCTTCCGGCATCACGGCGATCCGGGCAATCCTGCCGCCGGAGCTGACGATTGCCGCCGTCGGCGGTGTGTCGGACAAGAATTTCGGCGATTACACCAAGGCCGGCATCTTCGCCTTCGGCCTCGGCACCAGCATCTACAAGCCGGGAATGTCCGCGTCAGAGGTTGCCGAGCGCGCCAAGGCGACCATTTACGCCTATGATGCAGCCATTGGGAGCGTGAACGTATGACCGATATTTACGAGTTCGAGGGCAAGACCCTTTGCAACACGAATTCCGTTCTCGGCGAAGGCCCGACCTATGATCCGGACAGCAACACCGTCTGGTGGTTCAACATTCTCGGCAAGGAACTGCACGAGCTCAATCTTTCGACGAGCGAGAAAAAGGTACACCCGCTGCCTGTGATGGCGAGCGTGCTGGCCCGCATCGACGCCGGACGTCAGCTGATCGCGACAGAGGAAGGGCTCTTCGTGCGCGATGTGGCAAACGGCAACCTCACTTTCTACGCCGCGCTTGAAAACGACAGGCCGGAAAACCGTTCGAACGACGGCCGCACCCATCCTTCCGGTGCGCTCTGGATCGGCACGATGAGCAAACGGGCAGAAAATCAGGCCGGCGCCATCTATCATGTCGCGGGCGGCAAGGTGACGAAGATCTTCAACGGCATCAGCATCCCGAATTCGATCTGCTTCTCGCCTGATGGCACGATCGGCTATTATACGGATTCCCGCATCAACCGGCTGATGCGCGTCATGGTCGATCCGTTGACCGGCCTGCCCTCGGGCGAGCCGATCGTACTGGTCGACAGCATGAACGAACTCGGCGACATCGACGGTTCGGTGGTCGATGCCGACGGTTATATCTGGAATGCACGCTGGGGTGCGGGTGTCGTCGACCGCTATAATCCCGATGGCCTGCGCATCTCGCGCTACACGGTTCCCGCCGTCCAGCCCTCCTGCCCCGCCTTCATCGGCGTCAATGCAGACCGCCTGGCGGTGACGACCGCCTGGGAAGGGCTCGACGAGGATGCCCGTTCGGCGCAGCCGAGCGCCGGCGCGCTTCTGGAACTCGGTATCGACGTCAAGGGCGTGTTCGATCCGGTCTATGTGATCTGAACACGGGATGTCCGAGGCCATCTGAGGCGCTCCCCGACCGGGCGCCTTTTCTGGTTTTGGTGGCAGCTCTTCGATAAATGTTCCGTGAGAATCGAGAAATTTTCCGTGTTTTCAACCGGAACCAATCGGCCCACCACTCATTTTCCTTTCGAACCGGCGCGGCAATCAAACAGGCGTTGCCGGGTCAGCGATTACTCCAGGGAAATGAAAGTAGGTTCGAAATGACACGCAAACTCCTGACGACCGTTGCCGCTGGCGCACTGTTTGCCACGGCTTTCGCACCGGCGGCATTCTCGCAGACGGCGCCGCAGCCAGCGGATCCCGCCGCTCCGACCCAGACGGCTCCCGCCGATCCGGCAGCACCTAAGCCGATGACGCCCGATGTCACCAAGCCCGCAGGCGATGCCGCACAGGCTCCGGCCCCGGCACCGACGGCAGATACGGCTCAGGCCGGCTATCTGACGGAGCAGGCTCCGGACCAGATCAGTGCCAACACCTATATCGGCCAGTCGGTCTATAACGGCAACAATGAAAGCATCGGCAGCGTCAACGACCTGATCCTCAAGAAGGATGGCGGCATGGTTGCCGCAATCGTTGGCGTCGGTGGCTTCCTCGGGATCGGTGAAAAGAACGTCGCCGTGCCGATGGAAAAGATCACCGTCGCACAGAATACCCAGGACGGCAGCGTCAAGCTGACGACCAGCGAAACGGCTGAATCGCTGAAGGCCGCACCTGAGTTCAAGACGCTGGCAATGCTGGCGGCCGAAAAGGCTCCGGCTGCGACCGGTACCGACACCACGGCGACCGGCTCGACCACGCCTAAGTAATCCGTGCGCGGTAGTATAGCGTAGGCGATGGCGCTCCCAGGGGCGCCATCGTTTTATGCGCTGGCACGCTCCGCCATGGTTGGATCGTAATAGTTTTCGTGCAGGAAGCGCAGCGTGGCGATACTGTCGGCCGGACGGCCGAAGTGATAGCCCTGACCCATGCCGCAGCCGAGTGCGCGCAATTTCACCGCCTCGGCATAATCCTCGATGCCTTCCGCTACGACTTCCAGCTCCAAGCCCTCGCACATGGTGAGGATCGCCTTGATGATGTGTTCGGAGGCGCGATCGGAATTGATGCGCGAGACGAAGGCGCGGTCGATCTTGATCTTGTCGAAGATGAAGTCGCGCAGGCGCCCGAGGCTCGATTGGCCGGTGCCGAAATCGTCGAGCGAGATGCGTACACCGGCGGCGCGCAGATCGGCGATGATGCGGTGAGCGGTATCGGCCGAACTCATCACCGCCGTCTCGGTGATCTCCAGCTCCAGGCGATGCGGATCGAAGCCGACGCGGCCGAGGATCGACAGGACGCTGCTGCTCGTGCCCGGATCCATCAGCTGGGCCGAGGAAAGATTGAACGACAGGAAGAGTTCGCGCGGCCAAGAGAGCGCTGCCTCGGCGGCTTTGCGCAGCAGCGCCTCCGACAACGCGTCGATGAAGCCGCGCTCCTCGGCCAGCGGCACGAAGACGCCGGGCGAGACGAAGCCGAGATCCGGGTCGTTCCAGCGGGCGAGCGCCTCGAAGCCGACGACCTGATTATTGGACAGCGAGACGATCGGCTGGAAATGCACGTCGATCGCGTCGGAGATGATGGCGTTTCTGAGCGCCTGCTCCAGCTGTGTCGCGCGCTTCATTTCCTGGGCGATTTCGCGCGAATAGACGGTGATCTGGCCGCGGCCGCGGCGCTTGGAACGGTAGAGGGCGGTTTCGGCGCTCTTCAGCAGCTCCTCGCAATCCTCTCCGGCAAAGGGGTAGATGGAAAAGCCGAGGGAGGCGGAAAGACGGACGTTGCGGTCGCCGAGGTCATAAGGCGCCGACAGCACCTCGCGGATCATCTGGCCGAATTTCTCGGCACTCGCCCGCTCGAAGATCAAGGGCAGCACGAAGGCGAATTCGTCGCCATCGTGGCGGGTGACCAGTGCGCCGTCAGGAATGCAGGCCCTGAGACGATGGGCGACCTGGCAGAGGATTTCATCTCCGGCCGTCGAGCCGAACAGATCGTTGATCGGCTTGAAACTGTCGAGGTTGACGATGCCGATGGTGAAGGGGGCCGGATCGCTGGCGCGCTCAGCGGAGATCTGCAAGACCTTGTCCCGCATGCGATTGCGGTTGCCCAATCCGGTCAGCGGATCGGTATAGGCCATCGCCTGAAGCTCATTCTGACCGACGGTCAAGAAAGCTATGTCCGCCGATTTCATCATCCAAACCCGAGCTTTCCTCCGGAGCCATGCAGAAGAATGACCGGCAGATCTTAACAATTCGATAGTAAATCAGCGGCATAGCCGCCTGAACCTCCCTAAAATCTGGGGAGTTGACGGGTATTTTGGTGCCTGCACACTTTTGCGCGACATGCTTCAGTTTTGGGCCCGCATGGCTCATTCAGTAAGTATCCCCCGGCAAAGCCGGGGGCTTTAAAGATGTGAGCCGCTCAAAGCGGCTGGATGGGGACGCTGACGCGGCCCCGGTTTCAATGCGCCACCTGAAGGTGGCTGTTCAACGCCACAGGTTCAATTGCTCAAGCCTGTGGTCTTCCTTTTCTTGATTCCGGATGTATTCGCGGATCGTTTCTTCATCGCGACCAACCGTCGATACGAAGTACCCGCGCGCCCAAAAATGCTGCCCGGTAAAGCCCTTCTTCTTCTCGCCGTAAAGAACTTTCCGACGGTATTTCGGGATGAAAACGACGTGATATTTGCACTCCCATTTGCTGTGGCTTAAACTTTCAAACTCGTCCATCGTGACTTGACCCTTCGTGTGCTTGGCGGCTCACAAGGCAAAAGTCGCGGTGGGCTCCCGCAAATGTCAAACTGCTACTGCCACCCCGGCATAGCCGGGGGAACTCTCACGTTCGTTTAGATATTTCTGAAATACAGTTTCCAGCATGTCAGGGCTGACGGGTTTCATGATGACGTCGTCCATGCCTGATTTGACGCATTCGGCGCGGTCACGCTCGAAGGCCTGAGTGAGCACGCCGATGATCGGGGTGCGGGTGCCGCCGCCGGTTTCCTCCATCTGCCGGATGAGGCGGGCGGCCTCGAAGCCGTTGAAGCCAGGCAGGGAAATATCCATCAGCACGATCTGCGGCCGGTGCTCGGCCCAGAGGCGCACGGCCTCGTCGCCGGTCGCCGCAAGCATGTGGCGATAGCCGAGGCCTTCGAGGATCTGTGAAAAGACGATCTGATTGATATCATTGTCTTCGGCGACGAGAACCTGCAGGCCAACCGGATCGTCGGAAATGGTGATTTCCCAATCCGCATCCGAACCGGCGGCGCTGCGGCTGCTGCGATTGAAATGGCGGGCGATCTGGAAGGTGAGCTCGTTGGCGATCTGGAAACCGTCCATGACGAGCGCCGGGATGCCGTATTGCTCGGCAAGTTCGAGGCAGCGCATGCCCATCTGGTTGTCGATGATCAGGAGATCGAGCGAGATGCCGGAGGAGGTGGCGATTTCCAGGAACCGCTCCTCTTCGTCCTCGCCGCGGACCGAGCAGGATTCGAAGCCGTATTTCGTCAGCGTCCGCAGCGCGGCGGTCTCGGCGGCGAGGTCGGCCGTGACGACGAGGACCTTGCGGCCGGAGAAATTCTCCGGAACGATCGCTTCCATCGCCGCCGGTTCGCGCCGTGCGATGCCGGTTGGTATCGGCACATAGGCCCGTCGATAGCTTTGATTGCTGGAGGCGGTCATCGCGGACGCTTGGCCGAACTCGTCGAGATCGGCGCCGTCGCGCGGCAGGTCCTGCATGGTAGACACCAGGAAATAGCGGCCAGGCTTGCCGATGCGGTGCTTGCGGCTGACGATATCGCGCTCGATGCCGTCGCGGGAGATCTGCCGCTGGCGGGAGACGGACATCTCCCCGGTCTCCAGCACATGGC
Organism: Rhizobium leguminosarum bv. viciae; assembly: GCF_012276115.1. Taxonomy (GTDB): domain Bacteria; phylum Pseudomonadota; class Alphaproteobacteria; order Rhizobiales; family Rhizobiaceae; genus Rhizobium; species Rhizobium leguminosarum_T. The sequence goes on along the minus strand of NZ_WIEU01000026.1, from coordinate 77,539 downwards.
GGTCGCTTTCTTCGAAGCGCTTGGCGATCTCTTCTGAAAAAAGATCGCCGCTCTTGCGCCCAAGCACCTCGTCGGCGCTTGTCTGATATTTCTCGCAGAAGGCGAGGTTGACCGCGACATAGATGAGGTTGCGATCCTTGACGAAGAGCGGGAACGGCAGATTGTCGAGAATGTCCTCGGTGAGCTGCACCCGCTCCAGATCGGAGCGCCATTGCTCTTCGCGCTTCTTGTTCTCGGAAATGTCGGAGATGATGGTGACGCCGTAACCGCCGGGCAGCCTGCGCTTGACGAAGCGGACCCAGCTATCGGCACCGTGGCGCTCGACGGCGTCGAAGCGCTCGCGCCAATGCGAGGCGATTTTCTGCGACAGCCAGTCTTCGCGGCTGAGCGAACCACCCTGCCTGACATCATACTGCTGGCTAATGCCGGTGTCGTACATCGCGCCGAGGAAATCGCGAAGGCGCGTGCCCGGCTTCAGCATCTCGGCGGGCAGCGGAAAGAACTCGAGAGTCTGGCGGCTTGCAAAGATCAGATGATCGTTCTTGTCGTAGATAATGAAAGCCGCGGAAAGGCTGTCGCACACCACATCGAAAAGCGCCGTCTGCAGATCGGCCTCGGCGGGAGCCCCATCGATTTCTGATGATGTGTCCGCCTTTTCGAAGCCGGCACTCATTCTGTTGCGTCCCATATCTGTTCGATTTCGCAGCTTCCGGAGGTATGTGATTAGAAATGCCATTTTTATGTTAAAACCGGCTTAACATTACCTATCCCCCAATTTGGGGAGCCCCCGATCACACTTCGGCAAAACGCTTGGAAAGCCCTTCCCTCCAGCCTGCGAATCCCCGAAAATAGCTCATGGCCATCAGACAGCTTTCCGAAACGCTCATCAACCAGATCGCCGCCGGCGAAGTCATCGAACGGCCGGCGAGCGCTGCCAAGGAACTGATCGAAAACGCGCTCGACGCGGGCGCGACGCGCATTGAAATCGCCACATCAGGCGGCGGCAAGGCGCTGCTGCGCGTCAGTGACAACGGCTCGGGCATGGATGCGGCCGATCTGGAACTGGCGGTCAGGCGCCACTGCACCTCGAAGATCTCAGAGACGCTCGAGGATATCCGCACGCTCGGCTTCCGCGGCGAGGCGCTGCCCTCGATCGGCTCGGTCGCGAGGCTCAGCATCGCAAGCCGCAGACGCGACAGCGCCGGCGGCCACGAGATCGCCGTTGCCGGCGGCAAGATCGCGCATCTGCGCCCAGCCGCCGCCAATCCCGGGACGATCGTCGAGGTGCGCGACCTGTTCTTCGCCACACCCGCCCGGCTCAAATTCCTGAAGACGGAAAAAGCCGAGGCCGGCGCCATTACCGAGATCGTCAAGCGCATGGCGATCGCCTTTCCCGCCGTGCGCTTTGTGCTGTCGGGCTCGGACCGCACGACACTGGAATTCCCGGCGACCGGCGACGACCATCTTGCCCGCATGGCGCAGGTGCTCGGCAAGGAGTTCCGCGACAACGCCATTGCGCTCGACGCGGTGCGCGAAGAGATCGCGCTGACCGGCTTTTCCGGCGTGCCGACCTTCAATCGCGGCAACTCCGCCCATCAATACGCCTTCGTCAACGGCCGGCCGGTGCAGGACAAGCTGATCCTCTCGGCGATCCGCGGCGCCTATGCCGAGACGATCCCTTCCGGACGTCATCCGGTGGCGGTGCTATCGATCACACTCGATCCCGCTCTCGTCGACGTCAACGTGCATCCGGCAAAATCCGACGTGCGGTTCCGCGACCCGGGCCTAGTGCGCGGCCTGATCGTCGGCGCCATCCGCGAGGCCTTGGCGCGCGACGGCAGCCGGGCGGCGACGACCGGGGCGAGCGACATGCTGCGTTCCTTCCGCCCCGGCTTCCAGCCGAATAGCCAGCGACCGCAAACGGCATGGTCGGCCGAAACCTCGCCCTCCCGGCCCTATCAGCCGACAACGGGTTTCGGCGAGCGGCCCCAGGCATCCTTCGACGGACTTTCGATGCCGGCGGCGCGGGCCGAGCCGCAGTTTTCGCCGCAGCCGGCAGCGCCCGAACCAAACGCGCGGTATCCACTCGGCGCGGCACGGGCGCAGATCCACGCAAACTACATCGTCGCCCAGACCGAGGACGGGCTCGTCATCGTCGACCAGCATGCCGCACATGAGCGGCTGGTCTTCGAAGCGATGCGCAAGGCGCTGCATTCGAAGCGGCTGGCCTCGCAGGTGCTGCTCATCCCCGAGATCATCGATATTCCGGAAGAGGATTGCGACCGGTTGATGCAGCATGCCGCCGAGCTTTCCGAACTCGGCCTGGCGATCGAGCGTTTCGGCCCCGGCGCGATCGCCGTGCGCGAGACGCCGGCGATGCTCGGCGAGGTCGATGCGCATGGGCTGATCCGCCAGCTCGCCGACGAGATCGCCGAATGGGACACGGCGTCGGGCCTGTCGGCCAAGCTCGAATATGTGGCGGCGACCATGGCCTGCCATGGGTCGGTGCGCTCCGGACGGCGGCTGCGGCCGGAGGAAATGAACGCGCTGCTCCGGGAGATGGAAGTGACGCCCGGCTCCGGCCAATGCAACCACGGCCGGCCGACCTATATCGAATTGAAGCTCAGCGATATCGAACGGCTTTTCGGCAGAAGCTAAAAAAGCTGGAAAAGCAGCCCTTGCGGGAGTATGGCAGACTAAAGCGTGTCGCGATCTTTCAGATTCGCTTGTCACGCTTTAGGTCTTTGGTGTTCCGCATGTCGTGATCGCAAAACCGCGGCACAGTTTGCGCGACATGCTCTAATGACAGACGGCAGGGAACGGAGCGCATGAATTTGTTCGAAGGGCACGGAAACCGCGAGGCGAAGATCCGGTATCTCGATGGCGATTTCCAGATTCTCTCGCCCGGCTCCTATGTCGTCTGCGCGATGACGGGGAAACAGATCCCGCTCGACGAATTGCGCTATTGGAGCGTCGCCCGGCAGGAGCCCTATGCCGATGTGATCTCGGCCATCGATGCCGACAAACGCGCCGGCGTGCTGCCAAACCAGCGGCGCTAGAACTGGATGATTTTAGGCCGGGTCGGCCTAAAATCTGAATCCTGTTCTAAATTAAATAGTTAGAGCATGATGTCGTCCGAAAACCGCTCACACTTTTCGGCATCGTGCTTTAAAGCGCCGCGCGCCTCACCATCGATAACGATCAGCCAAGGCTTTGTTGAAGACGTGCCGGCCGTCCTGATAGAAGATTGAAATCTGGGCACAACGAGAGGTCACACGTCCGACCCGCCCACGAAGGACGGGCCGTTTGCGTGATCCGATCCCCACAGGGGCAACGGTTCACTTGAATTTCGCCATATTCTCTGGCGTCACGAGCGCAGCGCCGGAATCGATCAAAGACTCAACCTTCTCTCCGCGAATCGATTTTACCAGCGCATCCACACCGAGTTCGGCCATCTTGGTGGGGAACTGCGCCACCGACGCATCCTCGACCCCACTCTTCAGCGCCTCCTCTTCGCCGCAGCAGAAGTCGAAACCGACCAGCACAATCTTGTCATTGGCAATGCCAGCGTTCTTGATTGCGCGCGCCGCGCCAGCAGCGGGCGGGCCGCAAGCGGCATAAATGGCCTTGAGGTCTGGGTTCTTCGTCAGCAGATCCTCGGCGACACTGATCCCGAGCTCCTCGGTGCAGTTTGTCGCGCCTTTCCCGACGATCTTGACGTCAAGTCCCTTCAGCCCTTCAAGCATTCCCGTCACACGGTCATCAAGCGCTGGCACCCCGGGCACGCCCTCAAGAATTCCGAGCGTATCGCCGGCTTTAAGAACAGTTTTGAGATATTCGCCCGCGATTTTGCCGGCGGCGAAGTTATCAGTTGTGGCAAGCGCCGTCCTGCCTTTCCAATCCGGAATATTGTTATCCATCAGCACGACCTTGATACCGGCCGCCACCGCCTTGTCCAGGGCAGTGGAGACGGTGGGATCGACAGGCGTGAGGGCAATACCCTGCACGCCTCGTGTCACCATGGACTCGATCTGTGCAATCTGGCCCTCGATGTCGGTTGCGGACGTACCCTGCCCGTAGATGATCTCGACGCCGGGATTTCTCTTTGCATAATCTTTAGCGGCGTTCTCCATTGTTGCGAAGAACGGTACTGGGAATTTGGTTATAAAGCCGAGCTTGACCGGCTCCTGCGCCAAGGACGGGACTACAGCGACGGCCAGGAGCGCAAGGGCTCCCAGCAGGGATTGCAGTTTCATGATACACCTCCCATGTTTCGACCGCCCTCCTCTAGAGCGATCTCGTTGTCCGCTGCCCCAAAGAAGCAGCGATCTCCCTTAAGCCTCGGCCCCGACAATCATCGCGACAAGGTCCTGCTTGTTCGCTTGCGTTGGCTTCAGTTCACCCACCTTGCGCCCCTGCCGCAGCACAACCGCCCGATCGGCGATTTCGACGACATGCTCCATATTGTGCGTGATGATGATCACGGCATTGCCGTCGGCTTTGAGCTGATGGATAAGGTCAAGAACCTGGCGAGACTCGCGAAGGCCGAGGGCGGCCGTTGGTTCGTCAAGGACCACCAGCTTGCGCGCAAAAACAATGGCGCGCGCGACCGCGATCGCCTGTCGCTGCCCCCCAGACATCAGCGCGACCGGCGCATCGAATCTCGGCAGCTTAACCTTCAGGCGATCGATGACACTCGCCGCTTCCCGCTTCATCGCACCCGTGTCGAGGAAGCGGAGCGGACGCGGCAGCCAAGAGGGGAAAGAGATTTCTCGTCCGCAATAGAAATTCTGTACGGGGGTCAGGTTGTCGAAAAGCGCCAGATCCTGATAGACGGTTTCAATACCGGCGCGGCGGGCGGCCGCCGTTGAATGGAGCCATACAGGCGTCCCATCCACGAGGATCTCTCCTTCGTCGAGGCTATGAAGCCCGCTGATGCATTTGACGAGCGTCGACTTGCCGGCGCCGTTGTCACCCAAGAGAGCGGTTACCTCACCTCCGTAGGCATCAAAGCTTACATTTTTCAGGGCATGGATGGCGCCAAAGCGCTTCTGGGCGTTTCGAACCGAAAGTGCCGGTGTGGTAGATGCTGGGTTCATTGCACTCTCGCCGATTGAAGCACGCGTGCGCGCGCCTCGAGATGGTTACGAAGCACGTCGGCCTCTACGGCGATGACGATGACCAGCCCAATCGCGATCATTTGAAAGAACACGTCGACCCCGAGAAGGTTAAGGGCGTTGCGGATGACGCCGATCAGCACGGCGCCGATCAGGGCGTGGCCGAGATGGCCTCGTCCGCCAAGGAAGCTGGCGCCACCGATAATCACCGCAGCAATCGTGTCGAGCTCCAAAAGATTGCCGTAGATTGGCGAGGCGGCGGCGGTCCGTCCTGCGAGCAGCACCGCGCCGACACCTGCACAAAAGCCGCAAATAATGTAGGTTGCGAGCAGAACGCCCTTTACCGATATACCCATGCTTTTGGCGGCATTCGGGGCGCCGCCGACGGCATAGATCCATCGGCCAAAGACCATCGACTTCGTCAGGATCAGAAAAAGAAGCCCGAACATCGCAACGGCAAAGAAGGAATTGGGCACACCAAGCGTCGTACCGCCGCCGATCGCGGTCACTGCGTCGGGCATCCCGCGCATGGTGGTGTGGCCGGGCGCCAATGCAAGTGCCAGGCCACGGCAGATACTCAAGGTCGCAAGTGTAATGATAAAGGGGTGTGGCAGCCGGCCATAGACAAAGACCAAGCCGTTGACCGCACCGATAGCAGCGCCGGCAAGCAGCATGGCCATAATGACGACGATCGAGGAATCAATCTGCTGGTAGACAAGTCCGCCGATGACTGTTGCCAGCGCAAGATTCGAGCCGACAGACAGGTCGATGCCGCGTGTCAGGATAACGAGTTGCTGCCCCATTGCCACAACAGCAATCACTGCTGTCTGCGCCAGGATGTTCCCCAGGTTAACCGGCTTTAGAAAAGCCGGCGTGATCAAACTGACGACGGCGATGAGCATAATCAGGATCAATAGAGGGCCAAGGCTCAATAGCTTCAGCCCGAATGTGATGCCAGATTGTCTCGGCTGGAAGGTTGCATCTTGCGAACCACCAGGCCGGGACGAATTCTGAGGCAGAATCCCGGAGTCTTCCAAATTCCCCTAGCCTCCCCCGTTTTTTATACATAAGAAACATATGATACACGTGCGTCAAATTGTTTTTTATGGATATCTAATCATACCGGGAGTTGCGCCATGAGAACGGATACGACTTTCAAGCGGGCATTCAATGATATGATCGATATCATTCGGACGCTCGATCTTGGGGCGGAATTGCCGTCCGAAAATGCACTGCGCACCCAGCTTGGCGTGAGCAGAACAACGGTGCGGAAGGTGCTGGCGGGGATGTCCGCACGTGGGATCATCATATCTGAAGCGCACAGGCGGATCATAGGTGCGCAGCCGCGGCAGAAAGAGCGCTATCCGAAGGAAGAGACCTTGGCAATTTCGGAACAGGTCGAGACGAGCTTCATGGAATGGATGCTGCGCGGTGATGCCTGTCCGGGCACAGAAATCAATGAGACGGAATTAGCTCGGAAATTCGGCGTCGCGACAACGATTGTCCGTGAGTTTCTCAATCGATTTCAGAAATATGGGCTGATCGAGAAGCGTCAGAATGCAGGCTGGGTTTTTAAAGGGTTCACAGCCAGTTTCGCGCTCGAACTGTTTGAGATCAGAGAGATGTTCGAAATGCGCTCCGCACGGCTTTTCGCTGCCCTGCCCGACGGGTCGCCCGTCTGGAAACAGATCCAATCCATGCGGACGGCACATTTGGAACTGCTCGCGGATATCGACGCTCGGTTTCAGGATTTCTCGGAGCTGGACAGCCGTTTCCACCGGCTGATTACCGCAGTCGCGCCAAACCGCTTTATCGAAAGCTTCCAAGACGTGATAACCATGGTTTTCCACTATCACTATCAGTGGAACAAGCGTGATGAACGCGCGCGGAATGAGGTCGCCATCAGGGAACATCTCGCCCTGATCGAAGCCCTCGAAAGCCGCAATATCGCCTTGATCGATCGCGCATGCCGCTTGCATCTGACTTCCGCCCGCGAAACTTTGCTTCACTCGATCGCGTGATAGCGTTGCATGTACAGATGTGCGCAGAACGAGGCGTTTTGCAGCAGCCTTTAGAGCGGTTCAGCCTTTGCTGGAATCGCTTTAACCCCGGCCTTCATCTCCCGCAGCCGCCGCTCGCGGCAGGCGACGATCGCCCGGTCGATGATGAGGCTGGGGGCGAGGTGATCCTCGAAGACCATGTCGACCTCGATCACCCGGCTCTTTTCGGCGAGCCGCGCGGCCTTGCCGTGATGGCCGGAAAGGCGGACGAAATCCTTGGAGGTGGTGACGATCAGGAGACCTTGACGCTCGGCGGTCGTCAGGATGTCGTCGATCTCCTCCTCCGTCAGGTGCTCGTGATCGCCGAAAGATTTGGCGACAACGATCTCGGCGCCGCGGGATTCAACCGTGCGGAAGAATTTGGCGGGATCGGCAATGCCGGCAAAGGCGAGCACCTTGGTGCCGGCCAGCGTGTTGTCGCCGCGGACTTTCAGCGATGCGGTGAAATAGGGCTTTGCCGCGCGCGCCGCCATGCGGACGATCCTGTCGGCGGCATTGCCGCCACCGACCTTCAGCAGGGCAGTCGCAGAACGCAGCTGCTGGCGGATCGGCGCGCGGACCGGGCCACCCGGCACGATATGGCCGTTGCCGAGGCCGCGCGTCGCGTCGATGACCAGCAATGCATAGTCGATCGCCAGCCGGGCACTCTGGAACCCGTCATCCATGATGATGAGATCGGCGCCCTCCGCCACCAGGCGCTGAGCACCTTCGACGCGCCGGCGCGAAATCACCGTCAGCGCTTCCTGGGCAAGCAGCAAGGGCTCGTCACCGACGGCAATCGCCCGGTGATGATCGGGGTCGACGACGGTGGTCACATCGAGCGAGCCGCCGTAACCCCTGCTGAGAAAGCCGGGCTTCAGCCCCTTCGCCTTGGCGGCGCGGGCAATCGTCAGCGCCGTCGGCGTCTTGCCGGCGCCGCCGACGGTGAAATTGCCGACGCAGATAACCGGAACCGGAACCGAGGCGCGGCGCGCATGGGCCATGCGGTGGCCAGCGATACGGCCATAGAGAAAAGAAAGCGGCAGCAGCAGCCAGGCCCGCCAATCGGCTTTCCTCCACCAGAACGGTGGCGCTTCAGATATCATCTTGCCGTCCCGCTCCCCTGTCCGGCCTGTTCTCACGCAATCCCTTGGGAAAGTCGCTACGCGCTTTTCCCGGCAAAACCGCTGTGCACTTTTGCTGGAATTGCTTTAGCCACAGCCAGTCCCCTGCTTTTCGACCGGCCCGGATTGAGAAGCCAAAACCTGAAAAAATGCAAGCCCTTACCCGTCAGGCCGGCTGCAGGTCCGGCAGCAGGGTCTCGATGGCGGTGATATCGTCGAGCACGTGATCGGCCGCGGCGGCAAGCGTCTCCCGCGAACCGGTGCCGGTCAGCACCGCGATCCTCAGGCCGGTGCCGGCATTCAGACCCATGTGCAGATCGTGATTGTTGTCGCCGACCATGGCGACCTCGGCCGGCGAAAGACCGGTCGCAGCGCAGAAGCCGAGCACCATGCCCGGCTCCGGCTTGACGCCGAAACCGCTGTCATAGCCGGCGATGTAATCGATATAGCGGGCGAAACCGAAACGTTCCGCCGTCTGGCGGATCGACCGCTCATTGTCGCTGGAGGCGACACCGAGCTTGAAGCCGCGCCGATGCAGCCGGGCGAAGAAGCCGGCGAGGTCGGTCACCGGCACGGAAAATTCGGCGGCGTTGGAAAAAAGGTCGTCGAGGCGGATCGTCAGTTCGCCGACATCGACCATCGAGCCCGCCGCAACGAGACCCTCGGCGATCTGACGGGTATTGCCGGCGGCAAGCAGGCTGTCGGGAACGATGTGGCCGGTCAGCGGATCCATGCCGCAGGCCGAAAGCAGCCGGTTGGCGAGAAGCTCATCCCCTTTGGCGGCGATGCGGGCAAGCTCGCGGTTTACCGGCAGCCAGCTCTCGTCATAATCGAGCAGCGTGCCGTCCTTGTCGAAGAGGATGCCTTTGATAGGGGACGCTGCCGACATCTTCGCTCCTCAGACCTGGGCCACGGCCTTGGGCAGCAGCCGCGCCTTCACCGTCAGCGGATTGATATAGGGTTCCAGCCCCTTTACCGTCGCCGTCAGCGCGCCGCGCATCTCGTGCACGGCGGTGATGCCGGCCTCGATCATGTTGCGGCGGGCGTCGTCGTTGATCAGCAGATAATGCACGCCCTTGGCCAGCATTTCAGTATCGCGCACCATGCGGGCGCTGCCGCTGCGGGCAAGCTTCTGATAGGCATCGCGGAAATTCTGCACATGGCCGCCGGAGAGAATGGCGCAGCCGAGCATGGCGGGCTCCAGCGGGTTCTGGCCGCCTTCGGCAAAGAGCGAACGGCCGACGAAGGCGATTTCCGTCAGGCGGAGATAGAGGCCCATTTCGCCGATCGTATCACCGAGGAAGATATCGACATCGGCGGACAGGACATCGTCGCGGGTGCGGCGGGCGACCTTCAGCCCCTGCTTGACGAGCGCTGCCTCGATCTCGTCGCTGCGCTCGGGATGGCGCGGCACGATAATGGTCAATTGATGGTCGCGCTCCCTGAGCGCCCGGTGAACGATGGCGGCGGCATTCTCCTCGCCGTCGAAGGTCGAAATCGCCGCCCAGGTCTTGCGCTCGCCGATCTGCTTCTTGTAGCGGGCGAAGACAGCGCTGTCATAAGGCGGCGCGTCAGTATCGACCTTCAGATTGCCCGAAGTGATGACGGGGACGGCGCCGAGATCGCGGAATCGTTCGGCATCGACATCCGACTGGGCGATGACGAGGGCAAGATTCTCGAACAAGGCTTCGGCGATCGCCGGGCGGCGGCGCCAGCGGGCAAAGGAGCGGTCCGACATGCGGGCATTGATCAGGATCTGCGGAATGCGGCGGCGGCCGAGCTCCAGTACCGTTGCCGGCCAGATCTCGGATTCGGCGATGATGGCGCAATCGGGCTGCCAATAATCGAGGAAGCGGCTGACGGAGGGCTTCAGGTCGAGCGGCACATATTGATGGATCGCTTCCTGGCCGAGGCGCTCGGCGGCGAGCTTGGCCGAGGTGATGGTGCCGGTCGTCAGGATGACATGGATGTCACGGCGGCGGATTTCACGGATCAGCGGGATGACGGCGTTGGTTTCACCGACGCTTGCGGCGTGAAACCAGATGAGCGGGCCCTGCGGCCGGTTGGCGCTCGGATAGCCGAAGCGCTCCAGGCGGCGGGCCCGATCTTCCTTGCCCTTGGCCGTGCGGTAGGTAATATAGAGGCCGACGACAGGAGAGGCCACGGTTCCCGCCAGACGGTATGCGCTCAGACCGAACCGCGCCATCCGGGAACTCATCGCGCCAGCCTCCGATCAAAACCGATCGACATCAAACCCATTCCCTAATTATCGTTGCGGCCGCAATGGCCGATTAATTTGTTCAGAATGCGTCAAACAATCCGGATCGACGGGCGCGCCCGATGCAGCAAAGCCCGCTCGACGAGCGGCCGGCCGGCGGCACATGCTAGGGATCAGTTGCCCCTGGCCTTTTCCTGCGGATCGAGCAAACGATGCATGTGGACGATGAAGTAGCGCATATGCGCATTGTCGACCGTCTGCTGCGCCTTAGACTTCCAGGCCGTCAGCGCCGTGGCATAATCCGGGAAAATGCCGACGATATCGAGACCCTGCAGGTCACGGAACTGGACGTCATCGAGGCTTTCCAGTTCGCCGCCAAAAACGAGATGCAGAAGCTGCTTCTTGTCACCGGAGTCAGTCATTTTTTTCTTCTCTTTCTGCCTATTCTCCTCCGCCACCCATCTGCGGGATTTTGACGGAAACGTCAACTGTCTCGTCGTCCCGCAAAGGCGGTGAGGAATTCCTCGAGGCGGGGCGTTGGCGCCGCGCAGAGGACCTTGTGGGTGACCTCAGTGCGATTGTAGACGATCGGCCGGCCTTCGATGTCGACGAGCCCGCCACCGGCACAGACAAGGATCAGATCGGCAGCGGCAAGGTCCCAATCATGTGAATTGCCCTTGACGAAGGTGCCTTCGAGACGACCGTCCGCCACCATGGCGATGCGATAGGCGAGCGAGGGAATGTATTTCTCGCGCGTCACCCGGTCGCGGAATTCCGGTGGAAAGGTCTTCAGCAGGTCGTCACCGATCGCAAGGCGGCTCATCTCTTCCGGTCCGGCCGCCGAGACGGTGAAGGGGACGCCGTTCTTCAGCGCCACGCCGCCCTCGACCGCCTCATAGAGCTCTTCGAGCGCCGGGGCATAGAGCACGCCGGCGACCGGCCGGCCGCGATGAACCACCGCGACGCTGACGCACCAGACCTTCTGCCCGCCGAGGAAGGCGCGCGTGCCGTCGATCGGATCGATGATGAACAGCGTCTCGCGTGAGAGACGGTCGGCATCGTCGTCGGTCTCTTCCGACAGCCAGCCATAATCCGGCCGGGCCTTGCGCAGAATGGTCTCGAGCGTCTTGTTGGCGGCGAAATCGGCGGCGCTGACGGGAGACCGGTCCTCGTTCTTCCACCAGACCTCGGGAGACTGGTTGAAGAAGCCGAAAGCGACGGCGCCCGCCTCTCTCGCAGCCTCGGCGATCAGCGCGAGATCGCTCTGCCAGCGGGCCTTTTCCTTATCGCTCATCCCCGTCAATCCGTTTCTCAATTCAACAGTGGGAGCATGATGTCGTCCGAAAACCGCTCACACTTTTCGGCATCATGCTCAGCGCCCCGCGAGCGTCATGCCTTCGATGGCGAAGGTCGGAGCTGCAACGCCGAATTTGCGATCGATGTCGTTTGCCGGCGTCAGGCGCATGAACATCTCCTTCAGGTTCGAGGCGATCGTCACCTCGGAGACCGGGAAGGTGAGTTCACCATTCTCGATCCAGAAGCCGGTGGCGCCGCGGCTGTATTCGCCGGTGATCATGTTGACGCCGTGGCCGATCAATTCGGTGACATAAAAACCGTTGCCGACGCTGCGGATCAAATCCTCCGGCGAGATATCGCCGGGTTCCAGGGCAAGGTTGGTGGAGGAAGGCGAGACGGCGGTGCCGCCGCGCACGCCGCGGCCGTTGGTTTCGAGGCCGAGCTCGCGCGCCGTCGAGGTCGAGAGGAACCAGTGCTTCAAAACACCATCCTCGATCATCACCAGCCGCTCGCCGGAGACGCCTTCGCCATCGAAGGGCCGCGAGGAAGGGCCGCGTACGATCAGCGGATCATCGGTGATCGACAGGCCTGACTTCAGGATCTGCTGGCCCATCTTGTCGCGCAGGAAGCTGGACTTGCGAGCGACGGCAGCACCATTGATCGCACCGGCGATATGGCCGACGAAGCCACGGGCGACACGCGGGTCGAAAATGACCGTGACGTCCTTGTCGGTCGGTACCTGGCGCGGATTGACGCGCTTGATCACCCGTTCGCCGGCGCGGCGGCCGATTTCATCGGGATCGTCGAGTTCGGCATAATAGAGGCGGCTGTCGAAATCATAGTCGCGCTCCATGCCGGTGCCTTCGCCCGCGATGACGCTGACGGAATGGCCGAAACGCGAGGCCATGTAGCTGCCCTCGAAACCGTGCGAAGTGACAAGGACGAGGCCGCCCATGCCGGCGGAGGCGCCGGCGCCGGAGGAATTGGTGACACCCTTGACCGCAAGGGCTGCTGCTTCAGCGGCAAGAGCCGCCTCGCGCAGCATCTCGGAGGAGACCTCGGTGGTATCGAGCAATTGCAGGTCCGGATAGGATTTCGCAAGGCTCGCCTCATCCGCCAGGCAGGCGAAGGGGTCTTCCGGGGAAACCTTGGCCATGGCGACGGCGCGTTCGGCCAGCGCCTGAAGATCGAAGCCCGGATTGGCCGAAACGCTGGCGACCCGCTGGCCGATGAAGACGCGCAGGGAAAAATCGTCATTTTCGGAGGATTCCGTTCCCTCGACCTTGCCGAGGCGGACGCTGACCGATTGCGAGCGCGACCGGACGACGACGGCATCGGCGGCATCGGCCCCTGCCTTCCTTGCCAGATCGATCAATTGACTTGCGCGGGAAAGAAGTGTCGAGGAATCAATTTCAGAGGACATGATTTGGCCTTTCCTTCGGCTTCCATTTATTGTGCACTCTCCCAAGCATCAAGGCCGCCGCCTCCGATTCTTTACCGGGGCTGCCTGCGTGCTCCCCGCCGTTGAAAGAAATTGTCAGCATGTCAGCGCCCAATGCCCTTTTTTCCGAAACGATCCTGCTGCTTGGCGGGGCGGTGGTCGCCGCTCCGATCTTCAAGAAACTCGGGCTCGGCACGGTGCTCGGCTATCTCGCCGCCGGCATCGTCATCGGCCCAGTCTTCCACGGCATCACCGATGGCGAACAGATCCTCGCCGTCGCCGAACTCGGCGTCGTCTTTCTGCTCTTCATCATCGGACTGGAGCTGAAACCCACCCGCCTCTGGCAGATGCGGCGCGACATCTTTGGCCTCGGCACGGCGCAGGTGGTGCTGACGGGGCTGGCGCTGACCGCGCTTGCCTGGTTTTCCCAGGTGCTCGATTGGCGCGGCAGCATCGTTGCCGGATTTGGCCTGGCGCTATCTTCGACCGCCTTCGCCATGCAGATCCTCGAGGGCGACGGAGACGTCAATACGCGATACGGGCAGCGCTCCTTTTCGATGCTGCTGTTCCAGGACCTGGCGATCGTGCCGCTGCTGGCGCTGATCACCATCCTCGACGGCGGCGACAAGGGCAGCAACGCGCCGCTGTTGGATTTCGCCATCGCCGTCGGCGCGGTTGCGGCGATGATCGTCATGGGACGCTACCTGCTGACGCCACTCTTCCAGATTATCGCCCGGACCGGCGCGCGCGAAGCAATGATCGCGGCTGCCCTCTTCGTCGTCATGGGGTCGGCGAGCCTGATGCAGTTGGCCGGGCTTTCGATGGCGATGGGCGCCTTCCTATCCGGCGTGATGCTTGCCGAATCCTCCTACCGGCACGAGCTGGAGGCTGATATCGAGCCCTTCCGCGGCGTGCTGCTCGCTATCTTCTTCATCGCCGTCGGCCTGTCGCTGGAGCTCGACGTTCTTGCCGACAATGCGCTCTTCGTCATCGTCGCCGTGCCGATCGTCATGGCCGTCAAGGCGATCGTCATCTATGGGCTCTGCCGGATCTCCGGCTCTCCGCACAACGATGCGATCCGCATCGCCTTCCTGCTGCCGCAGGGCGGTGAATTCGGCTTCGTGCTGTTCACCACCGCCGGGGCGGCCGGGCTGATGTCGACGAGCACGGCCTCGCTGCTGGTCGCGATCGTCACGCTATCCATGGCGCTGACGCCGATCGGTTCGGCCCTTTCGAAGCGGCTGCTGAACGGCGATGAGCAGGAGGAGCTGGACGAGGATTTCGAGGGAGCCGGCGCCGACGTGCTGATGGTCGGCTTTTCGCGTTTCGGCCAGATCGCCGCCCAGATCCTGCTTGCCGGCGGGCGCAGCGTCACCGTCATCGATTTTTCGGCCGACCGCATCCGCCAGGCTTCCTCCTTCGGCTTCCGTATCTATTTCGGCGACGGCGCCCGCAAGGATGTGCTGCGCTCGGCCGGCATCGACAGGGCGAAGATCGTGCTCGTCTGCACGCAGAAGAAGGAAATCACTGACAAGGTGGTGGAACTGGTGCAGGCGGACTATCCGCGCACCCGGCTCTACGTGCGTTCCTACGACCGCATCCATTCGATCGAGCTGCGCAACAAGGGCGTCGACTACGAGTTGCGCGAAACGCTGGAATCGGGCCTGCTCTTCGGACGGCGAACGCTGGAGGCGCTCGGCGTTTCCGAGGTCGACGCCTATGAAATCGGCGAGGATATCCGCAAGCGCGACGAGGCACGCCTGGTGCTGCAGGTGTCCGAAGGGCTGCAGGCTGGGCGCGACATGCTGTTTTCCCACCCCGTCCGCCCCGAACCGCTGGTCAAGCCGAAACGCGCCGCCGATCCCTTCGAGGACGATCCGCTGGCCGGAACCGCGGATGCGACGGCGGATGCCTGATCGGCCCTGACCGGCTTGCGAAATTGACGCATTGAATATCAAGGGGACGGCGTTTATCAAACGCGCGATCGGAGCGATCCAAGAGGGAAACTTGGTTAGACGGACGACACAGATCGAACAATGGCGCTCCGCATCCTGTGTGCGGTCGCACTGGTGTTCGTCGGCTTCGCCCACCAGGTGCCTGCCGCATCTGCCGGCGAATTCGATCCGGCTGAACTCGCTCAATATGTGCTTCCGGACGGGACGCTGCCGACGCTTTGCGTCACCACAACGGACAAATCCGGTCAGGACCAACACGACAAGGCGCATTCGCATGGTTGCGAAGCCTGCCGGATCAGCACTTCCATCCTCCTGCCGGCACCGACGGACATCGCCGGTGCTGCCATACCCTTTTCGGCCGCGGTTGAACTGCCGATCCGGACCGAGGCCTACCATCGCCAGCTTTTCCCGCCCAATACCGGTCCCCGAGCTCCTCCTTCCGATCCGATCCCTGCCTGAACTTCGCGTTGCGGCAGGCGCCGTGACGCGCCTTTCAACGCCGACCTGCATGCGTGCTGTCGGTCGCGGATACGGATCCATTCTCATGTCGACTATTACTGCTGCCGAACCGGCAGAGGACGCCGCAAACGGCGTTTCGCTCTACCGTGCCATCTGGCGCTGGCATTCCTTTGCCGGGCTTCTCGTCATACCCTTCCTGCTGAATCTGGCCGTTACCGGATCGCTCTATCTCTTCAAGGACGAGATCAACAGCACCTTCTTCGGCTACCGCTACAGTGTCCAGCCGGCTGGCGAAGCGCTGTCGGCGGAGCGGATCGCAGAGATCGCCGCCTCCGCCGTGCCGGGCTCAACCGCAACATCCTACAAAGACCCGGTCCTGCCCGAGCGATCGGCCATCGTCACCCTCTCCAGCGATGCCGGCTCGATGCTGGTCTTCGTCAACCCCTATGACGGCAAGGTGCTCGATGTGGTCGGATCGACCGACGAGTTCAATTATGTCGTCAAGCGCATCCACAGCCTCGCCTATTTCGGCACCATGACGAACCGGCTGATCGAAATTACCGGCGGCTTTGCCATGGTGCTCGTCGTCACCGGCATCTATCTCTGGTGGCCGCGACGCCAGACGGGCGGCGTTGTCAGCGTGCGGGGAACGCCTGGCCGCCGCGTTTTCTGGCGCGACCTGCATGCCGTGACCGGTGCCCTCGCCGGTGTCCTGATCTTCTTCCTTGCGATGTCAGGCATGCCATGGTCGGCCTATTGGGGTGTGAACGCCAATGCCTGGCTGACCGAACATGGCCTCGGCTATCCGGTCCAGCTCTGGGACGATGTGCCGAAGTCGCGAAAAGTCACCGAGGATATCCTTCCGAACAGCGGCTGGATCGTCGAGAAGGCGCCCGTTCCGCTTTCCGATATCGCCGCCGCGCAATCAGCCAGGCCAATCGGCCTCGACAAAGCCGTCGAGATCGCCAAACGGCTGGGCATGGCGCCGGGCTTCGACGTGGCGATCCCCTCCAACGAGACGGGCGTCTATACCGCTTCGCTCTTTCCCGACGATCTTACCGACGAACGCACGCTCCATATCGACCAATACTCCGGCAAACCACTGATCGATATCGGCTTCGATCAATATCCGTTCCTCGGCAAAGCGATCGAATGGGGTATCAATGTCCACCAGGGACAAGAATGGGGGCGTTTCAACCAGCTGCTGATGCTCGCAACATGCCTTGCAATTGTGCTGAGCTGCGTGACCGCTATCGTCATGTGGTGGAAACGTCGCCCGATCGGCCGCCTCGGCGTGCCACCCATGCCGCCGAAGCCTTCGATCTATTACGGCCTGTGGGTGATTGTCGGGATCTTCGCGGTCACCTTCCCGATGAGCGGGCTCGCGATTGTCGCCATGATCGCCTTCGACCAGATCGTCGTGCGGTTCGTACCGCTGCTGAAACGCGTTCTCGCCTGAGGGAGGCAATCAGATGAAGAAGATCATCGCTATCGTTGCCGGCGTGCTGCTTGCATCCATAGCATCTGCGACCGACGACCCGCAACAGGCGATCCCGGCGAGGCTGAAGGTGATGTTCGAAAGGCCAGACAAGCCGCTCGATATCGCGCCGGTCGTCGTTCAGGCCGATTGGGCGATCGTCGGTTGGCGGCAGGACGGACGCGGCGGACGGGCCCTGATGAAGAAGACGCATCACGGCTGGAGCATCTATCTCTGCAGCGGCGACAGCCTGAAGGATGCCGGGACACTGGAGACAATCGGGCTCTCCGCAGATGACGCCGCCGGGCTGGCTGCGAAACTGAAGGATGCCGAGACCGGCCTCGATTCTTCCGCGCTTGCGCTCTTCTCGACCTTCGAGGGCACGGTGATGATGAATGAGGCTTCAAACGGCGCGGGTCATGGTGGCCATGAAGGCCATGCCCAATGAAGCAGCTAGCGCTTCAGCCGAGCCTCAATTTCCCGGTCAAGGGCGAATTTCAGGTCGTCCTTGACGCCGACGGACATGGCAAGGACTTCGCGGGCCTTGAGGAAATCCATGACGCCGGTGCGGCCGACGGTCGGACGCAGGAAGATATGCGGCGGGCGAAGCTTCAGCTTCAGTGAGATCGCCGTCTGCATCATCAGTTGACCGGAACCGAAGATGCTCTCCATGCGGTTCGGAATATGCGTTCCGTCACCTTCCGGCGCGCCGACGACATCGATGCCGACGACGATGTCGGCAAGATCCATCAGGCATTCATAGGGTACCGGATTGCTGATGCCGCCGTCGATCATCACGCGGTCGCGCAGACGCACCGGCATGAAGACGGCGGGAATGGCGGAAGAGGCGGCGAGCGCCGGGAACAGTTCGCCGTGTTCGATGATGACTTCGCACTGCCCGTAATAATCCGTGGTGATCACCTTCATCGGGACCAGCAGATCCTCGAAGCGGGCCGGCAGCTCGGACGGCAGGAAGGCCTTGAGAATCCGCTCCAGATTGAACTGGCCGATGCGGATACCCTTGGCCACCGCATCGCGCACCGTCGCCGGCCTCAGGCCCCAGATGCGGGCAACGACCGCCGTCTTGTTGCCGACGGTCGTCAGCGCATGTTCGCGGATTTCGGCGCCGGACATGCCAGCCGCCATGCCGGCCGCCATGATCGCGCCGATCGACGAGCCTGATACCGCCACCGGGCGGATGCCGAGTTCATCGAGCGTCTCGATGACATGGATATGGGCAAGTCCGCGCGCGCCGCCGCCGCCGAAAGCGACGGCGACCGTCGGCACATCGCTGATCGCAGGCAATTTCGGGCTGATGATCTCTGCCTGCTGCACGCCTGCCCCCGCTTATTGCGGCTGATATCGGAAGAAATGCACCCTCGTATCGCCAAAGATGCGGCTTTCGAGGAAAACATAGGAAGGATGCACGGAAACGACAATATCGGCGCGTTCTTCGAGCACTGCGATTGCGCCAGGCCGCAGCCAGCCGCCCTCAGCCGCCGCCGCCATCGCCTTTTCGCCGAGACCCTTGCCATAGGGCGGGTCGGCAAAGAGCACGTCGAAGGGTTCGAGATTGCCGACGCTGCCGAGATCGGTCGCATCCCGGCGCAGGATGCGCGTGCGGCCATGCAGGCCAAGCGCATCGATGTTCTCCCAAAGCAGCGCCCTGCCCTCGACGCTGTTTTCGACGAAGAGCGCATGGCGACAGCCGCGTGAAACCGCTTCGAGGCCGACGGCGCCGGTGCCGGCAAAGAGGTCGAGAATCCGGGTGCCATCGACGCATTCCGGATAGGCATGGCTCAATATATTGAACAGGCTCTCGCGCGTCCGGTCGGCAGTCGGCCGGATCTCGTTGGATTTTGGCACGGCGAGAGGCCGTCCGCGAAACTCACCGCCGACGATCCGCACCGCGCGTCATTCCTTTTCCTTTAGCACCACCTCTGGACGGCCCGCCCGCAGGCCTATCGCCGCCCGGCCTGTCACCGCCTGGCTTGGCGCCTTTCGGCTTGCCGGAGAAATTCTTAGGCCCGCCGGGCTTGCCCGCGAAGCTCTTGCCGCGGGGCTTGTCACCCGCAGGCTTGTCGCCGAACGATCTTTCGCCGCGCGGACGCTCGGAGCGGCCCTCACTGGCAAAACTTCTGGCTGCTCGCGGACGTTCGTCACCGTCCTCGCGCGGCCTGCGATCACCACGCGGCTTGTCGCCGAAGGGCCGGTCTCCACGCGACGGACGATCGCCGAACGGCCGGTCACCGCGCGGACGCTCCGAACGGCCCTCACCGGCGGAGCTTCTCGCGGCCCGAGGACGCTCGTCACCTTCCGCACGTGGCTTACGGTCACCGCGCGGCTTGTCGCCAAAGGGGCGATCTCCACGTGACGGACGATCGCCGAACGGCCGGTCGCCGCGCGGACGCTCCGAACGGGCCTCACCGGCGGAGCTTCTGGCGGCACGAGGCCGCTCGTCGCCATCCGCACGCGGCTTGCGATCACCGCGCGGCTTGTCGCCGAAGGGCCGATCCCCACGCGAGGGACGATCACCGAACGGCCGTTCGCCGCGCGCCGGGCGGTCGCCAGAACCGCGGTCTTCGCGGGCGGGGCGATCACCAAAGCCGCGCTTGCGGCCGAAGCCCTCGCCCTCATCCTTGCGGCGGGGCTCTTCGCTCGAGCGGATCCACTCGCCATCCTCTTCGCGCACGCGGTTCACCTGGGTGCGCGGGCGATCTTCGATGCGATCGAAACCAGGGCCTTTTGCCGGCGACTGCTCGCCGCGCTTGCGTGCGGTCTGCGCATTCTTGGCAGCTTTCGCCGCGGCCTTTTCGCCGAGCGGCCGGGCGCCCGGCGCCATCCAGACATTGGCGCTGCGGCGCTGGCCGAGCGGCTGGGGACGCTTCGGCTTCTCGTCGTCCCTGCGGCCGCCGTCGCGGCGATCATCATCTCTGCGCGCCCCACCGTGGCGGTCGTCGCGCTTGGTGTCGAGGCGGCTCAGCGCCCGTTCGCGCTTGTCCTCGTCACGGCGCGGACGCTCGCGCTTTTCAGGTGCTGCGGGCTCTGCCTCTTCCTCGGCAGCGACCGCCGCCGCATTGTAGATCGGCGCGTCGAAATTCGCCTTGGCTTCCTCGATGAGGCGCGGGCCGAGCTGGTCGCGCAGCGTGCGACCGCGCACTTCGACGACATGGCCTTCCGGCAGGTCGCCGAGCTGGAACGGGCCATAGGAAATGCGGATCAGGCGATTGACGTCGAGGCCGAGCGCGCCGAGCACGTTCTTGATTTCGCGGTTCTTGCCTTCGCGAAGACCCATGGTGATCCAGACGTTCGAGCCTTGCGTGCGGTCGAGCGTCGCCTCGATCGAGCCGTAGAGCACGCCGTCGACGGCGATGCCGTCCTTCAGCTTGTCGAGCGCGTCCTGATCGATCTCGCCATGGGCGCGGACGCGGTAGCGCCGCAGCCAGCCGGTCGCCGGCAGCTCGAGCGCGCGGGCGAGACCGCCGTCATTGGTCAAGAGCAGCAGGCCTTCGGTATTGATGTCGAGGCGGCCGATCGACATGACGCGCGGCAGTTCTTCCGGCAGGTTGTCGAAGACAGTCGGCCGGCCTTCCGGATCGGCATTGGTGGTCACCAGCCCGGTCGGCTTATGATAAAGCCACAGCCTGGTGCGTTCGATGCCGCGGATCGGCACGCCGTCGACTTCGATGCGGTCGGCGAGCGTGACGTTGACGACGGGGGTTTCGAGAACCCTGCCGTTCAGCGTCACACGGCCTTCCATGATCATGCGTTCGATGTCGCGGCGGGAGGCGACGCCGGCGCGCGCCATCACCTTGGAAATGCGTTCGGCCTTGGCCTCACCGTCAGTTTCGGCGGCGATCGGACGCGCGGCTGCAGCCTTTGCCGGCTTCGCATCGCCCGGCTTCGGCCCGGTGCCCCGTGAAAAGGGCTTTGCGCCCGGGCGTTTTGGCTTGTCTTTGGGTGTCATTTGTTGTTTGCCTGCCTTTTCGGCCTGTCTATCAGGTCACGCATCTGCGGTTAAGTGGAAATTCTTGCGATCGTGAAGACAAATCGTTTCATGGAGATGGCGCTCGAAGAAGCGCGTGCCGCCGGAGAACGCGGCGAGGTGCCGATCGGCGCCGTCGTCGTTGTCGACGATATTGCCGTTTCACGCTCGGGAAACCGCACGCGCGAGCTCAAAGACGTGACCGCGCACGCCGAAATCGCCGCAATCCGGCTCGCCTGCGAAGCGCTCGGGCAGGAACGACTCGCCGGCGCCGATCTCTATGTGACGCTGGAGCCTTGCACCATGTGCGCGGCAGCCATCTCGTTTGCGCGTATCCGCAGGCTCTATTACGGCGCCGAGGACCCGAAGGGCGGCGCCATCGATAATGGCGTGCGCTTCTATGCGCAGCCGACCTGCCACCACGCCCCGGAGGTCTATTCTGGCTTCAACGAGGTCCAGTCGGCCGATCTGCTACGAAGATTCTTTTCGCAAAGGAGAGAGGCGCCGTAATCCCAGCGCCGGTGCGCGGCGCCGTCATCCTTGCCGGCGCGCCGAAAAGCTATTGCAGGAAGTTCCACCACTGCTTGCCGGTGTTGGCGACAGCCGCATCCTTCTTGCGCTTTTTCTGCTTCTTGAGTTCGGGCTCGCCGACATCATCGAGCTTGGCCGGATCGTCGACAGTGCGGTAACCCGGCGGCGGGTCGGAGATATAGCGGCGCTGATCGATATAGGAGCCCTTCTGCAAAGCGCGGGCCTCGCGATAGGCCTTGGTCTGGGCTTCCGTCGTGCGCCGGCCGCCTTCGATCGCAGAGCTTGCGAGCGGCGAGCGGTAATTCGGATTGTCCGAATTCGCGTCGGCTTCCGAAACGAGACGAGCACGCGTCTCCTCCGGCGATTCAAGCCATTGCGGATTGTCCTTGTTGGCGACCGTCTGCTGCGGCGCAACGAGGGTCTCTTTCTGCGCCTGCGCGGGCAGCACCAGCGTCGGGCGTGGCGTGTACTTGACGCCCTTGTTCTTCGGGTCCGGACCGGTCAACGACACGGACTGGCCGAGATCGTCGGTCAACTGTTCCATGGCGGTCTTGTCGGTGCCGTAGGTCGGGCTGCTGGCGCAACCGGACACCAGGGAACATCCCGCCACTACAACAGACAGGCAGGCGCCCATACGGAACCAATGCGTTGCTAACATGAAAACCCTTCCAGCCCTGCCGGTGCAATCGTCGCCCAACCGGACAACCGTCCCCCTGACGCAAAAATCCGGCCATTTTCAGGCAGCTTTTACCGGATGAACCGCGAAAACGCAATTCATCCGGCAATATTCTTCACTTAAGCGCCGCAAGTTCGCGAAGGGCAGCGGCGTCGCGGGCCGAAACATCTGGATATTCCGGATCGGAACCGACATCCCTGGTGATGCGCCAGGAGCGGGCGCATTTCTCGCCCTCTGCAAGCTTCGGGACGACGCTGACCTCCGGCACCTCGGCAAGGCGGAATGCATCCATCGGTCCTTCGCCGGCCTTGATCTCGATTGCCGAGGTGATGCAGACTTCGGTGAAGTCCTGGCCTTCCAGCGCCTTCAGCAGTTCCGGATCGGCGATATGAACGACAGGAGCCGCTTCCAGCGAGGAGCCGATGCGCTTGTCCTTGCGCTCGATTTCCAGGGCGCCGGTCACGACCGAACGCACGGTACGAATCTTCTTCCACTTCTCGGCCAGGACGTCGTTGCGCCATTCCTTTGCGACCGGAGCAAACTGCTCCAGATGCACGGAAACGGCGGACGGGTTGCGCGACAGCCAGGCCTCCTCGGTGGTGAAGGGCAACATCGGGGCGAGCCAGGTCACCATGCAATCGAAGATCTGACGGATGACATGCAGGCTGGCGCGCCGGCGCAGACTCGACGGCGCGTCGCAATAGAGCGCATCCTTGCGGACATCGAAATAGAAGGCCGACAGCTCTACATTGGCGAAATCGATCAGCGCGCGGGCGATCTTCTTGAAGTCGAAGGCATCGTAGTTCTCGCGCACCAGCTCGTCGAGCTCGGCCAGCCGGTGCAGCATCAGCTGCTCCAGCTCCGGCAGATCGGCAAACGCGATCTCCTCGCCCTTGTCGTGGGCGAGTGTGCCGAGCATCCAGCGGATGGTGTTGCGCAGCTTGCGATAGGCATCGACATTGGTCTGGATGATCGTCTTGCCGACGCGCAGGTCGTCGGCATAATCCGAGGTCATCACCCAGAGGCGCAGGATATCGGCACCGGCATCCTTCATCACTTCCTGCGGTGCTGTGACGTTGCCCTTCGACTTCGACATCTTCTCGCCCTTCTCGTCCATGGTGAAACCATGGGTGAGGACGGCGTTGTAAGGCGCACGGCCGCGGGTAGCCGCCGATTCCAGCAGCGACGAATGGAACCAGCCGCGATGCTGGTCGGAACCTTCGAGATAAAGATCGGCCGGCCACTTCAGGTCCGGGCGGTCTTCGAGCGTGAAGGTGTGCGTCGAGCCAGAGTCGAACCAGACGTCGAGGATATCCATGACCTGGGTCCA
This sequence comes from Rhizobium leguminosarum bv. viciae, assembly GCF_012276115.1. Taxonomy (GTDB): domain Bacteria; phylum Pseudomonadota; class Alphaproteobacteria; order Rhizobiales; family Rhizobiaceae; genus Rhizobium; species Rhizobium leguminosarum_T. The sequence goes on along the minus strand of NZ_WIEU01000026.1, from coordinate 53,891 downwards.
GCGGGAATGGTCGTGGTCATTGCCGAGGAAACGCTCCTTGGCGCCTTCGGCAAACCAGGCGTCGGCGCCCTCATGTTCGAAGGCTTCGAGGATGCGGCCGTTGACGGCTTCGTCGACCAGGACCTCGCCCTCATCGTCGGCAAAGACGGCGATCGGCACGCCCCAGGCGCGCTGGCGCGAGAGCACCCAGTCCGGGCGGCCCTCGATCATGGCGCGCAGGCGGTTCTGGCCGGCGGCAGGCACGAAGCGCGTCTCGTCGATCGCACTCAGCGCGCGCGAACGCAGCGTCGTGCCGTCGGCAAGGGTCTTGTCCATATAGACGAACCATTGCGGCGTGTTGCGGAAGATGACCGGCTTCTTCGAGCGCCAGGAATGCGGATACTGGTGCTTCAGCCGGCCGCGGGCAAAGAGCGCGCCACGGGCGATCAGCTCCCTGATGACACGGTCGTTGGCATCGCCCTTCTTGCCGTTGTCGTCGATGACGCGGGCGCCCTCGAAGCCGGGGGCGTCGGCGGTATAGAAGCCGCCGTCGTCGACCGGGAACGGGATTTTGGTGTCGATGCCGCGGGCCTCAAGCGTGCGGGCAGCCGACATCCAGGCGTCGAAGTCTTCGCGACCGTGGCTGGGCGCGGTGTGGACGAAACCGGTACCCGCATCATCGGTGACGTGGTCGCCATCGAGCAGCGGCACGAGGAATTCATAACCGCCGTCGAGACCCTTGAAGGGATGCGCGCAGGTCATCGTTGCGAAGTCGGCCGCAGAGACATCGCTCAAGCGCTTGTACTGCAGCTTGGCCTTGGCGAAGGATTCCTCGGCCAGCTTATCGGCAAAGATCAGCTTTTCGCCGGGACGCGGACCAAAATCGTTCTCGGCGGCCGTCACTTCATAGAGGCCGTAGGAGATGCGCGGCGAAAAGGAGACCGCGCGGTTGCCGGGGATCGTCCAGGGCGTGGTCGTCCAGATGACCACGAACGCATCCTTGAGCGCGACCGGACCTTCGACGACCGGGAATTTCACCCAGATCGTGTCGCTCTCATAATCCTGGTATTCGACCTCGGCCTCGGCCAGCGCCGTGCGCTCGACGACCGACCACATGATCGGCTTGGAGCCGCGATAAAGCTGGCCGCTCGCAGCGATCTTCAAGAGTTCACCCGCGATGCGCGATTCCGCGTGAAAATTCATCGTCGTATAGGGATTGTCGAAGTCGCCCTCGATGCCGAGGCGCTTGAACTCTTCCGCCTGGACCTTGATCCAGCCGGCGGCGAATTCACGGCATTCCCGGCGGAATTCGTTGACCGGGACCTCATCCTTGTTCTTGCCCTTCTCGCGGTATTTTTCTTCGATCTTCCATTCGATCGGCAGGCCGTGGCAATCCCAGCCGGGCACGTAATTGGCGTCGTAGCCGCGCATCTGGAACGAACGGTTGATGACGTCCTTGAGGATCTTGTTCAGCGCGTGGCCGATATGGATGTTGCCGTTGGCATAGGGCGGACCATCGTGGAGGACGAATTTCTCGCGGCCGGCGGCGGAAGCGCGCAGTTTCTTGTAGAGACCCATCTCCTGCCAGCGCTTGACGAGTTCCGGTTCCTTCTGCGGCAGGCCGGCGCGCATAGGGAAATCGGTCTCGGGCAAATAGAGGGTCTTCGAATAGTCGATCTTTTCGGCTGTGTCGGTCATGTCTGACAATCGTTTTCTGGCGGCCCAGGAAGGGGCGCAACGGGCGTGAAATAGCTGGTGACGGAAGCGCTCGTATCCAAGCGCCAAAAACCCGGACCTTCCGGCCGCTCAGCGCGCGCGGAAGGCCGGGCCGATAATTCGCATCATCATTGCCAGCCGATATTTCTTCATCGCGCCGGTTCATAGGCGTTTTTGCCGGGAAAAGGAAGAGAAGAATTCGCGGCCCGCAATCGGCATAAGCGGCTGGAATCGCCGGTAGCCGCATCGTTCCGGAAAGCCTAAGGCTGGAAACTCTGTGCGGCTTGCGGTATATATCTGACTATCTGACCAGATTAGATCGAGAGCCAGAGGCATGAAAAAGATCACGAAGCAAAGCTGGAAGCTCGAGGACGCGAAAGCGCGCTTCAGCGAGGTGGTCCGCCGCGCACACAGCGAAGGACCGCAGCGCGTTACCGTTCGCGGCCGGGACAGCGTCGTCGTCATCAGCGCCGAAGAGCTCGACCAACTGACCAAAGTCGAACCGAAAAAGCCTTTCGTCGCCTTCATGGAAAGCCTCGATCTCAAAGCGCTAGACCTCGAGCGAGAGGCAGATTACGGGCGGGATGCCGAGCTGTGATCGGCTGGCTGCTCGATACCAACGTCATTGCCGCGCTGATCAATCCGAACGGTGCACCCTCCGTCAAATCCTGGGCTGCGGCTCAAGACGAGAAGAAGATGTTCATCAGCATCCTCACACTGGCGGAATACGACAAAGGCATAGAAAACCTGCCGGAGGACGATCAAAACCGCTATCGTTATGCCGCCTCCCGCGATGCGCTGGAGGAAAGGTTTTCGCAACGCGTTCTTTCGCTGAGCGACGCAGCCGTCAGACATTGGGGCGTCATTTCGGGGCGGGTGAAACTCAAGACCGGACATGCGCCGTCGGTTGTCGACACGTTGCTCGCTGCCACCGCAATCGAGCACAATCTCTATCTGGTGACGCGAAACGTCAGGGATACACGCTTCTCCGGCGCGGCGATCTTCGATCCATGGACGAACGATCCCGGTCAGTTTCCGCTGAGCCGGAGATGACCCGCCCGCACTCGAAGCTACTCAGGGAAGCACAATCTCCCGTCAAGAGCGCTGATCGGCGCAACACCCGCAAGCAGCGCCCTCGCCTCCTCCTCATCGCGGTTGATCTGGGCGACGAGCGCGTCGAGACCGGCTCACCCCAACCGAAGCAATTGAAGATCGCGCCAAATGCGCATATATATTGGGGCAAATGGCAGAAGGGTCATTCAATGCTCAGTTCTCTTCAGACCTCCGAATCGATGACCATACGCGAGCGCCTCGAGATCGCTTCGCACGGCTCCGTCCAGGTTTATGACGGAGCGATGGCATTGAAATTGACAGAGCTCGGCTTTTCCGTGGAGGAAATATATCGTTTCGTCGCACCGCGCCGAACTCTGGCGAGACGCAATGCGAACGGCGAGCCGCTGACGGTCGAGGAAAACGACGGCGCATTGCGTATCGTGCGGATTGCGGAGATGGCTAAGCGCATTTTCGGCGACGGAGCCGTTGCGTTCGATTGGCTGCGCAAGCCCAATCGCGGCATGGACGGCATCGCGCCGATCGATCTACTGGAATCGGAAACCGGCGCCCGCCTTGTCGAGCAGGCCCTGCACCAGATCGACCACGGGATTTACGTCTAGAGCGGTTCAACTTTTCATGGAAACGCAGAACTGCTCTAACCTTCTGTTTTTACGCAATTCCCGGCAAGCGTTTCGCGCTTTGCCTGGGAAAACCGCTTCGCACTTTTCCTGGAATTGCTTTAAGCGATGATCTTATGGCGAATCTCGAATTATGCCGATCTTTCCGGCCGCGGCGGGCTGCTTGCACCGGGACGATGGCATCATCAGGGAATTCCCGTCATCTATTGCTGTGATCACCCGTCGACTGCGCTCCTCGAAATTCTGGTACAGGTCGATCTGAATCAAATTCCGAGAGATTTTCAGCTCCTGAAAATCCATTGCCCGGACAATATCGAAGCCTTCGATATCGGGATCGATCCTGCTGCGATCAACCAGACCAGCCGGACGCGCGACCGTGGCAGCATATTACTGGAAGACAATGATTTCTGTCTCCTGCGCGTCCCATCGGCAATCATGCCAGAGGCGGCGAATATTCTTATCAATCCGCGTCATCCGGACGCGTCGCGCCTGACAATCGAAAAAACGATCCGCTATCCTTTCGACAGCCGGCTATTGCGCTGAGGAAAAGCATAGTCTCCGATCAAGAGCGCCGAGCGGCTTAACACCCGCAAGCAGCGCCCTCGCCTCTTCCTCATCGCGCTTGATCTGGGCGACGAGCGGGTCGAGGCCGTCGAATTTCAGTTCAGGGCGGAGATAGCCGAAGAACGAGACGGAGCAGAGCTGGCCGTAGAGATCGCCGCTGAAATCGAAAAGATAGGTTTCGAGCAGCGGCGCGCCGTTTTCCGTCACCGTCGGGCGGCGGCCATAACTTGCGACGGCATCGTGGAGCGTGCCGTCCTGGCGGCGGAAGCGGACGGCGTAGATGCCGGCGGCAAGATCGACCTCCGGCGGCAGGCGCATGTTGGCTGTCGGGAAACCCAGCTGCCGGCCGAGCTTTTCGCCATCGATCACCTCGGCTTCCACCGTATAGCGGTAACCGAGCATGCCGGCGACTTCGCTGACATTGCCCTCCTTCAGCAGCGCGCGGATATGGCTCGAAGAGACGACATCGGCGTTTTCGTCGCGGAAGGCATCGATCAGGGTAACGCCGAAGCCATAGGTATGGCCGGCATTCATCAGGAAGGCGGGACCGCCCTCGCGGCCGCGGCCGAAATGGAAATCGAAGCCGGTGACGACTTCGGAAGCGCCGAGCCAATCCTTCAGGATCGAATGGATGAAATCATCGGCCGAGCGCTGCGAGAACTCGTAGTCGAAGGGATATTCGATGACGGCGCTAAAACCCAGCGTTTCCAGGATGCGGGCCTTCAGCGGCGCCGGCGTCAGCCGGAAGACCGGTGCCTGCGGCCGGAAGACCGTGCGCGGATGCGGCTCGAAGGTCAGCACCAAAGCGGGGATACCGCGCGCCTTGGAGATCTCGAGCGCCCGGCTCAGCACCGATTGATGGCCGCGGTGCACGCCATCGAAATTGCCGATGGCAATGACCCCGCCCTTCAGATGGGCGGGCAGGGGTTCGCGGGTTTCATTGCGGTGGAAGACGGTCATCGGCTGGCTTCTCTTCATGCAAGGCGTGTCTTCATGCAAGGCGGGGCATCCACCACTTCGGCGCGGCGTTTTCCCGTTCGAGATAGGTGTTGAGGATCGCCTCGTCGGTCTCGCCGTTGAGAGTATATTCCTTAGCGTGGATACCACCGCTGATGTAGAGGAGGTCGAGGCCGTAATTCAAGGCGCCGCGCACATCGGTCGGCATGCCGTCGCCGATCGCCAGCACGCGCTCGACCGGGAAATCGCCGCGAAGCTCGCGGGCAGCCGCTAGCGTCGCCTCGTAGATCGGCCGGTGCGGCTTGCCGGCGATGCGGGTTTTGCCGCCAAGCTGCTGGTAATAGGCCGCCATCGCGCCGGCGCAGGGGATGATGCGATGGCCGCGCTCGACAACGAGGTCGGGATTGGCGCAGATCATCGGCACGTCGCGGGCTTTGAAATCGAGAAGCATATCGGTGTAATCCTCCGGCTTCTCCGTCTCGTCGTCGAAAAAGCCGGTGCAGACCAACGATTGCGCTTCGCCCGCCGGCCGGCGCTCGACGCCAATGCCTTCGAGCAGCGCCTTGTCGCGCTCGGGGCCGAGCAGAAAGACGGTCTTCGGCCCTTCGGCGATCAAACCGCGCGTGACGTCGCCAGAGGTGACGATCCTGTCATAGGCGCTGTCGGGAACGCCGATCTGGCGCAGCTGCTCGACCACCTGCCAGGAAAGGCGCGGCGAATTGGTGATGAGGACGACGGCGAGGCCGCTGCCGCGTGCCGCTTCAAGGGCTGCGGCCGCCTTCGGGAACGGATCGACGCCATTGTGAACGACGCCCCAGACATCGCAGAGCACCACATCATAGCGATCTGATATCTCCGAGAAGTTTTCTATCCGCTTGGCCATTCCGATTTCCCGATTTGCTTCAGTCACCGGTGACATTGCAAAGGCGCAAGGCGATGGCAAGGCATTTTCTTCGCTGCCCGGCCAATTGCGAAGAGCTCGAACGACGGTCCGGCGGAGCGGATGAGCTAAGGGTTTTGACGATTATCGCCAAGCAGCAGATCGCCGCCGGCAGACGAGTTCGGCAAAGTTCGCCTGCGCGCGGGTTTCGGCCGCAATCTCCGACTATTCTCCGGCCTCTTCACAATTCCGGCACAAAAATTCGTGATTGCTCTCATTGACTCCTCTCGGAGCCATCCCTAAATGCTCGTCGCTAGCACTCACCGCAAGGGAGTGCTAACATCTATCCATGTGGGCCACTCCGGTCCGCGAATGTCATTCGATCGAGGGATTAGACAATGGCAAGCACCAACTTCCGCCCCCTTCACGACCGCGTCGTTGTTCGCCGCGTTGAGTCCGAAGCCAAGACCAAGGGCGGCATCATCATTCCCGATACCGCCAAGGAAAAGCCGCAGGAAGGCGAAATCGTCGCCGTCGGCTCCGGCGCGCGCGATGAGTCCGGCAAGGTCGTCGCACTCGACGTCAAGGCTGGCGACCGCATCCTGTTCGGCAAGTGGTCCGGCACCGAAGTCAAGATCGACGGCGAAGACCTTCTGATCATGAAGGAAGCCGACATCATGGGCATCATCGGCTGATCGGCCGACCTGCTTTCCCGAAATGGCTGACGGGCCTTTTGCCCGAACAACTCGAATTCAGGAGTTAAGAATATGGCATCTAAAGAAATCAAGTTTGGCCGCACCGCGCGCGAAAAGATGCTGCGCGGCGTCGACATTCTCGCCGATGCAGTGAAGGTCACGCTCGGCCCGAAGGGCCGTAACGTCATCATCGACAAGTCCTTCGGCGCGCCGCGCATCACCAAGGACGGCGTTTCCGTCGCCAAGGAAATCGAACTCGAAGACAAGTTCGAAAACATGGGCGCCCAGATGGTCCGCGAAGTTGCTTCGAAGACCAACGACATCGCCGGCGACGGCACCACGACGGCTACCGTTCTTGCCCAGGCGATCGTTCGCGAAGGCAACAAGGCCGTTGCAGCCGGCATGAACCCGATGGACCTGAAGCGCGGCATCGACCTCGCTGTCGCCGACGTCGTGAAGGATCTCCAGGCCAAGGCCAAGAAGATCTCGACTTCGGAAGAAGTTGCACAGGTCGGCACGATTTCGGCAAATGGCGACAAGCAGGTCGGTCTCGACATTGCTGAAGCCATGCAGAAGGTCGGCAACGAAGGCGTCATCACGGTTGAAGAAGCCAAGACCGCCGAAACCGAACTCGAAGTCGTCGAAGGCATGCAGTTCGACCGTGGCTACCTCAGCCCCTACTTCGTGACCAACCCGGAAAAGATGATCGCCGACCTCGAAGACGTCTTCATTCTCCTTCACGAGAAGAAGCTCTCGAACCTGCAGTCGATGCTCCCGGTTCTCGAAGCCGTCGTTCAGACCGGCAAGCCGCTCCTCATCGTCGCTGAAGACGTCGAAGGCGAAGCGCTGGCGACGCTCGTCGTCAACAAGCTGCGCGGCGGCCTGAAGATTGCTGCCGTCAAGGCTCCTGGCTTCGGCGACCGCCGCAAGGCCATGCTCGAAGACATCGCCATCCTGACGGGCGGCACTGTCATCTCCGAAGACCTCGGCATCAAGCTCGAATCTGTCACGCTCGACATGCTCGGCCGTGCCAAGAAGGTTTCGATCTCCAAGGAAAACACCACGATCGTCGACGGTTCGGGCGCCAAGACCGACATCGAAGGCCGTGTTGCCCAGATCAAGGCGCAGATCGAAGAAACCACTTCGGACTACGACCGCGAGAAGCTGCAGGAACGCCTTGCCAAGCTCGCTGGCGGCGTTGCCGTCATCCGCGTCGGCGGCTCGACGGAAGTCGAAGTGAAGGAAAAGAAGGACCGCATCGACGACGCGCTCAACGCGACGCGCGCTGCCGTTCAGGAAGGTATCGTCCCCGGCGGCGGTATCGCTCTGCTCCGCTCCTCCACGAAGATCACCGTCAAGGGTGCAAACGACGACCAGGAAGCCGGCATCAACATCGTTCGCCGCGCCCTGCAGTCGCTCGTTCGTCAGATCGCTGAAAACGCAGGCGACGAAGCCTCGATCGTTGTCGGCAAGGTCCTCGACAAGAACGAAGACAACTTCGGCTACAACGCCCAGACATCCGAATATGGCGACATGATCGCCATGGGTATCGTCGACCCGCTCAAGGTCGTTCGCACGGCGCTGCAGAACGCTGCTTCTGTCGCATCGCTGCTGATCACCACCGAAGCCATGATTGCCGAACTGCCGAAGAAAGAATCGGCTGGCGGCGGCATGCCGGGCGGCATGGGCGGCATGGGCGGAATGGACATGATGTGATAGGCCAACGGCCTTTCACAGCATCGTTCATAAATCCGCCCATCATCTAAGATGGTTCAGCGCGTCAAGCGCGCTGAACTGGCAGAATGGACATGATGTGATAGGCGAAAGCCATCACTGACCACCATTCCGGCATCCGGAACAGGAAGGGCGGCTCTCGGGTCGCCCTTTTCTTTTGCCCAAAGCGATTCGATGTACGGCACAGTGATTTGCATAGCCGACGAACGCCTGCGCAGTTCCCTCTTGCGGGCTCCGGGCACGAAGCTTGCGCCAGGCTTGCGCTGCCTGCGTATTTCTCAGCCCGCCGACATGCGAGAGATCGCAGTGCTGCCGCAACATTTCCGGCCTGACGTTGAGTGAAAACGTTTGCAAAGCTCTCAAAGATGATCTTCCCGTGCCAATTCTCGCGAAATAGGCCGAAGATGCTGGCACCCCAAGAAATGAGGCCGATCCGAATACCCCTTAAAAAGCCGTTGCCGTTTGTCCAAAAGCCCCTATAAATCCGCGCTGCAATTAAAGCGCGCCCGGCGATAATTTTTCGCCAATAGACGAGGCCGGAGCGCGAAAGGCGATACGTGAACGTTCGGCTTCGAAGGGCTCCGGTTACGGAGGCCAGATGGCCGTGGCAATAATCGCCGGATGAAGCGCGGGCATCATGCCCGCTGCTGCGTGATCCTGTTTCTTTGTGTTTGCCGAGCGTGCGGCCGGAGCCGCATCCGAACGGGGGAACGCCTTGTTTAAGATCGCCAGAGCCAATGCAGCCGTACCTTTGACGCCCGGCTCGTTTGATGACGCCAATCAAAATCACGAGATGTTGGCGCAGTTTTCCGTTTCCGAAGCCTGGACTGGAGATTTTTCGAGCGGCATGCTCCGTCTCGGCGAGTGGAGCGCGATGCTGCACGGCCTCGCCGCACAGGAATGCGGACTGCTCAGCCTGATCCGTTGCTATGATGCCAAGGACCGCAGCCACATATTGGAGCTGTTCGAGCAGGCGGCGGCGCGCTGCTCCTCCTTCTGTTTTTCGACGACGATCATCGTGCCGAACGGCTTTCGCCAGCCGCTCTTCTGCATGGGCGAGTCCAACGGTCTGGAAGAAAAATTCAGCGGCAGCATGGTCGGCGTCTTCGTCTTTCCGCGCTTCAAGCTGGAAGGCGCAAAGCAGATATCAAGCCGGCGATAGGCCGGAAATTAAGATAAAAGGCCGCATCGGGCGGCCTTCGTGCTTTCCGGCGATCTGTTCGTTACTCCGGCTTGACCGGTATGTTGAGACCCCTGGCACTTGCCGGACGAGCGATGCAGCGCTCCAGCCAATCCGAGACGGCGGGGAATTTCGCGTATTCGAGCACCTCGCGGCCACCATAGAAAATATCGGCACCGCGAACCCAGGTGAAGGTGGTGATGTCGGCGATCGTGTACTGATCGCCCATGATCCACTGACGGCCCTTCAACCGGTCTTCAAGCACCCCGAGCAGGCGCTTGGATTCGTCGCGATAACGTTCCACCGGGTAGGCGTTGTTGGCGACCTTGTCGGCGGCGAATTTGTAGAAATGGCCGAACTGGCCGAACATCGGACCGATGCCCGCCATCTGGAAAAACACCCACTGGATGGTTTCATATCGGCCGGCGGCATCGGCAGGGATGAGCTTGCCGGTTTTTTCGGCGAGGTAAAGCAGAATGGCGCCGGATTCGAAAAGGCCGATCGGCTTCCCATCCGGCCCGTTCGGATCGATGATCGCAGGAATGCGGCCGTTCGGGTTCAGAGATTCGAATTCCGGCGACTTCTGCTCGTTGGCGGCGAAGGAAATATAATGCGGCTCATAGGCGAGCCCGAGCTCTTCGAGGGCGACGGATACCTTCACCCCATTCGGGGTCTGCAGGGAATAGAGCTGGATGATGTCGGAATTCTTAGCCGGCCAGCGCGTCGTGATCGGAAATGCGGACAGATCTGCCATCGGATTCTCCATGTTATCAGCCGACCATAAGAGATCGGCTTCGTGAAAGGCAAGCGACGACGGCAGGACATCGTTTCATATTATTGAACGAACTGTCCCCTTTCGTTTATCTTTCCATAAAGGAAGAAAAAGGCGACATAGGTGGCATACGAGGTCCAACAGGTGCCGGGGCACCCAGATCTCCAGAGCCCTTCAAACGGAGACCATCCATGTCGAACGCCATCATCCTGACTGCCCGCATTCTTCTTTCCTTCATGTTCATCCTTTCCGGCTTCATGAAGCTGACCGATCCTGCCGGTACTGCGGGCATGATCGCTGGTGCCGGGCTGCCCGCAGCAAGCCTGCTGGCCTATGCCGCAGGCCTTTTTGAATTGCTGGCCGGCCTTGCGGTTCTCACAGGCTTCCAGGTCCGCATCGCCGGCTGGCTGCTCGCCGCCTTCTGTGTCTTCACGGGTGTTGCCTTCCACCTGCCCTACGCAAGCGGCACGGAACTCGTGAATATTCTCAACCAGATCATGGTCATGAAGAACGTCACGCTGGCCGGTGCGTACATCCTGCTCGCCACCGTTGGTGCCGGTGCCTATTCGATCGACGCACGCCGCGGCGCCTACGTGGCCGCCTGATACCAGCAGACATCCTCCCGCAAATACGAAACCCGCCGTCATCCGACGGCGGGTTTTCTTGTGCCTGAATGGCCGGGATCAGAGGGCCGCGCGCACCGCCTCGATGATCGCCTGCACGGCGGGCTCGCCGGCGTGGCTTTCCTTTCGGGCGCGCACCAGGCAGGCCTGCGAATGCAGGATGACACCGTCCTGGAGCACCTTCAGATGGTTGGCGCGCAGCGTCGAGCCGGTGGAGGTGATATCGACGATGATATCGGCCGAGCCCGCGGCGGGAGCGCCCTCGGTGGCGCCCAGGCTTTCGACGATGCGATAAAGCTGGATGCCGTGCTGGCTCGAAAAGAACTGCTGGGTCAGCCGCCAGTATTTGGTGGCGATGGCAAGGCGCCGGCCGTGGCGGGCGCGAAAATCGGCGGCGACATCGACGAGATCGGCCATGGTCTCGACATCGAGCCAGATCTCCGGCACAGCAACGACGACATCGGCATGGCCGAAGCCGAGGCGGGCGCAGAATTCGACGCGCTTGTCGACTTCGGCAAAACCTTCCCGCATCAGATCCTCGCCGGTGACGCCGAAATCGACGGTGCCGTTGCCGATTTCACGGGAGATTTCGGAAGCCGAGAGGAAGGCGATCTCCACATCGTCCCAGCCTTCGACGCGGCCGCGATAGGAGCGATCGTTACCGACCGCCGAGATCGTCATGCCGGCACGCTCGAAGATCGCCGACGCGTCTTCCTTCATCCGGCCCTTGGAGGGAAGCGCGATGGTGATGGTCATGCGGCTGTCCTCTCGGTTTCGATGCGGTCGAGCCAGAAGGAGAAGCCGACGGCCGGGATGCGGTCCGTCGCACCGAGGAAAGTCAGGAGCCGGTCGAAACGGCCGCCGCCGGCCAGAACTGCGGTCGAGCCTTCGACTGTCACCTCGAAGACGAGGCCGGTGTAATAGTCGAGCGGCCGTCCGAAGGCGGCGCGGTAGTCGAGGCAGGAAAGATCGACGCCGGCATTGGAAAGTGCTGCGACGCGGCCATTGAAGCGGGCGAGCGCGTTGCCGAGTTTCAGGCCGGCGGCATCAGCGAAACCGGAAAGGGCTGCGGACGCATTGACGAGCGGCACGTCGAGCGACAGGAACTCTTCCAGCACATGGAAGGCGGCATCGTCGAGGCGCGTTTCGGACAGGATGAGCTTTTCCTTGAGCCGTCGGGCGATCTCGAGAGGCGAGCGGCCGGCATTCGTCGAATAGCCGGTCTTCTGCATTTCGCGCTCGAGATGGGCGACGAGCGCCTGCTCGTCGCCTGATGCGACAAGCCTGGCGATATCATCGTCCAGCCCGGTGACGAATTGCGTGCTGACCAGGCTGGCAAGTAGTGCCTCCAGCTGCGTCATATTGCCGAAGGCGTGGATCAGGCGCTTCTGCCAGCCGAGCGGCAGACCGAGCGCCTGGACGACGGCCTCGAACACCGCCTGGTCGCCTAATGTCACGGCTAAGCGCCGGCCCGGCAGCAGTCGGGCGAGAATGCCGGTGGCATCGCCGATGGCGCGGGCGTCGGCGTTTGACAGGTCGATATCGCCAAGATCCTCGATGCCGGCCTGATAGAATTCGTTGGCGCCGTCGCGACGCTGGCGGAAAACCTCGCCGAGATAGGCATAACGCTTCGGCGTGCCGGTCGCCGTCTCGATGTGGCGCAGACAGACGGGGATGGTGAATTCGGGACGCAGGCAGAGGCTGGCGCCGGTTTCGCTCTCCGTCATGAAGATGCGGCGGCGCAGATCCTCGCCGGCGATATCAAGGAAGGGTTCGGCCGGCTGAATGACAGGCGTATCGATGCGCTCGGCATTGCGCTCGATGAATTCGGCAATGAGGTCGTTGGCGAATTCGGGGAGATTGATCAGGGGCATTGTGTCGCTCCTGGGAAAAGTCCCCTCCCCAACCCCTCCCCACAGGGGGGAGGGACTAACTCGCGGCGATCGCTGAAATAAATTGAGAGCGCCCTCGATGAAGCAAACGTCGAGTTGGGCACAGCCGCGCCACTTGAAGCCCCTCCCCCTTGTGGGGAGGGGTTGGGGAGGGGTCTATTACGCATCCGCCGCTCGCTTCCGATCCTCGGCCTGCGCAGCAAGGATCTCCTTCACCTTGGCGACAAGGCCGGCTTCCGGCGCCGTCTCCTGCGCTACGCGCGCTTCGCGCCAGCTGGCATTGTCTTCGATCTCGCCGGACAGCCGCTTGCCTTCGATCAGATCCTTGATCTGCACGACGCCTTCGGCGCGTTCGTCGCCGCCCTGGATGATGGCGACGGGGCAGCCGCGGCGATCGGCATATTTCAGCTGATTGCCGAACTTCTTCCAGTTGCCCTGGAACATCTCGGCGCGGATGCCAGCGGCGCGCAGTTCCTGCGTCATCTTCTGATAACGGCCCATCGCCTCGACATCGCCGTCCATGACGGTCACCAGCACCGGCTCGATGACCTCGCTGGCGCCGAGCTTGCCGAGGTTCTTCAGCGCCGTCATCAGCCGCGAGACGCCGATCGAAAAGCCCGTCGCCGGAACCGGCTGGCCCATGAAGCGGGAGACGAGGCCGTCATAACGGCCGCCGCCGCCGACCGAACCGAAGACGACCTTCTCGCCCTTTTCGTTGGTGACGTCGAAGGTCAGTTCGGCCTCATAGACCGGACCCGTATAATATTCGAGGCCGCGGACGACGGAGGGGTCGATCTTGATGCGGTCAGGGCCATAGGCGGCGCTGGTAACCAGCGCACCGATGAAATTCAGCTCCTCGACGCCTTCGCCACCCCTAGCGGTTCCCGCAACCAGCTCGGCGAGACGGACAGCGCTTTCGGCATAGTCCTTGATGCCGACAAAGAACAGCACCTTGTCGATCTGCTCCTTGTCGAGACCGGCGCCCTTGGTGAAGTCGCCGGATTCATCCTTGCGGCCGGGACCGAGCAGCAGGGCCACGCCCTCCGGGCCGAACTTGTCGAGCTTGTCGATGGCGCGCAGCACGTTGAGCCGCTGGCCGGCCTTGTCGTCGCCGCCAAGACCGATCGCCTCGAGCACGCCATCCAGAACCTTGCGGTTATTGACGCGGATGAGGTAATCGCCACGCTTGATGCCGAGGGCTTCCAGCGTATCGGCCATCATCATGCACATTTCGGCATCGGCCTGCACACCAGGCGCGCCGACGGTATCGGCGTCGAACTGCATGAACTGGCGGAACCGGCCGGGGCCCGGCTTCTCGTTGCGGAAGACGTAGCCGGCGCGATAGGTGCGGTAAGGCAGCTGGATCTCGTTGAAATTCTCGGCGACATGGCGGGCGAGCGGCGCCGTCAGGTCGTAACGCAGCGACATCCATTGCTCGTCATCGTCCTGCAGCGAGAACACGCCTTCGTTCGGCCGGTCGCTGTCGGGCAGGAATTTGCCGAGCGCATCGGTATATTCGAACAGCGGCGTTTCGAGCGGATCGAAACCATAATGCTCATAGACTTCCCGGATCTTTGCCGTCATCTCGTTGACGGCGCGGATATCGCCGGTCGTCCGGTCGACGAAGCCGCGCGGCAGGCGGGCCTTGAGCTTTTGCGGTTTCTTCTGCTTGTCGTTCATTTCCGGGAATTCCACTGACTGTGACAGTGGCGGTTTCCTAGCGGATTGGGCGGGGAGCGGCAAGGGCGAAGGCCCTTGATCTCAAGACCGAAATCGATTGATCGAAGAGGCATCCATCAGAAATGCGGATATGCTCATGATCACAGAGGCGCTTCTCTATGCCGCGACCTTGCCGCTGACCGGCAAGCCGTATCGAAAATTCATCCGCTATTCCGTCAATCTCTGGTCGCGGGCCGGGCGCTGTGCGGCGGATTGGGCCGAACATGAGGAGATGAGCCGGAAGGCGATCCTGGCGGCGACGGCCGATCTCAGGCAGAAGCGGACCGCCGTCGTCCTCGGCTCCGGCCTGTTGCGCGACGTGCCGATCGAGGTGCTGGCGCGGGATTTCGACACCGTCGTTCTGGTCGATCTCGTTCATCTCGCCTCGGTGCGCCTGTGGGTGTCGGCCAAATTCTATCGCAATGTCCGGCTGATCGAGCGCGATCTCTCCGGCTATGACGACCTCGCCGCCGGCCGCGAGCCCGAACCACTCGGCTTCCTGCGCGGCGTGCCCTATCTCGATTTCGTGGTATCGGCCAACCTCTTGTCGCAGATCGGCCGCGGGGTGAAACGGCGCCACGAGGCAGAGACCGACCGGATGCCCGAAGACACGGTGGAAAGGCTGATCGCCGCACACCTGGCTGGGCTCTCCGGCCTTCCCTGCCGCGGCTGCCTGGTGACCGACATCGCCTATGCCGTCATCGACCGCAATGGCAAGACGCATGAAGAGGCCGACCTGCTGCACGGCGTTTTACCGCCGCCGGCAAAAGCGGCCTGGACATGGCCGGTCGCGCCGCTTGGCGAAGAGAGCAAGGATTATAGGATCGAGCACAAGGTCATTGCCGGTTGGTGATCAGGATGTGACCGCCGGCAGTATTTGGTTGCAGCCGGCATTCACAGCGAGCCGAGATCGCCGAGGTGAACGCCTGGCTCAGGGCCCACGGCAAGTAGTCGATCGTTGCTGAAGAGGAACGCCTGATGACAGGCGTTCCCTGGACCTCACGGTGGTGACGTCAGTCCTTCGGCTCGAAATCGGCTGGGCGACGGCCGGCGCCCTGTCGCGCCAGCATCCAGCCCGGATATTCGGGCGCAAGCGCGCTCACCTCGTCGAGCTTCTTGATATCGTCTTCATCGAGCTTCAGCTTGACGGCGGCAAGGTTCTGGTCGAGCTGGTCGACCCGCTTGGCGCCGATGATGACTGTCGTGACGAAAGGTTTGGCGAGGATATAGGCGAGTGCCACGGTGGCGACGCTGACGCCGTGTTTTTCGGCGATTTCGCGCATGACGGCGACGCAGGCCCAGGCCTTGTCCTTGTCGACGGGCGGGAAATCGAAACTGGCGCGTCGGCCTTCACCATTGCCGGGTGCGCCGGGACCATATTTACCGGAGAGCAGACCGCCGGCGAGCGGCGACCAGACCATCAGGCCGAGCTTTTCCTCCTGCATCATCGGCACGATGTCGCGTTCGAGATCGCGGCCGGCGATGGAATAATAGGCCTGCACGGTTTCGAAACGGGCAAAGCCCCGGCGTTCCGACAGGCCGAGCGCCTTGGAAATGCGCCAGGCCTGCCAGTTGGAGACGCCGATATAGCGCACGAGACCACGGGACACGAGATCGTCAAAAGCGCGTAGCGTCTCCTCGATCGGCGTCACCGTATCGGTCGCGTGGATCTGATAGAGATCGATATGATCGGTCTGCAGCCGCTTGAGGCTCTCCTCGACCGAATCCATGATGTGGCCGCGCGAGGCGCCGCGGTCGTTCGGCTTGTCGCCCATGACGCCGTAGACCTTGGTGGCGATGACGACGTCCTTGCGCGGCACGTCGAGGTTCTTCAGCGCCTGGCCGAGCAACCTTTCGGATTCGCCGGTTGAATAGACATCGGCCGTGTCGATGAAATTGACGCCCGATGCAAGCGAGCGCTCGACGATCCGGTCGGCAGCATTCTGGTCGACGTCGGCGATAGCGCCCCAGGCGCTGCCTTGCTTGGCTTCGCCGAAGGTCATCGTGCCAAGGCAGATTTCCGAGACGAAAAGTCCGGTATTTCCGAGTTGATTGTAACGCATGATAAAAAATTCCTTTGTGTCTGCCGCAAGAGGGGCTTGCGAACCACCGAACTTCATTTTTTGATTATTGGCCTGCACATGACAGGCACAGCCGTGGCTGGCTGCAAGGTGAGGCGATTTTCATGTAGTGCGGCGGCGGCGCTTTTCAACGCCGTAGCTTGGCTCTGCGGAGGCGGATGCCCTTGTCTCGACACAGGCAGCCGATAGATTGCCGGCCATATTTCCAGAACTGGACGATTTTAGGCCGGGTCGGCCTAAAATCTCAATCCTGTTCTAATTTAAAGAGTTAGAGCATGATGTCGTCCGAAAACCGCTTCACACTTTTCGGCATCATGCTCTAGAGGTACGCATATGACGACGCGACCACTGACGACGATCGGCTTCGATGCCGATGATACACTCTGGCAGAACGAACAATATTACCGGCTGACGGAAGCGCATTTCACCGAGCTTCTTGCCGATTTCGCCGAAGGACCGAAGATTTCCGAACGGCTGCTGGAGGCCGAAAAACGCAACCTTCGCCATTACGGCTTCGGCATCAAGGGCTTCACGCTGTCGATGGTCGAAACCGCGATCGAGATCACCGAGGGCAAGATTCCCTCAAGCGTCATCGCCAAGATCCTCGATACCGGCCGCGATCTTCTCAACCATCCGGTCGAGACCATGCCGCATGTGCGCGAGACGCTGGAAGCGCTTGCCGGCAAATACCTGCTTGTCATGATCACCAAGGGCGATCTCTTCGACCAGGAGCGCAAGCTTGCCCAATCCGGGCTCGGTGACTTCTTCGATGCCGTCGAGATCGTCTCCGACAAGACGGCCGTCACCTATCGCCGCATCTTCGCCAAGGTCGGCGACGGGCCGGAACGGGCGATGATGGTCGGCAATTCGCTGAAATCGGACATCGTGCCGGCAATCGCCGCCGGCAGCTACGGCGTCTTCGTGCCGCACGAACTGACCTGGGTGCTGGAACATGTGGACGAGCCGAAAGAGGCGCCGCGTTTCCGCAAGATCGACCACCTCGGCGAATTGCGCGAGCTGATCGACCGGCTCGGCTAAGGCGGCGCGACAGCATGCCTCATTGCCGCTTCGGCGGCGCCTTCGGGAACAGCGACGGGCGCTCCGGCTCGGCCGGCAGTTCCGGCTGCCGCGGAGCAGCCGCCAGCGGCTCGATCAGGATACTGAACGGAGCGCCGAGGCCGCGGCGCGGCGAGACCTTGGAATAATAGGGACGCAGCAGCCAGGTGGCGTTTTCCTTGATCGTCGTCTCGAAGCTCATGCCGTCCTCGTCGGTGCCGAAGAAGGCCTCGTCATCGGGTTTCGACAGGTCGAAAATCGCCAGGAAGGCAAATTTGCTCTTGGTGGAAAAACTGATCCTCAGGTGCTGGCCGGCGCGCACCGGCAGCGTATAGACATGGCCATTGCCGAACTTCGTCCAGCCCTTCAACTGCATGGTGACGGCCGGGAATTGCAGCTTCTCCAGCTTCTCGCCGGGATCGAGCTGCGTCTGCGCCATGGCGGAGACGGTCAGGAGGAAAAGGGCAGCGGCTGCGATCAGTGTTCTCACGGAGTGATCTTTCATGGGCGAACCAGAGCGGTGCGCATCGCCTCCACCTCGGGCCGGCAGAAGCAGCCTTCCAGATGATCGTTGACGAGACCCATCGCCTGCATGAAAGCATAAACTGTGGTCGGGCCGACAAAGGTCCAGCCGCGTTTCTTCAGATCCTTCGAAATGACCACGGATGTCGGCGTCGTCGGATTGGCGACGATGTGATCACGATCGACCACTGCCGGCCGCTCGTTATGGCCGGGTTCGTAGCGCCAGAAATAATGGGCGAGCGAGCCGAATTCGTCCCTGAGCTCGATTGCGCGTTTGGCATTGTTGATGGTCGAGACGATCTTGCCGCGATGGCGGATGATGCCGGCATCGGCAAGGCAGCGAGCGACATCCCCTTCGCCGAAGAGGGCGACCTTCTCAAAATCGAAATTGGCAAAGGCGGCGCGGAAATTCTCGCGTTTGCGCAGGATCGTCAGCCAGGAAAGACCGGACTGGAAGCCTTCGAGGCAGATCTTCTCGAAGAGGCGGATATCATCGGTAACAGGGCGGCCCCATTCCTCGTCATGGTACCGGAGATAATCAGGCAGATTGGCATGCCAGTGGCAGCGGCTCCTGCCATCCTCGCCGATGATGATGCCTGTCGCGCTCATGATCCTTCATTCTGCGGGGATCCGCTTCGTTCTCTGCTCATGATTCCGGCTTTACCATTTGCAAACCGTCTTTCCAAACCGAACGGTAACCCTGACGAAAAGTTTATCCGGTCGGTCGGCTTTTCATGAATCGATCTTTACCATTCGCTGGCGGATAGGGTGGCAGCGTCTTTCCCGGGCGGAACATCTCCGCCCGGGCGGACATGTCCCGCCAGCCGCATTTTCGGTCATTTGTAGAGAGTTCGTCCGATGATGAAACAGCTTGTTCTTGCCGCAGCCCTCTTCGGCATTTTCTCCACGGCCGCCATTGCAGACGACCGCTACGCCACCCGCCCGCCCGTCGTGCTCAGCCCCGATCTGACCGCGCCTTGGATCAACCAGCTGGGCGGCGGCAGGGTTCGTCCCATCGTCTATCAGCGACCGGTCGTCCGCCAGCAGCAGCGTGGCCTTTTCCAGCGCCGCGTTCTGCGCCAGGCGCCGCAGGCCGCACCGCAGACCGTTTCGGCGATCAATCCCGGCATCCCGTCGATTCGCCGTCCGATCGAACCACAATACCTGCCGCAGATGGTCGATTACGACACCACGGAAAAGCCCGGCACGATCGTCATCGATACCAACAACCGCTTCCTTTATCTGGTCATGCAAGGCGGCAAGGCGCGGCGCTATGGCGTCGGCGTCGGCAAGCCGGGCTTCGAATGGGCAGGCGCCCACAAGATCACCCGCAAGACCGAATGGCCGGACTGGACGCCGCCTTCCGAGATGGTCCGCCGCGAAGCCGCCAAGGGCCATTATCTGCCGGCGCGCATGGACGGCGGGGCGGAAAACCCGCTCGGCGCGCGCGCCATGTATCTCGGCTCGACGCTTTACCGCATCCACGGCACCAACGCGCCTTGGTCGATCGGCAGCGCCGTTTCCTCCGGTTGTATCCGCCTGCGCAACGAAGACGTCGTCGACCTCTACGACCGCGTCAATGTCGGGACCCGCGTCATCGTCATGTAACGGCGGCGCAATACTTACAGCGCCGCGCGTCTTTTCTGATCCGCAAACAGCGCTGCAACCCTCTAAATTGCTGCACAATTTCTCCTTACGTCGATTCCGATTTGAGGATAAATTATGCAGTGGGAGCCGCAAGAACATCCGGCTCCCCTTCTCCAAAAATGCTTTATCCGGCCACACCGATCTTGAATCGGGCAGAAGTTCATGTAGCTTCGAGCGGATTTGCTTGAGGGGAATCGATCATGATCAAACTAATGCCGGGTCTGGCTGCTGCCGGACTTGTCCTGTCCTTGATGTCCACATCCGCCTTTGCTGCACCCGCCGGCTCCGCGTCCGACAACGCACAGCGCCCGGCGCAGATCGTGCGCGTGGCGCAGATGCCGAAATATGTGAAGCCGCAGTTCAAGCGCAAGAAAGTGCGCCTGGTAACAACGGAGGCCGCCGGCACCGTCATCATCGATACCAACAACAAGTATCTCTACCTCGTCGAAGGCAACAATCGCGCCACCCGCTACGGTATCGGCGTCGGCCGCGACGGCTTCGGCTGGTCGGGGGTCGTCAAGATCGGCCGCAAGGCCGAATGGCCGAGCTGGACGCCGCCGGCCGAAATGCGCCGCCGCGAGGCCGCCAAGGGCCATATCATTCCTGCCTTCCAGGAAGGCGGCGAGGACAATCCGCTCGGCGCCCGCGCCATGTATCTCTACCAGGGCGGCCGCGATACGATCTTCCGCATCCACGGCACCAACCAGCCCTGGACGATCGGCCTCAACATGTCTTCCGGCTGCATCCGCATGATGAACGCCGACGTCATGCATCTTTACGATCGCGCCTCCGTCGGCACCAAGGTGATCGTCATCGGGCCTGGCAACAAGCAGGGCAAGGTGGCGTTCGAGGACAGGGGTATCGACGTGCTGCGCACGATGTTTGGCGGCTGAGCAACACTTACCAAAAAAACGAAAGGCGCATTTTGACGCGCCTTTTATTTTGCTTAGACTTTGCGGCCAAAAGCTGGCAAACCTGCCTAAGAGTCGACATATTTATATCGGGGCTATTCAATGACATATGCGCTGCGTTCCTCCGCTTCCCTACTTGCGGGCATCGCGTTTTTGACCATCTGTTCGGCAGTTTCCGCCTCGGCGGAAGATCTGCAATTCTCCATCTACGGCGGCTATCAGACCGCCCCGCACAGCGGCGTCGACCTTTCCGACGGCACGAGTTTCACCGCCGGCTGGGAAGGCAAGTCCTTCGGCAGCCCGCCTTATTACGGCGCCCGCGTCACCTGGTGGCTCGAGGACTTCAACAAGCCGAATTGGGGCGTCTCGCTCGATTTTACCCATGACAAGGTCTATGCGGACGACGATACGCTCGCCAAGGCCGGCTGGTCGCATTTCGAATTCACCGACGGCCTGAACCTCATCACGGTGAACGGTCTCTACCGTTTCCAGGATCCGACCCGCCGCTGGACGCCGTATCTCGGCGCCGGCATCGGCGTGAACATTCCGCATGTCGAAGTGATTCGCCCTGAGGGCAAGACCTGGGCCTATGAATTCGGCGGCGTGACGCTGCAGGCCCAGGCCGGCGTCGACTTCAAGGTGACCGAACGCTGGTCAACGTTCGTCGAATACAAGGGAACCTATTCGCGCATCGACGTTCCGATCGACAGCGGCGTGGACCTGAAGACCAACATCTTCACGAATGCCGTCAACGTCGGCGTATCGTTCCACTGGTAACAAATTTCAGCTGCGGCGTTAGAGCGGTTCAGCGCATAGAAGCGCAGAACCGCTCTAACCTTTTATTGTTACGCAATTCCCGGCAAAACCGCTTCGCGCTTTGCCTGAAATTGCTCTATTTGGTGCCGCAGCTGACCTTGCCCTCGACGGCATAGGGTTTTTCACCGCCTTCGATCGTCAGGGAATAGCTGCCGCTGAAATTTGCGGCGGGCTTGCCGCGCGCGCCGGCGACGACCACCAGATCCAGCGTTGCTCCACCGGTGTCATCTTCGCCGCCGTCGAAGACTTCCATGAGCAGTTCGCCGGCACGTGACCAATGGTTGGTCAGGTGCTGCGATTCGAAAACACGCTTTCCGAACACAGCCTCCTGAGCCGGATCTTTGACGATCAGCGCGCCGCGGAAATGGTTGAGCTTGTGGCCGGCAGCGCTTTCGAAACCGCTTTCGACCGTGAAACGCGCTTCCTTGTCATCGGCGGAACAGAAAAAACGACTGTCGGCATGGGCAGTACCTGCCGCACCGAGCAGTCCCGCAAATACGATCATTCCACGCCACATCGCCCAACCTCCCGAGACAGCGTCCTTTGCGGCTCTCGAAAAGATGCGCGGCGCTGCAATGGGTCTCAGCCTAACGGCAAACCTGTTAATTTTTCCGGCACAGCGCCGCCATAAGCCCAATCGAGAAGCTCGACCGTATGCAGGATCGGCATGCCGGTGCCGGTGGCGATCTGGGTGATGCAGCCGATATTGCCGGTGGCGATGATATCGGCCTTGGTGGCCTCGATGTTCTTGACCTTGCGCGCTTTCAGCACAACCGAGATCTCCGGCTGCATGATATTGTAGGTGCCGGCGGAACCGCAGCAGAGATGACCTTCCGCCGGATCGCGCACCGTAAAGCCCGCCGCTTTCAGCAATTGCTTCGGCGCGAGCGTGATGCGCTGGCCGTGCTGCATGGAGCAGGCGGAATGATAGGCGACCGTGATGCCCTTCGGCGTGTGCGCCGGCAGGTCGAGGGTTGCCAGATATTCGGTGACGTCCTTGGCCAGCGCCGAGACCCTGGCCGCCTTTGCGGCATAGGCGGGATCGAGGCGCAGCATGTGGCCGTAATCCTTGATCGTCGTGCCGCAGCCCGAAGCGGTGATGATGATCGCGTCGAGGCCCTGCCCGTCGATCTCGCGCGTCCAGATATCGACATTGGCGCGCGCGCTTTCGAGCGCCTGTTCGGCGCGGCCCATGTGATGCACCAGCGAGCCGCAGCAGACCTCGCCTTCCGGCATCACGACCTCGACGCCGAAGCGCGTCAGCAGGCCGATCGCCGCCGCGTTGATGCCGGGATCGAGCACCGGCTGGGCGCAGCCGGAAAGGATCGCCACCCGGGCGCGCCGTTCCGTCTCGGGCCTGTACGTGCCGGGCTTTGCGAAGTCCGAAGCGGCCGGGATCCGCCGCGGCGCCAGCGCCAGCATGGCAGCAAAGGGTTGGAATGCGCCACCGCGCATCAGGCCGGCGAAGGGCCGGCCGAGGCGGGCGAGGTTGAGCGCCAGACGGAAACGGCCGGGATAGGGCAGCACGGCGGCAAGGATGGCGCGCGTCAGCCGGTTCATGAACGGGCGTCTGTAGGTCTTTTCAATATGGGCGCGGGCGTGATCGACCAGATGCATGTAATCGACGCCGGAGGGACAGGTGGTGACGCAGGCAAGACAGGAGAGACAGCGGTCGATATGGGTGACGACCTCGGCATCGGCGGGCCGGCCGTTTTCCAGCATGTCCTTTATCAGGTAGATGCGGCCGCGGGGGCTGTCGAGCTCGTTGCCGAGCGTCACATAGGTGGGACAGGTGGCGGTGCAGAAACCGCAATGGACACATTTGCGCAGGATCTGCTCGGATTCGGCGACATCGGGGTCGAGCAGCTGGCTCGGGGTGAAGTTGGTTTGCATCTAGCGGGACCTCCGCTTTGGGAGGATGTCGGGCGTTGTGCCTGGAATACCCCCCTCTGTCCTGCCGGACATCTCCCCCACAAGGGGGGAGATTGGCTGGGGGCTATGACTTCCCCAAACAATTCGGGCTCTGCGACTCCGACACGGCAGATAGGAAGCGATGGTCCAACCTCTTGCCGATCTCCCCCCTTGTGGGGGAGATGTCCGGCAGGACAAAGGGGGGTACCCAGCGCGCAGACTCATCTTATCCCTCACCCCATCTTCCCCGGATTGAATATGCCGGCCGGATCGAATTTTTCCTTCACCCGCCGTGACAGCATCGCTACCGCCTCGGGCTCGGGATGGAAGGCCGATGTAGCCGCCCTCGCCTCGCCGGATGCACGGATCAGCGTTGCGTGGCCGCCGCCGAGCACCTTGATGTAGCGACGGACCAGCTCCGCTTCCGGGCCTGCCTCCATGCGCATCCAGACGAGGCCGCCCTGCCAGTCGTAGAAGGCGTCGACGCCGGCCTCAAGGCGGAGGGCTGCAACCAGCTGATGGCCCATGCCGGGGGCGACCGAGACGCGCCAGACCGGTCGCGCGGTGCCGTCGGCATAGGGCAGCACGTCGCGGATTTCCTGCCAGAGGCTGAAGCTTTCCGGCTGTTCCAGGCGCGTGACCGTGGCGAAGGCCGACATTGCCGCGGCAAGCTTTTCGATGCGTACGTCGACCGAGCCCGGCAGGCCTTCGATGCGCAGAACCGTCGCCTCGCCCTCGGGCAATCTGCCGGCGAGGAATTTCCACGTCACCGTCAGCGGCAGATGGGCGGCACCGGAGACTTCCACCGGCAGGGCCATCGCCGCCGCCATGGCGTTTGCCGCCTCGGCGTCGTTGAGACCTGATAGCACCACCGTCCGCTCCGTCTTCGGGCGCGGCGGCACACGGAAGGTGACTTCGGTGAGGAAACCCAGCGTGCCATGCGAGCCGGCGATCAGCTTGGCGAGGTCGAGGCCGGTGACATTCTTCATCACCCGGCCGCCGGCCTTAATGATCTCGCCCCTGCCGTTGACGAAGCGCACGCCGAGCAGGCTGTCGCGGGCGGCACCTGCGATCAGGCGGCGCGGACCGGAGACATTGGCAGCGAAGACGCCGCCGATGGTCGGCTCGCCCGATGTGCCCATCACAGGGCGATGATCCATCGGCTCGAAGGCGAGCATCTGGCCGCTGCCCTGAAGTGCGGCCTCGACCTCGGCGAGCGGCGTGCCGGATCGGACGGTCATGACCATCTCGCCGGGATTATAGGCGACGATGCCGGCAAGGCCTGTCGAACGCAGCCGGTCTTCGGCGGCAACCGCATTACCAAAGCCCGACCGGCTATCGCCGCCGCAGATTGCGAGCGGCCGGCCGGCTTCCGCATGGGCGCGGACAATCGCCACAGCCTCTTCCTCGGTCTTCGGCATCAGATCGATCATGCGGCAGGACGCCCTTCGAGCGGGAAGACCTTCGACGGATTGAGGATCCAGCCGGGATCGAAGGCGGCGCGCGCCGCCATTTGCTGGGCGAGATCCACCTCGGAATATTGGTGCCGCATCAGGTCGCGCTTCTCGATACCGACGCCGTGTTCGCCGGTGAGGCAGCCGCCGGCATCGACGCAGAGCCTCAGGATATCGTTGCCGGCCGCCTCGGCGCGGGCGGCATCCTCCGGATCATTGGCGTTGAAGAGTATCAGCGGGTGCATGTTGCCGTCGCCGGCATGGAAGACGTTGGCGACGCGCAGGCCGTAATGATCGACGATCTCAGCGGTTCTTTTCAGCACGTGGGAGAGCTGGCTGAGCGGCACTGTGCCATCCATGCAGATATAGTCGGCGATGCGACCGGTGGCGCCGAAGGCGGATTTGCGGCCTTTCCAGATCAGCGCCGCCTCGGTCGCCGACTGGCATTCGCGCACGGTCTTGACAGCGTGCCGGCGGGCGATCTCGACGATGTCCTTCAGCGCGGCGTCCATCTCCGCTTCCGATCCCTCGACCTCGACGATCAAAAGCGCGCCGACATCGAGGGGGTATCCGGCATGGGCGAAGGCCTCGCAGATTTCGATTGCCGGCTTGTCCATGAATTCGATCGCCACCGGGATGATGCCGGCGGCGATGACATCGGCAACGCAGGCGCCCGCCTCTTCCGAACTCTCAAAGCCGAAGAGCACGGGGCGCGCGCCTTCCGGCTTGGCGATCAACCGCACCGTCGCCTCGGTGACGATGCCGAGCTGGCCCTCGTGGCCGCAGACGAGGCCGAGCAGGTCGTAGCCGGCCGAATCCAGCGCCTTGCCGCCAAGCTCGATCACCGTGCCATCGACCAGCACCATCCTGACGCCGAGCAGATTATTGGTAGTGACGCCATATTTCAGGCAGTGGGCGCCGCCGGAATTCATGCCGATATTGCCGCCGATGGTGCAGGCAAGCTGCGAGCTCGGATCAGGCGCATAGAAGAAGCCGTCCGCGGAGACGGATTCGGAGATATTGAGATTGGTGACGCCGGCCTGGACCACGGCGACGCGGTTCGGCAGATCGATTTCGAGGATGCTGTTCATCTTCGACAGGCCGAGCACGACGGCATCTTCCTGCGGAATGGCGCCGCCGGAGAGCGAAGTGCCGGCGCCGCGCGGCACGACGGGAATGCCGTAGCGGTGGCAATAGCGCATGACGGCGGAAACCTCGGCCGTGGTGCGCGGCAGGGCGACTGCGAGCGGCAGGCGGCGGTAGGACACGAAGGCGTCGGTCTCGAACGGCACCAACTCGCGCGCCTCATGCACCAGGCATTCCGCCGGCAGAAGATCGGTCAGATCGGCGACGATCTGGGCGCGGCGCGCCAGCACGTCGGCGCGGGGCTCGAGAAACGAAATGGCGTCGGACATGGCGTTCTCCCTGGCCCTGACGAGGGGGAATGACGGCGGGAAGATGGCAGCGGAAACCGGCCGCGAACCTCCCTGCCGCCGATAGACCGGCTTAGCACTTTCCCGAAAGTGGCGCAAATGCTAAGCACTTATGCCAAAAGGGGAAAAGTCGCGAAAACCTTATGACCAATCTGGGTGATCTCGAAATCTTTGCCAAGGTCGTTTCGACCGGAAGCATGTCGCTCGCCGGGCGGGCGCTCGGCTTTTCGCCGGCTGTCGTCTCCAAACGCATCAAGCGGCTGGAGGACCGGCTCGGCACCCGGCTTCTGCAGCGCACGACGCGGCAGATCTCGCTGACGGAGGCCGGACAGGGCTTCTACGACCGCGTTCTCGGTATTCTCGCCGGGCTCGAAGAGGCGGAGTTCTATATTTCCGGCCGCTCGGCGCAGATGCACGGCACGCTGAAGATCTCGGCCCCGACCTCCTTCGGGCGCATGCATATCGCGCCGCATCTGAAGGATTTCATGGAGGCGCATCCGGAGCTTGCGATCAACCTGGTGCTGACCGACGAATTCAGCGACATCGTCGGCGGCGGCTTCGATCTGGCGATCCGCATCGCCGAACTCACCGATTCGAGCCTCGTTGCCCGAAGGCTGGCGCCGGTGCGCCGGCTGCTCTGCGCCTCGCCGGATTACCTTGCGGCGCATGGCGAACCGAAGCACATCGACGAGCTGAAACACCACCGCTGCCTGCCGGCCCATAATAACGACACCTGGCGGCTGAAGGGGCCGGACGGGGCGCTCAGCCTCAGGCCGGAAGGCTTGCTGATTACCAATTCCAGCGAGGTGATCCGCGAGGCTGTCATCGCCGGTCTCGGGATCGCGCTGCGCTCCACCTGGGATATCGGCGAAGAGCTCAAGAGTGGCCGCCTGGTGCAGGTGCTGCCGGCCTATGAGAGCTCGCACAATGTCGCGCTGTCGGCGGTCTATCCCAGCCGGCAGTTCCTGCCGGCCAAGGTGCGGCTGTTCATCGACTATCTGGCGGAACTTTATGGGCCCGTCCCCTATTGGGAGCGCTGATGGCAGCGCCGGTTCAGCGCGCCAATCTCTCGATGACGAGATCCAGCAGGGCGCGCAGCCGCGCCAGGCGCTTCATGTCGCGGTGATAGCCGACCCAGGTGTCGCGGCCGGGCGGCGGTTCACCGAGATCGACCAGTTCGATGGCCGCAAAGGAATCGCCGAGCGGCCGCGGCAGGACGGCGAGCCCGGCTCCGCTGGCACAGAGCGCCGCCTGCACGTCGCGGCTGTTGCTGCGCATGACGATGTCGGCCCGCGGCAACAGGCGCCGCAGCCAGCCGACGTCAGGCATGTCGCCGAAAGCTTCGTCCATGGTGACAAGGCGGGTGCCCGCGCCGTCGCAGGCTTCGGGGTGCGGCGCGCCGCGGCTGATGTAAACGCCGTATTCGATATGAATGAGCTTGCGCGATATGACCTCCGCCTCCGTGAAAGGCTGGATACGGAAGACGAGGTCGGCTTCACGTCGCGACAGACTGAGAAGCCGGCTGTCGGTCAACAATTCGACCTCCACCTTCGGATGGACTTGCGAGAATTCCGCCAGCACCGGCGAAAGCACATGCGCGCCGAACCAGTCGGATGAGGACAGCCTGAGAAAGCCATCGAGCTGACGGCTGCCGCCGGCAAGGACACGCTCGACGGCGAGCGCCTCCTCCTCGATCCGTTCGGCGCCGGCGAACACGGCCGCGCCTTCATCCGTTAGGACGAAGCCATCGGTCGTGCGCTGAAAGAGCGTCTGGCCGAGAGAGGTTTCAAGGGCACGCAGCCGCCTGCCCATCGTCGGCTGCGTCAGTCCGAGGCTGCGGGCTGCTGCCCCCAGCGTACCGAACCGTGCGATCGCCAGAAACAGCTTGAGGTCGCTCCATTCCATTGTTCGCATCCGTCAAACAAAAATGCATGGCTTTTAGTCATTATCTTTCATTTTCATTCGCGTTTCAATGAACCATCTTAATTCCACGCCAATTGCGGTGTCGCTGCAGACGCCGCAGAGCGAACAAAGGAGCGTTCGATGTCTGTACAATCAACGATGAAAGCGTTGCTGGCGGAAGCGCCGAATTCGCCGTTGCGCATCGCCGATATTGCAAAACCGGTGCCCGGCGAAGGCCAGGTTCTGGTGCGCATCAAGGCAAGCGGCGTCAATCCGCTCGACCTCAAGATCCGGGCCGGCAACGCGGCGCATGCCCGCCATCCGCTTCCCGCCATTGTCGGTATCGATATGGCCGGCATCGTCGAAGAGATCGGGGCCGGCGTCAGCGGTTTCCGCCAGGGCGACGCGGTCTACGGCATGACCGGCGGGGTCGGCGGCATTCAGGGATCGCTTGCCGAATTTGCAGCCGTCGACGCCGCGCTGCTGGCGCCAAAGCCGCACAATCTGTCGATGCGCGAGGCAGCCGCCCTGCCGCTGATCTCGATCACCGCCTGGGAGGGGCTTGTCGACCGCGCCGGGGTCAAGCACTGCCAGAAGGTTCTCGTGCTCGGCGGCGGCGGTGTCGGCCATATCGTCGTGCAGATCGCCAAGGCTGCCGGAGCCGAGGTCTACGTGGTCGACGGCGCTTCGAAAGCCGACTATCTCGCCGGCCTTGGCGCAACACCGATCGATCGTGGCGCGGAAACGATGGAAGGCTACGTCGCAAGACACACCGGCGGCAAGGGTTTCGAACTGGTCTACGACACGGTCGGCGGCCAGGGGCTCGATACGGCGTTCCGAGCCGTCAGCCAGTTCGGCCACGTCGTCAGCTGCCTTGGCTGGGGAAGCCACGCGCTGGCGCCGCTCTCCTTGAAGGCCGCCACCTATTCCGGCGTCTTCACGCTGCTGCCGCTTCTGACCGGCGAAGGACGCGCCCATCACGGTGAGATCATGCGGGAGATGACGAAGCTTGCCGAAGCCGGCAAGGTGATGCCGAAGCTCGACCCGCACCGCTTCACCCTTGCCGATACAGACGAGGCGCATCGGCTGATCGAAGACCGGCAGGCGGACGGGAAGCTCGTCATCGAGATCGACTGATCTTAATCCGTCCGCGGAATTGGAGCAATTCCAGGAAAAGTGCGAAGCGGTTTTCCGTCCGGAATTGCGCAAAAACAAAAGGTTAGAGCGGTTCTGCGCTTCCTTGAAAAGCTGAACCGCTCGAGCGCGCCAGATCGAGGTAGGCGCTCGCCACCATCGCGTCGATATCGAAGGGCACAGGCACGATGCAGGATTGGGCGTCGGCCTCGCCCCTGGCGATGCGTTCCAGGCAGCGGGCCTGAAGAGTGAAGCCGAGATCCATCGACTCGACAGTATTGCCGAGCGGCCGCGGGCCGGCGAGATTGGCCATGTGGCCGCCGCCGAGCACATGGAAGGAGCGGCCGTCACTCAATTGAAAGGTCTCGATATGATCGGTCTCATAACGATCGATGCCGACGACATCGGGATGGCGGCGGAAGGCTTCGACATCGATCTCATGCGGGAAATGGCCGCCATTCATCAGGATCGCGCCGTCCTTGACGAACGGCAGGTCGGCCGCCGTCACGATAGCGGCAAAACCCGTGACGGTGACGATGATATCCGCCGAGCGGATCGCCGCGTCGCGCAGCGGCGTGACGAAGCCGTCGAGATGAGCCTCGAGCGTCGTTACCGGATCGATATCGACGACGCTGACGGTGGAAAAGGCATTACGGAAGCAGGCAGCCGTGCCCTTGCCGCAGGCGCCGTAGCCGAAGACCGTCACGCGTTTGCCGTTGGTGGAGCGGTTGGTGAAGCGCAGGTAACTTTCGAACAGGCTCTGGCCGACGGCATGCCTGTTTTCGGCGAACTGCTTGATCGGGCTGTCGTTGATGACGAGGATCGGCATGTTCAGGCGCTCGCGCAGCGGCAGCAGCCGGGTGCGGCCGGAGGTGGTTTCCTCGGTGCCGCCGCGGAGATTGGCGTAGGGTTTTTCCGCCGCGATGGCGAAAAGATCGCCGCCATTATCGAGCAGCAGATCCGGCTTTTCGGCGATCACTGCTTCGAGGCTCTGATGATGAGCGGCGGGATCGGTCGTCTGCGTGGCAAAAACCGTGATGCCTTCCGAACGCAGGAACTCGACCGTCGAAGGCTGGGTACTGTTGAGATTGCCGGTGCAGACGAGACGCGCGCCGCCGGCGCGAAGCGTCATCAGCAGCGCCACCGTCTTCGGCTCCAGGTGAATGCCGGTGCCGATCGAAAGGCCCTCGAACGGATGCGTCCGCTCGAATTCGGCCGCCGTCGCCTTAAGCAGCCGGCAACTGCTGCCGATCCAGTCGATGCGGGTTGCGCTCTTTTCCATCATCTCTTTCCTATTTGCGTGTTGATGCTGTTTTTAGCGGAGCAACAGGGCTGCGAATATGGAAGTAATTCTGGCGAAGGGGCAGAAAATCTGCCCTTTCGGGCCGGTGTCCGGTGCCACATCCGCCTGCCGGCACCGACCGGGGTCGAGCCACAGGTCTCGACCCGTCCTTCGGACCCCAGCTTACGGGGCGAATGGACATTCCGCGCCCTCTCCGTTCCCCGTCCACCTTTGCGAAAGTCCCCTCCCCAATCCCTCCCCACAAGGGGGAGGGACTAACCCGGAACGGCCGCCTCTTTCCACTCGAAACGTCGCAGATCTGGAAAACGGGTGCGGCAGGTTAAGCCCCTCCCCCTTGTGGGGAGGGGTTGGGGAGGGGTCTTTGCCGGGTCCGAACCGCCACGCCCCTTCAACCCGACATCCCGCAATGAAGCAACCAGCTGGACAAGGCCGCAAAGGATGGCCGTTTCGCATCCGGCGTACGGCAGCAGAGGCTGTAACCCGACGGCCGGGAGATGAAACCGTAGGGCGCGACCAGATGCCCGCGCCGAAGATCGTCTTCGATCGACGCGCGCGGGGCAAGTGCGATCCCAAGCCCGGAGCGGGCAGCAGCCAGCGCCAGCAGCAGATCCTCGAATTCCTGGGCGCGGAAAAAGACGACCGGCGGCGTGCCGCTTTCGGCAAACCATTCGTCCCAGAGCTTCGGAACGCTGCGGCTGACAAGCATCGTCAGCGCACCCATCGCCGCCGGGTCGCTCGATAGTGTCGCGGCAAGCGAAGGCGTCGCGACCGGGCCGAACTCGTCCTCCATGAACCGCAGGGCGGTAATGCATGCGGCCGGCCGGTATTCGCCGCCCATGATCACGGCGTCCAATTTGGGGTGCATCTGCAGCGGTTCGACCACGGTCATCGGCACGATGTCGACGGTATCGCCGAGGCACGCCTGCATGTCTGCTGCGCGCGGCATCAGCCACCAGACCGCAAAGGCGGAGGGTACGCCGAGCCGCATGCGGCCCGGCACGGCGCCTTCGAGTTCAGAAGCGGCGCGCTGCAGAATGTCGAAAGCCGCACTCGCGGCGGCCGCAAAAGCGCTTGCTTGCAAGGTCGGGACCAGCCTGCGGCCGTCACGCAGGAAGAGCTTGCGGCCGAAGTGATTCTCCAGCGTGTCGATCTGCTGGCGCACGGCGCCGCGCACCACATTCAGCTCTTCGGCAGCCTTCAGAATGCTGCCGCGACGGCAGACGGCCTCGAAGGCGCGGATGGCATTGAGCGGGGGAAGACGCATGAGGACGACATTCGCAAAATCAATAGTGGATCACTAGATCTCGCCATTGAACGAAAGGCAAGATCACGCCATATTGTACAGCTGTGCAATGTGACGCATTCGAGACAGGATGTGGCGGATTTTCCGAACCTGTCCCACCTCGATTTCCCTATGAACGACGATCAAATCGCGTTTCGAATTGTCCTGTGGCCTTTTGGATTGCGTAAGCTTTCCGTGATATACGTATATGAGTGATTCCTAACAACGACTGCGAAGGTGACCCGACAATTGACTCTTCTCGCCCGACTGGCCTCCGATGTGCAACTGATGTTCCGGCGTCCGCCGCGACAGCAATATGGCGCGCTCTGCTATCGGGTAAAGAAGAAGAGCGGCGCCGTCGAAGTGTTGCTGCTGACGAGCCGCGACACCGGTCGCTGGGTCATTCCCAAGGGCTGGCCGATGACTGGAAAACGCGCCCATGAGGTTGCGGTGCAGGAAGCCCTTGAGGAAGCCGGCGTCCGCGGGGTGGTCGAAACGGAGACGCTTGGTGCCTACACGTATCCCAAGGTGTTGCGCGACGGAGTGCAGGTGGTCTGCAAGGTGCAGGTCTATGCGCTCGAAGTCACCAACATGGCAAAGAGCTTCAAGGAAAAGGGCGAGCGCACCATCGAATGGGTCTCGTTCGACGAGGCGGTCCGGCGCGTACGCGAACCCGAACTCCGCAATCTTTTCCTCGCCTTCCAGCAGACGATAACCGACAGGCTTTCGGCCAGAGCGCCACAGCAAATTCGGGCGGCAAAGCAAATTCCGGCGGAATGAATCCTGCCATCTTGCGCTGCTAGGAAAGCAGCGTAGAAGCAGCTTTATCCGCAGGAAAAAGAATGCCGCCACGCCCCGTAGTTCTCACGAAACGCACGCTCGACAAGGACCTCGACAAGATCACTCATGTCGAGGACGCGGCGAAGCATGTGTTGCGGCGGCTGGTGACGCCCGGTCTCGGATTGATCTTCGTCGGTCTGGCCATGCTCTTTGCCGGCGTCTACGTGTTCGACCGGTCGGGAGCGATGCTCGTCATCGCGGCGGCAGCCCTTGCCGGTTATATGGCGATGAACATCGGCGCCAATGATGTGACCAACAATGTCGGCGCCGCCGTCGGTGCGCGCGCCATGACGATGGGCCAGGCACTGGTCATTGCCGCGATTTTCGAACTTCTTGGCGCCACGGTCGGCGGCGGCGAGGTCGTCAAGACGATTTCCACAAACATTGTCGACGCCGTCCAGGTGCCGCCAGCGATGCTCGGCTGGATCATGATGGCGGCACTGACGGCGGCTGCCCTCTGGATCAACCTTGCAACCTGGATGAACGCGCCGGTCTCCACCACCCATGCGATCGTCGGGGCGGTGATCGGAGCCGGCATCTCGGCCGTCGGGCCCGAACCGGTGAACTGGCGGGTGATGCTGGAGATCACCGCGAGTTGGATCACCTCACCGCTGATCGGCGGGCTGATCGCCGCCGGGCTGCTTTATCTCGTCAAGACCCTGATCGTCTATCGCGACGACAAGGTCGCAGCCGCGCGGCACTGGGTGCCGGTGCTGGTGGCGGTGATGGCCGGCGTTTTCATGGCCTATATGGTGCTGCAGCTGTCGCCTATCGGTCGATTTCAGCCTTTCACCATCATACTCATCGGGATCGGCATCGGGCTGGTGAGCTGGCTTGTCGCCCGGCCGCTCGTTCTCGCACAAGCGCGGGATCTCGAAAACCGCAACAGCTCGCTGCGGACGCTGTTCCGATTGCCGCTCATTGGCTCTGCGGCACTGCTGTCCTTCGCGCATGGCGCCAACGACGTTTCGAACGCGGTCGGGCCGCTTTCGGCGATCGTCCATTCTGTCGGCGTCGGCGTCGGCGACGGCATCGGGCACCCGCCGCTCTGGGTGATGCTGATCGGCGCCTTCGGTATCTCCGTCGGCCTGCTGCTGTTCGGGCCGCGCCTCATCCGCCTGGTCGGCGAGGAGATCACCAAGCTCAATCCGATGCGGGCCTATTGCGTCGCGCTGTCGACTGCCTTCACCGTCATCGTCGCCTCCTGGCTCGGCCTGCCGGTCAGCACCACCCATATCGCCGTCGGCGCCGTCTTCGGCGTGGGATTCTTCCGCGAATGGTACACCAGACATTCGAAGACCCGCATCGCCTATATCAGACGCAAGGCCGAGAGCTTCGATATCGACGAGCCGGAAGAGCCGAATATCCACGAGACACGGCGGCGCTATCTCGTGCGCCGTTCGCATTTCATGACGATCATCGCCGCCTGGATCGTCACCGTGCCGGTTTCGGCAGCGCTTGCGGCAATGATTTATTGGGTTATGTTCGCGCTCTTCGTCTGAAACCCCGAGTTTTCGAATGCGCGCCAATTTCCGTATGCAACGGCTTTTCGTCGACGCGCCGCTTTCCAGCGGCGCCGTCGTGGAGGCGAATGCCGATCAGTTCAACTATCTCGCCAATGTGCTGCGGATGGAGGAAGGTGCGGAGATCCTGCTCTTCAACGGCCGCGACGGCGAGTGGAAGGCGACACTTACCTTCCCCACGCGCAAACGCATCCTTTTGACGGCAACCGAAGAGACGCGGCCGCAGCCGCTGCCTTGCGACCTGCACTATCTCTTTGCGCCGCTCAAGGTCGGCCGCATGGACTACCTCGTGCAGAAGGCGGTCGAAATGGGAGCCGGCCTGCTGCAGCCGGTCATGACCCAACACGTCCAGGGCAAGATCACCAATCTCGACAAGCTGCGCGCCAACGTCGTCGAAGCGGCGGAGCAATGCGGCATCCTCGGCATCCCCGATGTGGCCGAGCCGGTCAGGCTTCTCGAGCTGCTCGACCGCTGGCCGCGCGAGCGCCGCATCATCTATTGCGACGAGGGCGATGCCGGACAAAACCCGCTGCCGGTGCTGTCGGCGATCAGGGAAAGACATCTCGCTTTGCTCGTTGGGCCGGAAGGCGGCTTTTCGGAAGAAGAACGGGCGCGGTTGCGAAGCCTTGATTTCGTTACCGCCATTCCGCTCGGACCGCGCATCCTGCGAGCCGATACGGCAGCTGTTGCGGCCCTGGCGGTGGTGCAGGCAGCGATCGGCGACTGGAACTGACCTCGAAAACGGGTTGACATGGAAATCGGCGCTATTTTTTTGATGCGTCGTTGAAAGAATTTCACTTGCAACATAGGTGGCTTGGGTCCAAATCACCCTTCCAATTGCCCGGCCCCCTGGGCGCCTTTCCGAATACAGGTATCCCGCATGGCCCGCGACACTACCGACCAGACACCGCTCTCTTCGGTCCAGGATCTGACCGATTATATCGCCGCGGGCAACAAGCCGCGGGAGCGCTTCCGGATCGGCACCGAACACGAGAAATTCGCCTTCTTTCGCGCCGACAACAGCCCTGTTCCCTATTTCGGCGATGCCAGCATTTCGGCCCTCCTGACCGGCCTGCAGAAGAAAAGCGGCTGGGAGCCGATCACCGACGGCGGCAACATCATCGGGCTTGCCGAGCAGAACGGTATGGGCGCGATCTCGATCGAGCCAGGCGGCCAGTTCGAACTCTCCGGCGCACCGCTCGAGACGATCCATGAGACCTGTCGGGAATCGAACCAGCATCTGGCGACGCTGCGCGAAATCGCCGAGCCGATGGGCATCCGCTTCCTTGGCATCGGCGGCAGTCCGAAATGGACCTATGCGGAAACCCCGCAGATGCCGAAGTCACGCTACGAGATCATGACCCGCTATATGCCGAAGGTCGGTACCCAGGGTCTCGACATGATGTACCGCACCTGCACGATCCAGGTGAATCTCGACTTCTCCTCGGAAGCCGACATGCGCAAGAAGATGCGTGTCTCGATGAAGCTGCAATCGCTGGCGACCGCGCTTTTCGCATCCTCGCCCTTTACCGAGGGCAAGCCGAACGGGCTGCTCTCCTGGCGCGGCGATATCTGGCGCGATGTCGACAACCGGCGCGCCGGCCTGCTCGATTTCACCTTCCGCGACGATTTCGGCTTCCGCGACTATGCCGAATGGGCGCTCGACGCGCCGATGTATTTCATCGTCCGCGACGGCCGCTATCACGACTGCACCCATGTCACCTTCCGCCAGTTCATGAACGGCGCATTGAAGGGCGAGGTCGCCGATCCGGCGCCGACGATGGGCGACTGGACGAACCATCTTTCGACACTTTTCCCCGACGTGCGGCTGAAGCGTTTCCTCGAAATGCGCGGCGCCGACGGCGGCCCATGGCGCCGCATCTGTGCCTTGCCGGCCTTCTGGGTCGGCCTGCTCTACGACGATGCCGCACTCGAGACCGCCGACGAACTGACCAAAGATTGGAGCTTTGCCGAGATAGGTGCGCTGCGCAACGCCGTTCCCGCCGAAGGGTTGACGGCGCAATTCCGCGGACATCCGCTCTTCGACATGGCGCGCGAGGTGATCGGCATATCAAGGGCCGGCCTCAAGGCGCGGGGCAGGCTCAACCGGGAAGGCCAGGACGAGAGCATCTTCCTGGCGCCGCTCGAAGAGGTGCTCGCCAAAAAGGCGACGCTCGCCGAGGATCTGCTGTCGCTCTATCACGGCCGCTGGCAGGGCACGGTCGAACCGGTCTTCGAGGACTATCAGTACTGAACTGAGCCCCTGAATTCCCTAAATCGGAATCGATTCAAGGAATATGCAGTGACAAGCTGCGGTCACGGCGCCATCGCGCGCTTCCTGGCTTCGCGCGATCTGGCCGTGCGACGGGCCGGCCTCAGTTCCTCGATCGTCGGCAGCCACCACTCGGCATCCTGCACCGGAGGCATTTTCGCAGGCCAGGTGCGGACGAGTTCTTCCAACGTAGGCACCCGCCAATATCCCCAGACGTGATCCTCGGTCACGCCGCGATAGAAGTCCGCAACGACGCGCGGGTCGACCAGTTCGCCGGTGATCTCGGTAAACACGACGATTCCATAGGCGGTGACCACAGGCCGGCCTATCGGCGGCAAGTCGTCGCTCTGAAGCGGGTAGCGATGACGCTTTCGTTCTGCAGAGCGGAGCTTGCTGCGCACATCCTGTTCTGTTCCCTTCCGCTCCTCGGCTCGACGTCGTCTCTCCTCCGGCTCATTTCTGCGCGCCGCCGCCTCGATCTCCGGCCACCGGCGTCTGAGTTCCTCATAGGACCGGAAGGGAACGTGCCATAGCTTGAGATCGCCGTCCCATTGCGAGAATGGCACTTCGCGCAATTCGTCGACGACGGTCTTTGAATAGGGCGTGCGGATTCGAAAGCCCGTCTTGCCGAGTTCAAGGTAGGGACTGTCGATGGGATCGAAGGCGAAGGCGTCGCGGCCCTTCGCATCCGCATGGGCGTCGGCTTCGGCCTCCATCTCGGCAAGCCATCGTCCGATACGACGCGACGCCGTCCGCCCGGGAACGAACCAGGCCTTGCGGGCATCACTCCAGCGGGCACGGGGGAAGCGTCTTCGGAATTGTTCGACAGTCATCCTGTCATAGGGGAAGGAAATGTCGGCGCCCGGCTTCGCACCGTCTTCACTCGGCGGCGCCTCGTCGTGACCAGTGAAGGATTTGGTTTCGGTCATGGAAGAAAAACGCCGGCGCGCAGGGATCGGTTTCCAGTGAGGATACCATATAGGCCGATGGAGGGTGACGGCCGGCCGTCATTATCGCCGCTTTCGCCTCATCAGGCTAAGTTCTTATGGCAAAAAGCCGTTTGCGCATTGCCATTTCCGGTTATAGTGGCGTTACAACACGTCACGACCGGGGGAAAGGGACTTCCATGCTGCCACTCTTCGACATGATGATGCAGGCGCAGAACGGCGCGGCGATGGAGGCGATCGCCCGGCAGTTCAACCTTGCGCAGGAACAGGCGACGAAGGCGATGGCTGCGCTGATGCCGGCCTTTTCCGCCGGGCTGAAACGCAGCACCAGCAACCCCTATGATTTCGTCGGGCTGATGCAGGCGGTCTCCTCCGGCAATTACGCGCGATATTTCGAAGATATGAACCGGGCCTTCACGCCGGAGGGTATTTCCGACGGCAACAACATCCTTGCCCAACTCTTCGGCTCGAAGGAGGTTTCGCGCGCGGTCGCCGCCCAGGCGGCGCAGATGACCGGGATCGGCCAGGACATTTACAAGCGGATGCTGCCGGTGCTGGCCGATACGCTGATGGGCGGGCTCTTCAAGCAGACGACCGGCCAGATGGCCTCGCCGGTCAACCCCTTCGTCAACACGGCGATGGGCGAGACGATCCAGAAATGGCTGGAGAGTACCGGCTTCGCGCCGAAGCCGGCCCCGGAGTCCAGTGTCTTCGACAATCCCTTTACGCAGGCGATGCAGCAGATGTTTTCGGTGCCGAAGCCTGCGCCAACGCAGACGCCGAACCCCTTTCTCGACAATCCCTTCGCCAAGGCCTTCCAGGAGATGATGGGCGGGCTCGGCCAGCAGCCGGTGGCCCCGACCAAGGCCAAGACGCCGGAGGCGCCCAAGGAGGAGACGAAGGTCAATGCCGACAGCTATACCGAGATGCTGAACGCCATGTTCGACAGCGGACTGGAAGTGCAGAAGAACTACCAGCGGAACCTGGAAGCGATCTTCGAAACCTATCGGCCGAAACCCTCCTCGGAAAAGAGCGAATAGCGCTCTGAAGCGCCTCGCGATCTTTCCGATTCGCTTGCCACGCTTTAGGTCCTTGGTGTCTCGCATATCGTTGCCGCAAAACCGCGGCACAGTTTGCGCGACATGCTTTCGATTTTTTGCGCATGTCGTTATCGCAAAACCGCGGCACACTTTTGCGCGACATGCTTTAGCGCATAAAAAAAACCCGGAGATGGCTTGGGAAAGCCGATCACCGGGTCAAGCGGCAGGGCTATTGGCTATCACCCTGCGGGGAAACTCGACGCTCCTACTCTTCGTGGGAGCGGAAGAACGACAGGCGATTGCGCGCTGAGCGCGTCAGATGCTCCGACGGGTCCTCGAAGAAGGTCGACGCCAGGAACGCGGAGGTCAGGTCGGCCCTGCTAAGGCCGATATCCCTCAGCTGAGCGTCGCTCAGATCGTGCAGCGTGTTGATCTCCATGCGATTGCGGAACCCGCGAAAGAGGGAGGTCAACGGTGCGAGGCCTGCTGCCAGACGCTGGGGAAACGTCGGGGTGAGCTTGCCGCAGTCGAGTTCTATTGTTCTGTCTGTCATCCGCATGGGACTCTCCTTTCTTTCGATTTCATTCAGAGCATGATGCCGAAAAGTGTGCGCGGTTTTCGGACGACATCATGCTCTAACTCTTTAATTTAGAACAGGATTCAGAGTTTAGGCCGATCCGGCCTAAAATCATCCTGTTCTAGGCCGCGCAACAACCCACCCCTCCCGCGAGGTCGCACGGGAAGGAGCAAGGCTGAATTGGCTCGGACAGGCAGGGTGCCTGTCCTTCACTTTGCTTGATTTGCATCCCGAAGATGCCAAAGACCTATTGATCAGTCCAACGAATGTTTCTAATGATTATCATCAGCTATCTTTATGGGTGAAAACATGTCCGCGCCTCTTGATCTCGACCAATTGCAGACTTTCATCGCCATCGTCGATTCCGGCAGCTTCACCAAGGCCGCCGACAGGGTCTATAAAACCCAATCGGCCGTCTCCATGCAGATGCGCCGTCTCGAGGAGCGCATCGGCAAGCAGCTTTTCATCAAAGACGGACGCGGCAACCGGCTGACGGTCGAAGGCGAAAAGCTGCTCAACTATGCCCGGCGCATCATCCGCCTCAACAATGAGGCGATCGCCGCCTTCGACGACAACAGGCTGGAAGGGATGCTGCGCATCGGCACGCCAGACGATTATGCCGACCGCTACATGCCTGAGATCATCGGCCGCTTCGCCAAGACGCATCCGAATGTCGAGCTCT
This sequence comes from Rhizobium leguminosarum bv. viciae, assembly GCF_012276115.1. Classification (GTDB taxonomy): domain Bacteria; phylum Pseudomonadota; class Alphaproteobacteria; order Rhizobiales; family Rhizobiaceae; genus Rhizobium; species Rhizobium leguminosarum_T. The sequence goes on along the minus strand of NZ_WIEU01000026.1, from coordinate 14,156 downwards.
ATATCGTCTGCGAGCCCTCGGTGGATCTTGCCGAGCGCATGCACAAGGGCGAGCTCGACATCGCGCTTGTCACCCACAATCCGCGCGAGCGTATGTCGGATGTGGTGAGAACCGAGCCGCTCTGCTGGGTGGGCTCGGCCAACCATCCGATCCGCGACGACGCCCCGGTGCCGCTTGCCGTCGGCCGGCGCGACTGCCAGTGGCGCCAGCTCGCCTGCTCGGCGCTCGATGCTGTGGGACGCGAGCACCAGATCCTGTTCACCAGCTGGTCCTGCACTGTCGTTGCCGCTGCCGTGCTTGCCGGCATGGCGGTATCGGTGATGCCGGAATCGGCGCTGCGGACGGGCATGAAGGTGCTGAGCCAGGCGGACGGCTTCCCGGCGCTGCCGCCGGTGCAGATCGGCATCATGAAGCGGCCGGGCGTTTCGCTCTCGCTGATGAATGCGATCACCGCGCATATCACCGCCTGCCTCGACAATATCACGCCTGCCGGCGTCGACGACAGCCTCGAGGCGGACGTCAAATCCGCCCAGGCGCGCCTTTACCCGCGGCTGAAGGCGGCCAATATGGTCCCAAGCTGGTAAGAGATCAGGCGGCGCGCGGCACGGTCGTGGCAAAAAGGGAGGCGCGGATGACGCGCTTCCACTCATCGAGCATACGCCGCGCCAAGGCCTCCTCGCTGACGGCGGCAAGCCGGATGACGGCGCCGATCAGGTGGCTGAACAGGTAAGTGCGCGCATACATTTCTTCGTCGCAAAGGTCGGGAGCCAGCTGACGCACGGCGTCATGGAAGATGCCGGCGACGTGACCGCTATGCTCGATATTCAGCTGCAGCAGATCCTGATCGGTCTCCGTTCCCATCCAGACGCCGAGATAGACGGGATCGTTGTGGTAGGACTCGTAATACCAGTCGATGGTGGCGCAGACGACGTCCAGCGCCTGGTCGAGTGACTGTACGTCGGCAAACATCGCCGCCATCTTCGCCTGGATCGCCGAGGCGTGCTGGTCGAACAGGGCTTTGACGATCGCCGCCTTTTCCGGGAAATACTGGTAGACCGAACCGATCGGCACTTTGGCGGCGATTGCGAGTTCCGTCATCCGCATGGCGCTGACGCCCTTTTCGGCGATGATCTTGGCGGCGGCGGCGAGAATGAGGTCCAGCCTCTGGATGCTGCGCTCCTGCTTCGGCTTCCTGCGCAAGCCGATCCGATCCATGCTTTCCGCGCCCATGTCGTTCCCATTCTTTTTGTTCGCGGCGGAAGGCATGCGCCAAACCACCGCGTCGGGCCGATATGACATGCAGGTCTTCATCCGCAGTAAATGGAAACGTTCGCATTTTAACGGCCGGCAAAAGCGTGTGAAAACGGTGCGCTACCGTACAATTCAAAGTGCTACAGCGTCCTGTGTACGCCTGAAAAAGGCACACGGCGCCGTCAAGCATATCGTGTCAGAATTTCACCGACAGCGCCGCTTTGACCCCATTCTGCTGCGCGTTGCCTGCGATCTTGGGGATGGCCCAACGTCCGGCGGCCATCTTGCCGCCGATGCCGACATGTTCCGTCGTCGGCCTGCAGCATTTCAGTTGCTGCAGATCCTGTCCTTAGATCGATCCGGATTTAAGGAATTATGTAGCAGGTGGCGGGCAAATGATGGGGCGGTAGCGCGCGCCGCCTCAGCTCATCAGCATCCATGCGGCAAGCCAGATCCACATGGCGACAAGCACCAGGTAACCGGCGGCGAAGATCGGGCTGCGATAACGCAGGTCGTTGCTGGTGACATGGATGGCGGCGTGGGCGTAGCGCAGGACAACGAAAGCCCAGGCGAGGCCGAGGGAGACGAGATTGTCGGCCTCGGTGATATAGAGAAGGACGCAACAGGCGTAGAAGAGCACGGGCAGTTCGAACTGGTTGGCGAGGCAGTTCTTGACAATAAGGCTTTCGGCCGGCTCGCCACGGTTTTCGCGATAATCCGATTTCGCGATGCTGCCGGCGCGGACCATCTTGGCGCGCCGCATGCCTAGAAGCGCGTAAAGACCATAGACCAGGGCCACATGGGCGAGCAGTGGCCAGAAGATTTGATAGCCGGTCATATGTGGCCGTTTCCTTTCCGCTTCCGATTTCGACGCGAGGATTAGCTGAAAGGAAAGCCGGATGCCAGCGCAAGGCACCCCCTTCGGCACCAGCATTGCCAGTGCATGCCGCCCAGGTGTACCCGGTTTTGCAATCCGTCACGGTGGTGGATGGATTACACGGCGCTTCAATCCTGGCGCGGCGAGAGCCAGCGCATGACGGCGAGCCGGGCGATGAGGATGAAGCAGATGGCGAGGCTTGCGAATTTCAATCGCGTCATCCAGGGCAGCAGGTGCGTTGCAAGACCTGCAGACGCGCCGTTGCCGAAGGCGATCAGGCTCGATATGTTCTCGCCATAGTCGGCGATGCCGTAGACGAACGGCAGCAGGTAGACTGCCTTGCCAACGAGCGGATGCGCCGATCGGCCGAACCATGCGCCGCCGGGACCGAGCTTGAGGAAGGCGAGGAACAGCAGCGCCGTCAGCAATGCCGGAAAGATCAGCTCCGGCCCGAAATACATGGCGCGCAGCAGCCTGGTCGCCGCCTCGTTCTCATCGAGCAGCTTCTGCATGTGGAAGACCGCCGACTCGTCGTAACCGGCGAAATAGGTGTCGAGCACCGCCTGGCCGGTTTCGTGCTTGAAGGGAACGACGAAGCCGAAGGTGGTCCAGGCGAGCACGGCGAGGCAGAGGGCTGCGAGCAGCGCGACGATCCAGAGAGGAATCCCGCTGCCCGCCTTCATGATCAGAGGCCGGCGCCCGGATAGTTCGGGCTCTCGCGGGTGATCGTCACGTCATGGGCGTGGCTTTCGCGAAGACCGGCACCGGAGATGCGCACGAACGTGGCCCGTTCCTGGAAATCCTTGAGGTCTTTGCCCCCGACGTAACCCATGGCTGCCTTAAGACCGCCGGCGAGCTGATGGATGACGCCCGAGACCGGGCCCTTGTACGGCACCTGACCTTCGATGCCCTCAGGCACGAGCTTCAGCGTGTCTCTCACCTCGGCCTGGAAGTAACGGTCGGCTGAGCCGCGGGCCATAGCGCCGACGGAGCCCATGCCGCGATAGGCCTTGAAGGAGCGTCCCTGGTAGAGATAGACCTCGCCCGGGCTCTCATCGGTACCGGCAAGCAGCGAGCCGATCATGACGGCGGAAGCGCCGGCGGCGATCGCCTTGGCAAGATCGCCGGAGAACTTGATGCCGCCATCGGCGATGACGGGCACGTCCTGGTCATTCGCGGCCTGCACCGCCGACATGATGGCGGCGAGCTGGGGAACGCCGACGCCGGCAACGATGCGCGTCGTGCAGATCGAACCCGGACCGATGCCGACCTTGACGGCGTCCGCGCCGGCATCGATCAGCGCCCTGGTGCCGTCGTAGGTGGCGACATTGCCGGCCATGATGCGCACCGAGTTGGAAAGCTTCTTGACGCGGGCGACGGCATCGAGGACGCGCTGCGAATGGCCGTGGGCGGTATCGACGACCAGAAGGTCGACGCCGGCCTCGATCAGCCGCTCGGCGCGCTCGAAGCCGTCGTCACCGACGCTGATGGCGGCGGCAGCACGAAGCCTGCCCTGCGCATCCTTGGAAGCATTCGGGTTCAGCTGCGACTTCTCGATGTCCTTGACGGTGATCAGGCCGACGCAACGGCCTTCGGTATCGACCACCAGCAGCTTCTCGATGCGATGCGAATGCAGCAGGCGCTTGGCCTCCTGCTGATCGACGTTTTCCTTGACCGTGACCAGATTGTCCCTGGTCATCAATTCATGGATCTTCTGTTCCGGATCGGAAGCGAAGCGGACGTCGCGGTTGGTCAGGATGCCGACGAGGCGGCCAGACTTCTCGACGACAGGGATGCCGGAAATGCTGAAGGACTTCATGAGCCCGAGCGCATCGGCAAGCGTCGCATCGGGGCCGATCGTCACCGGATTGACGACCATGCCGCTTTCAAACTTCTTCACTTGCCGGACCTGCTCAGCCTGCTCGATCGGCGTCAGGTTGCGATGAATGACGCCGAGCCCGCCGGCCTGGGCCATGGCGATCGCCAGGCGGCTCTCGGTGACGGTATCCATGGCTGATGAGATGATCGGGATGTTGAGTTCGAAATCCCGGGCGATGCGAGTGGAGATATTCGTCTGGCCGGGCATGACCTCGGAATGTCCCGGCTGCAGCAGCACGTCGTCGAAGGTAAGCGCGTCTGCGCCGGTTGCCGTTTCAATGATGCGTGCCATGGCCAAATTCCTTCGTTTAATAAAAATGCGACCCTGTCCGGAAACGAATCGTCCGCCCCGGCGGTCTGCATGGGTTGCTTGGAAGTTGGCGAGGGCTGGTAACACGTCTATGACAGGAAGGAAATAGCAAAAAGCCCGGCATGCCCGCCGGGCTCGTCATGGGTGCCATGCGCCAGGAGCATTTCAGGAAAAACGCTAGGCGTTTTTCGGTCAGTAATTCTGTAAAAACAATATATTATAGCGGTTCAGCGCTTCCGTGAAGGCTGAACCGCTTTGGATCAGATGTCGAACTGATAGGTCTTCGGTACGAAGCGATAACCGCCATCCTGCCTCTCGACGAAGCCGACTGCCGGGAATGGCATGTGATAACCAAGGAAGGCGATCTTTTCGGTGGCGATCATCTCGAAAACCTTGCGGCGGGTGGCGGCTGCCTGCGTCTTGTCCATGTCGAAGCGCACCTCCCAATCCGGCCGCAGCAGCGACAGGATATAATGGTTGGCGGTATCGCCTGTGAGCACAAGGCGCTTGCCCTCGGATTCGACGTGGAACACCGTATGGCCCGGTGAGTGGCCGGCCGCCAGCATCGCCGTTATGCCGGGTGCGACGCTATCACCGTCCTTAATAAAAGTGGTCTTCTCGGCGAGCGGCACGACATTGGCGAGCACCGCCTTGTGGCCGCCCTCCGCAGGTGTGCCCTCACGTGCCTTGTCCGACCAGAAATCATATTCCGCCTGGCCGACGATATAGCGGGCATTCTTGAAGGCAGCCGCGCCGTCTTCCATCAGACCGCCGATATGATCGCCGTGCAGATGGGTGAGCGCCACCAGCGTGACATCGTCGGCCGAATAACCCGCCGCTTTCAGGCCTTCGGCAAGCTGGCCGGCGCCGCGTGCGCGACCGCTCGCTCCGAAGCCGGTATCGATGAGGATGACATCGGAACCGGTATCGATGATAGCCGGCGCATAGCCGTTCAGGAATTTGTCGGCCGGCAGGAAATTTGCGGAGAGCAACGCCTTGACCGTTTCGGGATCCTGATTGGTGCCGAAGGTTTCGTAGGGTTTTTCTGAGATGTTGATGCCGTCGCGGACGACGGTGAACTTATAGGAACCGAGCTTGAATTGATTGATCTCAGGCAAAGGCGTGCCATCCATACTTCTATTTTCTCCAGTCGCGGCCGCTTCGGCCTTGTCTCTAAAAATTGCCGGAGCCGCAGCCAAGCCAAGGCCTGCGGCAAAAAGCGTGCGCCGCTTCATTCGGGTCGAAATTGCCATATATCCATTCTCCCATGACGTGCGGTGTGCCGCCGCACGGCCCCGATGACGTGTCCGGCCGGATTTGTTGCCCCGGCCGGGTAAACATATGTCAATGTTGATAGGCGACGTTGTCGGGCAAGCCGTCTCACGCAGACGTGAAGCTAACGTGTCATCGACCCGAATTGGGACCCGGATTGGGGGATTGGCAGAACCCGAAACTGGGACTAAACAGCACGGGCCTTCCCACCTCCCATCCGCGCCCCTCAAGGCTCCCGCCTATGAATCGCATCGTCCCGCTGATCCTCGCCGTCGCCCTCTTCATGGAACAGATGGACTCGACCGTGATTGCGACGGCGCTGCCGGCGATCGCTAGGGATCTCAATGTCGGGCCGATCACGCTGAAGCTGGCGCTGACCTCCTACATGGTGGCGCTGGCGGTGTTCATCCCCGTCAGTGGCTGGATGGCCGACAGGTTCGGCGCCAAGAAGATCTTCCGCCTTGCCATCTCGGTCTTCGTCATCGGCTCGATCTTCTGCGCGATTTCGTCCAACCTCGTCGAATTCGTGTTTGCCCGCTTCCTGCAGGGCATGGGCGGCGCGATGATGACGCCGGTCGGCCGCCTCGTGCTGGTGCGCACGACGCAACGCAGCGACCTGGTCTCGGCCATGGCGCTGCTCACCATCCCCGCGCTTGTCGGCCCGCTCACCGGCCCGCCGCTCGGCGGCTTCATCACCACCTATTTCAGCTGGCACTGGATCTTCCTGATCAACGTGCCGGTCGGCATCATCGGCATCTGGCTTGCGACGATTTTTCTGCCGGAGGTGGAAGCGACGGCGCCGCCGCGGCTCGATGTCACCGGTTTCGTGCTGACCTCGCTTTCGGCTGCGGGCGTCGTCTTCGGCCTGTCGGTGGTCAGTCTGCCGGCCCTGCCCCCGATCATCGGCGTCACCGCCACCTTGATCGGCCTCATCTGCGGTCTCCTTTACGTGCGCCACGCCAAGCGGCATCCGGCGCCGATCCTCAACCTCAACCTGTTCAAGAACCCGACCTTCCGGGCCTCCACGTTGGGCGGCATGCTGTTTCGCATTTGCGTCGGCGCCATGCCCTTCCTGACGCCGCTGATGCTGCAGCTCGGCTTCGGGCTGACGCCGTTTCAATCCGGCCTCATCACCTTTGCAGGCGCGATCGGTGCGATCACTACCAAGTTCATGGCGAAGCGCGTCTTCGCCGCCGCCGGCTTCCGCACGACGCTGCTCGGCGCCGCCATGGTGACGACCCTGGTGACTGTCGTCACCGGCCTGTTCACGCCGTCGACGCCGCATCTCGTCATCATCGGCGTGCTGCTGCTCGGCGGCTTCTCCCGCTCCTTCATGTTCACCGGCGTCAATGCGCTTGCCTTCGCCGATATCGAAGATGCGGAAGCCAGCCAAGCAACATCGATGAGCTCGGTGATGCAGCAGGTCAGCCTGGCGCTCGGCGTTGCGGTCGCCGCCGCGATCCTGGAAAGCTCGATCTATTTCCGCGGCGAAGCGCTGCAAGTGGCCGATTTCCACCTCGCCTTCTATATCATCGCCGGACTGACTGTCATTGCGACCATTCCCTTCATCCGGATGGACCGCAATGCCGGCGCAATCGTTTCCGGCCACCGCTCGAAGGCAATAAAGGCGGCAACGGTTGAAGCCGAACAGCAGGCGGTGAAATAGCCAGCCGCTACTCCGGGCTTTCGCAGACGGCAGAGAGCTTGTTGCCGTCGAGATCACGGATATAGGCGGCATAGAAATGGGCATGGTAGGAGCGCAGGCCGGGCTCGCCCTCATCCACGGCGCCTGCCGCGATCACCGCCGCATGGAAAGCATCGACATCCGCTCGCGTTTCGGCCGCCAGCGCGACCATGGCGCCATTGCCCGAGGTCGCCCGGCGGTGATTGAACGGCGTCACCACCCAGAAGCGGCAGCGCGTATCGCCCTCGGCGGAATAGCCTATTTCCTCTTCGGAAGAGCGCTGGCGGCGATAGCCGAGGGGAGACAGCACGGCATCGTAAAAATGCCCTGCGCGATAAAGGTCGTTGGTTCCGAGCGTGACGTAAAGAAGCATGGGATCAGCGGCTCAAATCGTTAGAGCGCCGCGCGTCCTTTCGGACGCGCAAAGGACGCGGCAACGCATTCCATTGCTGCCTATCTTATCCTCAATTCGATCCCGATTTAAGGAATTATGCAGTCGATCGCCATCATCCGTCAGGACCGGCCCGAAGATCAAGCTTCTTCTGCTTCGCCTTCGGCCTTGCGCCCCTTGAACCCCTTGGCCAGCAGGAACATCTCGACCGATTCGGCGCGCGACGAGTTCGGCTTGACATGGACGACCTGGCGGAAGTTCTGCTTGAGCATGGCGAGCAGCTCACGCTCGGTACCGCCCTGAAAAGTCTTGGTGAGGAAGTGCCCGCCTTCCCCCAGCACTTCGACGGCGAAATGCGCCGCCACCTCACAGAGATGCATGGTGCGCAGATGGTCGGTGCGGTGGTGGCCGGTGGTGGGCGCCGCCATGTCCGAGATGACGAGATCCGGTGTGCCGCCGACGGCCTCCAGCAGCTTTTCCGGCGCACTCGGATCGAGGAAATCGAGCTGCAGGATCTTGACCCCCGGCAACTGGGTCATTTCAAGGAAATCGATCGCAGCCACACGAATATCCTCATCTGTCGAGCCGGTGACCTTGGCAGCGATCTGCGACCAGCTGCCGGGGGCAGCCCCGAGATCGATGATGCGCCTGGCGCCGCGCAGGATATGATGTTTCTCGTCGATCTCCAGCAGCTTGAAGGCAGCCCGGGCGCGATAGCCTTCGAGCTGGGCGCGCTGCACATAGGGATCGTTGATGTGGCGCTCCAGCCATTGGCGGGAGGAGGCCTTCATCTTCTTGTTCTTGACGCGCTGGCCGAGCTTGCGGCCGGTGCGGTTTCCCGCGATCGGTGCCTTGGTCATGCCTATTCCTTATCTCACGATCTCACGCGCTGGCTGCGGCGGTTGCGGTTGCGCCGCCACACGCCGTCATCGGCCATCATGTCGGTGAGCAGGCCTTCCCTCAAGCCGCGATCGGCAACCCGCATGCGCGGGCTCGGCCAGCGGCGGCGGATCGCCTCGAGGATGGCGCAGCCGGCCAGCACCAGATCGGCCCGGTCGGGCCCGATGCAGGGATTGGCGGCACGGCTTGCGAAATCCCAGGAGAGAAGCTTTGCCTGCATGGCGGAGACCTCATCGTCGGACAGCCAGATGCCGTCGACCTTGCGCCGGTCATAACGCGGCAGGTCGAGATGCACACCGGCAAGCGTCGTCACCGTGCCCGATGTGCCGATCAGGTGAAAGTCGCCGGTCTGGGCGACCTCGATCTCCGGGCAATCGAAGCTTCCAAGCATGCCTTCGACCTCACGCACCATGCCTTCGAAGGCCTCCGGCGTGACGTCGTGCCCGCCATGGCGCTCCGACAGCGTCACGACGCCAACCGGCAACGAGGTCCAGTGGGTGATGTGATTGGCAAGGCGGCTGAAGCGATTGTCGCCGATGCGGATGACCGCGATCTCCGACGAGCCGCCGCCGATATCGAAGAGCACGACGGAGCGCGTTTCGCGACCGACCAGCGAGGAGCAGCCGGAGACTGCAAGCCGCGCCTCTGTCTCCCGATCGATGATCTCGAGCTCGAGGCCGGTTTCGGCAACGACCCGGCTGAGGAAGTCCTCGCCATTGACGGCCTGGCGGCAGGCTTCGGTGGCGATCAGCCGCATGCGGCGGATCTGCCGGTTCCTGAGCTTGGAGGCGCAGATCCTCAGCGCCTCGATCGCCCTCTCCATCGCCTCGTCCGACAGACGGCCGCTGGCCGCAAGGCCTTCGCCGAGGCGCACGATGCGGGAAAAAGCGTCGACGACGCGGAATTGACCCGGACGAGTCGGCTGGGCAATGAGGAGACGGCAATTGTTGGTGCCGAGATCGAGGGCGGCGTAGAGCTCCTCCGGCCACGCGTGTTCGCCGGCCTGACGATCCCCCTGATGCCCGGAATGGGAATGGCTTTCCGGGCGGGTCCTGCGGTTGGCGCTTGCGCCATTCAGTGTTTCACGCAGTTCGACCCTGAGCACCGCTTCTTCTGCGCGGCGTTCCTGCTGCGGGGCACCTGATGGTTTTGCCGGTGTCAGCGGCCGGCCCTGCAGACCGCGCTTGCCGCGGTGTTTGCGGCGGTTGCGACGACTCGGCGCTGAATCGCTATCGGCGCGGACGGCATTGCCTGCCGCTGCCGTCTGTTCCATTGCCTGGGGGAGAGGTGAACCGTCCTGCACGGCACCATGGCCGCCTCGACGGCGACGCTTGCGCTTGCGGGCCGGATTCCCGGCTGCATCTTCCATCGGGCGCGCAGGCTGTCCGGCACCGCCGGAAGGCTCATGCGAAGCGGGATGAGCCGCGTTGCGGGATTGCCCGCCACGCTTGCCCTTGCGGCGCCTGGACTTTTTGCCGTCCTTGCGCCCTGCCGCCGACGCCCCGTCAAATTGCGGCTTTGCGCCGCCTTCGGGGTCTTCCACGTTATTTTTCCACCGCGCCGCGCAAGTCCTGGGATATGCAGCAGGCGCTCATTCGATTTTTGCGTTGCCGCAAGAATATCAGCGCCCGCCGAAATCGCCAAATTCTTTTTTGGACCAAGGGATTTGCAGCGGTTTCACCTTTCCGCGGCAGCACCGATTTTTTTCAAAACAGCTATTTGCAATTCCCCGGCTTTTGGTTATAAGCGCCGCACACCAGCCGACCGCCCGCCGGTTCGCTTATGCTGGGGAATAGTTCAATGGTAGAACGACGGACTCTGACTCCGTTAATCTTGGTTCGAATCCAGGTTCCCCAGCCAAATTCTTCTTTAAATTTTCATCGTAGCCTTTGTTCCCAGGCGACGCAGCGACAGTCGACCTGCTATTCATAGAGAATAACGCTTGCCGGAGTTGGTGGCATCGATTTGACCGTGACGCCGGCAAGGCCGGCAAGTCTTGCCATCTCGGTCAACTCACTTTGCGTATAAGCCTGGCCAGCCGGCGTGCTGGCGAGCATCTCCCAGGAGAACGCTGCGGGAAAAGGCGGCGACACGCCATCTTCGTTCGGCACGAAATCGACCGCGACGATCCGACCATGCTCTGCAAGGCTGGCGATGATCTTTCGCAACAGTTGGGCACATGTCGGCAAATCGAAGTGGTGCAGAAAATTCGGAAGCAGGACAAGGTCATAACCCGTGCCCCACTCAACATCGAAAGCACTGCCGGCTATCGTCTGGTACCGGTCAACCACGCCGGCTTTTTCCGCATTCTGCCTCGACAGCGCTAATACGGCGGCCCAGTCGACGGCGACGATCTCCGCCGTTGGAAAGGCCTTCGCAATTTCGATCCCGAAAACGCCTGGACCTGCAGCGATGTCCAAAACCTTTTTGGGAGGCCTCGGCCAGCCGGAGATTTCGCCAGCCAGCATTTTGGCGCTGAGCCCGGTAAAGGAGCTCATGCCGCGCGCAAACTTCAACCAGACGGGGTTGTCTGCCGACACGTTCGCAAGCCCGGCCGAACCGCCGTTTCGCACGACGGCGGCCGGATCGCGCAGAAAATTATCCAGTATTTCGGGTGCGGCCGTGAACTCGACGGCCGCGCCCATATAGGCCGGCGAATTGCGATCGAGGAACATTCTGGTCGAGGCCGTCATTCGGTACTGTCCGCTCTCCTTTGTCAGAAAGCCATGTACCGCAAGGTAGTCGCACAGGATGCGCACCCCACGCTCCGACGCGCTTGTTGCCGCAGCCAGCAATGCGGCCGTTTTGCCCTCGCCGATATGAGTAAAGAGATCAAGTTCGATGGCTGCCGTCTTTCGGCATGCAAACAGCGCATCGACCACGAGGTCGGGCGACACGACGCCAGCATGGGCGTCCTCGACGGTAGTTTCCATGGAATCCAGACCCCTCGCCTGATAGCGCCTGGCAGCGCCCGTCGCAGAACTATGCGTATATCCGCATATTCTACAATACCAACCGCTAATCTAATCGGGTGTTCCGCCTCCATGGCCGATCTGCCAGCCGCCGCCGACGGCGGCAACACCTCCACACGAATATCGGTGTGGGAATGGAGAGAGCCCGGTCCTCAGCGATTGGTGTCAGACCGCCGGATCAGGTCTATTTTCGAACTCAAGAAACCAAGCGTAAGTGGCGCGGATGCCATCCTCAAGCGAAATACCCGGTTTCCAGCCCATGTCCTGAAGCTTCTTGTTGCTCATCAGCTTTCGGGGCGTGCCATCGGGCTTGGAAAGATCATGAATGATCTCACCCTCGTAACCGACAATGCGGCAGACCAAACGCGTCAACTCGATAATTTCGAGGTCTGTACCCGAGCCGACATTCACGTGCTGCGAGCCCGAATATGTTTTGAGCAGAAACACCAAGGCGTCGGCACAGTCATCGACGTGAAGAAACTCTCGGCGCGGGGTTCCTGTACCCCAGACCACCATATGCGGATCTTTGCGAAGTTTCGCAGCATGCGCCTTGCGGACAAGCGCCGGCAGTACATGGCTGGAATTCAGGTCGAAGTTATCGCCGGGGCCGTATAAATTGGTCGGCATGGCCGAAATGTAATCCCGGCCGTATTGCTTGCGATAGGCCTCGGCGAGCTTGATGCCGGCGATCTTGGCAATCGCGTACCATTCATTGGTCGGCTCAAGCGGACCGGTCAGCAAAGCCTCTTCGGAAATCGGCTGTGGCGCGAGCTTGGGATAAATGCAGCTTGAACCCAGGAATAGAAGCCGGTCCACCCTCGCGCGGTGGGCGGCTTCGAAGATGTTCGCTTCAATAATCAGATTGTCATAGACAAATTCTGCGGGATAGCTGTCGTTCGCAAGAATACCGCCAACCTTGGCAGCGGCGAGAATGATCGCATCAGGTCGCGTGGCTTCAACAAATTTCTCAACCTCGTCCTGGCGCTTTAAATCGACCTCGCGGCGCGTTGCCGTAATCACGCTGCAATCTTCCGAGTGAAGCCTGCGCACAAGAGCGCTGCCTACCATGCCCCGATGGCCGGCAACCCAGATTTTCTTGTTGGACAGGTCGTACACTCAGATCTCTTTTCTGCTGTTGATGGCTTTCCCGTGCTTGATATCTTCACGCACCATTTCAGCGGCGAGTTCACGAACCGGAATCTTGTGCTGCCAGCCCAGCTTTTGACGTGCCTTGGTCGGATCACCAAGCAAAAGGTCGACTTCCGTCGGGCGAAAATACCGAGGATCGATTTCGACCAGGCAAACGCCGGACGCGGCGTCATACCCCTTTTCATCGACGCCGGACCCTTTCCATTCCAAAGTAATGCCGACATCGGCAAACGCCCACTCGACAAACTGGCGGACACTGGTCGTCTCACCGGTGGCCAAGACGTAGTCATCAGGCTTGTCCTGCTGCAGCATGCGCCACATGCCCTCGACGTATTCACGCGCGTGGCCCCAGTCACGCTTTGCGTCGAGATTGCCGAGGAAAAGCTTATCCTGCCGCCCCAGATGGATAGCAGCCACCGCCATGGTGATCTTGCGCGTGACGAACGTCTCTCCACGAAGCGGGCTTTCATGGTTGAAAAGAATACCGTTCGACGCATGCATGCCATAGGCCTCGCGATAATTCACGACGATCCAGTAGGCATAAAGCTTGGCTGCGGCATAGGGAGAACGCGGGTAAAAAGGCGTCTTCTCGTTCTGCGGCACTTCCTGCACAAGACCGTAGAGTTCCGAGGTCGATGCCTGGTAGAACCGGGTCTTTTCCTCGAGACGCAGGATTCGGATCGCTTCGAGCAATCTCAGCGTTCCAACACCATCGGCGTCTGCTGTATATTCAGGGGTTTCGAAACTGACACCGACATGGCTTTGTGCAGCAAGATTATAGATTTCGTCGGGCTGTGTCTGCTGCACGATCCGAAGGAGATTGGTCGAGTCGATCATATCTCCATAATGCAGAATGAAGCGCGGATGGGCTTCATGCGGATCCTGGTAGATATGCTCGATACGGCCGGTGTTAAAAGACGAGGATCGCCGCTTGATACCGTGCACCGTATAGCCTTTGCTCAGAAGCAATTCGGCCAGATAGGCACCATCCTGACCAGTGACCCCAGTGATAAGCGCGGTTTTTGTCATTTTCTACGTCGTCTCTCAATGCAATCTTCGGGATGTGTTTATGGAAACGACCGAACGAGCGCAACCCCCATATGACTGAGCCCAATCCACCGACATGAGCATGATGGAGCTCTGTGGTTGACGCGGGTCAGGCGCAGTCGGACTGAAGCGTGAAAAATCACCTGCCGTACCGGCGGCAAGGTAATGGGCGGACGGGCAGATGGCCATTGTATAGCCTACTTCTGATAGATAAGTCGGTGCGGAAGACCTTGATTTCCGATTATTTCAGTTGCGCTCGTTGCAGAAAATGACAAGAAGGTGGTTGTCTGATTGATCTGCGAGACGCTGGTAAGCAATGCCCGAAAATACCCCCACTGAGACGCCGCGCTCAGGATGGTTCTTAATGCCGATGCAAGCGCTCGTCGCCCCTCTGCTGGCGATGCCGCGGGTTGCCAAACGCGCTC
>NZ_WIEU01000025.1:0-104626 GCF_012276115.1 Rhizobium leguminosarum bv. viciae | reverse complement strand
AGGGGTTTGGGGCGGGGTCTTTGTCCGGCGCGGACCGGGCAGAAAAACTAACGCCGCCCGGAGGCGGCGTTAGAATGTCGTGTGATAGGAAGAATCAGAACTCTTCCCAGCTCTGTTCGGCCGGAGCGGCATTGCCGCCGAAGGCGCGGGCGACCTTGGCGATCGCCCGGCGGGCGGGCGAAGCAACCGGCCTTTGCGGCTCGTTGCGGACGAGCGCCACAGGTGCCGGCGCATCATCCGACAGTTTGAAGCGGGCAATAAGGCGCACCAGGCCACCGGCTTCGGCTGAAAGCCTGTGCGTGGCGGCGGAGGTCTCTTCCACCATCGCGGCATTCTGCTGGGTCACCTGGTCCATCTGGTTGACGGCGGTATTGACTTCCTTGAGGCCGGTCGACTGCTCGGTCGCAGCGGTGGCGATCGAATGGATATGGTCGTTGATGGCGATGACGCGGGTGCCGATTTCGGCCAGCGCCTCGCCGGTCGCCTGGACCAGCTTGACGCCGACCTGCACTTCGTTGCCTGACTTAGTGATCAGCGCCTTGATGTCCTTGGCGGCCTTTGCCGAGCGCTGGGCGAGTTCGCGCACTTCCTGGGCGACCACCGCAAAACCCTTTCCGGCATCGCCGGCGCGGGCCGCCTCGACGCCGGCGTTCAGCGCCAGCAAGTTGGTCTGGAAGGCGATCTCGTCGATGACGTTGATGATCTGGCTGATTTCGCGCGAGGCCTGCTCGATGCGGCCCATGGCCTCGACGGCATTGCCCACGACGACGCCGGAGCGGCCGGCATTCTCCTTGGCTTCGGACACCATGATGGTGGCTTCATGCGCCCGCTCGGTGGAATTCTGGACGACGGCTGTAATCTCGTCGAGCGCTGCCGAGGTCTCTTCGAGGGCGGCTGCCTGCTGCTCGGTGCGCTTCGACAGGTCGTCGCTGGCATTGCGCAGCTCGGCGGTGTTGCCGTTCATCGCTTCTGTCGTCTCGCGCACTTCGCGCATCGTCGCCTGCAGGGTGACGAAGGTATTGTTGACGTTCTGCTGCAGCTCGGCGAAGGCGCCCTGGAAGTTGCCGCTCATCGTCTGGGTGAGATCGCCTTCGGCAAGGCTTGCGATGACGCGGCGGGTCTCGCCGATGCCGGCATCGACGCTCGATAGCAGCATGTTGATGTTGCCGGCGAACTGGTTGAGGTTGTCGTCCTCGTAGTCCTTGCTGATGCGGTGGCCGAAATCGCCGGCCGCAGCCGCAGCCACGACGACGGACATGCTCGACTGCAGGTCGTCGCTCTTGGCGCGCATCGCCGCCTCCTGGGCGTTCAGGCGCTTGACGGCCAGGCCGTTCGCTTTGAAGACCGCAACAGCTGCGGCCATCTCGCCGATTTCGTCCGGACGGCCGGCAAAGGGCACCTCGGCGTCGAAATTACCATTGGCGACTTCGTTGATCGCATGGGTGACGCGTTTGATCGGGCGGCTGAGATGGCTGGTGCCGATATAGAAGCCCATGCCGATGCCGACCGCAATGCCGATGCCGGTGATGCTGAGCACGAGCATCAGCACCCAAGAGCGGAAGCTCTCGATCTCGGCATTCACGGTCTCCAGCGCTGCCTTGTCGGTGGCGACGACGGCGTCGATTTCCGCCTGGAACGCCTTGCGGTTGGCGCGGTTGGCGTCGTTGTTGCCCTGTTGGCCGGCGGCTTCGGGGCCGACTTCCGTGCCGAGGCGGGCCGTTTCCGTGCGGAAGGTGCGGAATTCCGCGGCACGGGCGACGAGCTTGGCAAAATCGGCCTTCTGGCTCTCGGGAACGAGCGGCGCCCAGCCCGAGATGACCTTGTCGATCTCGTCGAGGCCGGCCATCAGCCCCTTGGCGAAGTTCGGCGTATCCTTGATCGTTTTGGCGGCATAGATGCCGCGCGCCTCCATGACCACCGCCGTGACGAAACGATTGAGGCGTTCGCCCGCATAGGCGCGGCTGGCGGCATGCTCATAAGCCGTCAGGTTGCGACTGTATTCGTGCATGGCGGACAACGCCGTTGCGCCGATCAGAAGTGCCACCGCGCCCATCACGCAAACCAGCAGGTTAATTTTGCCCCGGATCTTCAATGCAATGCTCCTAGCTACGCCACTGCCTGGAAAGCAAATTCCCAGTCGATGCATTGAATATCGGCGAAATTTATTAAAGTTAGATTTCTAATATTTACGATTGTGGCTTCGGAAGTGATCCATGCCGAATGCGGCGAGGACGCTTAAGCGCCTGAAAACCGGGGCTATCGATCTGCCTCGGCGAAATTTACAACCACTCGGGGCAGGGCCTAATTTATTAACACCAGAGTGCGAAAATACTTTCCGAGCCAGCAGCGCAGAGTGAAATTATCCAGCATAATTGACTTTTATGGGCTTCATCCTTATAAGCCCGCGCACGTCCGGTCACGCAAGCCTTTCATGGCCCGCCCGTTCGAAAAACAACGCTCCTTGCATTATGCAAATTCAAGAAGGGCCGCACTCCGCGGTGTTTAAAATAAATGAAGCGTACCTACCAACCATCCAAGCTTGTTCGCAAGCGTCGCCACGGTTTCCGTGCCCGCATGTCCACGAAGGGTGGCCGCAAGGTCATCGCAGCCCGCCGCGCGCAGGGCCGCAATCGTCTGTCGGCGTAAGCCGGGTTGCCCGGTAAAAGATGGCGGGCGAATTGACGATCAGTGAGAAGAAACACACTGTCGGGCGGCTGAAGAGCCGCCCGCAGTTTCTTGCCGTGCGCGAGGGCGAAAAACGCCGGGGCGGCTTCTTCCTTCTCGAAGTCCTCGACCGGAAGGAACCCGACAGCCAGGCACGCGTCGGTTTTACAGTCACCAAAAAACATGGCAACGCGGTCGAACGGAACCGTATGCGCCGCCGCCTGAAAGAGGCGGTGCGGCTTCATGCGGGGTTTGCAATGCAGCCCGGACACGACTATGTGGTTGTCGCGCGCAGGGACGTGCTTGACGCGTCCTTCCAGGAATTGGCCGCGGAACTGAAATCCCGCGTGGAAACCAGGCCGAAAC
Source organism: Rhizobium leguminosarum bv. viciae (assembly GCF_012276115.1). GTDB lineage: Bacteria > Pseudomonadota > Alphaproteobacteria > Rhizobiales > Rhizobiaceae > Rhizobium > Rhizobium leguminosarum_T. The sequence goes on along the minus strand of NZ_WIEU01000025.1, from coordinate 101,596 downwards.
ACCGGCGCTCCGGAGACGGACGCCCCAGGAACGTATGATGGAAAACAACCGCAATTATTTCATTGCGATCGCTCTCTCGGTGCTGATCGTCCTCGGCTGGCAGTTTCTCTATATGAATCCGCGCATCGAGGCCCAGCGCAAGGCGCAGGAAGCCCAGAAGGCGCAGCAACAGACCGAGCAGGTGCAGCAGCCGGCAGCCGGCGGCGAGACGCCGGCCCAGCCGAGCGGTACGGCCCCTTCCGGCCAGGCAGCCGCGACAGCGACGCTCGAGCAGGCGCTGACAAAGACCCCGCGCGTCGCCATCGATACGCCGGCACTTTCCGGCTCTATCAACCTTGCCGGCGCCCGTCTCGACGATCTGAAGCTCAAGGGTTATCACGAGACCGTCGACGACTCGAGCCCGATCATCACGCTGTTCAGCCCGGCCGAGACCAAGGACGGCTATTTCACCGAACTCGGCTATATCGGCAGCGACGCGACAGGCGCCGTTCCGGGTGCCTCGACGCTCTGGACCGCGCCCGAGGGCGCCAAGCTCACCGAAAAGACGCCGGTGACGCTCTCCTACACCAATGACAAGGGCCTGACCTTCACCCGCACCATCTCCGTCGACGAACGCTACATGTTCACCGTCGCCGACAAGATCGAGAATACCGGCCAGGCGCCCGCATCGCTGTCTTCCTACGGCCGGGTGACGCGCTACAACAAGCCGACGACGCCCTCCGTCTACGTGCTGCATGAAGGCTTCATCGGCGTGATCGGCGACGGCCTGATCGAAACCAAATACAGCGCCGTCGAGGAGGAAGCCGTCACGCCGGCGAAATCCACCGGCGGCTGGCTTGGCATCACCGACAAATATTGGGCGGCGACGATCGTTCCACCGCAAAGTGCCGCCTATGAGGCGCGCTTCTCGCACTTTGCCGATGGCCAACCGCGCTATCAGGCCGATTACAAGGATGATGCCTTCACCGTTGCGCCGGGCCAATCGCTCGAGCTCAAGAACCTCGTCTTCGCCGGCGCCAAGGAAGTGCCTGTTATCGACGGTTATGAGGCCAGCTACTCGATCCCGAAGTTCGACCGGCTGATCGACTGGGGCTGGTTCTATTTCATCACCAAGCCGATGTTCAAGCTGATGGACTTCTTCTTCCGCTACTTCGGCAATTTCGGCGTGGCGATCCTGTGCACGACCATCGTCGTCAAGCTCCTGTTCTTCCCGCTCGCCAGCAAGCAGTACGCTTCGATGGCGAACATGAAGCGCATGCAGCCGAAGATGGAGGAGTTGAAGGCAAAATTCGGCGACGACCGCATGGGGCTGCAACAGGCGATGATGCAGCTCTACAAGGAAGAGAAGATCAATCCGATCGCCGGCTGCTGGCCGGTGGCGCTGCAGATCCCGATCTTTTTCTCGCTCTACAAAGTGATCTACATCACCATCGAAATGCGGCATGCACCCTTCTTCGGCTGGATCAAGGACCTTTCGGCGCCCGATCCGACGACGATCGTCAATCTGTTCGGCCTGCTGCCTTTCGAGGGGCCGGCGCTGCTGCACCTCGGCGTCTGGCCGCTGATCATGGGCGTCACCATGTTCGTGCAGATGCGCATGAACCCGACGCCGCCCGATCCGACACAGGCGATGATCTTCAACTGGATGCCGCTGGTGTTCATGTTCATGCTGGCAAGCTTCCCGGCCGGCTTGGTCATCTACTGGGCCTGGAACAACACGCTCTCGGTGGCGCAGCAGGGGCTGATCATGAAGCGCCACGGCGTCAAGGTCGAACTCTTCGACAATCTGAAGGGTCTGTTCCGACGAAAAGAAGCGCCGTCGAAATGACGCTTGCCAAGCCCCGCTCCGGCGGGGCTTTTCATTTCCGGGCGGCGGACGAAGGAAACAAGGCATGCCGCGCAGGCGCCCGTCAAAGCTTGACATCCGCCCACAAAACCACGAAGCCCGGTAAAAGACCGAACCCAGAGATTGCAGAACCCGCATGTCCGACATCGAAAAGCCGCTCTTCGGCCACCCATGGATCTTCATCCGCGGCGTGCCGTCCCTGAATTTCCTGCCGCCGGAAGGGCCGCTGGAAGTGGCTTTTGCCGGTCGCTCGAATGTCGGCAAGTCCTCGCTGATCAATGCGCTGGTCGGCCAGAAGGGCTTGGCGCGCACCTCGAACACGCCGGGACGCACGCAGGAACTGAACTATTTCGTTCCGGATGGTTATTCCGGCGAAGGCGGCGACCTGCCGCCGACGGCGATCGTCGACATGCCGGGCTATGGTTATGCGCAAGCACCGAAGGAGCAGGTCGACAAGTGGACCAAGCTCGTCTTCGATTATCTGCGCGGCCGCGCGACGCTGAAGCGCGTCTATGTGCTGATCGACAGCCGCCACGGCATCAAGAAGAACGACGACGACGTGCTTGATCTGCTCGACAAGGCCGCCGTCTCCTACCAGATCGTGCTGACCAAGACCGACAAGATCAAGGCGGCCGGTGTGCCGAAACTCATTGCCGAAACGGCGGAAAAGATCCGCAAGCGCCCGGCCGCCTATCCGGGCGTGCTGTCCACCTCGTCCGAAAAGGGCGATGGGCTGGACGAACTGCGCCAGGCGATCGCCGAAACCGTCGGCATCGCCCGCTGGAAATAGCTCTCTGGAAATAGAAGGGGCGCCCGGAAGAGCGCCCCAATGCGTCTGCCGATACGGGCGGGCTTACATTTTCGGCAACAGCACCTTGTCGACGACATGAATGACGCCGTTCGACTGCTTGACGTCGGCGATCGTCACATGGGAAACGCCGCCATTTTCGTCGGTCAGGGTGATCTTGCCCATGTTTTCCTTGGCTTTCAGCACGCAGCCGCCGACGGTCTTGATGTCGTGCTCGCCACCATCATCCTTGATCATCTTGGCAACGGTCTTGGCCATCGCATCGGCGGCAACGACGTGGCAGGTCAGAACCTTGGTCAGCGTCGCCTTGTTTTCCGGCTTCAGCAGCGTATCGACAGTGCCCTTCGGCAGGGCGGCGAAAGCGTCGTTGGTCGGCGCAAAGACGGTGAAGGGGCCCTTGCCCTCGAGCGTGCCGACGAGGCCTGCTGCCTTGACGGCGGCGACCAGCGTCGTGTGATCCTTGGAGTTCACGGCGTTCTCGATGATGTTCTTGCTGTCGAACATCGCAGCACCGCCAACCACCGGGTTCTTGGCGGCGGCAAAGGCGACGGCGGACATGGCAGTGGCGAGCGCGAAGCCGCGCAATACGGACTTGATCATGATTTTCTCCTCACCGGACACCATCCGCGGGCTTTATGCCTGAGCGTCGTCCGGACATTTCGAACTACGGAGAGCCGCGCCGAAGAGTTTCAGAAAGCCGAAGAGTTTCAGAAAGGAGACATGATTTATGGCCGGCACGATTACGGCCGGTGAGATTATGGCCGGTGCAGGGGGCCGCTTGCGATCACCGGACCAGTCGCCTGGCCGGTCGGCGAACCGCCGAAAGGTTCGAGGCTGACGGCAAGCGTTGCGCCATCGGCTATCATGCTGCGCAGTTCGGCGGGAATGACAAGTTCACCGCTTTCGCCCGGCTGGAAGACGCCGAGCGATCTCGTCATGCCGCTGCCCGGCACCAGCCAAAGTTCCAGCGACTTCTCCTCCGGCTTGCCGGCGGCGACCGGCACGATCTTCAGCCGGCCGCTCTGAAGCTCATAGGAGGCGAGAAGATTGATGGTGCTGTTCTGGCCCGAAAGCGAGGCTACCAGTGGTGCAGGCCCCTGCGGCTCCGGCACCACGCCGGAGGCGAAGATGACGGCGCTGGCGGCGACGACGATGCAGGCGAAGCTCAGCGAGCGCCAGAAAACGGCGGAATTCCAGAGCCCTTGCGAAAAGGAGGGGGGCTTCTGGCCATCGCCGAACAGCCGCGCCTCGATCTGCTTGAAGGTTTCCCGGTTCGGAGCAACGCCTTCGTACTCGTCGTTGAAGGCGGAGAGGTTGGTTTCCCAGCGGCTGACGATTGCAGCGAAGGGGCGGTCGTGGCGCATGCGCTCTTCCACCACCTGGCGATCCTGCAACGACAGGACGCCAAGCACATATTCGCCGGCGAGAACCTCGTCGCGGGAGCGGTCTCCCTTGCTTTTGTCGGGCGATGTCATCGTTCCATGCACTCTCTCAGTTTCAAGAGGCTGCGCCTAAGCCAGGTCCGCATCGTGTTCAGCGGGACACCAAACTGATCGGCCAGTTCCTGATAGCTCAGCCCTTCGACATAAGCCCGTTTCACCGCGACCGCACGATCAGCTTCCAACTCTTCCATGCAGGTGTCAATCCGCCTTCCTTCATCCTTGGTCACCGTCTGCATTTCCGGGCCGGGTCCGGCATCGGCAAGATCGTAGACCGTGTCCAATTCGTCGGCGACGGGCTTGCGCGCTCGCAGCGCATCGATCGACCGGTTGCGGGCAATTGCGGCCAGCCATGCCGAGGACGAACCCGAGGAGACGGAGAAGCTGCGAGCGCGTTGCCAGATGCTGATATAGACTTCCTGCAGGGCTTCTTCGGCTTCCGTGCGATCTTTCAGGATACGCAGGCAGATCGAGAAAAGTTTCGGTCCGGTCTGATTGTAGAGGGCCAGGAAAGCCCTGCGATCGCCGAGTGCGACGCGGCCGATCAGGTCTGCGATCTCATCGCCTTGCATGCCGTTCCTCATCTTAAGCTTGCCTGCGCCAGACGCTAACGACGTCCGGCTCCGCGACAGATACGAAAAACTATTGCCCTCTGGATTATTCCCTCTGTCAGAAACTTGCGATAAAAGGCCGCGAACAATTCTGCGGGGTTCCCATGAACGAAACCGAAAGCGAAATGCAGGCACGGCTTCTGGCCAAGGCACTGCCCTTCATGCAGCGTTACGAGAACAAGACGATTGTCGTGAAATATGGCGGCCACGCCATGGGCAATCCCGAGCTCGGCAAGGCCTTTGCCAGCGACATCGCGCTGTTGAAGCAATCGGGCGTCAATCCGATCGTCGTTCATGGCGGCGGCCCGCAGATCGGCGCCATGCTGAGCAAGATGGGCATCGAATCGAAATTCGAGGGCGGCCTTCGCGTCACGGACCAGAAAACGGTCGAGATCGTCGAGATGGTGCTCGCCGGCTCGATCAACAAGGAAATCGTCGCGCTCATCAACCAGACCGGCGAATGGGCGATCGGCCTTTGCGGCAAGGACGGCAACATGGTCTTCGCCGAAAAGGCGCGCAAGACCGTGAAGGACCCGGATTCGAACATCGAGCGGGTGCTCGATCTCGGTTTCGTCGGCGAAGTGGTCGAGGTCGACCGGACGCTGCTCGATCTGCTTGCCCGCTCCGAGATGATCCCGGTCATCGCGCCCGTGGCGCCTGGCCGCGACGGCGCCACCTACAATATCAACGCCGACACGTTCGCCGGCGCCATTGCCGGTGCGTTGAACGCCACCCGGCTGCTGTTCCTGACCGATGTGCCCGGCGTGCTCGACAAGAACGGCCAGCTCATCAAGGAGCTTTCGGTCGCCGAAGCGCATGCGCTGATCGCCGATGGCACGATCTCCGGCGGCATGATCCCGAAGGTCGAGACCTGCATCGATGCGATCAAGGCCGGCGTGCAGGGCGTCGTCATCCTGAACGGCAAGACGGCCCATTCCGTCCTGCTCGAAATCTTCACCGAGCATGGTATCGGAACGCTGATCGTTCCCTGAACGAGGCTGCACCCTTTACCAGCGTGAGGGGCGGATCTTGCTGACACGGGAACAGGGAATCGAGGACAGAAATGCGCCTGACAGACTGCTATAATTTTCACGATTTCCGGCGCATGGCCAAACGGCGTCTTCCCGGGCCGATATTCGACTATATAGACGGCGGCGCCGATGACGAGGTGACGTACCGGCGCAATACCGCGGCCTTCGAGGCCTGCGATCTGGTGCCCGACGTCTTGCGCGGTGTGGCCGATGTCGACATGTCGGTGACCGTCATGGGGCAGAAGCTGGCAATGCCGGTCTATTGCTCACCGACGGCGTTGCAGCGCCTTTTCCACCACCAGGGGGAGCGGGCGGTCGCGGCAGCGGCGGCAAAACACGGGACGATGTTCGGCGTCTCCTCGCTCGGCACGATCAGCCTGGAGGAAGCGAGACAGATCAGCAACGGGCCGCAGGTTTATCAGTTCTATTTCCACAAGGACCGCGGCCTCAACCGCGAGATGATGGCGCGAGCGAAAAATGCCGGCGTGCAGGCGATGATGCTGACGGTCGACAGCATCACCGGCGGCAACCGCGAGCGCGACAAGCGCACGGGCTTTGCCATTCCCTTCAAGCTCAATCTTGCCGGCATGACCCAGTTCGCGATCAAACCCTCCTGGGCGATCGACTGGCTGACGCATGAGCGCTTCCGGCTGCCGCAGCTCGAAAACCACGTCAAGATGGATGGCGGCGCGCTGTCGATCAGCCGATACTTCACCGAGATGCTGGATCCCTCAATGTCGTGGGACGACGTGGCGGAGATGGTGCGCGAATGGGGCGGACCATTCTGCCTTAAGGGCATCATGTCGGTGGAAGACGCCAAGCGCGCGGCCGAGATCGGCTGCAGCGGCATCGTGCTTTCCAATCATGGCGGGCGCCAGCTCGACGGCTCGCGCAGCGCATTCGACCAGTTGGCCGAGATCGTCGACGCCGTGGGCGACCGGATCGACGTGATGATGGATGGCGGCGTGCAGCGGGGAACGCATGTTCTTAAAGCGCTGTCGCTGGGGGCGAGGGCCGTCGGGCTCGGGCGCTACTATCTCTTCCCGCTTGCCGCTGCCGGACAGCCCGGCGTCGAACGGGCGCTGGAGACGATGCGCACCGAGATCGAGCGCGGCATGAAGCTGATGGGCTGCACCTCGGTCAGCCAGCTCAGCCGGAGGAATCTGCGCTTCCGTTCCTGAGCGGAACGGGACTTCATTCCGGGCCGCAGCCCTTTCGCACCAGATCTGCGGCCCTCGGACTTTCGACGTCAGAGCGGGCTATAGATCGCCGCCGCCTCCTGTTTCAGCTTTTCCATCATCGACCGGTAAGGCCCCGGACCATAACTGACGCGGCCGACACCGAGTTTTGCCAGCGCCTTCACGTCCGGGGCGCCTGTCCGCATCATGATATTGACCGGCAGCGGCGATGCGACGCAAATCTTCTCGATCAAGGCGGGATCGATCAAACCAGGCACGAAAAAGCCGCTGCCGCCGGCCGCCGCATAGGCCTTGCCGCGCTCGATCGCCTCGTCCACCAGACCGGCATGTTTGGAAAGATCGCTCTCGGCCAGGAAGAGATCGGTGCGAGCGTTGATGAAGAAGGGAATGCCCTTACCTTCCGCCATGGCTCGAATGGCGCGGATGCGGGCCGCCTGCCTCTCGGCCGGATAAAGCCCGCCACCGCCGAGCACCTGATCCTCGAAATTGATGCCGATAGCGCCGACCTCCACCAGCTTGGCGACGTTGGCGGCCGCACCGTCAGGCTCAGCCGAATAGGCGCCTTCGAAATCCACCGAAAGCGGCAGGTCGATGGCAGCGGTGATGGATTTCGCCGTTTCGACCAGCACCGACATCGGCAGCTTCTCGCCGTCGGCGTAACCATGGGCAGCGGCCACCGACCAGCTTCCCGTCGCAAGCGCCTTGGCGCCGCCATCGGCGACGGCCTTGGCCGTGCCGGCATCCCAGATATTGTAAAGAACAACCGGGTCGCCCTTCCGGTGCAGCGTGCCGAACAACTCGGCCTTTTCAGTTTGGTTCATGCCGTCTCCTCCATGTTGGGTGCTTGTGCTCCGATCTTCTCTTCATGCCGCAGCAGCCATTGCTTGCGCCAGAGCCCGCCGCCATAACCGGTCAACGAACCATCCGCGCCGAGGATGCGGTGGCAAGGCACGATGATGGCAAGCTGGTTGGCGCCGTTGGCGCGACCAACCGCACGCACGACTTCCGGCCTTTCCATCTCCCTTGCGAGATCGCCATAGGCGCGCGTCTGGCCGGCGGGAATCTCCATGAGCTTTGCCCAGACATGTTTTTCGAAAGGCGTGCCGCCGAGCGCCAATGGCGTCTTGAAGACGGTGAGCCGCCCTTCGAAATAATCCCGGATCTCCGCCGCGATCTGGTCGATCGCCGGGGTGCGGCCGATCGCGACCGAGGAGCGGACGCGCTTCTGCAGCGCCTCGAGCTCGGTCGGCAGCGCCTTACGATCGTGGAATTCGAGAAGATGCAGATGCGTCTTGTCGGCAACGGCCACCATCGGACCGAGCGGGGTGTCGAACCAGTCGGCAAAGAGCAGTTCGCGGTTCTGCGACAGCGCCGGCGCCTTGCCGACCAGCCGCTGGAAAGCCGCCCGGAAACCGCTTGGGGAGTCATATCCCGCATCGAGCTGCGCATCGATGACGCGCGCGCCGTCGGCCAGTTGCCGGGCCGCCTCGCCCAGCCGGCGATATCGCACTATATCGTGGAACGTCATGCCGAGCCCGCGTTTGAAGGCGCGGCGCACGGTCGAGGGATCATGGCCGCGGCGCACGAGCTCATCCTCGCTCCAGCGCAGCTGCGGCTCGCGGTCGAGTGCAGCAAGCAGTTCGTCGACGATCGGCTCCCTGCCCGGCTGCTCCAGCGGCCTGCAGCGCTGGCACGGGCGGAAGCCGGAATGCATGCAGGCGGCGATCGTATCGAAGAAGAGCGTATTTTCCCGCTTCGGCTTGCGCGCCGGGCAGGTCAGACGGCAGAAGATGCCTGTCGTCTTGACGCAGACATAGGCCTGCCCCTCATAATCGGCGCTGCGGGCGATCAGGGCATCGTAAAGCGTATCGTCATCGGGGCGTTCGAAAAGCATGGCCGGTTTCTAGCATCCCATGCCCGCGCCGTCCGCCGAAAATCGGGCGTCTATTCTTTCTTGCCGATTTCCTTGGCGGATAAGCCGTGCCATAAGACCGCCATGAACAAGATCGATCGCACGCCTGATAGAGCCGATTTCCAACACATCACCGACTGGGTCTTCGACCTCGACAACACGCTCTATCCGCATCATGTCAATCTCTTCGCGCAGATCGACAAGAACATGACCGCCTATGTTGCGGCACTCCTGCAGATGGAGCGGGAAGAGGCGCGCAAGCTGCAGAAGCAATATTACCTCGAGCATGGCACGACGCTGCAGGGCCTGATGATCCATCACGGCATCGACCCGAACGATTTTCTCGAAAAGGCGCATGCGATCGACTACACGGCGCTGACGCCGCAGCCGGAACTCGGCGAAGCGATCAAGGCGCTGCCGGGGCGCAAGTTCATCTTCACCAATGGCAGCGTCAAGCATGCCGAAATGACGGCGGAGGCGCTCGGCATCCTCGAGCATTTCGACGACATTTTCGATATCGTCGCTGCCGACTACGTGCCTAAGCCGGCGCAGGCGACCTACGACAAATTCACGGCGCTGAAGCGGGTCGAAACCACCAAGGCGGCGATGTTCGAGGATCTGCCGCGCAACCTGACGGTGCCGAAGGCGCTCGGCATGCAGACCGTACTGCTGGTGCCGCGCAATCTGGAAGAGACGGTCGTCGAATGGTGGGAAAAGACCAGCGGCGATGAGGATCACATCGATTTCGTCACCGACGACCTCGCCGCTTTTCTCGGCAAGATTACCGGCTGAAGCATTACGAAGTTTTCACTCAGCTTACCGATGTTTAACTGGGTTTTCCAGGGCTGCGGCCATATCTTCTTTCGTGAAGGGACACCTTACGAAAGGCAAGTACTATGTACCGCAACAAGCTGATATTGGCAGCGCTTTCCTCCACCCTCATCTTCGGCGCAGCCGCCGGGGCAGGCTTTGCCGCACCGGGCGACGGACCGCGCCAGCATGCCGGCATGGGCCGACCCGGTCCGGGCGCCGCTGCCTTCCGCGAAATCACCTATGTCCGCATGCTGAAGCAGTTCGACACCAACAAGGACGGGCAGATCTCCAAGGACGAGGCGACCACAGGCATCGACAAGATCTTCGCTGCGATCGACACCAACAAGGACGGTTCGCTGACACCGGGTGAAATCCGTACGCACCGGCAAACGCAGATGCAGGCGATGAGAGATCAGCGCAAGCAGGAGGCCGGCAAAAACAAGGATGCGAACGCCGCACCCACGGCACCTGAAACCGCCGACAACAATGACCAGGGACGGCCGCCGCGCGACGGCCACGACGGTCATCGCTGGATGCGCCATGGTGGCAACTTCATGCGCGCCTCGCTGATGATGCAACGGATCGACACCGACCAGAACGGCCAGATCTCCAAACAGGAAGCCGAAGCTGCCTTCGACAAGTTGTTTGCGCGAATGGACCGCAACAAGGACGGCGTCATCTCGATCGACGACATGCCGGACCGGCCGCTTCTGTAAGGCCGCACGAACCGTTCCTCCCGCTCCCTCCCCGCTCCGGTGGGAAGGAGCGGGAGGAATTGTGAATGCGTGTCGTTCGGCCGAAGCGCCCGCTTGAGCCCCTACTCGCGGTGTTCGTAGAAATCCTGCACGATCTTCCATGCCGCTTCTGCCGTATCGACGAAGCTGATCAGCTTGACATCGTCGGGCGCGATCGTGCCGAATTCGGCCAATGCCTCGAAATTGATGATCCTCCTCCAGAACGTCTCTCCGAAGAGGATCAGCGGCAGGCGCTCCATGCGGCCGGTCTGGATCAGCGTCAGGCATTCGAAGAATTCGTCGAGCGTGCCGAAGCCGCCCGGAAAGACCGCGATCGCCTTGGCGCGCACCATGAAATGCATCTTGCGGATGGCGAAATAGTGGAAGTTGAAGCTGAGCTCCGGCGTCACATAGGCGTTCGGCGCCTGCTCGTGCGGCAGCACGATGTTGAGGCCGATCGACGGCGCACCCTCGTCGGCCGCGCCGCGATTGCCGGCCTCCATCACACCGGGGCCGCCGCCGGTGACGATGACATATTCGTGGAAATTCAAGGTGGCCGAATATTTCGAGCAGAGCCGGGCGAATTTGCGCGCCTCGTCATAATAGACCGACGCCGCCTCCAGGTTGACGCGCTGGATATCGTTGCGGGCTGCCCAGGCGCTCTGGCCGGGAGCGGGAATGCGGGCGCCGCCGAACATGACGACGGTCGACGTGATGCCGCGTTCGGTCAGCATCATCTCCGTCTTCAACAGCTCGAGCTGCAGGCGGATCGGCCGCAATTCCTCGCGGCAGAGGAAATCCTCGTCGACATAGGCAAGGCGATAGGCAGGCGACAGCGTCTGCGGCGTCTTCGGCACGGCTTCGGCGCGCTGCCTGTCGGTCGAGCTGCTCTTCAGCGGGTCCCATACGCCATCCTTGCGCCGCGAACCGCCGTTTCGTCCCTTCGCCATGTCGAAATGCCTTTCAGTATTGCCGGCTACGAAGCCGGATATGTCGCTATAACGCCTTGAATCCAGATATGATCTTGTCGGAAAAATCATTCCGTTCTACGGGTTCATGCTGTAGAGCAGGATACATCCCAGCCAACCGCATTCTGGAGACCCCGCCGTCTCCACGATAAAGATCGAAGTTTAAGGAATTCTCATGAGCGCCACCGACCTCGCATCCCTCGAAAAGATCATCGAAGCCGCCTTCGACAATCGCGACAATGTGAACACGTCGACGAAGGGCGAGGTTCGCGATGCGGTCGAAGCAGCGCTCGATCTGCTCGATGCCGGCAAGGCCCGTGTCGCCGAACGCTCCGCCGACGGCGCCTGGTCGGTCAATCAGTGGCTGAAGAAGGCCGTGCTGCTGTCCTTCCGCCTCAACGACATGGACGTAGTCAAGGGCGGCTCGGGCAACTCGACCTGGTGGGACAAGGTTCCTTCGAAGTTCGAAAACTGGGGCGAGAACCACTTCCGCGCCGCCGGCTTCCGCGCCGTGCCGAACTGCGTCGTGCGCCGCTCGGCTTACATCGCCCCGAACGCGATCCTGATGCCCTCCTTCGTCAATCTCGGCGCCTATGTCGGCGAAGGCACGATGGTCGATACCTGGGCAACGGTCGGCTCCTGCGCGCAGATCGGCAAACATGTGCATCTCTCCGGCGGCGTCGGCATTGGCGGCGTGTTGGAGCCGATGCAGGCGGGCCCGACGATCATCGAGGACAATTGCTTCATCGGCGCCCGTTCCGAGGTGGTCGAAGGCTGCATCATCCGCGAAGGCTCGGTGCTCGGCATGGGCGTCTTTATCGGCAAGTCGACCAAGATCGTCGACCGCGCCACCGGCGAGGTGACCTACGGCGAAGTGCCGCCCTATTCCGTCGTCGTCGCCGGCTCGATGCCGTCGGGCAATGCGACGATGGGCAACGGCCAGCCGGCGCCGCATCTCTACTGCGCCGTCATCGTCAAGCGCGTCGATGAAAAGACCCGCTCGAAGACCGGCATCAACGAGCTGCTCAGAGATTGATGACACCGGGACGTTGATCCGGTAAACAGACGGCGTCTTTTTACGCGAGGCGGCCCCGCCTTGCCATGTCTTTGCCATTCCCGCCGGATAGTTCGACCGCCATGACCGCTACCGACCCCGTCGCCAATCTTCAGACACTGATTCGCTGCCCGTCCGTGACGCCCGCCGAAGGCGGCGCGCTGTCGGCGCTGGAGGCGATGCTTACGCCGCTCGGCTTTTCGGTCGACAGGGTGAAGGCGAGCGAAGAGGGAACAGCCGACATCGAAAACCTCTATGCCCGCCTCGGCAAGGACGGCCCGCATCTGATGTTTGCCGGCCATACCGATGTCGTGCCGGTCGGCGACGAAGCCGCCTGGACGCATCCGCCCTTTGAGGCCGAGATTTCGAAGGGCGAGCTTTTTGGCCGCGGCGCCGTCGATATGAAGGGCGGCATCGCCTGTTTCGTCGCCGCCGTCGCCCGCCATATCGAGAAAAACGGGCCGCCGGCCGGCTCGATCTCCTTTCTCATCACCGGCGACGAGGAAGGCCCGGCGATCAACGGCACGATCAAGCTGCTGCAATGGGCGGCCGAGCGCGGCGAGCGCTGGGATGCCTGCCTTGTCGGCGAGCCGACCAATCCGGACAGGCTGGGCGACATGATCAAGATCGGCCGGCGCGGCTCGCTGTCGGGTAAAATCACCGTTCACGGCGTGCAGGGCCATGCCGCCTATCCGCATCTCGCCGACAATCCGGTGCGCGGCATGCTGCAGCTGACGCACGCGCTGATGAACCCGCCGTTTGACGGCGGCACCGACGATTTCCAGCCGTCGAACCTCGAAGTGACCACGGTCGATGTCGGCAATCCGGCGACGAACGTCATTCCGGCCAAGGCCTCGGCAAGCTTCAACATTCGCTTCAACGACAGCTGGACGGTCGAAACGCTGCGTGCCGAAATCCTGCGCCGTCTGGAAGCCGCCGCAGGCAACGGCGCGTTGCGGCCGGGCCGCAAACCGGTGGCCTACGATATCGTCTGGGCCGACCGGCCGAGCCATGTCTTCCTGACGCGCAACAATGCGCTGATCGCCTCGCTGTCATCGGCCGTCGAAAGCGTTTCCGGTCAGTCGCCTAAATTGTCGACCACCGGCGGCACGTCGGATGCGCGTTTCATCAAGGATTATTGCCCGGTTGTCGAGTTCGGCCTCGTCGGCCAGACGATGCACATGGTCGACGAACGCGTCGCTGTCGCCGATCTGGAGACGCTGACGGCGATCTACGAAACCTTCATCGCCCGCTGGTTCGCCAATGCCGGGCTTTAGGGAGGTTCAATATTATCTTGCCGGCCTCTGGCTGCTGATCCGGCTGGATCCGCGCGGCTTCCGCTACCTCGACATGTCGGAGCGCGGCGTCAACCGTTCGTTCTGGGCGATGCTCTGGTGCCTGCCGCCGATGGGTATTTCCTGGCTCTGGTGGCGACAGGCCTTCCTGCGGTCGATGCCGCCGAAAGCCGATGTCGATTTTGCCTTCTATATCAGGCTCGGCCTCGTCGAGGTCGCCAACTGGTTCGTGCCGCTGATCTTTGCCGGGCTGCTGCTGCTTGCCTTCCGCATGGGCGAGCGTTTCGCGCCCGTCGTCGTCAGCGTCAACTGGCTCGGCGTGCCGCTTTCCTACATCAACGGGCTGCTGCTGGCGCTGGTGTTCTTCCTGCCGGGATCCGTCGGCCTCGTCTCGCTGCTGCTGCTCGCCTTCATGCTGGCGCAGGTCTTCGTGCTGGCGCGCATTCTCCGGATGATCTGCCATGGTCATGCGCTCATGACCGGGGCGCTGACACTGGTGCTGCTCGTGCCATCGATGATCCTTTCGGAATATCTGCAGCACTTCCTCGGCATCTATCCCGTCTGAGCAGGTTTACGAGGGATCGTCAGCATTCCCGTCATTGGCATCGGTATCGGCGACCAGTCTTCGGCGATCGGGGATGACGTCGGGATAATCCACCTGCATGAAATAGAGCCCGTCCGGCGGCGCCACGGGGCCGCAGGCCTTGCGGTCGCGCGCTTCAAGCGCGGCCTCAACATCATCAGGCGTCCATTTGCCTTCGCCGGCGAGCTTCAGCGTGCCGGCGAAGGAACGGATCTGGTTGTGAAGAAAACTCTGCGCCGTGGCGCCGATCTCGATCAGCTCGCCATTGCGCGTCACATCCAGCCGGTCGAGCGTGCGCACCGGGCTGTTTGCCTGGCAATGGGCGGCGCGGAAGGTGGAAAAATCGTGCCGGCCGACCAGCCTCTGGGCGGCGGCATGCATGACCTCGTGATCGAGCACCTTCGGCACCCACCAGGCCTTGCCGGCTTCGAGCGCCAGCGGCGCCCGGCGGCTGACGATGCGATAGAGGTAATGGCGCCGCAGCGCCGAAAAGCGGGCATCGAAGAATTCGGCAGCCGCCTCGACGTCGAGAATGGAGACGCGCTCGCCGGCAAGCCTCAGATGCGCGTTCAAGGCATTCTGCAGCTGGTAGGGCGACCAGTCCTTCGAAAGATCGGCATGGATCACCTGCCCCATGGCGTGGACGCCGGAATCGGTGCGTCCGGCGCCGCGGACCGACACCGTCTCGCCGGTCAGCGACAGCACCGCGGCCTCGATCGCTCCCTGCACCGAGGGACCGTTCTCCTGCCGCTGCCAGCCGACATAGGGGCCGCCGTCATATTCGACGGTCATGCGGAAACGCGGCATCAGGAAAGCCTCGTGCCCGCCGCAAGCGGCGTGCCCCTGAGGAAATCGGCCGCCGCCAGCGGCTTGCCGCCGGCCTTCTGCAGCCTGGTGAGCCGCACAGCGCCCGAAGCGCAGGCAACCACGAGATCATCCGTCAGCGATTGCCCGGCTGCACCCTGACCTTCAGCCAGTTCGGATCCGAGCACCTTTACCCGCTCCGGCTTGCCACCAATCTCAAGCTCGAACCAAGCGCCCGGGAATGGCGCCAGGCCGCGGATGTGATTGTGCACATCCCGCGCATCGCGGGCGAAATCGATGCGGGTCTCGGCCTTGTCGATCTTGGCGGCGTAAAGCACGCCCTCTCCCGGCTGCGGCGTCAGCGGCAGGTCGTTCATTTCGAGTTTCACCATGGCCTCCGCCATCGCCTTGGCGCCGACGAGCATCAGCCGATCGTGCAGTTCGCCAGCTGTCATGTTTGGGCCGATCTCGACCTCGCGGGTTAGTGCGACGGCGCCGGTATCCAGACCCTTGTCCATCTTCATCACCATCATGCCGGTCTTTGCGTCGCCCGCCATGATCGCCCGCTGGATGGGAGCAGCACCGCGCCAGCGCGGGAGCAGCGAGGCATGGCCGTTGTAGCAGCCATCCCTTGTGCCGTTCAAAATCGCCTCTGGCAGCAGCAATCCGTAAGCAACGACGACGCCGACATCGGCCTTCAGGTCCCGAAACCTCTCGCGCTCCTCGGGGTCCTTGAAATTGACCGGGGTGAAGACAGGCAGGCCGAGCAGTTCGGCCGCCTGATGCACCGGCGATTTCTGCAGATCGAGGCCGCGCCGCCCGCCCGGCCGTGGCGGCTGCGTATAGACCGCAACGATCCTGTGGCCGGCATCGACGAGCAGGCGCAGGGTCGGAACCGAGAACTCCGGGGTTCCCATGAAGATGATGCGAAGAGACATTTTATCTCGCCAACTGAGGATCAACCGTCTTCAAACGGGTTTACGAGCTTGAGATCAAGCCCCTCGAAATCTCGGCTATTGCGGGTCGCAAGCGTCGCGCCGTTTGCAAGGCAGATGGCGGCAATCATAGCATCCTTCGTTTCCATCGGCCGCCCCGCCTTTCTGCGTTCGGCGGCCAACAGGCCGTAGCGATGTGCAGCACTCAGGGAAAAACCGAGTATGCGGCCGGCAAATTCCGACTCGATTCGATTGAAGTCGGACACCAGCGCTGTCTTTCGCCTGCCATCATCAAGGAGTTCAAGACCGTAACGCATTTCCGCGACGGCAATCGTCGTCAGGAAAAGCGTCTCGACGTCGTAGGCGTCCAGCCAGTTCAATATCCGATCGCTGTGGGTCCTCCCCTGCATTTCGGAAATCACATTCGTATCGAGAACGATCATGGGTCGAAGCGCGGCGGTTCGCGGTCGCGTTCGTGCCGAGATGCGGCTATGGCCTCCACTTCATCTTCGCTCAATCTTTCGTCACCCATCAGCGAGCGCAGGCGCTGGCCGGCGGAAGCTCCTGAGCGCTGCGCCGCAATCTGTCGGCGCATGATTTCGATCGCCTCTTCCGAAAGGCTGCGGCCATTGCGCTGCGCGCTTTCCTGAAGTTGCCGCTTCATCGCATCCGGAACGTCTCGAATAAGCAGGTCGCCCATTTCGGTACCTCCATCATGATATCAGTGATATCATAGTGCCTCGCCGTTGAATTTTCAACGCAGCGTCAGAGCGCCTTGGACTTCGCCGCCTTGGTGAACTTCTTGATCACCATCTCCCGCTTCAGCCGCGAAATGTAATCGATGAAGAGCACGCCGTTCAGGTGGTCGATCTCGTGCTGCAGGCAGGTGGCGAGCAGACCATCGGCTTCCACGGTCTGTTCCTTGCCGTTCCGGTCGAGATATTTGACCGAGACGGTGGCCGGGCGCTCGACCTCGGCATAATAATCCGGAATCGAAAGACAGCCTTCCTCATAGACGGAACGCTCGTCGGAAGATTTGACGATCTCCGGATTGATGAAGACCTGCGGCTGCTTTTCCTCGCCCTCGCGCGCGATGTCGATGACGAGCATGCGGCGCGGCACGCCGACCTGGATCGCGGCAAGGCCGATGCCCGGCGCGTCGTACATGGTTTCCAGCATATCGTCGGCAAGACGCTGCAGGTCGGAATCCACCCGCTCGACCGGCTTGGACAGCTGGCGGAGAACGGGATCGGGAAGAATGATGAGTGGCTTGATGGTCATGGCGTTCCCATAACCCATCTTTTCCGACTATGGAATTATCCGGCAGCCGGGGAATACGCTTTTTTGCATCCCCGCCTGGAATTTCGCCATAGAGCCTCAGGCCGCCCGTCGGGCAGCACCGGCAGAACGGCCCTCCGGCCGGGCGCGGAAACGCCGCAGCAGCTCGATCAGGGTCTCCACCTCGTCCTTCAGGCGGCGGGTTTCCGCCGAGGAGTGCTCGACCATGTCCGAATTCTGCTGGGTGATCGCACCCATGTTGCGGACGGCGATACTGACCTCGTTGACGCCGGTCGCCTGATCGCGGGCAGCGGCGGCGATATCGGCGACGAACCGGTTGATGATGTCGATGCGGCTGATCATGTCGTTCAGCGCCTCGCCGGTGCTGGAGACGATGCCGACGCCCTGATTGACCTGGGTCGAGCTCTGCGAGATCAGGTTCTTGATCTCCTTGGCCGCTTCCGCGGTGCGCTGGGCGAGCTGGCGGACTTCCTGGGCGACGACGGCAAAACCCTTACCGGCATCGCCGGCACGGGCCGCCTCGACGCCGGCGTTCAGCGCCAGCAGATTGGTCTGGAAGGCGATCTCATCGATGACGCCGATGATCTTGGAGATCCCGGTCGAGGATTTCTCGATGCCGGCCATCGCCGAGACGGCGCTGGTGACGAGTTCGCCGGAGTTCTTCGCCTTCTGCTGCGTCTCGCGCACGGCGTCCGACGCCTTTTCTGCATTGGCGGCCGTCTGGCCGACGCTGACGGACAGCTGCTGCAGAGCGGCCGAGCTCTCCTCGACGCCTGCCGCCTGCTGGGCAGTGCGCAGCGCCAGATCGTTGGTCGCATTGGAAATGACATCGGCGCCGCTCATGATATGGCCGGAGGTCTCGCGCACGGAGGCAAAGGACTGGCTTAGCGCCCTGACGGCGCGGTTGTAGTCCTCGGCCATCTGCCGGAAATTGCCAGGCAGGTCGGACGGCAGGGTGGCTTCGAGATCGCCGTTCGACAGCGCTTCGAGACCGCGGCGCAGCTGCTCCAGCGCGATCGCCTGATCGGATTCGGCCTGAGCACGCTCCTCTTCCAAGGCACGGCGCTTGGCTTCGAGCGTCTCGAGATAGACCGAGATGGAATAATCCATGTCGAGCATGCCAGCCTTGATGACGGCCGACAGTTTCTCGGCCAATGCCTTGCCCTCTCGGCGCGCGAAGATCGACGGCCACTGCTTCTCCATGATGCCCTTGACGAGCTCGGACATGACGATGGCGTAACCGCCAATATACCAGCGCGGCTCCAGCCCGATGCGGGCATGGGTGCGGCCGACCGCGGTCACGCCGTCGACATAGCTCTCGTCGAACGCGCCGCCGGCAAGATTGGCCCAATGATCCTGCTGGCGCTTCTTGGCATGGCCGACATGGGTCTTATCGGCGAAGAAGCCTGCGACAGCCGGGGTCTTGGCGATCTTGGCGTAGAATTTATCGAGGGCGCCGCCGATCAGCTCTGATATGACAGGGCGCAGATCCCGCATCGACTTGCGCGCCGCCTCATCCAGTTCGATGAAATCGAGGCGCTGCCTGAGGGCACTGTCGGTCTGCTGGGCGGTCATGGAGATCTCTGTACTTGGCGCGACGCACGTGGGAAGGAATTTCTGCGCCGCAGGTTTTGGCCAATATGGTTGAGCAATCGTTAAATCGGACGGCGATTTCTTCTCCCCGAGCGAGGAAGAGCGGTCGCTTGCGAGGATAATGAGGGCGGCTCATTCCGTTCACGTTTTGATCTATATATCGCCATTTCTTCTGTTATGCTTGCGACATGACCGTCCATTCCGAATCGCTCGCCCTTGCCCTTGCCTCGATCAACCCGGCCATGCTGGCGCTTGTCGGCGGCGTTCTCGCCGCCCTCGCCCTGCTGGTAATCGTGCTTCTGCTGCGCGGCGCCAGCCTTCGCCGCGAGCAGGCGGAGGAAGCGAGCTTTCGTGCTCAGGAAAACGAAGCGCGCATGGCCGAGCTTTTGAAGATCCAGGTGGAGATGCAGGGCCGCATCGCGGCGATGACCGAGGTCTTCGGCGCGCGGCAGAGCGAGCTCAACCAGACGATCAGCCAACGCCTCGATGGCATGTCGCAGCGCGTCAGCTCGACGATCACCGAGCAGACCAAATCGACGCATGAGAACCTCCAGCGGCTGCAGGAGCGGCTGGCGGTCATCGATGCCGCGCAGAACAATATCCAGACGCTTGCCAAGGATGTCGTCGGGCTGCAGGCCATTCTGTCCAACAAGCAGACGCGCGGCGCCTTCGGCCAGTCCAGGATGGAAACGATCGTCGCCGACGGCCTGCCGATGGGCGCCTACGCCTTCCAGCAGACGCTCAGCAACGGTTCGCGGCCGGACTGCACGATCCGTATGCCGAACGGCGCGCCGCCGCTGGTGATCGACGCAAAATTTCCGCTCGAAGCCTGGAACGCGATCCGCGACGCCGGCAGCCCCGAGGCCGGCAAAATCGCCGGCCAGCAGTTCCGCCGCGACATGGAGGTCCATATAAGGGACATTTCCGAGAAATATCTGATCCAGGGCGAAACCCAGGATACGGCCTTTCTCTTCGTGCCGTCCGAATCGATCTTCGCAGAGATCCACGAGAATTTCGAGCCGGTGGTGCAGAAGGCGCACCGCGCCCGCATCGTCATCGTCTCGCCGTCGCTGCTGATGCTGTCGATTCAGGTCATCCAGGCCGTGCTCAAGGACCAGCGTATGCGGGCGCAGGCGCATCTGATCCAGGGCGAGGTGGCGATTCTGATGGACGATCTCAGCCGCCTCGACGAGCGGGTGCGCAAGCTGCAAGGCCATTTCGCCATGGCGCAGAAGGATATCGACATGGTGGTCACGTCAGCCGACAAGCTCACCAGGCGCGGCGCCAGGATCGAAGCGCTGGAATTCGAGGCAGGCGGCGGCGAGGCCAAGCCCACCCGCGACGGCGAAGCCGCGGCCAAGTCGGTGGAAAGCCGCACCGGTCTTCTGAAGCTGCGGGTGGTTGACGAGGAGTGACCGGTTCGGGCAGGGTCGCGCCCGCATGAAACAGTAGGAGCATGATTTCGCCCGCATGCTCCAGAACAGGATTCAGATTTTAGGCCGGGTCGGCCTCAAATCTGAATCCTGTTCTACATTGTATCGTTAGAGCATGATGTCGTCCGAAAACCGCTCACACTTTTCGGCATCATGCTCTAGAAGACAGGACACATTCATGATCACAGTTTTCGGGTCCATCAACATGGATCTCATCGCCACGACCGAGCGCCTGCCGAAGCCCGGCGAGACGGTGGCCGGCAACGGCTTTGCCACGGCCGCCGGCGGCAAGGGCGCCAACCAGGCGCTGGCAGCGCGCCGCGCCGGCCGCTACGTGCATATGGCCGGCGCCGTCGGCAAGGATGCCTTCGCTGCGGAGGCGCTGGCCCTGCTCGATGCTGCAGGCACCGACCTTTCCCTGATCAAACATGTCGACGGTCCGACCGGCACGGCGCTGATCCTGGTCGGCGGCGACGGCGAAAACATGATTGCCGTCGTTCCCGGCGCCAATGGCCAGGTCACGCCTGCCGATGCCGAGACGGCGATCGGCCGCATGAACGAAGGCGATATCCTGATGCTGCAGCTCGAAGTTCCGGCTGCTGCCGTCGAACGCGCGCTGTCGGCCGCCCGCGCCAAGGGCGTCACCAGCATCCTCAACCTCGCGCCGCTGATCCCCGATGCGCCGCGTCTCGGCCGGCTCGCCGATATCGTCATCGCCAACGAGACCGAGTTCGAACGGCTCGCCGGGCAGGAGGGCATGGACGCGCAAGCGCGCGAGGCCGCCCTTACGCGCTTGCATACGGAGACCGGCCAGACGCTGATCGTGACGCTTGGCGCCGATGGGGTCATCGCCATTCGCGACGGGGCGATTTCACGAGCGCAGGGTCTCAAGATCGAACCTGTCGATACGGTCGGCGCGGGAGACACGTTCTGCGGCTATTTCGCCGCCAGCCTCGACGATGGCCTCGATTTTGTCTCGGCGCTGCGCCGCGCGGCGGTTGCCGGTTCGCTCGCCTGTCTCAAGGCCGGGGCGCAACCTTCGATCCCCTTGAGCGAGGAAGTCGCAGACAGGATATGAAATCTTGAAGGGATGGACGGCGACAGGCGCCGATGTGTTGTTTCGTATAGTGATGGGACCGCGGAGACTGTGGCCTGATGGGTCAACGCGGTGCCGGCAGCTCATCCGCCTGCCGGCACCGGGTTTGCTCGACAAGTTCCGCTCAGTCTCTTCAATGCAAAAGGCGCCTGGGAGACCCGGCGCCTTTTGCATTCGAGAATTAATGCGTTATCGCGCGACGCGCGTCAGGCAGCGTTCGACGTCTGCTCCTCGTTAAGGAAGGCATAGATCGCCGAGGCGGAATCGGTGGCGCGCAGCTTGGCCACCAGATCGTGATCGCGCAGCACGCGGGCGATACGCGACAGAGCCTTGAGATGATCAGCGCCCGCGCCCTCCGGCGCAAGTAGCAGGAACACGAGATCGACCGGCTGGTCGTCCAGCGCCTCGAAATCGACCGGCTGCTCCAGCCGGGCGAAGATGCCGACGATCGAATGGATGTTTCCCAGCTTGCCGTGGGGAATGGCGATGCCGTTGCCGACTCCGGTCGAGCCCAGGCGTTCGCGCTGCAGGATGACGTCGAAAATCTCCCGTTCGGAAAGCCCGGTGATCCTGGAGGCTCTTGCAGCCAATTCCTGAAGCAACTGTTTCTTGGAATTTACTCTGAGGGCGGGAATGATCGCATCCTGATGGAGCAAATCTGCCAATGCCATTTCTTTTTCCTTCTGTCGCCGGGATCAAATCTAAGGAGCGGCGGCAATACCGCCGCTCACCACCCTGATCTCAGCCTTTGATACTGGCTGAATCGATCCAGCCAATATTTCCGTCGTGCCGACGGTAAACGATGTTCAGATGTTCCTTGCCGGGGCTGCGGAACAGGAGAAGCGGCTCGTCGGTCATGTCGAGCGCCATCACGGCGGTCGCGACCGACATGGTCTTCAGCTGCTTCGTGCTTTCAGCGACGATCGCCGGAGAGAAATCGTCGGCGATTTCATCATCGTGATCTGGAACGGAATCCATGACCGTGTAGGAGACCTCTGCAAAACCATTCAGATGGCTTCCAGCGTGATGGTCCTTCAGCTTGCGCTTGTATCGCCGCAGCCGTTTTTCGATCCGCTGGGAGGCGGCGTCGAAAGCCAATTGCGGGTCGGTCGCCTCGCCGGCTGCATGCAGCACTACCCCGCTGTCGAGATGCAGCTTGCAATCCGCTGAGTAACGAGAACTCGCCTTTTCCACGGTCACCTGGCCGGAATATCCCCCGTCGAAGTATTTCGTGATGGCCATACCAATTTGGTCCTCGATCTTTTGACGGAAGGATTCACCAATTTCCATATGTTTCCCGGATACACG
The DNA here is from genome assembly GCF_012276115.1 of Rhizobium leguminosarum bv. viciae. Classification (GTDB taxonomy): domain Bacteria; phylum Pseudomonadota; class Alphaproteobacteria; order Rhizobiales; family Rhizobiaceae; genus Rhizobium; species Rhizobium leguminosarum_T. The sequence continues at coordinate 78,835 of NZ_WIEU01000025.1, read as the reverse complement.
CACACTCATGGAGTTTCCCTTCTTATGGTCGTTTGCGGGTATCAGTTTACGCCAAGCCTCAGGTTCATCCAAGCACTTCGCACAATCTCAAGCAAGATCGGCTTAGGCCTGCGGGTCCTTGGTGCCCTTCTGATGCTGGGGATAACTCCAGACGCCGTTCACGGCGTCGATTGCGGCGGGCTTCTAGCCAGAGCTTGCCGAAAAGTCAATAGGGCGCCAAATCACCATCGGCAGCACTCGGTAAACGTGTGGCGGATACCTTGTTGGCCAGGGTATACCGCCGATCGTCACCCCATCCACTTTACGCGTTTCGCGCTTGCGTTGCGCCCCTTCTTGCGGGGATCGTCATGGCGGCGACACCTGATATGACGCAGACGAGTCCGATCCAGGCTGTCGGGCTCAGCCTTTCGCCGAGGAAGACGATGCCGATCGCAACACCGATCGGCACTCTGAGATAGGCTTGCGCGGTAGTTCCGACCGAACCCAGCGTCTGGACGAGGCGGAAATAGATCGTAAAGGCAAGCGCCGTCGAAAAGGCGGAGAGGGCCAGCAGCGCCAGCAGCGATGCCGCCGAAGGATCGAGCTCCCACGGCCGATCGACGACGAGGCTCATCGGCAAGAGAATGACCGCGCCTGAAATCAACGAGCCGGCCGCCGGCACTGCGGGATCGAGCCCCTTGAAGTTCTTGCTGAAAATCGCGGCACCTGCATAACAGATGGTCGCCAGGATGATGGCAAGCTGCGCCATCAGGTTTTCACCGAGACCGCCGAGCGCTTCGACGCCGATGACGAGGCAGATGCCGGCAAGCCCGGCCATGACGCCGAAAAGCCGTCGCAGCGTCACCTGCTCATGGCGGGTGATCAGCACCGCCAGCAGGAAAGTGAAGATCGGCGTTGCCGAATTCAGGATGACCGCCAATCCGGCGTCGACGGACTGTTCCGCCCAGGCGATCAGCGTGAAGGGGACGACGCTGTTCAGACCGGCCTGAACGAAGAACCGCCGCCAGGTCGCACGATCGCGCGGCAGACGAACACGCCGGTGGCGCAGGACGGCCAGCAGAATGCCGCCGGCAATCAGCGTGCGGGCGGCGATCAACGTTATCGGCGGGATCGTTTCGACGCCGATCTTGATGAAGCTGTAGGAGGAACCCCAGAGGGTCGCCAGCACCAGCAGCAGGAAAAGCTCCCTGGCAAGGTTGGAATTTTGCGGCTTCATGGTCGGTATTTCGATCTTCGTTGAAGACAATTCAAAGGGTTGCAGCGCCATTGCGCGTCTGAAAAGACGCGCGGCGCTGGAGAGGAATAACGGGATTTGCGGGCCGGATGCTTCGATCGAGGTCGAAGCATTGCTGCGTCAGAAGCCTGCGACCTTGGCGAGCGCCCGCTTCTCGCGGCGGCGCTGGACCGAAGAGGCGATGTTCATTGCCTCCCGGTATTTCGCAACGGTGCGGCGGGCGAGATCGACGCCGCCCTTCTTCAACATGTCGACGATATCGTCATCGGAAAGCACCGCCTCCGGGCTCTCCTGCAGGATCAGCGCACGGATCTTGTGACGCACGGCCTCGGCCGAATGGCTGTCGCCGCCGGCGACGGCGCTGATCGAGACGGTGAAGAAATATTTGAGTTCGAAGAGGCCGCGCGGCGTCAGCATATATTTGTTCGACGTGACGCGGCTGACGGTGGATTCATGCATCTTGATCGCCTCGGCGACCGTTTTCAGGTTCAGCGGGCGCAGGTAATCGACGCCGTGCAGCAGGAAGGCGTCCTGCTGGCGGACGATTTCGCTTGCCACCTTCATGATGGTTTTTGCCCGCTGGTCGAGGCTGCGCGTCAGCCAGTTGGCGCTCTGCAGGCAATCGGAGAGGAAGGCGTGGTCCTCGCCGTTCTTCGTCACACGGGAAAAATAGGACTGGTTGACCAGCACGCGCGGCAGCGTATCCGGATTGAGCTCGACCAGCCAGCCGCCGTCCGAGGCGGGCCTGACGACTACATCCGGCGTGATCGCTTCGGAAACACCCGCTTCGAAGCCGCTGCCAGGCTTGGGATTGAGCTGACGGATCTCGCCGAGCATGTCGAGAAGATCTTCCTCGTCGACGCCGCAGAGCCGCTTCAGCGTGGCAAAATCGCGCCGGGCCAGCAGTTCGAGGTTTTCGACCAGAGCCTGCATGGCCGGGTCGTATCGGTCCTTCTGCCTGAGCTGGATCGCCAGGCATTCGGCGAGGCTGCGGGCGAAAACACCGGGCGGATCAAGGCTCTGGAGGGTGGCGAGCACGCGCTCGGCCTGTGCGAGACTCGTGCCCAGCCTCTCGCCCGCCTCGACGATATCGGCCTGCAGATAACCGCAGTCGTCGAGCTGGTCGACGAAATTCTGCGCGATCAGCCGGTCGGCCATGTCAGGCAGGACGAAGGGGATCTGCTGAGCGAGATGATCGCGCAGCGACACCTGGCCGGCGACGAAATCGTCGAGATCGTAGTCGGCGCCCTCGCCGCTGCCCGGCATCGACTTCCACTGGCTGACAAGCTCCGGCGCATCGAGGCGCTGCGGGGCACCGTCATCAGGAAAGACATTGGTGTAATTGGCGTCGAGTTCGTCGTTCAGCCGGCTGGTGCTGGCGCTGCCGCCATTGTCATACCAGTCGCTGGAGAGCGCCTCGGCGCGGTTGTCATAGCCATCGTCGGAGCCGGCATCCTCGGGCTGATGAGCATACTCTCCATCTTCGGCATCGCCGCGTTCGCCGCCCGCCTCGCCGTCATTCGACGGAAATTCGAGCAGCGGGTTCTTCTCCACTTCCAGGGCGATGAACTGGTTGAGTTCGAAATGAGTCATCTGCAGCAACTGGATGGATTGCATCAGTTGCGGTGTCATCACCAGGGACTGGGTCTGGCGCAGGAAAAGATTGGCGGACAGTGCCATGACGGACGCGAAACTCCCCTCGATTCCTCCGGGAAACCGCGTCCGATCAAGGCTTCAGGCCACGGAAATCCAAGTTGGCCCAAAAATTGCTTTTTTATTGTATTTGGTCAAGCGGAACTATGACGGCACGGTGAATTTCTGCCGATCCGGCCTAAAATCATCCGGATCCGGCGTCAGAGGCTGAAATTGTCGCCGAGGTAGAGCCGGCGCACTTCCGGATTGTTGACGATGTCGTTCGCCCGGCCATGGGTCAGCACCTCACCGGCATGGATGATGTAGGCGCGGTCGATAAGGCCCAGCGTCTCGCGCACATTGTGGTCGGTGATAAGAACGCCGATGCCGCGTGCCGTCAGATGGTGAACGAGATTCTGGATGTCGGCGACCGAGATCGGGTCGACGCCGGCAAAGGGCTCGTCGAGCAGCATGAAGGTCGGGTCGGTCGCAAGCGCACGCGCGATTTCGAGGCGGCGGCGCTCACCGCCGGACAGGGCGACGGCGGCACTTTTGCGCAGCTTCTGGATATGGAATTCTTCCAGCAGCTCGTTCAGCTTCTGCTCGCGCTCGGCCTTGTCCTTCACATGCACTTCGAGGACGGCGCGGATATTTTCTTCCACCGTCAGGCCGCGGAAGATCGAGGCTTCCTGCGGCAGATAACCGACGCCGAGGCGCGAGCGGCGGTACATCGGCATGGTCGTGACATCGTTGCCGTCGATCTCGATCGTGCCTTCATCGACCGGCACCAGGCCGGTGATCATGTAAAAACAGGTGGTCTTGCCGGCGCCGTTCGGGCCGAGCAGGCCGACGGCCTCGCCACGGCGCACCACCAGCGAGACGCCGTTGACGACGCGCCGCGTCGCATAGGTCTTCGTCAGACCCCGTGCGATCAGCGTTCCCTGATAGCGGCTCTTGTCGGCAGCGCCCGCAGCTTGTGGCCCGGGCTTGCCGAACATGGTGGATAGCGATGATAATTTCACGTGGGAGGCCGGCTTCTCAGTTCTGCTTCTGCTGCTGCGCATTCGGCTGCGATTTCGGATCGAGCTGAATCTGGACACGCCCGCCGCAGCTTTCAAGCTGCGCCTGGCCAGTCTGCATGTGAACCGTCAGTTTGCAGCCGGTGAAGACGTTCGGCCCGTCCGACAGAATAACTTTATTCCCCTCATCCGCCGTGAGGATGAATGTCTGCGAGGCCATGTCGAAATTGCCATCATCGGCAGTCGCCGTCTGCGTGCCCGAGCTCAAAAAGACCTTGTCCGTCACCAGGATCTTGTCGATATCGGCACTTCCCGATGCAAGCGAGGCCGACTGCTGCGGCTGCGCTGCGGGCTGCGCGCCGTCAGCGGCCGGCTTTGCCGCCTTGTCCTTGTAATAGACGGTCATCTTGCCGGACTGCATCGTCGTCGTCCCCTGGACGACCTTGACATTGCCGGTGAAGAGCGCGGTGTGTTCCTGGTCGTGGATCTCCAGCTTGTCGCTTTCGATCTGGATCGGCTGGTCGTTGGACAGCTTCATGCCCGGCATCGTCGCCGTCGCCTGCGCGCCGGCGCCCGTGGCCGTCAGAATAAGGGCAAATGCGCCGGCAATGAATGCCATGCCTGTCTTGCAAGTGGAAATGCGACAATCTTTTGTCATGGATGACCCGGCTGGTTAAGTGCCCTGTTTATGGATGGTGGATGGATCGACATTCATGCGAACATTCCCCTCGAATGTGATCACCCGCCCCTTATCTGTTATCTGAAGCGTCTTCGCAACAATGGAGGCATTGTCCTTGGTGATGGTGACGGGGTCGTCGCTCCGCATGTTTCCGCCCTTGATGTCGAGTTGCGCGGACTGGAAATTCGCATTGAGGCCGCTGCTCAGCACCAGAGTGAAGGGAGCCGTCATATGCAGGTTGTCGGTGGCGCGATTGTAATCGGCAGTCGAGGCGACGACGCGGGCGATCAGACCGTCATTCATCGGGACGGCGGCCTTGATGGTTTCGAGGGTGATGAGATCGGGATTGCGGATATCCTGCAGCGCCCTTTCGGCCAGCATCGAATAATTGATGCCGTCGGAATTGCGGCCTGATATCGCCGGCTTTTCCATCACGACCTTGCCGTTCTCGATCTTGGCGCCTTCCATCTTGATGTTCTCGGGCAGATAGATGCTGACCAACGCCACCGCGGTGAGGCTCGCCGCGATGATGAGGGCTGCCACAGGCAGCAATATCTTCAGCCGCCGCACGCGGGCGGAATGGAACAACGCATCGCCATAAGCACTCCTGCCGGACCCTGAATAGGCGGCATGTCCGTTGTTCTTCAGGGTATCGAGCATAAGCCTCGTCCATGTGCGGTGATCGCCGCGCCTCGATAACAAAGCCGGCCGCCAATCACAGTTCGTTTCGCATTATTACATTGGCTTGCCAATATGGAATTTTTTCTGCAACAAGCAACAAAATGGAAAAACATTGAAAAGTGGCATTCGTACGGGCCGCTGCCACCCTATTTCACCGGATCGATCGGCGGCATGCCGAAGCCGGTGCCAGCGCTGGAGGTTTCTATGGACAGTTCGATGATCGCCGATCGCCGGCGGCTGCGCCGCAAGCTTGGCTTCTGGCGCCTCGTCGCAGTGGCCCTCGTCGTGGCACTTGGTTTCGCCTTCTACCGCTTTGCTCTCGGCGATGCCGGGACGCAGCGCCCGCACATCGCCCATGTGACGATATCCGGGCTGATCGTCGATGACGACGAGCTTCTTGAGCGGCTGAAGAAGGTCGAGACCAGCGACCAGGTGAAGGCAGCGGTGATTTCGATCTCCTCGCCCGGCGGCACGACCTATGGCGGCGAAAAAGTCTTCAAGGCGATCCGTGCGATATCAGCCAAGAAACCTGTCGTCTCCGACGTGCGCACGCTTGCCGCCTCCGCCGGCTACATGATCGCCACCGCCGGCGATACGATCATTGCCGGCGACAGCTCTATTACCGGTTCAATCGGCGTCATCTTTCAGTATCCGCAGATCCAGCCGCTGCTCGACAAAATCGGCGTCTCGCTGCAGGAGATCAAGTCCTCGCCGCTGAAGGCCGAGCCCTCGCCCTTCCACGAGGCGAGCGAGGAAGCCAAGGCGATGATCCGCAATATGGTGGTCGACAGCTATAACTGGTTCGTCGACCTGGTCGCCGACCGGCGCAAGCTGCCGCGCGACGAGGTGTTGAAACTGGCCGACGGCACGATCTTTACCGGCCGTCAGGCACTGAAGGCGAAACTCGTCGATGCAATCGGCGGCGAGGCTGAAATCCGCGCCTATCTGACGTCACGCGGCGTCGACAGCGATCTGCCGATGGTGGACTGGGACAAGAAGAGCAATACGCCCTTTCTGCTCGCTGGGGCTGTTTCTCGGTTGATTACGATCTTCGGTTATGATGATCTCATGAAAACCCAGGATATCAATGGAATCCTGCCCCCAAAGTTGCTTCTTGACGGGCTGCTTTCAGTTTGGCAGGTTGGCCACGATTGATAAGAAATCAATAATTTAAGGGGGCGAAAGTGATCAAGTCCGAATTGGTGCAGATTGTTGCGGCACGCAACCCGCATCTCTATCACCGCGACGTCGAGAATATCGTCAACGCGGTTCTCGACGAGATCACGGATGCACTGGCTGCGGGTAACCGAGTCGAATTGCGCGGCTTTGGCGCCTTTTCGGTCAAGAACCGCCCTTCGCGCTCCGGCCGCAACCCGCGGACCGGCGATACCGTCTTCGTCGAGGAGAAGTGGGTTCCCTTCTTCAAGACCGGCAAGGAGCTGCGCGAGCGGCTTAATCCCGGCCAGGCCGACGAAGAGGATTGAGCCGTCGCTGCCTGCGGCGAAACCGCACTTGAACTCGAGGGCCGTTTTCCTATTCTGGTAGCGCATCGTGCTTTCCGCGTCTTACAAAGATGCGTGGCGCTGCAAGCATGAAACGCGCCCTTCAAAAAGACCGGCGCAATCTGCCGCGTGGAGACCTCAAATGGCCAAGAAGATCGTCAACCTTTTGATTCTGCTGCCGCTCGGCGTCATCCTCATCGTCTTCTGCGTCGCCAACCGGCAGAGCGTCACGCTCGCCTTCAATCCGTTCCGGCCGGAAGACCAGGTGCTTGCAGTTTCCGCGCCCTTCTTCGTCTTCCTGGTCGTCGCGCTGATCACAGGCATGCTGATCGGGGCGGCCGCCACTTGGTTCAGCCAGGGCAAACACCGCAAGCGCGCCCGCACCGAGGCCAAGGAAGCCATCCGCTGGCAAAGCGAGGCCGACCGCCACAAGAACCGCGCCGAGGAAATCGCCGGGCAGCTGCCGGCGCGGTAAAACTGGTCGGTATTCGATTGGCTCGGGTTCGGCGGCCGGCTTTCGGCGGCCGTCAAACCGGAAAAAAGCTCAGTTCCTCATAGTCGCCCTCCGGCGACGCGCCGTTGCCGGTCACGCGGAAACCGTGGGCGAGGTAGAACGCCTTTGCCCGCCGGTTCTTCACCAGGCACTTCAGCCGATACCGGTGCTGCGGCCATTCCGGCAGGGCGTGCAGCAGCGCCGTGCCTGCGCCCTGACCCTGGAATTCCGGTTTTAGGTAGAGCATGTGGATGAAATCGTCCTCCGGCCAAAGCGACAGGAAGCCGGCGACGCTGCCGCTTTCATGCGCGCAGACGAAGACCGTTTCGCCATTGGTATGGGCTGCGAAATCCTGGCGATGGAATTTGCCCGGATCGACCCAGACGAATGTTTCGCGGCGCACGGAAAGGTAAATCTCCGCAAGCACGTCTTGGTCTTCCGCCCGCGGCGGCCTGATGGTCCACATTATGGTGCCGATTTAAACAAACCCTCCGCCCGCGCCAAGCCTAACCGGCCGCCATCTTCGCGACGACGGCGGCATTGAAATCCGAAAAGAACCCTTCGGCGAGCTTCTGCGAGGCCGAATCGAGCAGGCGGGCGCCGAGCTGGGCGAGCCCGCCGCCGAGTTCGGCCTTCGACCGGTAGTGCAGGATCGTCTCGGCGCCCCTTTCCTCAAGCACGATGTCGGCGCTGCCCCTGGCGAAGCCGGCAAGACCGCCCTTGCCTTCGGCCGATAGCGTATAGCTCTTCGGCGCATCGACATTGGAAAGCGTCAGCAGCCCATGGAAGGTGGCAGAGAGCAGGCTGAACTTGACCTTGATCGTCGCCTCGAAGACATCAGGCGACAGCCGCTCGATGCCCTGGCAGCCCGGAATGCAGCCGCGCATGATCTCGGGATCGTTGAGCGCTGCCCAGACGACGTCCCGCGGCGCGGCGATGCGTTCTTCGCCGGTGAAATCCATTCGATGGCCCCATCTTCGATTCGCTCATCTTATCCCAGCGGGAAAGCGCTTTGCCAAGGCGGCACGGGATGTTATCTGCCGGGTTGCGATCTGACACACATCTGACACACATAGGGGATGGGCCGATGAACGACAAACTGAAGCCCTGGAGCGTGACGGCAAGCCGCATCACCTATGAGGATCGCTGGATCCGCGTCCGGAGCGACGATTGCATCACCGCCGATGGAACCGTCGTCGCGCCCTTCCATGTGCTCGACTATCCCGACTGGATCAACGTCATCCCTGTGATGCCCGACGGACGCGTGCTGCTGACGCGGGAATATCGGCATGGCCGCGGCGAAATCGTGCTCGGCCTCGTTGCCGGCGGCCTCGAACCCGGCGACAGCAAGACCCGCGATGCCGCGATGGCGGCGGCCCAGCGCGAACTCCGGGAGGAGACCGGCTATCAAGCCTCGACCTTCGTCAAGCTGCTCACCTCCTATCCGAATGCCGCCAACCACAGCAACGTGGTGACGAGCTGGCTGGCGCTCGGTCTCAGCCGAGCCGGCGAACCGTCTTTCGACCCCGGAGAGAAGGTTGAGCTGCTGTTTGCGGATCTTGCTGCCATCCTCGCCGAGTTGCAGTCCGGCGCGGTCATCATGCAGTCTATGCATGTGGCAGCCCTCTACGCAGCGGAAAGCTGGCTTCGCACACAGGCCTCCGAGAGCTTGAAATAGGCGCCGCGCCGGGAAAACCCTGTCCGCTTGCCCGGGCTGGCCGGCAGCGCAGTTGATCCGCCCCGCTTTTCTGGGCTACTGCATATTCAAAGTGCCGCAGCGCGCTTTGCGCGTTTCAAAAGACGCGCGGGGCCTGCAGCCGACGCAAAGCCGATAAGACACCCCGACAGAGACGCGGAAGAGCACGTTGAAACAGAGAGAAGGCCGGCCGGGCCAGAAGAAAACATCAGGTCCTTCCGGTGAAAGCCGCAGGGACGATAGGGCAGGCCGGCCGCCGAAGCCGGTCGCGCGGCCCGCGGCAACCCGTGAGGTGGTGCGCGAGGCTGCTGTGCCTGCCGCCGTCGCGCGTCCTCTAATGATACGCAGCGGCGAGCGCCCGACCGAGCGCGTGCCCGTCATCCTCGAATCGCTCGGGGCCGGCGACTTCCATCTGATCGACAGCGGCAACGGCGAAAAGCTCGAGCAATACGGCCCTTATCGCATCATCCGCCCGGAAGCCCAGGCGCTGTGGCGGCCTTCTCTGGCGCCCCAAGTCTGGGAAAAGGTCGATGCCGCCTTCACCGGCGACACCGACGAGGAAGGCACCGGCCGCTGGCGCTTCCCGAAGGAGGCACTCGGCGAGACCTGGCCGCTCAACCTGCTCGGCGTCGATTTCCTCGGCCGCTTCACCTCCTTCCGCCATGTCGGCGTCTTCCCCGAACAGATCGTCCACTGGAGCTGGATGAAGGATCAGGTCGAAAAGGCCGGCCGGCCGCTGAAAGTGCTGAACCTCTTCGGTTATACCGGCGTCGCTTCGCTGGTTGCCGCCGCAGCCGGCGCCGAGGTTACCCATGTCGACGCCTCGAAGAAGGCGATCGGCTGGGCGCGGGAGAACCAGGCGCTCGGGCGCATGGAGAAGCTGCCGATCCGCTGGATCTGCGAGGATGCGATGAAATTCATCCTGCGCGAGGAACGCCGGGGCAGCCAGTACGATATCATCCTCACCGACCCGCCGAAATTCGGCCGCGGCCCCAATGGCGAAGTCTGGCATCTCTTCGAGCATCTGCCGTTGATGCTCGATGTCTGCCGCGAGATCCTGTCGCCGAAGGCAGTGGGCCTGGTGCTGACGGCCTATTCGATCCGCGCCAGCTTCTATTCGATCCACGAGCTGATGCGCGAGACGATGCGGGGCGCCGGCGGTGTGGTCGAATCCGGCGAGCTGGTGATTCGCGAAGCCGGCACCGACGGCAAGACGCAGGGCCGCGCGCTTTCCACCTCCCTCTTTTCCCGCTGGGTGCCGAAATGAGCAAGGACTTCCACGATCAGGGACCGCGCAGGGTCGGACAGGTGAAGGAAGTCACTTCGCTCGCCAATCCGATCATCAAGGATATCAAGGCGCTGACGAACAAGAAGTCGCGTGAGGAAAGCGGTACTTTCCTGGCCGAAGGACTGAAGCTCGTCATCGATGCGATCGAACTCGGCTGGGCGATCCGCACGCTGGTCTATGCCAAGGCCGCCAAGGGCAAGCCGCTGGTCGAGCAGATGGCGGCAAAGACCGTCGCCTCGGGCGGGCTGGTGCTCGAGGTCAGCGAAAAGGTGATCGCCTCGATCACCCGCCGCGACAATCCGCAGATGGTCGTCGGCATCTTCGAGCAGCGCTGGACGCCGCTGAAGGGTATCCGACCGAGCGAGGGCGAGACATGGGTGGCGCTCGATCGGGTACGCGACCCCGGCAATCTCGGCACCATCATCCGCACGGCCGATGCGGCAGGCGCTTCCGGCATCATACTTCTCGGAGAAACGACCGATCCCTTCTCGCTCGAAACGGTGCGGGCAACCATGGGCTCGGTCTTTGCCGTTCCGGTGGCGCGGGCGACGCCTGAGGAATTCATCGCCTGGAGGAAATCGGCCGGCGTTTCCGTCGTCGCGACGCATCTTGCCGGCGCGGTCGATTACCGGACGATCGACTACCGGAAAAAGCCCGTCGTGCTGTTGATGGGCAACGAACAATCCGGCCTGCCCGAGCAGCTGGCCAGGGAGGCCGACGCGCTTGCCCGCATTCCGCAGCAGGGCCGCGCCGATTCACTGAACCTCGCCGTCGCCACCGCCGTCATGCTTTTCGAGGCGCGCCGCCATCTCCTCTCACTTGCCGAGGGCAAATGACCGAACAGACGCATGCACGCTCGGCGCTGTTTTCGCGCCCGGCACCGATCCTCTTCTTCATCGTCGTCGCCGTTCTGATCGACCAGGCCGTCAAGATCGCCGTTGATCATTACCTGCCGCTGCAGGAGGCGGTGCCCGTCGTTCCGATGCTGGCGCTCTACCGCACCTATAATCTCGGCGTCGCCTTTTCGATGCTATCAGGCATGGACGGCTGGTTCATCGTCGGCATGCGGCTCATCATCGTCGCCTTCGTCATCTGGCTGTGGTACCGCACGGCGAAGGATCGCTGGATCGCCCATCTCGGTTATGCGCTGATCATCGCCGGCGCGATCGGCAATCTCGTCGACCGCTTCGCCTATGGGCATGTGATCGATTATATTCTTTTCTACACCGAGAGCTGGTCCTTCGCGGTCTTCAATCTCGCCGACAGTTTCATCACCATCGGGGCCGGCTGCGTCATTCTCGACGAGCTGCTTTTGCCGAAAAAAGCCGGCCGCTAAAATCTTATCGAAATCCTGAAGGCATTCGGAACGGGCCTCATGTTAGCCAGATAGCATGCAGAACCTGGGACAGTTGCAGGAAAGATTGTCCGCCGCCTTCGGTGGACCCGCCGCCAAGCCGCTTGAGAAGCGGATGGAGGTCTTTTCCCCACGGCCCATCGCAGCCGCACCCCGGGGCGCCGATGACCCCCAGCGCGGGCCGGCACCGACACGGCGCCTGCTGTTCTACTGGCTTGGCGGCGCCGGGCTTCTTGCCGCAACGATCCTGATGCTGCTTGCCCATGCCGGCGATCCGTTGCTGCTTTCTGGCGGTCTCGTCGTTCTTGGCCTTGCCGTCATCGCCAGTTATGCCCTGCTGTTGGTTCACTCGCGCAGGGCCGGGCAGCGTCCCGGTCAACCCATGCCGGATTGGAACGCCGGCGCAAAGCTGTTCGCCGACGTGCACGACGTGCTCGGCGACATCACAGTTGGCCGCACCATGGACCGGCGCATCATCTCCGCCAACGACACTTTTCGCCGCCTGACCGGGCGGCTGCGTCCGGAAGGACGCACCTGCGAGGAGATCGGGATTGCCTTCCGCCCCGGCCCGGTACCGCATTGCTACGATGTCGAGATTTCGACGCCGGAGGGCCAGCGCATCTTCCTCTGGCGCGATGTCGTCACCCGCGACCCGGCGAACGGCCGCCTGCTGCTGCAGAGCGTTGCCCGCGACGTGACCGACGAGCGGCTGATCGCGCAGGGCCGCGAGGAGGCCCGCCAGAAGGCCGAGTATAACAGCGCCGCCAAGTCGAGGCTGCTTGCCACCGTCAGCCACGAGGTGCGCACGCCGCTTTCCGGCATCCTCGGCATGACGCATCTGATCGCCGAGACGCGGCTGACGCAGGAACAGCAGAACTATCTCGCGAGCATCCGCCAGTCCGGCCATGCATTGACGCAACTCGTCGAGGATCTGCTCGATTTCTCCACCATCGAGGTCGGCCGCTTCGCGCTGCACCCGCGCTCGGAATCGCTGCGCAAGCTTCTGGAAAGCGTCGTCGAGATGCTTGCCCACCGGGCGCATGAAAAGGGTATCGAGATCGGCGCCACCGTATCATCCGACGTGCCCGAAAATATGAGCTTCGACCCGGCGCGGCTGCGCCAGGTTCTGTTCAACGTTATCGGCAACGCCGTGAAGTTCACCCAGGTCGGCGGCGTCTTCATCCGCGTGTCGCTCGACGGCGACGACCTCTCGATCACCGTGACCGACAGCGGTCCCGGCATGACGGCGGAGGAGCAGGCGCGCGTCTTCGGCGAGTTCGAGCAGGGCGGGAGCGTAGCCGACAAGAGCAGCGGCACCGGGCTCGGTCTTGCCATCTCCGCCCGCATCATGCGCGAATTCAACGGCGCGCTGACGGTTGCCAGCGAAATGGGCAGAGGCAGCGAATTCACCATCCGCTTCCCTGTCGATATCGGCAGCGAGCGCCCCGACCGGCGAAATACGCTGCTTGCCGGCAACAGCGTCGTGTTGCTGGCGCCGGCGGGTGCGGCGCGCACTGCCATCGCCGAAACGATCACTGCGCTCGGCGGCCTCTGCCATCTCGTCGGCGACGGCGAGACGGCGCGGGCAACGCTGCTCGAGCTGGCAAAGGGCGGACGGCGGCCGACCGACATCATCATCGACCATCGCATGTCGGCGGAATTTTCCGCCCATCTTGCCGATCGCGCCGAAATCGCCGCACTTGGCCTGCGCAAGGTGCTGCTCGTCAACCCGGAAGAACGCAGCGCGCATCCGCTCGACCTCTTCGATGCCTGGCTGATCCGGCCGCTGCGCGAACAGTCGCTGATCGACGTGCTGCGCGGGCGCATGCGCGGCATGGAGAAGCGCGACGCGCTGAACGACAACCAGCCGGGTTTCGGGCTTTCGGTGGCGGAGACGCTGGTTGCCGCCAGCGGGCTCAGCATCCTGCTCGGCGAAGACGATCCGATCAATGCCATGCTGGTGCGTGTCGTTCTGGAAAAGGGCGGGCATAAGGTGCGCCATGTCGAAGATTTCGAGACACTGCTCGACTGCGCGCTCTGCGAGGCCAATGCCCGGCCCGATATCATCATCAGCGATCTCTCGATGCCCGGCGGCAACGGCATCGACATGCTGGGACGCCTGCGGGGCCACGAGCGGCGGCTCGATCTCGCCCCGGTGCCGGTGATCGTACTGACCGCCGACAAGAGCGACGAATCACGCCGCCAAGTCTTGCTCAACGGCGCCAATCGCGTCATGATAAAGCCGGTCGATCCGGTGCGGCTGCTGACCGAAGTTCAGGCGGTTGCCGCCCTTTCCGCCCGCCGAGCAGAGGCGCGATGAGTGCCTCGGAAACCGGCACGCTTCTTGCGCCTGGAAACTCAAAATGTCACTTTCCTGTCGTAGAGAAGTGTTTTATGGCGTCGATAAGCCGGCAACGGGAGAATCGTCATGTCCGCCATCGACATCCTGAATCGTGACACCACGGCGGAGGCTGCACGGCCCTCGACGGCTGCCGTGCAGAAGGACGGCGATATCCTCGGCCGCATCGGCAATCTGGAGACCCGCCTTGCCCGCACGGCACGCGAGATCGATGCCGCCCAGGCCGTGCGCTACCGCGTCTTCGTCGATGAAATGAAGGCGCAGCTGCCGCTGGACGCCATGCGCCGCCAGCGCGATGTCGACGCCTATGACGCCGTCTGCGATCATCTTCTCGTTCTCGACCGCTCGATCGAGGGCGACCCGGAAGACCAGATCGTCGGCACCTACCGTCTGTTGCGTCAGGATGTCGCTATCGCCAATGGCGGTTTTTACTCGGCTTCCGAATTCGAAATCGACGGCCTTATCGCCAAACATCCGGACAAGCGCTTCATGGAGCTCGGCCGCTCCTGCGTGCTGCCGGAATACCGCACCAAGCGCACCGTCGAGCTGTTGTGGCAGGGCAACTGGGCCTACGCGCTGAAGCACGGCGTCAGCGCCATGTTCGGCTGTGCCTCTTTCCCCGGCGTCTATCTCGAAAGCCACGCGCTGGCGCTGTCCTTCCTCTACCACAATGTGCTGGCGAAAAACGAATGGGCCGTCGGCGCCCTGCCGCATCTGGCCCGCAACATGGACCTGATGCCGGTCGAGGCCATCAACCCGAAGCGGGCGCTGATGGCTCTGCCGCCGCTGATCAAGGGCTATCTGCGCCTCGGTGCGATGGTCGGCTCCCACGCGGTCGTCGATCATGCCTTCAACACGACCGACGTGCTGATTGTGCTGCCGATCTCCAGCATTTCGGACCGCTATCTGAATTATTACGGCGCCGACGCAGGCCGCTTCGCGAGCTAAAAGCCGGGGCCTGTCAATAATTCAAGGTGTTGCGGCGTCCTTTGCGCGTCTGAAGAGCGCGAGGCGCTTCAGAGCATGATGCCGAAAAGTGTGAGCGGTTTTCGGACGACATTGAGCCTAAAATCATCCTGTTCTAGCGAAAAAGGCGGATCGGGCCGGGATAAAGCGCGACCGTCTTGTCCGTCGTCAGCAGCTGAATGCCTTCGACGATCGACTGTGCGACGAGGATCCGGTCGAAGGGGTCGGCATGGATCGCCGGCAACCGATGCACCGCCAGCGTATGCATGACGGTGATCGGCAATTCGCAATAATCGTTGTCGATGAGGGCACGGTAGAAGAGCGGCGGATCGAGATTGAAATCGTCGCGACCGACGGTGTGCTTGGCACTCAGTTCACCAAAGCTTGCCGGGCTGAAGAACAGCTGGTTGAGGGGATCGGCGACCAGCTCCCTCGCAGCACTCGGCAGTTTCGGCGAATCCTGCGCAAGCCAGATCAGCAGCAGCGTGTCGAGAAGGAGCTTCATCGCGGCTCTGAAAACCTTGCGACGTCCCGCAGATCCATGCCGTCGAAATCATCCGGCACTGAGATCCGCCCCCTCAGGAAACCGACACGCCGGATCTGCTGCGCACCGCCGGCATCGAGCGGCACCACCTTGACCAGCGGCTTGCCGGCCTTGGCGATCACGAAGACCTCACCGTTCGCCGCGTTTTCGACGAGCCGCGACAGATGGGTCTTTGCCTCATGGATGTTGATGATTCGCATCTCGGCTTCGGCATCCATAAACTTAGTTCAATCAACTTAGTTTATGGAGTTTGATTTCGCAAGAAACAAAATTCCCGTCGAATCAGTTCATTATCAGCAACTTAGCGTAAATCGCAGCTTATGCGAAGGCGTGTGAGGACAATCCACAAAAATGCTCCGACCGACCGACGCGCGGCCGGCCGGGCACGGAATGCCGTCTCATCTGCGCGGCGAGTTTACGAACCGCCGTAGGCGGCGATCGCCGCCATGTTGACGATGTCGCTGTCCTTGGCGCCCATCGAGGTGATCTGCACCGGCTTGTCGAGACCGACGAGGATCGGGCCGATCACCGTGGAGCCGCCGAGCTCCTGCAGCATCTTGGTCGAGATCGAGGCCGAGTGGAAGGCCGGCATGACGAGCACGTTGGCCGGGCCGGAAAGGCGGCAGAAGGGATATTGCTCCATCACCTTGCGGTTCAGAGCAACGTCGGCCGCCATCTCGCCGTCATATTCGAAATCGACGCGGCGCTTGTCGAGGATCTTCACCGCCTCGCGCACCCGCTCGGAGCGTTCGCCCGAGGGATGGCCGAAGGTGGAATAGGCGAGCATGGCGACACGCGGCGGATAACCCATGCGCCGCGCCAGACCGGCGGCCTCTTCGGCGATATCGGCAAGCTCTTCGGCCGTCGGCATGTCGTGCACCGCCGTATCGGCAACGAAGACCGTGCGACCGCGGCAGAGCGCCAGCGACACGCCGATAACGCGGTGGCCGGGCTTCTCGTCGATGCAGCGACGCACATCTTCGAGCGCCGTCGAATAGTTTCGGGTGATGCCCGTCACCATGCCGTCGGCATCGCCGAGCGCCACCATGGTGGCGGCGAAGTGGTTGCGGTCGTTATGGATCAGCCGCTGGGCGTCGCGGTGGAGATAACCGTGCCGCTGCAGCCGGGCATAGAGATAGTCGATATAGGCCTCGACCCGGGTCGAAAGCCGGGCATTGACGATTTCGAGGCCCGGCCGGTTGAGATCGATGCCGGCACGTTCCGCCGTCGCCCGGATCAGGTCCTCGCGGCCGAGCAGGATGGCGGTGCCGAGCTGCTGGTTGGCGTAGGACATCGCCGCACGCAGGACCTGTTCTTCCTCGGCCTCGGCAAAGACGATGCGCTTCGGACGGCGGCGGACGCGCTCGTAAAGGCTGGCGAGGGTCGAGGCGATCGGATCGCGGCGCGCCGAAAGCTCGCGGGCATAACCGGCCATGTCGGTGATGACCTTGCGGGCGACGCCGCTTTCGATCGCGGCCTGCGCGACCGCCACAGGGATCGCCGAGATCAGCCTGGGATCGAAGGGAACGGGGATAATGTATTGCGACCCGAAACGCGGCCGATTGCCCTGATAGGCGGCAACGACGTCATCGGGCACGTCCTCGCGGGCAAGGTTTGCCAGCGCGTTGACGGCGGCAATCTTCATCGCGTCGTTGATGGTCGAGGCACGCACATCGAGAGCGCCGCGGAAGATATAGGGAAAGCCGAGGACATTGTTGACCTGGTTCGGATAGTCCGAACGGCCGGTCGCCATGATGGCGTCGTCGCGGATGCGGGCCACCTCTTCCGGGGTGATCTCGGGATCGGGATTGGCCATGGCGAAGATGATCGGCCGCTCCGCCATCGAGCGGATCATCTTGGCCGAAAACGCGCCCTTCTGCGACAGGCCGAGAACGACGTCCGCGCCTTTCATCGCCTCTTCCAGCGTGCGCGTGTCGGTCTTTGCCGCATGGGCCGATTTCCACTGGTTCATGCCCTCGGTGCGGCCCTGGTAGATGACGCCCTTGGTATCGCAGAGGATAACGTTGTCAGGCGCAAAACCCATCGCCTTGATGAGTTCGACGCAGGCGATCGCCGCAGCACCCGCACCGTTGCAGACGAGCTTCGTCGTCTTCAGGTCGCGGCCGGTCAGTTCCAGCGCGTTGATCAGGCCGGCGGCGGCGATGATCGCCGTTCCATGCTGGTCGTCATGGAACACCGGAATGTCCATCAGCTCGCGCAGCCGGCTTTCGATCACGAAACAATCCGGCGCCTTGATATCCTCGAGGTTGATGCCGCCGAAGGAAGGACCGAGGAAGCGCACGCAGTTGATGAACTCGTCGACATTTTCGGTATCGATCTCGAGGTCGATGGAATCGACATCGGCAAAGCGTTTGAACAGCACCGCCTTGCCTTCCATGACGGGCTTCGAAGCCAGCGCGCCGAGATTGCCGAGGCCGAGGATCGCCGTGCCGTTGGAAATGACGGCAACCATGTTGCCGCGCGCCGTATAATCATAGGCGGTCTGCGGATCGGCGGCGATCGCCTTGACGGGCACGGCAACACCCGGCGAATAGGCAAGCGAGAGGTCGCGTTGCGTCGCCATCGGCTTGGTCGGGTTGATCTCCAGCTTGCCGGGCCGGCCCGTTGCGTGAAAATCGAGCGCCTCCTGGTCGGTAACCGAGGTCACCAGCCGGTCCTTCTTATCGATATCGGGCATAAATCCTCCAACGTCCTGTGGGCGACGCTTTGCTCTTCCTCAAATGCTGTTGTCATCTATAGCGGCGCGCGGATAGGGTTGGCACCTGTTTTTTTGGGAAAAACTCCACCTCCGTGAACGCACGAATAGACACAGGGAATGAAGCCTTTTCGGCTGCCGAGCTTGCCACGGCGGAAAGCCGTGCCTCGGCGACGCCGATGATGGAGCAATATATCGAGATCAAGGCGAACAATCCGGGTTCGCTTCTGTTCTATCGCATGGGAGATTTCTACGAGCTGTTCTTCGAGGATGCGCTGGAAGCCTCACGCGCGCTCGGCATCACGCTAACGAAGCGCGGCCAGCACATGGGCCAGGATATCCCGATGTGCGGCGTTCCGGTGCATGCGGCCGACGATTATCTGCAGAAGCTGATCTCGCTCGGCTTCCGCGTCGCCGTCTGCGAGCAGATCGAGGATCCGGCCGAAGCGAAGAAACGCGGCGCGAAATCCGTCGTCAAGCGCGACGTCGTCCGCCTCGTCACTCCCGGCACGATCACCGAGGAAAAGCTGCTTTCGCCCTCTGAATCCAATTATCTGATGGCGCTGACCCGCATTCGCGCCAGCGGCGAGGCCTTGCTGGCGCTTGCCTGGATCGATATTTCCACCGGCGTCTTCCGGCTTGCGGAGACCGAGGCCTCGCGACTGCTTGCCGATATCCTGCGCATCGATCCGCGCGAGCTTATCCTGCCCGACACGATCTTTCACGATCCCGAACTCAAGCCGGTCTTCGACGTGCTCGGCCGGACAGCCGTGCCGCAGCCTTCCGTGCTCTTCGACAGCGCCAGCGCCGAAGGCCGGATCGCGCGGTATTTCGGCGTCGCGACGCTCGACGGCTTCGGCACCTTCTCACGCGCCGAGCTGGCGGCGGCGGCCGCCGCCGTCGCCTATGTCGAGAAGACGCAGATTGCCGAGCGGCCGCCGCTTGGAAAGCCGGAACGGGAAAGTGCCGCCTCGACGCTGTTCATCGATCCCGCCACCCGCGCCAATCTCGAACTTGCCCGCACGCTCTCCGGCGATCGCAATGGTTCGCTCTTGAAGGCGATCGACCGCACCGTCACCGGCGGCGGCGCCAGGCTTCTTGCCGAGCGGCTGATGTCGCCGCTGACCGACCCCGCCCGCATCAATGCGCGGCTCGACTCGATCGGCTTCCTGATCGACGAACCCCTGCTCTGCGGCAATCTGCGCGACACGCTGAAACATGTGCCCGACATGCCGCGCGCCCTGTCGCGCCTGGCGCTCGACCGCGGCGGCCCGCGCGATCTCTCAGCGATACGCCAGGGTCTTGACGCGGCGAGCGGAGTTGCGGCGATGCTCGGCGAGGCGATGCTGCCCGAAGAGCTCGGCCAAGCGCTATCCGGGCTGCAGGCGCTTCCCGCGGCCCTGGAGAAGCTGCTTGCCGAGATGCTCGCCGACGAATTGCCGCTGCTGAAACGCGATGGCGGCTTCCTGCGCGACGGCGCCATCGCCGAGCTCGACGAGGTCCGGGCACTGCGCGACCAGTCGCGCCGCGTCATCGCCGGCCTGCAATTGCAATATGCCGAGGAGACCGGCATCCGGTCGCTGAAGATCAAGCACAACAACGTCCTCGGCTATTTTATCGAAGTGACCGCCGGCAATGCCTCGCCGATGACGGAGACGGCGGATGCGAAGGCCCGCTTCATCCACCGCCAGACGATGGCGAACGCAATGCGCTTCACCACGACCGAACTTGCCGACCTCGAAAGCCGCATCGCCAATGCCGCCGACCAGGCCTTGACGATCGAACTCGAAGCCTTCGACAGGATGACGGCGACCGTCGTTGCCGAAGCCGAGGCGATCAAAGCGGGCGCCCGGGCGCTTGCCGTCATCGACGTCGCCGCAGGCTTGGCGCTTCTCGCCGAGGAGCAGGCCTATTGCCGCCCGCAGGTCGACGGCTCGAAGATGTTTGCCATCGAGGGCGGGCGCCATCCGGTCGTCGAGCAGGCGCTGCGGCGGCAGGCGGGCGGCCCCTTTGTCGCCAACAATTGTGATCTGTCGCCAAGGACCGGCGACCGGGACGGGGCGATCTGGCTGCTGACCGGCCCGAACATGGGCGGCAAGTCGACCTTCCTGCGCCAGAACGCGCTGATATCGATCCTGGCGCAGATGGGCTCCTTCGTGCCGGCGACATCAGCCCATATCGGCATCGTCGACCGGCTTTTCTCGCGTGTCGGCGCCTCCGACGACCTGGCGCGCGGACGCTCCACCTTCATGGTCGAGATGGTGGAAACGGCTGCGATCCTCAACCAGGCGAGCGACCGTTCCCTCGTCATTCTCGACGAGATCGGTCGCGGCACCGCCACCTTCGACGGTCTTTCGATCGCCTGGGCCGCCGTCGAGCACCTGCATGAGGCCAATCGCTGCCGCGGCCTCTTCGCCACGCATTTCCACGAGTTGACCGTGCTTTCGGAAAAGCTTGGCCGGCTATCGAACGCGACAATGCGCGTCAAGGAATGGGACGGCGACGTCATCTTCCTGCACGAGGTCGGGCCGGGTGCGGCGGACCGCTCCTACGGCATCCAGGTCGCCCGCCTTGCCGGGCTTCCGGCCTCGGTCGTGGCGCGGGCTCGCGATGTACTGACGCGCTTGGAAGATGCCGACCGTAAGAACCCGGCGAGCCAGCTGATCGACGACCTGCCGCTCTTCCAGGTGGCGGTGCGCCGCGAGGAAACGACTCGCGGACCTTCCAAGGTCGAGGAGGCGCTGAAGGCGATGAGCCTTGACGACATGACGCCGCGCGAGGCCATGGATGCGCTTTACGACCTCAAGAAG
Organism: Rhizobium leguminosarum bv. viciae; assembly: GCF_012276115.1. Lineage (GTDB taxonomy): Bacteria > Pseudomonadota > Alphaproteobacteria > Rhizobiales > Rhizobiaceae > Rhizobium > Rhizobium leguminosarum_T. Next base: position 57,862 of record NZ_WIEU01000025.1, on the reverse strand, counting down.
AAGCTGAAATAGGAGTAGCGCGCCATGTTCATGGAAAAACTGGTTCGCGAAACCGAGCGCCTCTCGCTCATCTGCTCCATGCTCGATACGATGCGGCGCGCCGATAAGGACCGCAATGCCCGCGGCTGGACGTCGCCGATCGGCATGCTGAAAATCACCCGCTGCTGCGCTGTGATCTCAGAGCTCGGAACCTCGATTGCCAAGGCCGGCTATCGCGAATGCGACAGGCAGGCGCTCGAGGAGATCATGCGCGAGACACGGCAGGTGCTGCATCTGCTGAATGCGCGGGCCGCAGCCTGAGCATTTCGGGAACAGTCCCCGCCTTGCGTCAAAGCGCTCTCGCTTCTTGCCGCTTGGCAACACCATTTCGCCAAATTTAAAGGTTCTTGCAGTATGAAGGCCCGTGTCAATCGCCGGGCAAAGGGGCTATAGCGCATGCAGACGAAACAAGCGGCAGGCCGTGAACCGGCAGTCCGGCATGAACAGGAAACCGCCCCGGCGACAGCGATGCGCGACCTCGATTTCTCCAATATCCTCGACGTCGAGCTCTTGCAGAAGCAGTGTGACGCCGTTGCCGAGGCCAACCGCAACCGGCCCGACGTGCTGCGCGCCGATCTTCTGGCGGTGCTGAAGAAGGCAAGCACCGAAGGCCGGCAGAAGGCGCGCGAGGCCCTTATGGCCGACGGCGGCGGGCTGAATTGCGCCTACCGGATTTCCTGGCTGCAGGACCAGATCACCACCGTCCTCTACAATTTCGCCACCGCCCATATCTTTCCGCAGCAGAAGGACAAGTTCGCGGTCACCGCCGTCGGCGGCTACGGCCGCGACACGCTGGCGCCCGGCTCCGATATCGACCTGCTGTTCCTCTTCCTGCCGAGGCCGGCGGAAGAGACGCACAAGGCGGTCGAATTCATGCTCTACGTGCTCTGGGACATGGGCTTCAAGGTCGGCCACGCCACCCGTACGGTGGAGGAATGCATCGCGCTTTCCAAATCCGACATGACGATCCGCACCGCCATCCTGGAGATGCGCTATATCTGCGGCCTGCAGCGGCTGGAAACCGAGCTCGAGACCCGCTTCGATAAGGAGATCGTCACCGGCACCGGTCCAGAATTCATCGCCGCCAAGCTTGCCGAGCGCGATGAGCGCCACCGCAAGGCGGGCGATACGCGTTATCTCGTCGAACCGAACGTCAAGGAAGGCAAGGGCGGGCTTCGCGACCTGCACACGCTGTTCTGGATCTCGAAATATTACTATCACGTGCGCGACCAGGCGGAGCTGGTCAAGCTCGGGGTGCTCTCCAAGCACGAATACCGCCTGCTTGAAAAAGCCGACGATTTTCTCTGGGCGGTGCGCTGCCACATGCACTTCCTGACCGGCAAGGCCGAGGAGCGCCTGTCCTTCGATATCCAGCGCGAGATCGCCGAAGCCTTCGGCTATCACACCCGCCCGGGCCTTTCGGCCGTCGAGCGATTCATGAAGCACTATTTCCTCGTCGCCAAGGATGTCGGCGATCTCACGCGCATCCTCTGCGCCGCGCTTGAAGACCAGCAGGCGAAGTCGATCCCGGGCCTCACCGGCGTCATCAGCCGCTTCACCCATCGCAACCGCAAGATCGCCGGCAGCGTCGAATTCGTCGAAGACCGCGGCCGCATTGCGCTGGCCGACCCCGAGGTCTTCAAGCGTGATCCTGTCAACATCATCCGACTCTTCCACGTTGCCGACATCAACGGGCTGGAATTCCATCCGGACGCGCTGAAACGCGTTACCCGTTCCCTCGCTTTGATCGACAATGCCTTGCGGGAAAACGACGAGGCCAACCGGCTATTCATGTCGATCCTGACGTCGAAGCGGGATCCGGCGCTCATCCTGCGCCGGATGAACGAGGCCGGCGTGCTCGGCCGCTTCATCCCCGAATTCGGCAAGATCGTCGCGATGATGCAGTTCAACATGTATCACCACTATACGGTCGACGAACATCTGATCCGCACGGTCGACATTCTCTCCGAGATCGACAAGGGGCGCGCCGAGGATCTGCATCCGCTCGCCAACAAGCTGATGCCCGGCATCGAGGATCGCGAGGCGCTTTATGTCGCCGTGCTCCTCCACGACATCGCCAAGGGCCGCCAGGAGGATCATTCGATCGCCGGCGCCCGCGTCGCCCGCAAGCTCTGCGTCCGCTTCGGCCTGTCGCAGAAGCAGACGGAAATCGTCGTCTGGCTGATCGAAGAACATCTGACCATGTCGATGGTGGCGCAGACCCGCGACCTCACCGACCGCAAGACAATCACCGATTTCGCCGACCGCGTGCAGTCGCTCGACCGGCTGAAGATGCTGTTGATCCTGACGATCTGCGATATCCGCGCCGTCGGTCCGGGTGTGTGGAACGGCTGGAAGGGACAGCTTCTGCGCACGCTCTATTATGAAACCGAGCTGCTGCTCGCCGGCGGCTTTTCGGAGGTCTCCCGCAAGGAGCGGGCCAATGCCGCTGCCGAGGCGCTGCATTCGGCGCTCGCCGACTGGAGCCAGAAGAACCGCAATACCTATACCAAGCTGCACTACCAGCCCTATCTGCTCTCCGTGCCGCTGGAAGACCAGATCCGCCACGCCCATTTCATCCGCCAGACGGATAGAGCGGGCCAGGCGCTTGCCACCACGGTGCGCACCGACAGCTTCCACGCGATTACCGAAATCACCGTGCTGTCGCCCGACCATCCGCGGCTGCTCGCCGTCATTGCCGGCGCCTGTGCTGCGGCCGGCGCCAACATCGTCGACGCCCAGATCTTCACGACATCGGACGGGCGGGCGCTCGACACGATCCATGTCAGCCGTGAATTCACCGACGATGCCGACGAGCTGCGGCGGGCGGCGACGATCGGACGGATGATCGAGGACGTGCTGTCCGGCCGCAAGCGCCTGCCCGAGGTCATCGCCACGCGCGCGCGCAACCGCAAGAAGAGCAAGGCCTTCGTCATTCCGCCGTCGGTCAACATCACCAACAGCCTGTCGAACAAGTTCACGGTCATCGAAGTCGAATGCCTCGACCGGCCGGGGCTGCTGTCAGAGATCACCGCCGTACTTTCCGATCTGTCGCTCGACATCCAGTCGGCCCGCATCACCACCTTCGGCGAGAAGGTGATCGACACCTTCTACGTCACCGATCTGGTCGGCCAGAAAATTTCCGGCGACAGCAAGCGCGCCAACATCACCGCCCGGATGAAGGCCGTCATGGCCGAGGAAGAAGACGAGCTGCGCGAGCGCATGCCCTCCGGCATCATCGCACCCGCCGCCACCGCCCGGACCCCGCCTGCCAGCGAAAAAAAGGCCGGTTCCCCCATATGAGCTTGAACGCATGAGTCCCCACGCATGAGCCCAAACGCATGAGCCTCGTCAAGAAATTCGCGACCGTCGGCGGCGCCACCCTCGGCAGCCGCATCTTCGGCTTCGCCCGTGAAACGCTGATGGCTGCGGCGCTCGGAACCGGACCAATGGCCGACGTCTTCTACGCCGCCTTCCGCTTTCCGAATCTCTTCCGCCGGCTGTTTGCCGAGGGCGCCTTCAACGCCGCCTTCGTGCCGCTCTTTGCCAAGGAGATCGAGGCGAACGGCACGGATGGCGCCAAGCGCTTTTCGGAAGAAGTGTTCGGCGTCTTGTTTTCGGTGCTGCTTCTCATCACCATCGTGATGGAGCTTGCCATGCCGCTCCTGGTGCGCTTCGTCATCGCGCCGGGCTTTGCCGACGATCCCGAAAAGTTCTCGATCACCATCCGCATGGCGGCGGTGATGTTTCCCTATCTGATGTGCATGTCGCTGACGGCGATGATGAGCGGCATGCTGAATTCGCTGCATCATTTTTTCGCCGCCGCCATCGCGCCCGTCTTCCTCAACGTGGTGATGATCGGGGCGCTGCTTTATGCGCTTTACACCGGCGCCGACCCGCTGGCGACGGCCTGGTATCTCTCCTGGGGCGTGCTTGCCGCCGGCGTCCTGCAGCTTGCCGTCGTCTATGTCGGCGTGCTTGCGGCCGGCATGAGCATCGGCTTCCGCTTCCCGAAGATGACTGCGAATGTCAAGCGGCTGCTGATCCTGGCGGTGCCGGCGGCGGTGACCGGCGGCATCACCCAGATCAACCAGCTGATCGGCCAGGCGATTGCGTCGTCCCGCGACGGCGCGATCGCAGCACTGCAATATGCCGATCGCATCTATCAGCTGCCGCTCGGCGTCGTCGGCGTCGCCGTCGGCGTCGTGCTGCTGCCGGAGCTTGCCCGGGCGCTGAAGGGCGGCAACCTGCGCGAGGCCGGAAACCTGCAGAACCGCTCGATCGAATTCGTGCTGTTCCTGACGATCCCCGCCGCTTTCGCGCTCTGGATCCTCTCCGACGAGATCATCCGCGTGCTCTATGAGCGCGGCGCCTTTCATCAGGAAAACACCGCCGTCGTCGGCTCGATCCTGGCGATTTACGGCATCGGCCTGCCGGCCTTCGTGCTGATCAAGGCGCTGCAGCCCGGCTTCTATGCCCGCGAAGACACCAAGACGCCGATGCGCTTTTCGGCCATCGCGGTTGCGACCAACTGCGCCACGGCGCTGACCCTCTTCCCCTATATGGGCGCGCCCGGCATCGCCGTTGCCGAGGCCACGGCCGGCTGGATCAGCACCGTGCTGCTGTTTGCCACGCTTTTGCGCCGTGGCCACCTGACATGGGAATGGGCGCTGGCAAAGCGCACCACCCTGCTGATCGTCGCTGCGGCCGTCATGGGCGCCGCCATCGTCTTCCTCAAGCAATATTGGGCGCCATGGCTTGCTTCCGGCGCGCCGCTCCTTACCAAGGTCGGCACCCTCGGGCTGCTGATTGCGATCGCCATGCTGATCTATTTCGCCGCCGCCTTCCTGGTCGGCGGGGCAAATCTCGGCATGATCCGACGCAATCTGAACCGCAAGCCGGCGAAGACGGAAGGGTGAGTTTATTCGCCTCGATTTCGAAGTTGCGTCAGGATGGAAGCGCAGACGAAATCGAGGTTGTTTTCGACTTCATCGTTCCAAAAGCGAAGGATACGGAAGCCTTCAGCCTTGAAGCAATCGTCGCGAACTGTATCGGCTGCGTTCTCCGCGTGCTGCGAGCCGTCGACTTCGATGATGATTTTAGCTTCGAAGCAAACAAAATCGAGAATGTAGCGCCCCAGAGGCACCTGTCGTTTGAACTTGAAACCTTCGAGTTTCCGATCTCGAATGACCTGCCACAACATATTTTCCGCGCGCGTCGAATCCTTCCGCATCGCCTTGGCGCGGCTTCGGTTGATCGGCGGCGGTATGTGGCGCATCGCGTCCCTCCCTGCGTCGCGCTCGAGGATAGGGTATGATCCCCTCACCTGCAATTTCTAACACTTAGCTGAAGCTAAGATGTTGAAATTGCTTCCTCTCCCACAGCGGGAGAGGGGAATCGCGGCGCTCGCCTCGAAATACCTCTCCCCCTGTGGGAGAGGATACAAAATCAAGATCTTAGCCGAAGGCTAAGTCTTAGATTTTGTTGGTGAGCGGGTAGTTTCGGTGCGTGTCGACGCCTCCGCATTGCCTTACCCCGCGCTACGAGCCTTGCCTGTTCAATTGGCCAATATCATGATGGCTGCAATGGGTGGGATAAACAGAATGGGAAAACGCCGGCCGGATGGATCCTTTAGCAATCCACCCAGCGCCTCTGTGGTCCGACGTCGACATGGATGATGCCGTTGCAATAGCTGCCGATGCCGCCGATGCCCGGCGCGCTTCTTGCGGCAGCAATGATGGTGCGCTCCGACAGGCCGGGTATCCTGAAATCGGCCGCCAGACATTTCTCGTGCAGGGACCCATGGCGGCGGGGATGCGGCCTGTGGCCCGAGGTTATCACCGGGCGTCGGCCGGTCTTCGCAGCAATATGCGATAGGATCGTTCGCAGGCGCCCTGGAAAGCAGCCGGCACGAACGCTGACGGTCTGGACCGTGTAGGCGAGACGTGCCTGATGTTTTGGAAGATGAGCGGCGTGCCTTTTCATGTCTTGACCGACGGCACCCGTTGCTGATTGTAGGGCGAAAAGGCCTGCCATGGCGAGCAAAATTGCGTTCTGCATGGTCGCTCCGATCGGCTATCCAGCGACCCCAACGGCGCCAGCACCAGGCGCAGGATTTTCGGTTCAAAAAAAGCTTTTTTGTGAAATTTTATACTCAATTATGAGTAAGGCGGCTGATCAATTCGACTTAAAATTCGGGGAATTGCCACTCACAACTGGAATAAACATCTCAAACGCGAGGCAGCACATGACGATCCAGTCTCTTTTTCTCGTCACCCTCGTGGTCGACGATTACGACCGCGCCAAGGCTTTTTACTGCGATAGTCTTGGTTTCGATTGCCTTCAGGACGAGCTGCAGCCGGAGGGCAAGCGCTGGGTAGTTGTGAAGCCGAGGTGTGGGGATGGAGCCGCCTTTCTGCTGGCGCAAGCGGCAGACGAGACGCAGCGCGCGGCCATCGGCAATCAGACCGGCGGGCGTGTCGGCTTCTTTCTGAAGACCGACGATTTCGCCCGCGACCATGCCGCGATGCTGGCAGTCGGCGTGCGCTTTCTGGAAGAGCCGCGTCATGAGGTTTACGGTACGGTGGCGGTGTTTGCGGATCCCTACGGCAACACTTTCGATCTGATCCAGCACACTGCCGCCTGAACCCCTTGATTGCGACCGGTTGCCCGTGCATAAGCCGCGGCGTTAACAACATGGGCGAAAAGCCCTGCTGCATTCTGCAGCAATTTAAACTGTGACAGCGTGGGCCCTCCACCAGCCTATTGAGGACGACATGAACGAATTCAAGAAACTCGTATTCTCCGGCGTACAGCCGACCGGCAATCTGCATCTCGGCAATTATCTCGGCGCGATCCGCCGGTTCGTGGCGCTGCAGGAAGGCAATGACTGCATCTATTGCGTCGTTGACATGCATGCGCTCACCGCCCAGCTCGTGCATGAGGACATGCCGAGCCAGACACGCTCGATCGCCGCTGCCTTCATCGCCGCCGGCATCGATCCGGAAAAACATATCGTCTTCAATCAGTCGGCCGTGCCGCAGCATGCCGAACTCGCCTGGATCTTCAACTGCGTCGCCCGGATCGGCTGGATGAACCGGATGACGCAGTTCAAGGACAAGGCCGGCAAGGACCGCGAACAGGCCTCGCTCGGGCTCTACGCCTATCCGAGCCTGATGGCTGCCGACATTCTCGTCTATCGCGCCACCCATGTGCCTGTTGGTGAGGACCAGAAGCAGCATCTGGAGCTTGCCCGCGACATCGCGATGAAGTTCAACCTCGACTATGCCGAGCATATCAGCAGGACCGGCTACGGCGTCGACATCACCGTCGGCAACGAGCCGGTGCATGCCTATTTCCCGATGGTCGAGCCGTTGATCGGCGGGCCGGCGCCGCGTGTCATGTCGCTGCGCGACGGCACCAAGAAAATGTCGAAGTCGGACCCTTCCGATCTCTCGCGCATCAACCTGATGGACGATGAGGACGCGATCTCGAAGAAGATCCGCAAGGCCAAGACCGATCCTGACGGCTTGCCGAGCGAGATCGACGGGCTGCAGGGCCGTCCGGAAGCCGACAATCTGGTGGCGATCTATGCCGCACTCGCCGACAAGTCGAAGGCGGACGTGCTTGCCGAGTTCGGCGGCCAGCAATTCTCCGTCTTCAAGCCGGCGCTGGTCGATCTGGCAATCAACGTGCTGGCGCCCATCACCGGCGAAATGCGCCGGCTGATGGACGATACCAGCCATATCGACGCGATCCTGCGCAAGGGCGGCGAACGCGCCAGGGCACGTGCCGAAGTGACGATGCGCCAGGTGCGCGACGTCATCGGCTTCCTCTATTGAGATAAATCTCCTCTTCTCCCTGTCGCGGTAGAAGAGGATTTCTTCTGGGGCATCAGAGCAAAAACTGGACTTGCAAATTTTCCGCTTCGGGTGTCAGAGTCGGCGCCATGGTATCGAAGCGACTCTCACGGCTCGAAGGTCACCGCCGCAAATTCATGGCGGTGATCGACGGTACACCCGAATGCCAACGCGCCGTTCATTATGCCGGCCGGCGCGCGAAGAATTCCAATGGCGGGCTGGTGCTGCTCTACGTGATCCCCGACGGGGATTTCCAGCAATGGCTCGGCGTCGAAGAGATCATGCGGGCCGAAGCGCGTGAAGAGGCCGAGGCGGTGGTTGCCAAGATCGCCCAGATCGTGCGCGAGACCATCGGCATCGAGCCTGAGGTCGTCATCCGCGAGGGCGGTGCTGCCGAACAGATCAACGCCGTGATCGAGGAAGACCGCGATGTGGCGATCCTGGTTCTGGCCGCCGGTTCGGCGAAGGAAGGTCCAGGGCCACTGGTCTCCTCGGTTGCCGGCCGCGCGGCGGCGTTTCCGATCCCGGTCACCGTGCTGCCGGATACGCTGACCAACGAGGAAATCGACGCTCTCTGCTAGAGCATGATGCCGAAAAGTGTGAGCGGTTTTCGGACGACATCATGCTCTAACTATATAATGTAGAACAAGATTCAGATTTTAGGCCGAACAAGCCTGAAATCATCCTGTTCTGGCATTTCTTGAGTACAAGTCTCTTGATTAGAGCCGTCAATCGGCTTATCTTCTTTTGAAGAATTCTAAAGACGGCCGAAACCATGGACCGGCCGCATGGAGATCCAGATGTTCATTCAGACCGAAGCCACGCCGAACCCCGCCACGCAGAAGTTCCTGCCGGGCAAGGTGGTGATGGAAAACGGCACGGCCGAGTTCCGCAGCGCAGAAGAGGCTCAAGCCTCGCCGCTCGCTGCCCGCCTGTTCGAAATATCCGGCGTCACCGGCGTCTATTTTGGCTATGATTTCATTTCCGTCTCCAAGGACAATGCCGACTGGCAGCATCTTAAGCCGGCTATATTAGGCTCGATCATGGAGCACTTCATGTCCGGCAAGCCGGTCATGGGCGATGCCTCCATCCTTTCCGAAGACGCCGACGCCGGCGACGAATTCTTCGACGAAGGCGATGAATCGATCGTGCTGACCATCAAGGAGCTTCTGGAGACCCGCGTACGCCCGGCCGTTGCCCAGGATGGCGGCGACATCACCTTCCGCGGCTTCAAGGACGGCAAGGTCTATCTGAATATGAAGGGTTCCTGCGCCGGCTGCCCGTCTTCGACGGCAACGCTGAAGCACGGCGTCCAGAACCTGCTGCGCCATTTCGTTCCGGAAGTGGAGGAAGTGATTGCCGCTTAAAAATCTTGAATTCGTCCAGCCGTTCATCTCAGGTTCGGCCGAACGGATTTATCGATAGGCGACACTGGTTTATTCGGAAATTGATGGCATGATCATTCTGGCGCTCGACACGGCAGGTGTGGACTGCGCTGCCGCTGTCTATGACAGCGGCAGGGATACGGTGCTGGGGGAGGCATCGGACATGATCGGCAAGGGGCATGCTGAACATCTGATTGGTATCGTCGATCGCGCACTCGATCAGGCGGGACTGGTCCTTTCGGGTGTCGACCGCCTCGCCGTCACCATCGGTCCCGGCTCCTTTACCGGTATCCGCGTCGGCGTTGCCGCAGCCCGCGGTTTTGCACTTTCCCTCAATGTGCCGGCCGTCGGCGTCACCACGCTCGAAGTCATGGCATCAGCCCAGCGCGACAAGACGCCTCATCGCGCCGTGCTGGCGGCGATGGATGCCAAGCGCGACGAAATCTACCTCCAGTCCTTCGCGGCCGACGGTTCGCCCCTCGACGCGCCACGGGCAGTCAGCGTTGCGGAAGCGCAGGTTTTTGCCGCCGGCTTTGACGGCGAGATCACCGGTTCAGCGACGCCCCTCCTCAAGGCCGACGCCGGCGGCGATCACACCAACAGATTCCCGATCTCCGTCGTGGCGCGTCTGGGCGCTGCCGCCCACGCCGATGCCGGAAGGCCGAAGCCCCTTTATCTGCGCGGACCCGATGCCAAGCCGCAGGCCGGGTACGCGATTGCGCGACGAGTATGACGATGCTGGAAAGCTATCTGACGCTGAAACCGGAATTCGAGATCATCGCCATGGAGCGCGAGGATTGCCGCGATGTTGCCGCCCTGCACGGCGAGCGGTTCGCCCGGCCCTGGGGCGACGGTGAATTTCACGGCCTGCTGATGCAGGATACCGTTTTCGGCTTCGTCGCGCGCCAGACCAATGCCATCCTGAAAAAGCCGCTTCCGGGGTTCATTCTCGCCCGCCATGTCGCCGGCGAGGCGGAGATCCTGACGATTGCCGTGCAGGCGAAGGTCGCCCGTGCCGGGCTTGGCTGGCGGCTGATGCAGGCGGCGATGCGGGAAGCGCGCGCGCGCGGCGGCGAGAGCATGTTTCTCGAGGTCGACAACGGCAATACGGCAGCGCTTGGCCTCTACCGCAAGCTCGGCTTCGAAAAGGTCGGCGAACGTCAGGGTTACTACAAACAAGAAAACGGCGCCCTCTCCACGGCGCTTGTCATGAAGCGCGTTCTTCGGTAGTTCCCTGGCAGCGAGATAACATGCAGGCCGGCGCAAATGCCCCAGCGGCGTTGTCGAAACACGAATATCTCTATAGGCCGGCGATGACTGATGTAGCCAAGACCCTTGAGGAGCTTTGTACCGAACGCGGCATGCGCATGACCGAGCAGCGCCGCGTGATCGCGCGCATCCTGGAAGATTCGGAAGACCATCCCGACGTCGAAGAACTCTACCGCCGCTCGGTGAAGGTCGATGCGAAGATCTCGATCTCGACGGTCTATCGCACCGTGAAACTATTCGAGGATGCCGGCATCATCGCCCGCCACGACTTCCGCGACGGGCGCTCGCGCTACGAAACGGTGCCGGAAGAACATCACGACCATCTCATCGACCTGAAGACCGGCACGGTCATCGAATTCCGCTCGCCGGAGATCGAGGCGCTGCAGGAGCGCATCGCCCGCGAGCACGGCTTCCGGCTGGTCGACCACAGGCTGGAGCTCTACGGCGTTCCGCTGAAGAAAGAAGATCTCTGAAGCGATGGCAGCCCGGGAGACCAGCATTTGATCGCCTGGCTGCGCATCGCTTTCGCCGCGGTCGTCATCCTTGCCGTCAGCATCGTGCTCATGCCGCTGCAGGTCCTGGCGCTGCGGTTCGACTGGCGGCTGCGCCGCCGGCTTCCGTGCGCCTGGCACCGGATCGTCTGCTATTGCCTCGGCATCCGCGTCCGCGTCATGGGCAAGCTGGAAGATCGCCGGCCGCTGATGCTCTGTTCCAACCATTCCTCCTGGCTGGATATCATGGTGCTGTCAGCCGTTGCCGACGTCGTCTTCATCGCCAAGATCGAGGTGCGCGACTGGCCGATCTTCGGCACGCTCGCCAAGCTGCAGAAGAGCGTCTTCGTGGTGCGCGAGGAGCGGCGCAAGACCGGCCATCAGGCAAACGAGATCGCCGGGCGCATGGCCGACGGTGAGATCGTCGTGCTCTTCCCCGAAGGCACGACCTCGGACGGCAACCGGTTGCTCGAGGTCAAGTCCTCGCTGTTCGGCGCCGCGGCGATGGCGGTGCCTTATTCGCCGACGGGAACCGTCGTGGTGCAGCCGGTGGCGGTTGCCTATACCAGGGTGCACGGCATCGCCATGGGGCGCTATCACCGGCCGCTCGCCGCCTGGCCGGGTGATATCGAGCTGCTGCCCCACCTCCTCGACATCGTGCGCTGCGGCGCCATCGACGCCGAGGTTTCCTTCGGCGAGGCGGTCGATTATCGCGCCGAGACCAGCCGCAAGGAGGTGAGCGCGACGATCGCCTTGCGCATCCGCAACCTCCTGAATAGCCGCTTGCGCGGGCGAGAAATCTCCTAGCAGGCTGCTAAAACAAGATTTCGATTTTCTCCGGCGGCAAAAACCACTAAATAGCGCGCCATGACACAGGACAGCGCCCTTCTCCAGGCCCCCGAGGCAATTCCCAGCGAGAGCCTCCGCGACGGCAGCAACAGCCGCAAGGTCTTCATCAAGACCTATGGCTGCCAGATGAACGTCTACGATTCCATGCGCATGAGCGATGCGCTCGCCCGCGACGGCTATGAGCCGACCGAGGATATGGAAGAGGCGGACCTCGTTCTCCTCAATACCTGCCATATCCGTGAGAAGGCAGCCGAGAAGGTCTATTCGGCGCTCGGGCGGCTGCGCGAGATGAAAAAGAAGAAGGCGGCGGACGGACGGGAGATGATGATCGGCGTCGCCGGCTGCGTCGCCCAGGCCGAAGGCGAAGAGATCCTGCGCCGCGCACCCGCCGTCGACGTCGTCATCGGCCCGCAGACCTATCATCGCCTGCCGGAAGCGCTACGCCTGGCCAAACAAGGCCAGCGCGTCGTCGATACGGAATATGCGATCGAGGACAAGTTCGAGCATCTGCCGATCGCCGAGAGCCGAAGGATCCGCGCTCGCGGCGTCACCGCCTTCCTGACGGTGCAGGAAGGCTGCGACAAATTCTGCACCTTCTGCGTCGTGCCCTATACGCGCGGCTCGGAAGTGTCGCGGCCGGTTTCCCAGATCGTCGAGGAAGCCGAAAAGCTCGCCGACAGCGGGGTGCGCGAGATCACCCTGCTCGGGCAGAACGTCAACGCCTGGCACGGCGCCGGACCGCGGGACGAGGCATGGAGCCTCGGCGACCTGCTCTACCGGCTGGCCGAGATCCCCGGCCTTGCGCGGCTGCGCTATACCACAAGCCATCCGCGCGACATGGACGACCGGCTGATCAATGCCCATCGCGACCTCAGCGCACTGATGCCCTATCTGCACCTGCCGGTGCAATCGGGCTCCGACCGCATCCTGAAAGCGATGAACCGGCGCCATACGGCGGCCGAATATCTGGCGCTGATCGAGCGCATCCGCACGGTGCGGCCCGACATTGCGCTGTCGGGCGATTTCATCACCGGCTTTCCGGGGGAGACAGATGAGGATTTTGAGGATACATTGAGACTTGTGGAGGAGGTCCGTTATGCACAGGCCTTCTCGTTCAAATACTCGACACGACCGGGCACGCCCGGCGCGGAGCTGAAGGATCAGGTGCCGGAAGAGATCAAGGCAGAACGGCTGGAACGCCTGCAAATGCTTCTCCTGAAGCAGCAGCAGGAATTTGCCGAATCTTGCATCGGCAAAGAGATCGACCTGTTGCTCGAAAAGCCCGGTCGCATGCCGGAACAACTAATCGGACGTTCTCCCTGGCTTCAATCCGTGAATGTTGATGCAAAAGCATCGCAAATCGGTGACATTATCAAAGTGCGAATCACAGGGACCGGAACAAACAGCCTGTTTGCCGAACGCGCAGAGGCTGCGGTCTAACCCAAGGAGCCCGACCGCTTGAACGGACAAGAATTGGTTTCTTCTTCACCGCGCCACCCCCGCACGCCGAGCGATACCAATCACTTCGTCCTGACGTTCGAGAACAACCGGTTCGCCAGCGAGCTCTTCGGTCAATTCGACCAAAACCTCAAGCTGCTCGAGCAACGGCTGAACATCGATGCGCGGGCACGCGGCAATTCGGTCGTCATCACCGGCGATGTCGTGGCCACCAATCAGGCGCGGCGGACACTCGACTATCTCTATGAAAAGCTTCAGAAAGGCGGCAGCGTGGAACGATCCGACGTCGAGGGTGCAATCCGCATGGCGGTCGCCGCCGACGATCAGCTCAGCCTGCCGACGATGGAGCGCAAGGCCAAGCTGACGATGGCGCAGGTTTCCACCCGCAAGAAAACGATCATCGCCCGCACGCCGATGCAGGACGCCTATATCAGGGCACTGGAACGCGCCGAGCTTGTCTTCGGCGTCGGCCCGGCCGGCACCGGCAAGACCTATCTCGCCGTCGCCCATGCCGCCCAGCTGCTGGAGCGCGGCGCTGTCGAAAAGATCATCCTGTCGCGCCCGGCCGTCGAGGCCGGCGAGCGCCTCGGCTTCCTGCCCGGGGATATGAAGGAAAAGGTCGATCCCTATCTTCGCCCGCTCTATGATGCGCTCTACGACATGATCCCTGCCGACAAGGTCGACCGGGCGATCACCGCCGGCGTTATCGAAATCGCGCCGCTCGCCTTCATGCGCGGCCGCACGCTCGCCAACGCCGCCATCATCCTCGACGAAGCGCAGAACACCACGTCGATGCAGATGAAGATGTTCCTGACGCGTCTCGGCGAAAATGCGCGCATGATCGTCACCGGCGACCCGAGCCAGATCGATCTGCCGCGCGGCGTTAAATCCGGCCTCGTCGAGGCCCTGCAGCTTCTGAACGGCGTCGAGGGCATCTCGATCGTGCGCTTCACGGATACCGACGTTGTCCGCCACCCGCTGGTCGGGCGCATCGTCAGGGCCTATGATTCCACCTATGCCGTCGCCGAAGACGTCAGCCGGCAGGACTAATGGCCGAACTCGACATCCAGATCAGCGTCGAGGACATCGGCTGGCCCGGCGAGGAGACGCTGCTGTCGTTTTGCGAACGCGTGCTCGGTGCCGCCGCGGTCTATCTACGCGACAGCGAGAAGCAGCCATTCCCGACGATGCCGCCCGAGGTTTCGCTTGTTTTCACCGACGATGCCTCGATCCAGGACATCAACGCCGAATGGCGCGGCAAGGACAAGGCGACAAACGTGCTCTCCTTTCCGGCCTTTCCGATTCAGCCCGGCAAGATGCCCGGCCCGATGCTCGGCGACATCATCATCGCCCGGGAGACGCTGGAGCGGGAAGCGGCCGAGCTCGAAAAGAGTTTCGACGACCACCTAACCCATCTTCTGGTGCACGGTTTCTTGCATCTTCTCGGCTACGACCATATGAATAGTGCCGAAGCCGAAATTATGGAGGGGCTGGAGACTCGCATTTTGGCGCAGCTCGGCCTATCTGATCCCTACGAGGGTCAAGACCTTAAAATGGAACCATGAGCGACTTTACGACGAAGCCGGCGGCAGACGCCAAGGACTCCGAGCCTTCCTCCTCTTCGGACGAGGCAGGCAGTAGTAGTCGGCCATCCGGCCGATCGCAATCCTTCTGGTCGCGCGCCGCGCGCATCCTTCGCCCGCAGCAGGGCTCGCGACTGCGCGAGGATCTCGCCGACGCACTGATGACCGATGCGGCCGGCGACGACGCCTTTTCGCCCGACGAACGGGCGATGCTCAACAACATCCTGCGCTTTCGCGAGGTCCGCGTCGCCGACGTGATGGTACCGCGCGCCGATATCGAGGCGGTCGACCAGAACATCACCATCGGCGAACTGATGATCCTCTTCGAGGAATCCGGCCGCTCGCGCATGCCTGTCTATGCCGATACGCTCGACGATCCGCGCGGCATGGTGCATATCCGCGACCTGCTCTCCTATGTCGCCAAGCAGGCGCGCAACAAGCGCCGAGGCCCGACGAAACCGGCCGCTGTCGTGCCGGCGATCGAGGTTGCGCCCGAAAACATCCAGAAGACCACGCGTTCGGCCAAGCAGAATTTCGATCTCGCCCGCGTCGACCTGCAAAAGACGCTGGCCGAGGCCGGTATCATCCGCAAGATCCTGTTCGTGCCGCCGTCAATGCTGGCGTCAGACCTGTTGCGGCGGATGCAGGTGAACCGCACGCAGATGGCGCTCGTCATCGACGAATATGGCGGCACCGACGGACTTGCCTCGCATGAAGACATCGTCGAAATGGTGGTCGGCGACATCGACGACGAACATGACGACGAAGAAGTGATGTTCAAGCGCGTCGCCGAGGACATGTTCATCGCCGACGCCCGCGTCGAGCTGGAAGAGATCGCCCAAGCGATCGGGCCGGATTTCGACATCAGCGAGCAGGTCGACGAGGTCGATACGCTGGGCGGCCTGATCTTCTCCGCACTCGGCCGCATCCCGGTGCGCGGCGAGGTCGTCCAGGCGCTGCCAGGCTTCGAATTCCACATCCTCGACGCCGATCCGCGCCGCATCAAGCGGCTGCGCATCACCCGCAAGCGCCACGCGGTTCGCCGCCGCCCCAAGACGGACGGCGACATCCCTCCCGGCGCCGAGGCCGGCGACGACCGGCCGGCGAAATCGACCGCCAACTGACAGAACCCAACTGACGGGACAAAGAGCCGCTTTTTTGAAAGACTGCGGATGGGTTGATTCGCGGTTTGATGGGAGTGCGCATGGAGCGGCTTGCGGACAGGGTTATCCTCGTCTGGGGTTTCAAACGGTCGCTGCTGGCCATCGCCGCCGGGGCATTCGCGGTTCTGGCGCTGCCGCCCATCGGCTTTTTCGCAGCGATGTTCGTTTCCTTCACGCTGCTCGTCTGGCTGATCGACGGGGCGGCGGCTTCGCCTGAAAGCGGTCTGATCGGCAGGCTGTGGCCGGCGTTTGCCACCGGCTGGCTGTTCGGCTTCGGCTATTTCGTCGCCGGCCTCTGGTGGCTCGGCCATGCGCTGCTGATCGATCAGGAAGAATTCGCCTGGGCGCTGCCGCTGGCAATCCTCGGGCTGCCGGCCTGTCTTGCGATCTTCTACGGCCTGGCGGCCGCCCTTGCCCGCATCGTCTGGTCTGATGGCATGGGGCGGATCGCCGCGCTTGCGGCTGGCTTCGGGCTGATGGAATGGCTTCGAAGCTTCGTCCTCACCGGCTTTCCCTGGAACGCCATCGGCTACGGCATCATGCCGGTTCCGCTGATGATGCAGTCGGCGCATGTGATCGGGGCGATGGGCGTAACGGCCCTTGCCGTCTTCGTCTTTTCTGCGCCTGCCCTTGCCGGGACGCGGCAGGGCGCGCGACCGGGTATCGCGCTCGCCGTCCTCTTCTTTGCCGCCCATCTCGGTTATGGGGCCCATGCTCTCCATCTCGCGTCGCGGCCGGACACATTGCCTGAGGACACGCGGCCGGTGGTACGGCTGGTGCAGCCGGCGATCGATCAGACAGCGAAAATGGATAACGACGTCGACCGCGCCGCGATCTTCGAGACGCATCTGAAGCTGTCGGCCGAAGCGCCTGACAATGGCGGGCGCAAGCCCGATATCATCGTCTGGCCGGAAACGTCGATCCCCTTCATCCTGACCGACAACCAGGATGCGCTGACGCGGATTGCCGACACGCTCGACGACAGTCAGATCCTCATCGCCGGCGCCGTTCGCGCCGAGGAGATGGGACCAGGCACGCCGCCGCGCTACTATAATTCCATCTACGTGATCGATGGCCGCGGCCAGATTATCGCCGCCTCCGACAAGGTGCATCTGGTGCCCTTCGGCGAATATCTGCCCTTCGAGGACGTGCTCACCGAATTCGGCATCCAGAACGTCGTCGAGATACCGGGCGGCTTCTCGGCCGCCGCAAGCCGGCACCTGCTGGCGCTGCCCGGCGGGCTCAATCTCTATCCGCTGATCTGCTACGAGATCATTTTTCCCGGCGAAATGACCGGTGACATAAAAGATGCCAACGCGATCCTCAATATCACCAATGATGCCTGGTTTGGCGTGACGCCCGGCCCCTACCAGCATTTCCAGCAGGCGCGGGTACGGGCTGTTGAAACCGGTCTGCCGCTGATTCGCGACGCCAATAGCGGCATTTCAGCGCTGGTGAATGCACATGGGGAAATTATTGCGGGCCTCGATCTCGGAGAAACCGGCTTCGTCGATGCAACGCTCGATAGCATCAGCGATGGAGTCGGAACGACATTCCCCCGGCAAACTTACTTCTGGTTGACCGAGGCGCTGCTGATTTTGATTGCGCTAATTTCTCGCAGAGGTTTTATTTCCGGGTTGAATTGACCAAAAACCCCTAAAATTGCATAGTGATGTCAATCGGCGTTCTTAACGTATGTTTGAAGGTGGGTTCCTCACCGCTTGCAACGTGGCGTTTTGGGATGGATCAGGGGCATGCCGGTTAGAAACAGGTTGAAATTCTTAGCTAGGGCACGACCATGATTGAAAACAAGAAGAAGCCGAATCCGATCGACATCCATGTTGGCAGCCGTATTCGCCTCCGCCGTACGATGCTGGGCATGAGCCAGGAAAAGCTTGGCGAAAGCCTTGGCATCACCTTCCAGCAGATCCAGAAATACGAAAAGGGCACCAACCGCGTCGGCGCAAGCCGCCTGCAGAACATCTCGAACATCCTCAATGTTCCGGTGTCGTTTTTCTTCGAGGACGCGCCCGGCGAACATTCCAGTGGCGGCGGCGGCATGGAAGCCTCCAGCTCGAACTACGTCGTCGATTTCCTGTCGTCATCGGAAGGACTGCAGCTCAATCGCGCCTTCGTCAAGATTTCCGATCCCAAGGTTCGCCGCAAGGTCGTGGAGCTGGTGAAAGCCCTGGCCGCTGAAGCCGACGCCGACTGAACCAAGACCAGCGCAGAATTTGAAAGGCGGTCGAAAGGCCGCCTTTTTTGCGTTTTTGGGGCAAAATTTGTCACTTTGCCGCAGATATAAAGATATATTTATGTCCTTCTGCGCTTGTCATCGGCCCTCGAACTGAGTACCTACTAGCTGGCTTTTATTCTTTGAGGGGAATCCCGAAATGCGCGCGAATTATCTCTTTACCAGCGAATCTGTTGCCGAGGGTCATCCGGACAAGGTCTGTGACCGCATCTCCGACGAGATCGTCGATCTGGTCTACCGCGAAGCGGCCAAGACCGGCGTCAATCCGTGGGGCGTGCGCATTGCCTGCGAAACGCTGGCGACGACCAACCGCGTCGTCATCGCCGGCGAGGTCCGCCTGCCGCCGAGCCTGATGAAGAAGGACAAGGACGGCAAGGACGTTATCAATCCGTCGAAGTTCAAGGCTGCCGCCCGCCGCGCCATCAAGGATATCGGCTACGAGCAGGACGGCTTCCACTGGAAGAAGGCAAAGATCGACGTGCTCTTGCATTCGCAGTCGGCCGACATCGCGCAGGGCGTCGACAGCGCCGCCGACCAGCAGGGCGACGAGGGCGCCGGCGACCAGGGCATCATGTTCGGTTACGCCTGCCGCGAAACGCCGGACCTGATGCCGGCCCCGATCTATTATTCCCACAAGATCCTGCAGCTGCTCGCAGTCGCCCGCAAGAAGGGCGACGGCGAAGTCGCCAAGCTCGGCCCCGACGCCAAGAGCCAGGTGACCGTGCGTTACGTGGACGGCAAGCCGTCGGAAGCAACCTCGATCGTGCTTTCGACCCAGCATCTCGACGAGAGCTGGGATTCGAAGAAGGTCCGCGCCGTCGTCGAGCCCTATATCCGTGAAGCGCTCGGCGAGCTGAAGATCGCCGACGATTGCAAGTGGTACATCAACCCGACCGGCAAGTTCGTCATCGGCGGACCGGACGGCGATGCGGGCCTCACCGGCCGCAAGATCATCGTCGACACCTACGGCGGTGCCGCGCCGCATGGCGGCGGTGCATTCTCCGGCAAGGACACGACGAAGGTCGACCGTTCGGCCGCCTATGCCGCCCGCTATCTTGCCAAGAACGTCGTCGCCGCCGGCCTTGCCGACCGTTGCACGATCCAGCTCTCTTACGCCATCGGTGTTGCTCAGCCGCTGTCGATCTATGTCGACCTGCACGGCACCGGCAAGGGCGTTTTCGAGGATCAGGTCGAAGCCGCGATCCGCCAGAACATGGACCTGTCGCCGTCGGGCATCCGCCGTCATCTCGACCTCAACAAGCCGATCTACGCCAAGACCTCGGCTTACGGCCACTTCGGCCGCAAGGCCGGCCGCGACGGCTCGTTCTCCTGGGAGCGCACCGACCTCGTGAAGGCGCTCAAGGAATCCGTTAAGACCAAAGCCGCTGCATGACGGATATGGAACGCCGGGGGCGGGCGACCGAAGCCTTCTTCGGTCGCCGCAAGGGCAAGGCCCTGCGCGAACAGCAGGCCGAGACGCTGAACAGTCTGCTGCCGGCATTCCTGATCGATCTCTCGGCGGCTCCCCCGGAGCCGCTGACTTCCCTCTTCCCGGTTCCGGTCGAAAGATTACGGCTGGAAATCGGTTTCGGCGGCGGCGAGCACCTGATCCACCGCGCGCTGGAGACGCCTTCGACCGGATTCATCGGTGTCGAACCCTTCGTCAATTCCATGCAGAAGCTGCTGTCGCGCATCGGCGAGACGCGTGCCTCCAATATTCGCGTCTATAATGACGACGCGACGCAACTGCTCGACTGGCTGCCGGACGGCGCACTCGATCAGATCGACCTGCTCTATCCCGATCCCTGGCCGAAACGGAAGCACTGGAAGCGGCGTTTCGTCTCGAAAACCAATCTCGACCGCTTTCATCGCGTGCTGAAACCCGGCGGCCTGTTCTGCTTCGCCTCCGACATCGATACCTATGTGAACTGGACGCTGATTAAGTGCCGCGACCATGGCGGTTTCGACTGGATAGCTGACAATGCAGCGGATTGGCTGACTCCCTATGAGGGCTGGCCGAGCACACGTTACGAGGCCAAGGCGCGGCGCGAGAGCCGGTCTTCGGCCTATCTGACATTCAGGAAGATCTGAGGCTGCCGGCAAATCGGCAAACGCGCCCATGATGTTCCTCGCGTGAGCAATCGCCTGGGACGCTGGTCTGATGGTTTCCGACAGCGACAAAAAACCGAACTAAAGGAGCTGCGCCCTGCGTTGCGACGTGTGGAGTTCCGCCGTCGGACCGGTTGCCATTAGCGCTCACGCGGCTATTTTCTGTGCTGGCCACCCTCCTCTCAATGAAAGAGAGACAATGACCGGGAGCAAGTCATGTGCCGAAATATAAAACCCCTGTTCAATTTCGATCCGCCAGCGACGGACGACGAGATCTACGATGCCGCGCTCCAGTTCGTGCGCAAGGTGAGCGGAACGACCAAACCCTCGAAGCGCAATGAGGTCGCATTCGAGCACGCGGTCAATTCCATCGCGGCATGTGCCCGCGAGCTGCTCGATTCGCTGGAAACGTCTCAACCTCCTCGCGATCGCGAAGAGGTAGCGGCAAAGGCGCGCGCGAGAACGGCGGTCCGGTTCGCTTAAGGAAGCCCTGTCACGCACAGGAGATCTCAATCAAGGCTCAAATGGCCTTGACGGTCAGTGCAGGCTGACCGTCTTCAATTCGTCCTCGGCAGCCTTGAAGAAGGTGCTGGAGCGGTTGTCCGTCAAAAGGATCGGCGTGCCGTCGGCGCCGAAGAGTGCCCAGAGATCGACGTTCGGATCGATATCCGGCGCCTCGGGAAAGCACTTGGCGACCTCATCGGTGCGCATTTTTCTGATATAGGCGACCTCGCCGTTGCCGATGTGGGCAAGCTCGGATTTGGTCAAGTGAGACGTGGCTTCTTTCATCAACATTCCTGTTCCTCCGGGAGAAGGGACCAACGGTTCGACAAACCGTTGTGCTACTGTGAGACCGAAATGTTAATTTTCTTGACCATGCGCGCGGGTTCCGGACGAATTAGATCGACGGAGAGCAGACCGTTCTTCAGGGCCGCACCCAGCACCTGCATGCCGTCGGCAAGAACGAAAGTACGCTGGAACTGACGGGCGGCGATGCCGCGATAAAGATAGTCCCGTTCACCCTGTTCGACCTGGCGGCCGCGGATCAGAAGCTGGTTCTCCTCAATGGAGACGTCGAGTTCCTCCTCGCTGAAGCCGGCCACGGCAAGGGTGATGCGCAGACGTTCCGGCGCGCCGCTGTCGGCGCCGATGCGTTCGATATTATAAGGCGGATATCCGTCACTCGCCTTGGAAATGCGCTCCAGCGTCTTTTCCATGGCATCGAAGCCCAGAAGCAGCGGGCTGGCGAAAGGGGTAATGCGGCTCATTTCGTTTCAAGTCCTTGATGCAAGCGACCATCCCGGACCTCAAGTGCAGCATCCGGATGCCGCTAATATGGGGACAGAATCCCGGCGCCGCAAGGCATGGGCCGCGACGTGCCGGCGTCACCTCTCGATTTTAAGGTGATGGCGTCAGGCTCCTTCCTTGACAAAGCGCCTGCTGCCTCGCATCAAAACATGCCCGCGCGGATTGTGCTGATTTGTGACGGGACGTGAAGAAATCGGTGCATACTCCGATAACACGCAGTGCGAGGATGGAACGATCGGAATGGCAAGCGCAAGAAAGATCATCATCGACACGGATCCCGGCCAGGACGACGCGGCGGCGATCATGCTTGCCTTCGGCAGTCCCGATGAGCTGGAGGTGCTGGGGATCACGACGGTCGCCGGCAATGTGCCACTTTCGCTCACCAGCCGCAATGCACGCATCGTCTGCGAGCTCTGCGCCCGGACGGAGACCAAGGTTTTCGCCGGCGCCGTCGCGCCGATCGCCCGCAAGCTGGTGACCGCCGAACATGTGCATGGCAAGACCGGCCTCGACGGTCCGGATCTCGACGAGCCGACGATGGCGCTGCAGTCCGGCCATGCCGTCGACTTCATCATCGAGACGCTGCGCCGCGAGCCGGAAGGCACGGTGACGCTGTGTACGCTCGGGCCGCTCACCAATATCGGCATGGCCTTTCAGAAGGCGCCCGACATCGTCCCCCGCATCCGCGAACTGGTGATGATGGGCGGCGGCTTCTTCGAGGGCGGCAACATCACGCCGGCGGCCGAATTCAACATCTATGTCGACCCAGAGGCGGCCGATATCGTCTTCCGCTCACGCGTTCCGATCGTGATGATGCCGCTTGACGTGACGCATCAATTGCTGACCCGCAAGGACCGGGTGAAGCGCATGGCCGAGATCGGCACGGCGCCGGCAAAGGCCATGGTCGAGATGCTGGAATTCTTCGAACGCTTCGACATCGAGAAATACGGTTCCGACGGCGGGCCGCTGCACGACCCGACCGTCGTCGCCTACCTGCTGAAGCCGCAGCTTTTCAAGGGCCGGGACTGCAATGTCGAGATCGAGGTCCAATCCGAACTCACGGTCGGCATGACCGTCGTCGACTGGTGGCATGTGACCGAGCGCAAGCGCAACGCCAGGGTCATGCGCCATGTCGATGCGGACGGCTTCTTCGATCTGCTGATCGAACGCTTCGCCCGCATCTAAAGCTTCGGTTTCCCTTCCTCGCGAGGAGGAAGGAAACGATCTCAGGCGTCTTTTTCGTCGAAGGCAGAGTTGGTTTCGGCTTCGGCCGGCTTCGGGCCGCCCTTGGCGACACCGACCATGGCCGGGCGCAGCACGCGCTCGCCGATGGTGAAGCCTGCCTGCACGACCTGGACCACCGTGTTGTTCGGCACGTCCGGTTTCGGCACCTCGAACATCGCCTGATGGAAATTCGGATCGAACTTCTGGCCAACCGGCTCCAGCTTGCGAACGCCGTGGCGTTCGAGAGCCGACAGCATGGCGCGCTCGGTCATCTCGACACCCTCGATCAGCGTGCTCAGGCCGGTATCGGCAGCAGCCTTGGTTTCCGGAGAGATGGCGTCAAGCGCGCGGCGCAGATTGTCCGAGACGGCGAGCATGTCGCGCGCGAAACCCGCGACGGAATAGGACTTGGCATCCTTCACCTCGCGCTCGGTGCGCCGGCGCAGATTGTCCATCTCGGCAGCAAGGCGCAAATAGCGGTCGCGCAGCTCGCCGTTTTCGGCTTTCAGAAGCTCGATCGGGTCCGGCTGGGCGGGCTCTTGCTGCGCAGTTTCGTTCTCGACGTAGGCGGCAGCGTCGGCTGCGGCATCGGCCGCAGTTGCGTCAGGTCCGTTTTTCGTCGTGTCATCGGTCATGACGGTCTCCGGTTGGTGTCTTCAGATGCGCCCGATATCGAGGTTTGACCGAAAAAAATCAAGTCTGCGTGACAAAGAAGCGAAAATTCCGCGTGACTGATTGCTGCGCGTCAAAGCTGATTGCGCGAAAGGCGGGAGACGAGCTGGGCTGTATAGTCCACCATCGGCACGATGCGGGAATAATTGAGCCGCGTCGGGCCGATAACGCCGACGGCACCGACGATACGATCGTCATCGTCACGATACGGCGCGACGATGAGCGACGAGCCGGACAGCGAGAAGAGCTTGTTTTCCGAACCGATGAAGATGCGCACGCCCGAACCGCTTTCGGCGAGATTGAGGATCTCGATCAGGCTGTCCTTCTTCTCGAGATCGTCGAACAGCAGGCGCAGCCGGTCGAGATCCTCGGCGCCGGCCAGGCCTTCGAGCAGGTTGGCACGGCCGCGGATGATCAGCTGCGTCGGCTTCCCCTCGTCCGGGCTGCCGGCCCAGACAGCGATGCCGCGCTCGACCAGATCGCGCGACAGGGCATCGAGCTCGTGGCGGACGTCGTCCTTCAGCCGGCTTAATTGTTTGCGGAGCTCCGGCAGGGTCTGGCCGGACATATGGGCATTGAGAAAATTCGCCGCTTCCGTCAGCTGCGAGGAGGTGACGCCCGCCGGCAGCTCGATGATGCGGTTTTCCACCTGATCATGATCACCGACGAGCACGGCCAGCGCCTTTGTCGGTTCGAGCCGGATGAACTCGACATGTTTCAGCACCGGATCGCTTTTCGAGGTGATGACGAGGCCGGCGCCGCGCGAAATTCCGGATAACATGCGGCTTGCCTCGTTCATCATCGATTCGACGGGATTGCCGCCGCTTTCGGCACGCACCTGGCGGTCGATGCTGGCGCGCTCCTCGGCGGAGAGGTCGCCGACCTGCATGAAGGCATCGACGAAGAAGCGCAGGCCGATCTGGGTCGGCAGCCGGCCGGCACTGACATGCGGCGAATAGATCAGGCCGAGCTCTTCGAGATCGCTCATGACGTTGCGCACCGAGGCCGGCGACAGCGACATCGGCAGAATACGGGACAGGTTGCGCGAACCGAGCGGCTCGCCGCTCTCCAGATAACCTTCGACGATGCGACGAAAAATTTCCCTGGAGCGCTCGTCCAGCGCAGCTACGGCATCCGAAACCGACGTCGACCTGATGCCCATGAAGCTTTCGAACCCGTGCTGATGATACTTCCCGAAAATATAGTCAAACTAACACCCGTGGCAAAAGGGAATTTGCAAATGAGCGCCGCCAATCGTAGAAGCGGTCAAATAAACCCCAGGAGATAAGAATGCGGCCTTCAGGCAGAAAAATCGACCAGATGCGCAAGGTCTCGTTCGAGCGCAATTTTTCCAAGCATGCGGAAGGCTCCTGCCTGGTGAAGTTCGGCGATACGCATGTGCTCTGCACGGCGAGCCTCGAAGAAAAGACGCCGCCATGGCTGCGCAATACCGGCAAGGGCTGGGTCACGGCCGAATACGGCATGCTGCCGCGGGCGACCGGCGAACGCATGAAGCGCGAGGCCGCCGCCGGCAAGCAGGGCGGCCGCACCCAGGAAATCCAGCGGCTGATCGGCCGGTCGCTGCGCGCCGTCGTCGACCTGCAGGCGCTCGGCGAACGGCAGATCACGCTCGATTGCGATGTCATCCAGGCCGATGGCGGCACGCGGACAGCGTCGATCACCGGCGGCTGGATCGCGCTTTACGACTGCCTGAAATGGATGGAAAGCCGCAACATGATCAAGGTCGACCGGGTCCTGAAGGATCATGTCGCCGCCATCTCCTGCGGCATCTTCGCCAGCCAGCCGGTGATCGATCTCGACTACATCGAGGATTCCTCGGCCGAGACCGATGCGAACTTCGTCATGACCGGCACCGGCGGGATTGTCGAGATCCAGGGCACGGCCGAAGGCACGCCGTTCAGCGAAGGCGAATTCACCTCGCTGATGCAGCTTGCCAGAAACGGCATCGGTGAACTCGTGGCGCTGCAGAAGCAAGCCGTCGAAGGATGAACCCCATGCTGGAAGGCATGTTGGAAACGGCGCTCTATGCGCGGGATCTCGATAAGGCCGAGACGTTTTACGAAGACGTTCTCGGGCTTGAAAAGATCGCCCGCGCCGCCAACCGGCACGTCTTCTTCCGCTGCGGGCCTGGCGTTCTCCTGATCTTCAATCCCGAAGAAACGGTGAAGCCGCCGGCGCCTGAAGCACTGCAGGTACCGCCGCACGGCACGAGCGGCCAGGGCCATGCCTGTTTCCGGGTGTCCGGCCGCAATATCGATGCCATGGCCGAACGGCTGACGGCGGCGGGCGTGGCGATCGAATCCGAAGTGCGCTGGCCGAACGGCGGCCGCTCGATCTATTTCCGCGATCCTGCCGGCAACAGCCTGGAATGCGCGGAGGCTAAAATCTGGGGCATCGAATAGGACATCTGAATGCGCAAGCTTGAAACGAAGACCATCGTCGTCGCCAGCCACAATGCCGGCAAGATTCGCGAGATCCAGGAATTGATCGGGCCGCTCGGCTTCACCGCCAAATCGGCCGCCGAGCTGAATTTCGTCGAACCGGATGAGACGGGCACGAGCTTCGAGGAGAATGCGACGATCAAGGCAATCGCCTCGGCCAATGCCGCCGGCATGCCGGCGCTGTCGGACGATTCCGGGCTGGTGGTCGACGCACTCGGCGGCGATCCCGGTGTCTACACCGCCAATTGGGCGGAGACATCAGACGGCACGCGCGATTTCGACATGGCGATGGCGAAGGTGGAAAAGGCGCTGCAGGATGCCGGCGCGACAAAGCCGGAACAGCGCAGGGCGCGTTTCATCAGCGTGCTCTGCCTTGCCTGGCCGGACGGGCATACGGAGCTGTTTCGCGGCGAGGTGGAAGGCAGCGTCGTCTGGCCGCCGCGCGGCACGCAGGGCTTCGGCTACGATCCGGTCTTCCAGCCCGAGGGCTACGACATCACCTTCGGCGAAATGAGCGGCGAGGAAAAACACGGCTGGAACATCGGTAAGCCGCAAGCGCTGTCGCACCGGGCCCGCGCCTTCAAACTCTTTGTCGAAACCTGCCTGGAGGCATAAGGTCAGTCCGTGGACAATTTCGACCCGCCAAGCACCTCGCGCGATGCGGCCCTGCTGCCCGATACCGGCGAGCCGGGCTTCGGCGTCTATGTGCATTGGCCCTTCTGCGCGGCGAAGTGTCCCTATTGCGACTTCAACAGCCATGTGCGCCACCAGCCGGTGGATCAGGAGCGTTATACGGCCGCCTTCCTGACGGAGATGGCGGCGGTCCGGGCGATCAGCGGGCCGAAGACGGTGACGAGTATCTTCCTGGGGGGTGGCACGCCCTCGCTGATGAAGCCGGAAACGGTCTCCGCCATTCTCGACGGCATAACGCGGCACTGGCATGTGCCTGATGGCATCGAGATCACCATGGAGGCCAACCCTTCGAGCGTCGAGGCCGAACGCTTCCGCGGCTACCGGGCAGCCGGCGTCAATCGCGTCTCGCTCGGCGTGCAGGCGCTGAACGACCGGGATCTGAAATTCCTCGGCCGCCTGCACGATGTCGCCGACGCGCTGAAGGCGATAAGGCTGGCGCGCGACATCTTCCCGCGCATGTCCTTCGACCTGATCTATGCCCGGCCGGAGCAGACGGTCGAGGAATGGGAAAAGGAACTGAAGGAGGCGATCTCCTATGCGGTCGACCATCTTTCGCTCTATCAGCTGACCATCGAGGAAGGCACGCCCTTTTACGGCCTGCACAAGGCCGGCAAGCTGATCGTGCCGGATGGCGAGCAATCGGCATTGCTCTACGAGGCGACGCAGGAGATCACGGCGCGTGAAGGCATGCCGGCCTATGAGGTTTCCAATCATGCCCGGCCGGGCGCTGAAAGCCGGCATAACCTGACCTACTGGCGCTACGGCGATTATGCCGGCATCGGCCCGGGCGCCCACGGCCGGCTGACGCGTGGCCCGGAGAAGCTCGCGACGGCGACCGAGCGCAAGCCGGAAACCTGGCTCGACATGGTCGAACGTGATGGGCACGGCATTCTCGACGAGGAGCGGCTCGGCTTCGAGGAACAGTCCGACGAGCTGCTGCTGATGGGGCTGCGGCTGAGAGAAGGCGTCGATCTGGCCCGCTGGCAGCAGCTTTCGGGCCGTGACCTCGACCCGAAACGCGAGGAATTCCTGCTCGAACACAAATTCATCGAGCGGATCGGCAATTCACGCCTGCGCTGCACGCCATCAGGCATGCTGATCCTCGATTCCGTCGTCGCCGATCTCGCCTGCTGACACCCACACGATGCGTGGATTTGCAGCGCGAGGCCATTTCTCAGCCGTGGCTGGCCGCACCCGTCTTGAAGAGGCTGCCGGTCGGCGTCTTCAGGAACATCTCCAGCGGAATATGCTCCTGGTGCAGGAAGCCGGTCGCCGGCAGCAGACCGTCACGGACCATCTCGATGACGGCGACGACGGAGGCTGACGTCGTCCAGGCGATCGCCGTGCGGCGCGCCCCGGCAATCTCGATCGGGTAATAGGCGCGCACGAATTCCTTACGGCGCAGACTGCCATTCTCGGTGCCTTCGGCGGCAACATGGACATAGACGACATCGTCTTCAACCGGCGGCTTGGCATTGGTCAGGATCTCGCCGGCGAGCTTGCGCTTGTCGCGCATCAACAGCTCGTGGAAGAAGAAGTTCATCAGCTCCATATGGCCGGGATAACGCATGGTCTTGTAGTCGAGATTGTCGATCTTGCCGAGCATCGTGTCGCACATGGTGCCAAGGCCGCCCGAGGTCGTGAAGGCTTCAAGTTTGACGCCGCCGACATAGACGGTCTCGTGCCATTCCATCGGCGAGACGAGCTTGCGCACACCGCCCTCGATGACCTCGCAGTCGTTCAGATATTCGTTGACGACGCCCTCAGGCGACCAGTTGAAGGCGTAGCCGAGCAGCCCGGTCGGATGCTGCGGCAGGGCGCCGACGCGCATCCGGATCGACCGGCAGCGGTCGAAGCCATCGGCAAGGCTTGCGCCGACGATGCCGACGAAACCGGGCGCCAGGCCACATTGCGGCGCCATCAGGCCGCGTGATGTCTTCGACAGCTCGATGATGAAATTGGTTGTGGGAACGTCTTCGGTCAGATCGAAATAATGAATGCCGGCAAGATGGGCGGCGCGCGCCAATTCGATGTTCAAATGATAGGGCAGGCAGGAGAGCACCGCCTCGACATTCGAGAGCAGTTCGCCGATCACTTGCGGGTCGGAGATATCGCCGGTGCGGCACCTGAAGGGAACGTCGCTCAGCGGCAATTGCGCGTCGACCCCGATGACCTCGAAGCCGCCTTCATGCAACAGCGTCGCCGCCAGCCGTCCGACCTTGCCCAGGCCGAGAACGGCGATCTTTTCGAAACTCATTCATTCCTCCCACGCGCCGTTTTGGCGCTTCAGTCTTTGACATGCACTGGATGCGCCGGAGGTATAGAATAAAAAACTTATAAAGGAAAACGGCCGGAATCGCTTCCGGCCGTGGATTTTTCGGAAAAACTAGTCGATTATTCGTTGATCAGGCGCTTCAGAAGCTCGACTTCGTGCGAAAGCTTGGTGTCTCCCGAAATCAGCTCCTCGATCTTGCGCACGGCATGCAGCACGGTCGTGTGATCGCGCCCGCCGAACCGGCGGCCGATCTCCGGGAAGGAGCGCGGCGTCAGCGTCTTCGACAGATACATGGCGATCTGGCGCGGCTTGACGATGACGCGGGTGCGGCGGTTCGACACCAGTTCCTGGCGCGAGACATTGTAATGCCTTGCGACGATGCGCTGGATATCCTCGATGCGCACACGACGGGGCTCGCCGGAGCCGACCAGATGGGCGAGCAGTTCGTCGACACGCTCGATCGACAGGTTCGGCTCGAAGGAGCGGCGGAAGACCAGCTGGTTGAAGGCGCCTTCGAGTTCGCGGCCGCTGGCCGTGACGTTGCGGGCGACGTGCTGGAGCAGTTCGGCCGGAATGTCGAGCGACGGATCTTCGAGCCGGGCGACAGCCAGGCGACGCTTGAGGATTTCGAGACGCATCTCGTAATCCGGCGCGTCGAATTCGATCGCGACACCGCCCTGCAGGCGCGAGCGAACGCGGGGGTCGAGCGACTCCAGCTCCCAGGGCGCTCGGTCGGCGGCAACGACGACCTGCTTGGCACTGTCGAGCAGCATGTTCAGGAGATGGCAGAATTCATGCTGGATCATCTTGCCCTGCAGGAACTGCATGTCGTCGATGATCAGGAGATCGATGTTGCGCAGCGAATCCTTCAGCGTCAGCGCATCATTGTCGCGGATGGCAGTGGCGAAGCGCCACATGAAATATTCGGCCGTCAGATAGACGACGCGCAGAGCCCGCGGGTTCTGCACCGCGGCATTGGCGACCGCCTGCAGCAGGTGGGTCTTGCCGAGGCCGACGGTCGAATGGATGAAGAGCGGGTTGAAGCGCACGGCGCCCTGACCAGCTTCCGCGATGGTCTTTGCAGCCGCAAGTGCGACCCGGTTCGAGCTGCCTTCGACGAAGGTGTCGAAGGTGAAGCGGCTATCAAGTGGCGAACCGAAGAGCGGCGAGCCAAAGCTTGCTGGCCTTGCGGCGGCAACAGCCGAAACCGCCTGCTGGACGGCCTGACCGGCCGGCTGCGCGCTTGTCGGGCGGCGCATCTGCGTGGGGGCGGCTGGTTCCGGCGCGACCGCCTCATCGAGCGCCTTCGTGCCGTGACGCGTTGCCGTGCGCACCAGGACTTCGATTTTCAAAATTTCCGGATCCTCGGCCTGGAACAGACCGGTGATGAGATCGAGATAACGATTGTTGATCCACGACTTCAGGAAGGTCGTGGGAACCGAAAGGCGAACCACGCTCTTCGATACCGAATGCAGCTTCAATCTGGCAAACCAGCTAGCATAGACGTCAGGACCGACCTGGGCCTTCAAGCGCGCGCTGACGCGCTCGAACAAAATGCTCTGCTTCATTTCCGCCTTTGCTTCGCCCACTTCGAGGCGAATGGATCCGAACGTCTGCGGTGCCGCATCCCCATTGTCGAGCCCGCCCGTCGTCATCGTATTCATCTGCATAATGCCGCCTTTCAATTCCACCGGGCGGCATCCGCTAAAACAGCCGCCCGATCAATCCCCGCTTTGGCGGGCTGACGGATCCTCATGAGCCGCTCGCCTGCCGGTTCACTCAAAACACTAGTCCCTCAACGGGACCGACGCAGAACTCCGTTGCAGGGGCCACGTTCATGCGGCAACCTTCATCGGCCTTCCGTGTCAGGCTGGCGATCGAACCTCGTTTTCGGCCGACCAGCCCGAACCCAATATTACTTTAACCTTCTCCGGCGGCCTCGCCTTAAACGTGTGGCCACTGAAGGCACAAAACATCCCCGCTCCGTAACAGCCACGTTACGGCTCAAATCCGTCAAGTGCTTGAAAAAACGGAAGCGCAAGGCTCCGTAACAAAAGGCACAAACCCATCGCCCTGCCGACGTGGCAGTTAAAACCGAGCCTCTGCAGGTGATGTCCGCGCCCTCTGTTGGAAGCCATTTAGGCAGGATCAAACGGCAATATCAACGATGAATTTTACGCAAAATTAACAAGCGGCCATTGACTCCGCCTGCCCTTTTCGGGCGTCACACCACCGTCAAAAAAGAATCGCAGTTGAATCAAAGAGATTCCCCGTTCGGGCTATTTTGACACGCATTGAAAGAAAAAAAAATAAAATCCTCTTGACTCGCCTGTGGTCCCGGAAGCTTGGGGCAGAGTCGCGCGGTGCAAAAGCATCCTTGCGCAAGCCATTGTTTTTGAACACTTTTTCCTGTCATGGCGCTGACACGAAACAGTCGTGAGATTAACCATGCAGGGGCTGATCGGTTGAATCGAAAAAGCCCGGTAAAATTACCGGGCTAATCATAAAGAAGAAGTCCTTAACGGAAGATTACGCGGTCGTGGTGACCGAAAGAGCCTTCACACGAGCAGCCAGGCGCGAGACCTTGCGCGATGCCGTGTTGGAATGCAGCACACCCTTGCTGGCGGCGCGGGCAAGCTCGGGCTGAGCAGCCAGGAAAGCTTCCTTCGCCTTGGCGGCGTCACCGGATGCGATGGCCTCTTCGACCTGGCGAACGAAAGTACGAACGCGCGAGCGACGAGCCTTATTGACGTCGGTACGGCGGGCGATCTTGCGGGTCGCTTTTTTCGCCGAAGTTGTATTGGCCATGGATGCCTCTCTCAAGAATTCGAACAAACTCCGCCATTACCGCGGGCCCTGCGGCCACAAAATCCAGCAATGCGGGAGCAATCGCGGAAAACCAAACCGGCTTTCCGAACCGTGGGCGGGCATATAACTCTAAAGCCGGCCCACGTCAACGCGGATTTTCAAGCTTTACCACCGGCAAGCGCCTAAAAGCATTCAACGGTGCGTAAAAGCAGGTTTGCGCTTCTCGACGAAGGCCGCCATGCCTTCTTTCTGGTCGTCCGTGGCAAAGAGACTGTGAAACAGGCGGCGCTCGAAACGCAAGCCCTCCTCCAGCGTCGTCTCGAATGCGCGGTTGACCGCCTCCTTGGCCATCATCACCGAGGGGCGCGACAGCGAAGCGATCTTTTCGGCTGCGGCAAAAGCCTCGTCGAGCAGACGTTCGGGCGCCACCACACGCGAAACGAGTCCCGATCGTTCGGCTTCCGCCGCATCCATCATGCGGCCGGTCAGTACAAGATCCATTGCCTTCGCCTTGCCGACAGCGCGCGTCAGCCGCTGCGAGCCGCCCATGCCGGGAATGACGCCCAGGGTGATTTCCGGCTGGCCGAACTTCGCCGTCTCCGAGGCGATGATGAAATCGCACATCATGGCGAGCTCGCAGCCGCCGCCGAGCGCAAAACCGCTGACCGCAGCAATCACCGGCTTGCGCGCCTTGGCGACCTCATCCCACCCGCTGATGAAATCACTCTTATAGATATCGGCGAACTGGAGCGGCTGCATCTCCTTGATATCGGCGCCGGCGGCAAAGGCGCGCTCGGAACCGGTCAGCACGATCGCCCCGACCGCCTCGTCGGCGTGGAAGGCGGCATAGGCCTCCTTCAGCTCTTTCAGGACGGTGGAATTCAGCGCGTTCAGCGCCTGTGGGCGGTTCAGCGTGACGAGGCCGACATTGCCTCGGGTTTCGACGATCAGGGTCTCATAGGCCATGCTGTTCTCCCGGTTTCTCTCTTGCTTCTGGCGGGCTTACCTCTGGCAGGTGGCGCAATAGAAAGTGGAGCGACCCGCCTGGACGATGCGGGCGACCGTACCGCCGCAGCCGAGCGTGCGGCAAGCCTGACTTTCGTGATCATAAGCGGAGAAGGAATGCTGGAAATAGCCGAGCGATCCGTCGGTCTGGATGTGGTCGCGCAGCGATGATCCGCCGGCGGCGATCGCATCGGCGATGACGTCGCGGATCGAGGCGACGAGCAGGTCGAGCTGCGCCTTCGGCCGGCCAGTCGCCGTCACCAGCGTACCGGCGGCGCGGATCGGCGAAAGATGCGAGCGCCACAGCGCCTCGCAGACATATATATTGCCGAGACCGGCAATGTTCTTCTGGTCAAGCAGCGCACTCTTCAGCGGCTGCGCCTTATCCCGGAAGCGTTCGGCCAGATAGGCGGCGCTGAGCTCGTTTCCCGTCGGCTCCGGGCCGAGATCGCGGAAGAAGGGATGGGCGGCGAGATCGGCGCGTCCCACCATATCCATAAAGCCGAAACGGCGCGGATCGTTATAGACGACGCGGCGTGGGCCGCTGGCCGCTTGCAGATGGAAGACGACGTGATCGTGCTTCTCGTCCTTCGAGCGGGCATGGTGGAATTCGCCGGGCATGCCGGAGGCCGCACCCTCCTCGATGCGGCCCTCCTCGATGCGAAAGGAACCGGACATGCCGAGATGCGAAATCAGCGTGTTGCCGTCGTCGAGATCGACCAGCAGATATTTGGCGCGGCGGCCAAGGCCGACGATGGTGCGGCCGGAAACCCTTTCTGCGAAAGCGTCGGGAAAGGGGAAGCGCAGATCGCCGCGGCGCAGCTCCAGCCTGGTGACGCGCGTGCCCTCCATCGCCGGCGTCAGGCCGCGTTTCACCGTTTCGACTTCTGGCAATTCCGGCATCTTAACCCATCTATCTGTAACGTGTTTCAACCGACGACGATGTGCGCTATAGCGCCAGTGTGCCGCGGAAAACGCGGCCCATAGATAACGTCGCGCGCGGTCTTTCGCTATGGCCGTCGCGCCCGAATCGTCAGGAACGGAGCAGTCTGATGTCAGAAAGCCGCACTTCCGCCGATGGCGGCATGGAGACCTCCTATGGCTTCCGCCAAGTGGCTGACGGCGAGAAGCAGGGCCTGGTCAACCAGGTGTTCCACAAGGTCGCCAAGCGCTACGACATCATGAACGACGTCATGTCGATGGGCATGCACCGCGCCTGGAAGGATGCGATGATCTCGGCGCTGAACCCGCGCAAGGAGCCGGGCTACAAGGTGCTCGACGTGGCCGGTGGCACCGGCGACATCGCCTTCCGAATCGTCGAGGCGTCGGGCAGGCAGGCGCATGCCACTGTGCTCGACATCAACGGTTCGATGCTCGGCGTCGGCGCCGAGCGGGCCGAAAAGAAGAAGCTTTCCGGCAATCTCACCTTTGTCGAGGCGAATGCCGAGGAACTGCCTTTCGAGGCAGGCAGCTTCGACGCCTATACGATCGCCTTCGGCATTCGCAACGTGCCGAGGATCGATGCGGCGCTGTCTGAGGCCTATCGCGTCTTGAAGCGCGGCGGGCGGCTGCTGGTGCTGGAATTTTCCGAAGTCGATATGCCGCTTCTCGACAAGATCTACGATGCCTGGTCGTTCAATGCCATTCCGCAGTTCGGCAAGGCGATCACCGGCGATGCCGAACCCTACCAATATCTGGTGGAATCGATCCGCAAGTTCCCGAACCAGGAGAATTTCGCGGCAATGATCCGCCAAGCCGGCTTTTCGCGCGTCACCTTTACCAATTATACCGGCGGCATTGCCGCACTCCATTCCGGCTGGAAGCTCTGAGGGAATATGGGAAGTAAGGCCTTTCCTCCCTCATTCCTGTGCTTGTCACAGGAATCCAGCGCGCCCAAGTCCTTGGGCGCGGAATACTCCGTTATGTCTCCTGCTTCATTCACCGCGCCGACGCGCGGTGGCTGGATTCCTGTGACATCCCTCGGGCTAAGCCCGAGGAAGGGAATGAGGGGAGAGAACACGAATCTCCGTCAGCGGGGCACTGCAGCATGAGTACTTTCGGCGCATATTTCCGCCTTTGGCGCGTCGGTTGGGTGCTCGTGCGTGAGGGTGTCGTGTCAGCCCTTCCTTCCGAAGGGCTGCCGCCGCCGGTCGCGCTCGCCAAATCCTTCGTCACGATTTTCGAGCGAAGCAAGGCGCGGCATCAGAAGCGCAGCGACCGGTTGGCCCAGGCTGTCGAGCGGCTCGGTCCCTCCTATGTGAAGATCGGGCAGTTCCTGGCAACGCGGCCGGATGTCGTCGGCGTCGAATTCGCCAACGATCTGTCGCAGCTTCAGGACCGGATGGCCTTCTTTCCCTCGGCGGCGGCCAAGGCCAATATCGAAGGCTCGCTGGGGCGGCCGATCGGCGAACTTTATGCGAGCTTCGGCGATCCGATCGCCGCCGCCTCGATCGCGCAGGTGCATCCGGCCGAGGTCGAGAGTGCCGAGGGCCGGAAGAAGGTCGCCGTCAAGATCGTGCGGCCCGGCGTGCGCCAGCGCTTTGCCCATGACATCGAGGCGATGTATCTCGTTGCCCATATGCAGGAGCGTTTCCTGCCGTCCAGCCGGCGGCTGCGGCCGGTCGAGGTGACGAAGACGCTGGAGCAGACGACGAAGGTGGAGATGGATCTTCGCCTGGAGGCGGCGGCTCTTTCCGAGATCGCCGAGAATACCGAACGGGATCCCGGCTTCCGCGTGCCGAAGGTCGACTGGGAGCGCACCGGGCGCGACGTCATCACCATGGAGTGGATCGACGGCACGCGGATGTCCGATGTCGAGGGCCTGCGCGCGGCGGGCCACGACCTCAACCTGCTTGCCGATACGCTGATCCAGTCGTTCCTGCGCCACACGCTGCGCGACGGCTTCTTCCATGCCGACATGCATCCGGGCAATCTCTTCGTCGATGCGGGCGGCATGATCGTCGCCGTCGACATGGGCATCGTCGGGCGGCTGGGCAAGAAGGAGCGGCGGTTCCTCGCCGAAATCCTTTATGGCTTCATCACCCGCGACTATATCCGGGTTGCCGAGGTACATTTCGAAGCCGGCTATGTGCCCGGTCACCACAATGTCGAGAGCTTCGCCCAAGCGATCCGGGCGATCGGCGAGCCGATCCACGGACAGCCCGCCGAGACGATCTCGATGGGCAAGCTGCTGACGCTGCTGTTCGAAGTGACCGAACTCTTCGACATGGCGACGCGGCCGGAGCTGGTGATGCTGCAGAAAACCATGGTCGTGGTCGAAGGCGTGTCGCGCATGCTCAATCCGCGATTCAACATGTGGAAGGCCTCCGAGCCTGTCGTCGGTGACTGGATCCGCACCAATCTCGGTCCGAAACGGATCGCCACCGATCTCAAGGACGGGCTGAAGGCGGCGGTAAAGCTCGCCGAAGCCGTGCCGGAAATCGCAGCGAAGACCGAAAAATTCCACCATCAGCTGCTGCATATGAGCGAGCACGGCTTACGTTTCGACGCTGAGACGGCGGAAGCGATCGGCAAGGCCGAAGCGCGGCACAACCGCTCGGCCAAAATCGCCTTGTGGGTCATCGCCTTGACGCTTGTCTATATTGCCTGGATGCTGAGCTGATCGCCTGCCAAACACATGCTGTGTTCGGCATTTGGGATATCCCATGTGACGGATGGCTCGCTTAGTCTCGCGTTCCGAGCATGATGCCGAAAAGTGTGAGCGGTTTTCGGGCGACATCATGCTCTGAATCCTGTTTTAGGGAGATAGGCACATGAAGCACGAACGCCCTGGCATCGAACTTTCCGGACGGCCGCTCGGTTTTGCCGAGATGGTGACGATCGGGGCGGGCAAGGCTGCGATTTCGGCTTCGGCGACGGGCATGGCCCGCATCGCGATCGCCCGCGAGGTCGTCGAGGATGCGATCGCCTCCGGCATGCCCGTCTACGGCTCGACGACAGGCGTCGGCGCCATGAAGGATGTGGAGTGGTCGGCCGACGAACTCGACACCTTCAATCTCGGCCTGGTGCGTGCCCATCATTTCGGCACCGGCACCCCCTTTTCCTGCAATGTCGTGCGCAATGCCATGGCGATCCGCGTCAACACGGCGCTGACCGGCCAGGTCGGCTGCACGCCGGAGTTGATCCAGGCCTATATGACGATGCTCGATGCCGATTTGATCCCGGTCGTGCGCCGCACCGGCTCGATCGGCTGTGCCGATATCGGGTTGATGGGACAGATCGGCGCGGTGCTGACGGGGGTCGGCGAAGCGATCTATCGCGGCAACCGGATGCAGGCGGCCGAGGCTTTCCGGGCGGCCGGGCTGGAACCGGTGCGGATGGCGCCGCGCGACAGCCTCGCCTCGCTCAGCATCAATGCGGTGAGTTTTGCCTCGGCGGCGGAAACGACACGCAATGCTGCGGCCTCAATCCGCATCCTGCTGGCGACGGCGATGATGGCCGCTGGCGCGCTCGGCGCTTCCCGCGACCCGTGGAAGGCGGTCAGGCATGTCGGAACGGCGCGCGAGGCGCTGATCGGCGCCTGGCTCTGCAATGCCTCCGACGAATGGAATTGGCCCGTCGCAACACATGTGCAGGATCCGCTCAGCCTGCGGATGATCGCGCAGGTGTTCGGCGCGGTGATCGAGAACCTCTTATCGACCGGCCATAAGATCCTTGCCGCCACCGGCCGCTCGGACGACAATCCCGTCGTCGTCGAAGGCCGGGTGATGACGTCCGGGGGTTCGCTTCCGCTCGATGTGACGATCCTGCTCGAATCGGCAGCACTCTGCATGGCGCATGCGGCGCGCAACGCCTTCAACCGCTGCGTCATTCTCGGCAACGGCCAACGGCGCGACCTGCCGGTCAACCTCGTGCCGCCGGGGCGGATCGCCACCGGTTTCGGGCCGATCATCAAGCTTGCCGGCGAGATTTTCTCGCGCGTGCTGTCGATGTCCAATCCCGTGTCGGCCCAGTCGCTGGTCGTCGCAGCCGGGCTGGAGGACGAGGCAGCCTTCCTGCCGCTCGTCATCGAGCGCTTCGAACGGCAGATGCAAGCACTGAAGCGCCTTGCGGCGCTCGAGGCGCTGCTGTCTGCCCAGGCGATCGACATTCTCGGCGACGAACCGAAGGGCGTCGCGGGCATGCTCTACGAGGTCGTGCGCAAACATGCGGATTTCTATACGGTCGACCGGCCGCTTTCGGCCGAGGTGGAGGCGATCGAGGAGGAACTTGGTTCTGACGACTTCGTTACGAAGCTGACCGAGCAGGTTCCGATCGCCTCCTTCGACGATTTCTTCGCCCTCGGCTCGCTGGAGCGCATCGAGGAACGGCTAACCCATCACGAGCCGGCAGCGGTCTGATTTCCAGTTACGGAGGAAGCGGCATGGATT
The DNA here is from genome assembly GCF_012276115.1 of Rhizobium leguminosarum bv. viciae. Taxonomy (GTDB): domain Bacteria; phylum Pseudomonadota; class Alphaproteobacteria; order Rhizobiales; family Rhizobiaceae; genus Rhizobium; species Rhizobium leguminosarum_T. The sequence continues at coordinate 19,566 of NZ_WIEU01000025.1, read as the reverse complement.
TCGATCTCGTTCTGCAGGGCACGGTGGTGCTGCCGGACCGGATTCTCGACGAGGGTTATGTCGCCGTGCGCGACGGCAAAATCGCCGAAGTCGGCCTCGGTGTGCCGCCTGGCGCGCGCGAACGGCACCTGCTCGGAAAAGCGCTGATCCTGCCCGGCGCAATCGACGCGCAGGTGCATTCACTTTCCCAGAAGGACCAGGAGGATTTCATCTGGTCGACGCGCTCGGCGGCGGCCGGCGGCGTGACATCAATCGTCGACATGCCTTATGACGAGGGCAATCTCGTTTGCTCGGCAGCGGCGGTGAAGCGGAAGATCGAACATGCCGGCCCGCAGGCGCGCGTCGATTTCGCACTTTACGGCACCGTCGATCCCGAAGAAGGCCCCGCACGGATCCGCGAAATGGTGGAGGCAGGCGTTGCGGCCTTCAAATTCTCGACATTCGGCACCGATCCCAAGCGCTTTCCGCGCATTCCGCCGGCCCTGCTCGACGCCTGCTTTGCGGCCATCGTGCCGACGGGACTGACGGCGGGCGTGCACAATGAAGACGACGAGGCGGTGCGCAGTTACATGGAACAGGTGAAGGCGAGCGGCATCACCGATTGGCGGGCGCACGGCCTGTCGCGGCCGCCGATCACCGAGCTGCTGGCGATGCATACGATCTTCGAGACCGGCGCCAATACCGGCTGCCCGGCGCATGTGGTGCACTGCTCGCTCGGGCGCGGCTACGATATCGCGCGTGCCTATCGCCGCGACGGCTTTGCGGCGACTGTGGAATGCTGCATTCACTACCTGACGCTCGACGAGGAAAACGACGTGAAACGCCTTGGCGGCAAGGCGAAGATCAATCCGCCCGTGCGACCGCGCGCCGAGGTGGAGACGCTCTGGCGGAAGGTGGCCGAGGGCGATGTCTGGCTGGTCTCGACCGATCACGTCAGCTGGTCGGAAAATCGCAAGACCAATCCCGACATGCTCGCCAACGCCTCCGGCGTTCCCGGTCTCGAGGTGATGGTGCCGCTTTTCGTCAAAGGCGCCGTCGAACGCGGCATTCCGCTGACATGGGCAGCCAGGCTGATGGCGGAGAACCCGGCGAAGCATTTCCGGCTCGACCATATCAAGGGCGCGCTGACACCGGGCAAGGACGCCGATATCGTCGTGCTCGAACCGCGCGACAGCGTCTATGATGCCGCCACGAGCGGCAACAATGTCGTCGGCTGGAGCCCCTATAACGGCATCCGCCTGCCCTGGACCGTTTCCGCCACCTACCTCAGGGGCGAAAAGATCGCCGAGGGCGCCAAGGTGCTGGCCAAACCCGGCACCGGCCGCTTCGTACGGCCGCTGCCGCGCCAGGCCATTGCGGGGGCTGAAGCATGAACCGCAATCTTCCCGTCAATGCCAGCCGGATCGCTGACGATATCGATACGCTGGCCGGGATCACCGAGCCGGGGCATCCCTGGACGCGACGGGCCTTCTCGCCGCTCTTTCTCGACGGCCGAGCCTATATCGAAGCGCGGATGAAAGCGGCGGGGCTGGAAACGCGGATCGATGCCGCCGGCAATCTGATCGGCCGGCGGACAGGCCGGAAACCGTGGCTCGGCACGATCATGGTCGGCTCGCATTCCGACACGGTGCCGGATGGCGGCCGCTTCGACGGCATCGCCGGCGTGATTGCTGCGCTGGAGGTAGCGCGGGCTCTTGTTGACCAGAATATCGAGCTCGATCACGATCTCGAAATCGTCGATTTCCTCGCCGAGGAGGTCAGCATCTTCGGCGTGTCCTGCATCGGCAGCCGCGGCATGACCGGCCAGCTGCCGGAGGCCTGGCTTTCGCGCGTCAGCGACGGGCGCGACCTGGCTGAGGGCATCGCCCAGGTCGGCGGCAGACCCGATGTGCTGATGCAGCAGAACAGGCCCGATATAGCAGGCTTTCTGGAGCTTCATATCGAACAAGGCCCGGTGCTCGAAGCCGAAAAGGAGGATGTCGGCATCGTCACCGCGATCTCAGGCATCACCCGCATCGAGATCACCGTCGAAGGTCGGGCCGACCATGCCGGCACGACGCCGATGGACCGGCGGGCGGATGCGCTGGTGGCGGCATCACAGCTGGTGCTCGACATCCGCAACGCCGCCGCCGAACTTGCCAAAACGCCGGGCCATTTTGCAGCAACGGTCGGGGAATTCAGGATCGAGCCGAACGCCGCCAATGTCGTGCCGTCGAAGGTGGTGCTGCTGATCGATGGCCGTGCCGAAGTCCGTGCCGACATCGAGGCATTCTGCCGCTGGCTCGACGGCCATGTCGAAAAGCTGGCAGGCGCCTATGGCGTGACGATCAAGACGCCGAACCGGGTTTCCGACAATCAGCCGACGCCTGCTGATGCCGGGCTGCTGTCGACCTTGGAGGCTGCCTGCGAACGGGTCGGCGCAAAACATCGGCGCATGGCCTCCGGCGCGGGGCACGATACGGCGTGGATTGCCAAGGTGGCGCCGGCGGCGATGATCTTCGTGCCTTGCCGCGAAGGCCGCAGCCATTCGGCCGACGAGTGGGCTGAAAACGACGATATCGCGCTCGGCGCGGCCGTGCTGTTCGAGGCGGTGCGCGCGATCGACAAAAGCTTGAATCAGGAGAAGGCGAATGGGACGCATACTCGTTGAGAAGGACGTGGAAGCTGCCGTCAAGGGCGGCTCCGTCTATGCCGCCGGCGGCGGCGGCTGGGCCGATCACGGACGGATGCTCGGTTATGCCGCCGTCAATGTCGGCAAGCCCGAGCTGGTCTCGATCGACGAGTTGAAGGACGAGGACTGGATTGCCACCGCAGCCGCGATTGGCGCACCGGCCTCCACGACGCCCTGGGAAATGCAGGGCATCGACTATGTGAAGGCTGTGCAATTGCTGCAGGAGGCGCTCGGCGAAAAGCTTTCCGGGCTGATCATCGGCCAGAACGGCAAATCCTCGACGCTGAACGGCTGGCTGCCGTCAGCAATCCTCGGCACCAAGGTGGTCGACGCGGTCGGTGATATCCGCGCGCATCCCACAGGCGACATGGGCTCGATCGGCATGGCCGGTTCGCCCGAGCAGATGATCCAGACCGCCGTCGGCGGCAATCGCGCCGAGAACCGTTACATCGAGCTGGTGGTGAAGGGGGCGACGGCGAAGATCTCGCCGGTGCTGCGCGCCGCCGCCGATCAATCCGGCGGCTTCATCGCCAGCTGCCGCAATCCTCTCCGAGCCTCCTATGTCCGCAGCCATGCGGCGCTCGGCGGCATCTCGATGGCGCTTGCGCTCGGCGAGGCGATCATCGCGGCGGAGAAGCGCGGCGGATCTGCCGTCATCGATGCGATCTGCAAGACGACGGGTGGGCATATCCTTGCCGAAGGCGTCATCACTCGCAAGGACGTCGTCTACACCAAGGAAGCCTTCGACATCGGCACGGTCACCGTCGGCACGGGCGAAAAGTCGGTGACGCTGCATGTGATGAACGAATACATGGCGGTGGACAATGCCGATGGCAAAAGGCTTGCGACCTTCCCCGCCGTCATCACCACGCTTTCACCGGAGGGCGAGCCGCTCAGCGTCGGCCAGCTTCAGGAGGGCATGCATGTCTTCATCCTGCATGTGCCGATGGAGATCATTCCGCTTTCGGCTAGCGTGCTCGATCCGACTGTCTATCCCGTCGTCGAAAAGGCGATGGGGATCGAGATCGCACGTTATGCATTGGCGGCGAAGGCCTGAGCGATGGCGCGCGATCCCGGTCTCGAAGAACTGATGCGTGAGGAACTCGGCGATCGGCCGGGCCTTGCCGAAAAATCGATGTTCGGCGGCTGGGCCTTCATGCTGAACGGCAATCTTCTCTGCTGCGCGCGCCATGACGGCATGCTGATCCGCCTCGGCAAGGGCAATGACGGCTGGGCCCTGGCGCTGCCGGGCGTGATCCAGATGCTGTCTGGCGAACGTGTCATGCATGGCTGGGTGCGAGGCGGTGCCGAGGTTTACGGCGACGATGCTCTCAGACGGCGTCTGCTCGATGCCGCGCTCGCCTATGTGGAATCGCTGCCGAGCAAATAACAAACGAGGAACCACGATGCCGAAGGCCAATCTACGTCATCCGAAATTTCCGATTCCCGGCGGGCCGGAGCTGCGCGCCAAGGGCTGGCGGCAGGAAGCGCTGCTGCGGCTGCTCGAAAATGTGCTTTCCGTCGGCGAGGACCCCGACAACCTGATTGTCTATGCCGCTCTCGGCAAGGCGGCCCGCAACTGGGCGGCGCACAGGGGCATCGTCAAGGCTCTGACCGAGATGGAGGAGGACCAGACGCTGCTCATCCAGTCCGGCAAGCCGATCGGGCTCGTTCGAACGCATGCCAAAGCGCCGCTCGTCATCATGGCGAACTGCAATATCGTCGGGCAATGGGCGAAGGCCGAAGTGTTCTACGAGCTGCAGCGCAAGGGGCTGATCTGCTGGGGCGGGCTGACGGCCGGCGCCTGGCAATATATCGGCAGCCAGGGCGTCATCCAGGGTACGTATGAGATCTTCATGCGCATCGCCGAGCGGCGCTTCGGCGGCGATCTCCTCGGCCGGTTCGTGCTGACGGCCGGCCTCGGTGGCATGGGTGGGGCGCAGCCGCTCGCCGGCCGCATGGCAGGCGCTGCGATCCTGTGCGTCGACATCGATCCGGAGCGAGCCCGCAAGCGCCAGCAGATCGGTTACCTCCAGGAAATCGCCCCCGATCTCGACACCGCGCTTCGGATGATTGATGCGGCGGTGAAGGACAAGCGGCCGCTTTCCGTCGGCCTCGTCGGCAATGCGGCGGAGGTCTATCCGGAGATCGCCCGGCGCGGCATCGTGCCTGATATCGTCACCGACCAGACCTCGGCGCATGACCTCGTCTATGGTTACGTGCCGAAGGGCATGAGCCTCGATCAGGTCAAGGGCCTGCGCGACGATGGGCAGGGCCAGCTTATGGCGGCAAGCCGCGCCTCGATCGTCGAGCATGTGACGGCGATGCTGGAATTCCAGAAGCGTGGCTCCGAAGTCTTCGACAATGGCAATCTGATCCGCACGCAGGCTAAAGAGGGCGGCGTCGCCAATGCCTTCGACATTCCGATCTTCACCGAAGCCTATCTCAGGCCGCTGTTTGCCCGGGCGATCGGTCCGTTCCGCTGGATGGCTCTGTCAGGCGAAGAGAGCGATATTGCCCGCATCGACGACCTGCTGCTCGAGATGTTTCCCGACAACAAGATCATCACCAACTGGATCCGGCTGGCGCGTGAACATGTGCCCTTCGAAGGGCTGCCGGCCCGCATCGCCTGGCTCGGCCATGGCGAACGCACGGCACTCGCCCGCCGCGTCAATGCGCTGGTTGCGAGCGGCGAACTCAAAGGCCCGGTCGCCTTCTCCCGCGACCATCTCGATGCCGGCGCCATGGCGCATCCGAATATCATGACCGAGCGGATGAAGGACGGCTCCGACGCGATCGCCGACTGGCCGCTGATCGATGCGATGATGCTCTGCTCGTCGATGGCCGATCTCGTCGTCGTCCATTCCGGCGGCGGTGGCTATGCCGGCTACATGACGAGCTGCGGCGTCACCGTCGTCGCCGACGGCACGGACGCCGCTGACGAACGGCTCGACCATGCGCTGACCAATGACACGGCGCTTGGCGTCATGCGTTACGCCGATGCCGGTTATGAGGAGGCGCTGGACGAAGTGGCGAAGAAGGACGTGCCGTATATCCGACTTGGTTGATCAAAATTTGCCGTATATCGTTGTCACATCTCATCGGGAGCCATGACATGGAAACAGCAAAGATCTTCTGGTCGGGGCGCTCTCAAGCCGTCCTGCTGCCCAAAGAATTCCGTTTCGACGGCGACAGCGTCGCCATTCGACGGCAGGGGCGTGCAGTCATTCTCTAGCCGATTTCCGATGATTGGGACTGGCTTGCCGACGTGGCCGGTCCGGTCGATCCCGATTTTGCAACAGCGGTGGAAGAACAGCCTGCTGGGCAGGAGTGATCCAGCCATCCAAAAATGCGCAGCGGTTTTGGACCGCGACAGGCATCAAGTAAAAGATAAGCGCGCGGCTTAGATCCAATTCGATGCACCACACTTTGGCTTCGCCACCTCAGGTGATCGAATTGGAGACTTCGAGAAGGTTGCCGTCGGGATCCCTGAAATAGACCGAGCGCAAACGCCCCGTCGCACCGGTGCGCTCGACCGGACCTTCTTCGATCGCAACGCTTGCGGCCTGTAGATCAGCGATGACATCGGCAAGCGGCGTCCCGGCGATGAAGCAGAGGTCGCCGGAGCCGGGTGTGGGATGTCCCGCCTTAGGATCGAATTCGTGGCCGGCCTGGTGCAGGTTGATCTTCTGCCGGCCGAATTTCAGTGCTTTTCGGCCTTCCGCGAAGGTTTCGACCGACATGCCGAGGATGCGGGAATAGAAATCGCAGGTGATGGCGATATCGGCGACGGTCAGCACGAGATGATCGAGATGGTCTATGCGGATCATGCTTTTCTCCTCGCGAGGTGCTGGGCGACACAGGCGGAGATAAAGGCCAGCGCCAGCATGGCAAGCGTGAAGATAACGACGGCGGCCCAGCCTTCAACCGCGAAGAACCAGCCGCCCGCCGAACCCATGAGGCTGGAGCCGACATAATAGGCGAGCATATAGAGCGACGATGCGTGGCCCTTGGTGCCATGCGCCAGCTTGCCGACAAGGCCGCTGGCGATGGAATGGCTCATGAAGAAGCCGGTCGTCAGCACTGTTATACCGAGGATGATGGCCGGGAGAGAGGCTGCAAGCGTCAGCGCGCTGCCGGCGGCGGTGAGCGCCAGACCGAAGAGAAGCACGGAAAAGTGCCCGATCCGGTCTCCTAGCAGGCCGCCGATCGAAGACGCGCCGATGCCGAAGAGATAGACGGTGAAGATCAGCCCGAGTTCGGTCTGGTTGAGGTCGTAAGGCGGCGCCACAAGGCGGAAACCGGCATAGTTATAGATCGTCACGAAGGAGCCCATCGCCAGGAAGGCGATAGCGAAGAGTAAGGGCAGCGCCGGATTTTTGAGATGGCCGAGCCAGGCCCTGAGATGAAAGCGCGGATCGAAGCCCGGTCGGCGGACGAAATTGCGTGACGGCGGCAAGAGGGCGATGAAGCCGATCGCGGCGGCAAGGCCGATGGCGCCGATGAGAAAAAGCGCCGGACGCCAGGTGAGATATTCGGCAAAGATACCGGTCAACACGCGGCCGGACATGCCGCCGAAGGCCGTGCCGCCGACATAAAAGCCCATGGTGGCGCCAAGACCGCGCGGATCGATTTCCTCGGCGAGATAGGCCATGGCGACAGCAGGCACGCCGCCGAGAACGAGGCCTTGGAGAGCGCGGATGACGAGCAGCAGATGCCAGTTCGGGGCAAAGGCGGTGGCGATGGTCAGCAACGCCGCCCCAACCAGCGATATCGACATCAGGCTGCGGCGGCCAAGACCTTCCGAAACCGCGGCGGCGCAGACGATCGCGACCGCCAGGAAGCCGGTGGAGAGCGAGAGCGACAGCGAGCTTTCGGCCGGACTCACGGAGAATTGCTGCGAGAAGATCGGCAGCAACGGCTGCACGCAATAGAGCAGCGAGAAGGTGGAGAAGCCGGACAGGAAGAGCGCCAGGCTGGCGCGGCGATAAGCGCCGGTGCCACGGGTGAGGTAGTGTTTTTGCCCTGGGATCGCGGCTGTCTCGGCGGTCTTCATTGCATGCGCTGACGTCGGCATATCTCATCCTTCCAGCCTCCGATCTAGTCAACGCCACTCCATTTGTCCAATATATGAAACTGGCGATTCCGATAGGTTTTGGAGATGACGATGGAGTTGCGGCACCTGAGATATTTCCTGGCGGTGGCGGAGGAAGGCAATTTCACCCGTGCCGCCGGCAAGCTCGGCATTGGGCAGCCGCCGCTCAGCCAGCAGATCCGCGATCTGGAGAGGGAGGTGGGTGCGGCGCTGTTTCACCGCGTGCCGCACGGCGCCGAATTGACGGCGGCGGGAGCGGCCTTCCTCGGCGAGGCAAAAGCGTCGCTCTCAGCTGCGGAAAAGGCAAAACTTGCGGCGCAAAGCGCTAATCGCGGCGAGACCGGCCGGTTGTCGCTCGGCTTCACCGCTTCCTCCGCCTTCAACCCCATGGTCAGCATGACGATCCGACGCTTCCGCGCGCGCTGGCCGGAGGTGCAACTTTCGCTGACGGAAATGAATACGCTGGCGCTGATGCAGAAGCTCGAACGCGGAGAGCTCGACGCCACCTTCATGCGCCCCAGCCTCGACGATCCCGCCGGTATCCGGCTGCGGCGGCTGCCGGATGAGCCGATGGTGATCGCCCTGCCCGCCAGCCATCCCCTGGCACGGCGCAGCAAGCTACCGCTTGCGGCGCTGGCGGCCGAACCCTTTATCCTCTTTCCGCGGCTCGTGGGCTTGAGCCTCTACGACGATGTCGTGCTCGCCTGCCGCAAGGCGGGATTCGAGCTGACCGTGGCGCAGGAGGCGCCGCAGATTTCCTCGGTCGTCAATCTGGTGGCGGCCGATCTCGGCGTCTCGATCGTGCCGGCTTCGATTTCGCAGATCAAGCTCGAAGGTGTGGCCTACCGGCCGATCGAAGGGCCGCCGGCCGTGGCGCGCCTGGCGCTGGCATTACTGAAAACACACCACTCCCCGGTCACCGAGAACCTGATGAGCCTGCTGAGTTAGCCCACCGGATCCCAATAGGGCGGATCGCCGAAGCTCTTCTTCAGATGATCGGCGATGGCGCGAAGCTTGGCGGAGGGATTGCGGCCTTCCGGATGGGCCATATAGATGAATTCGGCGTCCGGCTTGTGGCCGACATCGATTTCGGCAAGCAGGCCCTCGCGGATGGCCGGGCCGGCGATGAAGGCCGGCAGCAGCGCGATGCCGAGCCCGGCAATTGCAGCGTCGCGGAGCATGTCGCCATTGTTGATGCCGAGCGCCAGTTTCGCACGGACGACTATCGCACCGTCGGGCGTCTGGAAGCGCCAGTCGGCAACGCCGCGATTGGTGTAGAAGATGCCGCGATGGCTGTTGAGATTAGCCGGCGACGACGGAATGCCCTGGCGGGCGAGATAATCCGGCGAGGCGCAGAGAAGGCGGCGGCTATGCGCGAGCTTCCAGGCGACCAGCCGGCTATCGGCGATCGGACCATTGCGGATGATGGCATCATAACCGTCCGAGGCGGCATCGACGCGTCGGTCATCGATATCGAGGGTCAGTTCGATCTCGGGATGCTCGGCTAGAAAGGGATAGAGCGCCGGGCCGAGATGCATGCGGCCGAAGGTGACGGGAGCGGCGATGCGGATCGGGCCGGACAGCGTTCCGCGCCGCTCGGCCATGTCGGCCGCGGCTTCCTCGATCTCGCGCACGATGCGCGCGGCGCGCTCAAGGAAGACCGTGCCATCCTCCGTCAAAGTGAGCCTGCGCGTCGTTCGGTGCAGCAGCATGCCGCCGAGCGACTTCTCCAGTTCCGCCAGCCTTTCGCTGACGACGGATTTCGACAGCCGCAGGCGCCGGGCCGCCTCGCTGACCGAGCCCGCCTCGACCACGGCGACGAACGCCGCAATGCCTTCGATCCTGATCATCGTTCGGCTTTTCCGAATTCGAGTTCCCCTATCTGGAGACTAATCCGAACGAAAGGAAAATGCCATCTTCCCTTCATCGAAAGGGACGGCAGGAGCCGCCTCACCTCAAAACATCAGGAGATGGAACCATGAACCGCTTGAACAACAAGGTCGCGATCGTCACCGGCGCAAGCTCCGGCATTGGCCGCGCGACGGCAAAGCTCTTCGCCGCAGAAGGCGCCAAGATCGTCGTCGGCGCCCGCCGCGAGCGCGAACTCGACAGCCTCGTCGCGGAGATCAAGGCAGAGGGCGGCGACGCCATCGCCATTGCCGGCGACGTGCGCTCGGAAGACTATCACAAGGCGCTGGTCGCCGCCGCCGTGACGAATTACGGCAAACTCGACATCGCCTTCAACAATGCCGGCACGCTTGGCGAAGCCGGTGCGAGCACCGCCGTTTCGGAAACAGGCTTCAGCGAGGCGCTGGCGATCAATCTGACGGCCTCCTTTCTCGCCGCCAAGCACCAGATCGGCGCGATGGTGGAAAATGGCGGCGGCTCGGTCATCTTCACCTCGACCTTCGTCGGCTACAGCTTCGCCTTTCCAGGCGTTGCCGCCTATGCCGCCAGCAAATCCGGCCTGATCGGCCTGACGCAGGCGCTTGCCGCCGAATTCGGCCAGCAGGGCGTGCGCGTCAATGCCATCCTGCCGGGTGCCGTTGATACCGACATGTATCGGGACATGAACGACACGCCTGAGAAGCAGGCCTTCGTCACCAATCTGCATGCGCTGAAGCGTGTCGCGACACCCGAAGAACTCGCCCGCTCGGTTCTCTACCTCGCCTCCGACGATGCGAGCTTTGTCACCGGCACGGCCTCGCTGGTCGACGGCGGCGCTTCGATCACCCGCAGCTGAGACGGCGCGGCGCGATTATCCGCTGCGGGTTGGCGATCCTTCAACACGCCGGCTTATCGCGCCGCTCTTTTCGGAGCATTCTCCCATCCAACAACAACGGGCCGCGGCCCAAAATTCGATCAAAGGAACGTCATCATGTCACGCTTGCAGAACAAGACAGCCCTCATCACCGGCGGCACCAGCGGCATCGGTCTCGAGACCGCCCGCCAGTTCATCGCCGAGGGCGCCCGCGTCGTCGTTACCGGCAGCAGCGCGGCAAGCGTCGAGGCGGCCCGCGCCGAACTTGACGGCAAAGCCATCGTCATCCAGGCCGATGCCGGCAATGCGGCCGGCCAGAAGGCCGTCGCCGATAGTGTGAGAGAGACTTTCGGCACGCTCGACATCCTCTTCGTCAACGCCGGGGTTGCCGAATTCGGGCCGCTGGAACAGTGGAGCGAAGCCGCCTTCGACAAGTCGGTTGATATCAACGTCAAGGGACCGTTTTTCCTGATTCAGTCGCTGCTGCCGATTTTTTCGAAGCAGGCCGCGATCGTGCTTAACACCTCGATTAACGCCCATATCGGCATGCCGAACTCCAGCGTCTATTCGCTGACGAAGGGCGCGCTGCTGACGCTTGCCAAGACGCTGTCGGGTGAACTGATCGGCCGCGGCATCCGCGTCAACGCCGTCAGCCCCGGTCCGATCGCCACGCCGCTTTACAGCAAGCTCGGCGCTTCGGAAGCCCAATCCAAGGCGATGGCAGAGCAGATCAAGGCCCAGATCCCCGTCGGTCGCTTCGGAAATCCGAGTGAAGTCGCCAAGACGATCGTCTTCCTCGCCTCCGATGAGGCTGCCTATATCGTCGGCAGCGAACTCATCATCGACGGCGGGATGAGCAACCTCTGACCCCACGAGCGCGGCCGAGACCAGTTGCCGCGCTGCTTGCCGGCTTCTGACTGGCGATAGCGATCATCATGCGGCTGCCGAGCAGATCCTATGCATGTCGCCCGCGCGATTGCATGTTCTCCGCCAAAGGCTTAGGGTCGAGGACGGTCAGAAAAGGCGACGGGTAGAAGGCCATGGCTCTCAGCGGCAAACGCATCCTCCTCATCATCTCAGGCGGCATCGCTGCCTATAAGAGCCTGGACCTGATCCGCCGGCTGCGCGAGCGCGGCGCGAGCGTGCGCCCTGTGATGACCAAAGGCGCGCAGGAATTCGTCACGCCGCTTGCCGTCGGTGCGCTGGCGGCGGACCATGTCTTCCTCGATCTGTTTTCGCGTCAGGACGAACAGGATATCGGCCACATCCGGCTGGCGCGCGACTGCGACCTCGTGCTGATTGCCCCTGCCTCCGCCGACCTGATGGCGAAGATGGCGAACGGGCTTGCCGACGATCTCGCTTCGACCGTGCTTCTAGCGACGAACAGGCCGGTGCTGGCCGCACCGGCGATGAACCCCGCCATGTGGGCGCACCCGGCGACCCGGCGGAATGCGGCGATGCTGAGAGCCGACGGCATCCGCTTCGTCGGGCCGATGGCCGGCGAGATGGCGGAAAGCCGAGAAGCCGGGCTCGGCCGGATGGCGGAGCCGCTGGAGATCGTCGCTGCTGCCGAAACCATGCTCGACGATGGAGAAAAGCCGCTGAAGGGACGCAAGGCGATCGTCACCTCAGGACCGACGCACGAGCCGATCGATCCGGTGCGTTATATCGCCAACCGCTCCTCCGGTCGGCAGGGGCATGCGATTGCCGCAGCCCTGGCAAAGCTCGGGGCGGAGGTGACGCTGGTATCGGGACCGGTGACGATCGCCGACCCCGTCGGCGTCAGCACCGTGCATGTCGAGCGGGCGGAGGAAATGCGTGATGCCGTGCTTGCGGCGCTGCCGGCCGACATCGCGGTGATGGTCGCGGCGGTGGCGGACTGGCGCGTCGCCTCAGCGGCCGACCAGAAGCTGAAGAAACATCCGGGCGAATCCATCCCGACGCTGGCGCTGACCGAGAATCCGGACATCCTGAAAACAGTCGGCCATCACACGATGCGGCCGAGGCTGGTGATCGGCTTTGCCGCCGAGACGCAGGATGTGGAAAGCAATGCGAAGGCGAAACTCGAAAGGAAAGGCGCCGACATGATCGTCGCCAATGACGTTTCTCCTGCGACCGGCATCATGGGCGGCAGCCGCAACAGCGTCAAACTCGTTCGCCGCGACGGCGTCGAGCAATGGCCCGACCTGACGAAGGAAGAGGTCGCCGAACGACTCGCGGCACTGATCGCCAAGCAGCTCAGCTGATCGCGAGCGGCTCAGCTGATCGCGAGCGGCTCAGGCAGGAATAGCCACGCGCAGCGGCTTGGCGGCACTCCGCTTCTCCGGCCGGAAGTCGGCGACGTCGATGCCGTCTTTGCCGACGGTGACGGCGCTGCCATCCGGAATTTCGGCCCAGGCATCGCCATCGTCGTTCAACGGTTCCGACACAAGGCAATAGCCCGCGCCGACCGGAGAAGCATAGAGCGTCGGCGCCTTGCGATCTGTGGCATAACGGATTGCATAGAGCGTGTTGCCGTCGGAGAAGGCGGCGGTAAAACGCAGCAGGATCGAGCCGATGACGCTTTCGGCGAGTTCCTCTATCACGCCGATCATTTCCGCCATCGCGGCGACCGGCGCCTCGCGCAGGCCGAACTGCAGCGCCAGCAGGAACATCAGTTCGGAATCGGTCGTGCCGCCGCGGGCATTGAACAACTCGTCGTCGAGCATCGCCTCCATCGGCCGGCGCAGGCGCTCGAAGCCGGAGATCTGGCCGTTATGCATGAAGGACCAGGTGCCATGGGTGAAGGGGTGGCAGTTGTCGCGGCGCGTGCCGCCGCCTGTGGCAGCGCGGACATGGGCGAGGAAGAGCGGCGAACGGATCTGCCGCGCCAGGCTCTTCAGATTGCAATCCGACCAGGCCGGCAGGATATCGCGGTAGCGGCCGGGCTCGGGCCTATCGCCATACCAGGCAATGCCGAAGCCATCGCCATTCGTCGCGGTCTTGGCGCGGGTGGCACAATGGGACTGCTCGATCAGGGAATGGGCGGGCGAGGATACCAGCTCCTCGAGATAGAGGGGGTCTCCGCGATAGGCTGCCCAGCGACACATGGCTCTTTGCTCCGGAACCCGCCGCATCGGCGGAAATGCTAAAACGCAACTGAATTGTCGAATGTCGTCGCTAATAACAGCTTAACGCCCGGCCGGTTTGCAAGTGAAACATGACGATATCCTGACGCCTGACCTCTTCAAATTCGGCGAAACGCTGTGTTCTTTTGTGAACACTGCGTTGTCTGCCCCGCAGACTTCGCGCCCGGCAGCCGGGCGGCTATAGTCGCCGCCAAGTTGAACCTCTAGGAGGACGCCATGTCGATCCGCCCCGTCAAGCATGAAAGTACTGCCACACCGACCATGGAAGGCGCCGGCGTCAAGCTGCACCGCGTCTTCGGCTTCGGCGATCCCGCGATGACCGATCCCTTCCTGATGATGGATGATTTCCGCAACGACAATCCGGCGGAATATATCCGCGGTTTTCCCTGGCATCCGCATCGCGGCATCGAGACGATCACCTATGTGCTCGCCGGCACCGTCGAGCACGGCGACAGCTTGGGCAATAGCGGCCTACTCGGCGCCGGCGACATCCAGTGGATGACAGCCGGCAGCGGCATCATGCACCAGGAAATGCCGAAGGGCGATTTTGCCGGCCGTATGCACGGCTTCCAGCTCTGGGCGAACTTGCCCTCCTCGCTGAAGATGACGGCGCCGCGCTACCAGGACGTCAAATCCACCGATATTCCTGTCGTCGTCGATGATGACGGCACGGCGGTGCGGGTGATCTGCGGCGATTTCTGGGGCAAGGCCGGCCCGGTCGATGGCGTCGCCGCCGAGCCGATCTATCTCGACGTTTCGGTGCCGCCCGGCCGGAAGAAGCGCCTGCCGATCGATACCTACCGCAATGCTTTCGCCTATATCTTCGCCGGCTCCGGCACCTTCCGCGATGCATCGAAACCCTTCGGCGTGCGCGTCGAGAAGGAAGTCGACGGCGAGGAATTGAATATCCGCGACATGTCCGGCAACCGCACGCTCGTGGTCTTCGACAGCGGCGACGAAGTGACGGTGCAGGCAGGCGACCAGGGCATCCGTTTCCTGCTTGTTTCCGGCAAGCCGATCGAGGAGCCGGTTGCCTGGCACGGCCCGATCGTGATGAATTCGCGCGAGGAAATCATGCAGGCGATGCGCGAACTGGAGAACGGCACCTTCATCAAAGCTGCACACTGAACGCATTTCTCTCTTGCATCTGCGAAGAATCGGCCTAGTTTTAAGCCATCAGCAACAGAACGAAAGGAAGGTGATCCAATGTCTAATGAGATTTCGGACCTCGTAACAGGCATGGAAGTGGTGATGAAAGCGAGGCAGCCCTCGCACTAATCCCCGCCTTCCTGGGGCTGCATAGACAGTCCAGGCCAGTTTGAGGCCAAACTCATGGAAAGGGTCGCTGAGGCGGCCCTTTTTTTATTGTCTTGAGATATCAGGCGTTGACGAAAGATCGAAATCTCACTACTCATAAAGTCATCAGATGACTATATGAGTAGTGAGATGCGAGCGCTCAGCAAGACCAATCTCGCGGACGCGGCGATCGAGGCGATCCGCGGCGACATTCTCGGCAAACGCTGGGCGGTCGGCGAGAAATTGCCGAATGAAGCCTCGCTGTCGGCCATGCTTTCCGTCAGCCGCGGCACGGTGCGCGAGGCGGTTCGGGTCCTCGTCTCCCAGGGTTATCTCGAAACAAGGCAGGGTTCGGGCACCTATGTGCGCGCCACCAGCGATGCCGGCCGGCCGCTGACGATGGCGCGGCGCGCCAGCCTGCGTGACCAGTTCGAGGCGCGCTTGGCGCTCGACGTCGAGGCCGCCCGGCTGACGGCGATCCGCAAGACGCCGGAAACGGTTGCCGGGCTTCGCAGGCTGCTTGCCGAACGCGGCAATTACGACGGCGGCAATCAGGCCGCCTTCGTCGAACGCGACCTTGCCTTTCACAAGGCCATCATCGCCGCTTCCGGCAACCGGGCGATGATCGAGATCTACGATTTCTTCTCGGCCTCGATCGCCGATACCATCGCCGCGACGCTCGGCAAGGACATTCCGGAACCCGACATGCAGGCGCATGCCGATATCATCGACGCCATCGAAACCGGCGAACCCGACAGGGCGGATGTGGCGGTGCGCCGCTTCATGGCGCCGGTTCTTGCCGCGCTCGAGCGGATGATCCTGTCATGAACACGCCTGCCAGCGATGCCGTCAGCACGCTCGAGGCGGCCGACGAACTGCTGATCGATGCCGAGGCCGGCAGCCTTCCGTCGCCGCTGGCAACGCTGGTGCGGGGAGTTGCGGATCGTTTTCTGCTGGGCGCCAGCCTGGTGCTGATCGCCTTCAACCTGCGCCCGGTCTTCTCCAGCGCCTCGGCGCTGCTGCCGGAAATCCGCTCGGAGCTCGGCCTGAGCGCGCTGGGCGCCAGCCTGCTGACGACGCTTCCGGTCGTCTGCCTCGGCGCCTTCTCGCCGCTTGCGCCGCGTCTTGCCCAGCGCTTCGGCACGGAACGCACGCTGCTCGGCGTTCTCCTGCTTCTGGCGTTCGGCACCGCATTGCGCGGGCTTTCCTCCGTGCCGCTGCTCTTCATCGGCACGGCCCTTGCCGGCGCCTGCATCGCAGTCGGCAACGTGCTGCTGCCGGGGCTGGTGAAGCGGGATTTCGCCGGTTGCGCCGCGCTGATGACCGGCTTCTATACGATGGCGCTCTGCGCCGGGGCGGCCAGTGCCGCCGGGCTGACGCTGCCAATCGAGCACGCACTCGGCGGCTCTCTGGAGGGTGCGCTCGCCGCCTGGGCTCTGCCCGCCCTCATCGTTAGCCTGCTCTGGCTGCCTGAGGTTCTTCGCAGCGGCAGACAGGCAAGGCGAAACGGCTTTCGCGTCGAAGGTCTCTGGCGCGACCGGCTCGCCTGGCAGGTGACGCTGTTCATGGGGCTGCAATCCGCACTTGCCTATTGTGTCTTCGGCTGGCTGGTTCCGATCTTACGCGAACGCGGGCTCGACGGCGTCACTGCCGGGGCAATCGTTTCGCTGTCGGTGATGGTGCAGGCGGCATCCTGCCTGATCGTGCCGCATATCGCCGTGCGCGGCCGGGACCAGCGGCTGATCAATGCGAGCCTCTGCGGGGTTGCCGTCACCGCCCTACTCGGCTTGCTTTTCGCGCCGCTTTCGACGGTCTGGCTGTGGGCGGTGCTGCAGGGCATCGGCCAGGGCGGGCTGATCGCAGCGGCCATGACGACGATCGTGCTGCGCTCGCGCGATCCCGATGTCGCCGCCCATCTTTCCGGCATGGCGCAATGCGTCGGTTATCTGCTCGCCGCCATCGGCCCGCTCATCGTCGGCCTCATCCGCGGCTGGACCGACAGCTTTTCCTGGTGCGCCGCCCTCTTCGTCGCACTCGGACTGGGCGCGGCGATCAATGGCTGGAAGGCCGGGCGGGCGGTGGAGATCAATGTCCATGCGGTCGAAAAGGACGGCTGATTGGGTTGCTCACCTATCCATCACCATCTCTTGATGCCTGTCGTCGGCCGCGGATGCTACGCTATCTCAGCCTCTCATCCCGACCGCCGGAGGAAACATCTTGCGCATACGAACCCTGTTTCTGCTCGCCGCGTTTATGGCGTCGCTGGCACCTGCCCTTTCCCATGCGCAGGAAAGCGGTCCACCGAGGGCGAATAACCAGAGCGTCGCGCGCGACGGCGTGCTGAAGCTTCTGCCGGCCGATTCCGTCACCGAGCACGCGTTAACGATCGGCGGCCGGAAGATTGCCTATACCGCCACTGCCGGCACGCTGGATCTCTTCGGCCAGGATGGGGCGCAGACCGGCGCGATCTTCTACACCGCTTATGTGGCAAGGGATGGCGGGGCGAACCGGCCTCTGACCTTCGCCTTCAACGGCGGGCCGGGCGCGGCTTCCGCCTTCCTGCATCTCGGGCTGGTCGGGCCGAAAGTGCTCGATTTCGGGCCGAATGGACGCGACGGCGCCAATGCGAAACTCGTCGACAACCCGCAGAGCTGGCTCGATTTCACCGACCTCGTGCTGATCGACCCGATCGGCACCGGCTGGAGCCGAACGGCAAAGGCAGACGACGCCTCCAATTATTATAACGTCAGTGCCGATGCTGAGAGCATCGCCAAGGCGATCGCGCTCTATGTCGCGCACAACAATCGTTCCAATTCGCCGAAATATCTTCTCGGCGAAAGTTATGGCGGCTTCCGCGCCGCCAAGGTCGCCTCGGCGCTGCAGGAAAGCCAGGGCATCATCGTCGCCGGTGCGGTGATGCTGTCTCCCTTGCTCGAGGGTCAGCTGATGTTCAATGCCGATCAGTTTCCGCTCGGCGCAGCGCTGGAGCTGCCGTCGCTCGCCGCCGCCGAACTCGACCGGCAAAAGGCCTTTGACGAAGAGAAGCAGAAGGAGGCCGAGACCTTCGCGCTTGGCGACTATCTGACGACGCTCGCCGGGCCGCCGCCGACGGGTGCCGATGCCGCCGCCTTCTATGGCAAGATTGCCGGGCTGACCGGCATTCCCGAGGATATCGTCACCCGCAATCGCGGCTTCCTCGGCAGTTCCTACGTCAAACATTCAGATGAGGGCAGCGGCGAGGTGATGAGCTCTTACGACGCCTCCTTTGCAGCACCCGATCCCTATCCGGAATCGGATTACGATCGCGGCGACGACGCCATCCTCGACGGTTTCACCCGCGCCTATGGCGGGGCTTTCGCCGACTATGCCCGCAACGAACTCGGCTTCAGGACCGAGATGACCTATTCGCTGCTCGATGGCGATATCAGCCGGCGTTGGGAGTGGGGCGGCGGGCGCGGCGGCGGGTCGCGCTTCCAGGCCAGCGCCACCGACGACATCAGGCAGCTGCTCGCCGCGAACCCGGCCTTCCATCTGCTGATCGCGCATGGCTACAGCGATCTGGTGACGCCTTATGGCGTCAGCCGCTACGTCGTCGACCATCTGCCGCCCTCGCTCGCCGGCGGCCGCGTCGGACTGAAGCTTTATCGCGGCGGCCATATGTTCTATACAAGAGCTGATCAGCGGGCCGCCTTCACGACGGATGCGAGGGCCTTCTACGCCACACATTTGGCCGCTCAGCCGGCGGACTAAAGCGTCGCGATGTCTTTGTCGCTAAACCGCTGTACAGTTTTGCGCGACATGCTTTGGGGATTTGCCGATGCATATTACCGGAGGATGCCACTGCGGCGCAATCCGCTATCAGGCGGAGATCGATCCGGAGCGGGTCTCGATCTGCCATTGCACCGATTGCCAGCGGTTGACGGGTTCGGCCTATCGAATCACCGCGCCGGCGCGGCCGGGAAGTTTCACGCTCACGTCAGGCGAGCCGAGAGGCTACGCAAAATATGGCGACAGCGGTGGTCTCAGCCGGCAATTCTTCTGCTCGAATTGCGGATCGCCGCTCTACCGCACAGATGGCGAAGGCGGCGCGATCGGAATCCGCGTCGGCAGCATCGACCAGCGGCGGAAACTGGCGCCGAAGAAACAGATATGGTGCCGTTCAGCCCTGCCCGGGGTGGAGAATATCGAAACGCTTCCGCGCTTCGAGGGCGAGGACTAGAGCCTTTCCGGGTTAGATTGCAGCATTCTGTTGGCTCAAACGGAGTCGGATGGTCGACCGGCCGGCGCGCGTCGTAGCCCGGCTCTACGGCCAAGCCGGCCGGTCGATCAGCCGGCCCGTTTCAGCCAACCCGAAGGGCCGGGCATCTTTCCGCCAGGGCAGAGGCGATCGGCTCGGACGTACCTTGGGGTATGCCCTTCGCCAATCGCCTCTGCCCTGACGAAAACCTGCTCCGGCAGAATGCTTCAATCTAACCCGGAAAGGCTCTAGGTGTTTAGTCCCGGCATTTGATGGTGCATTATTTTCCTTAGAATGGAGGGAGGCACTATGGGCCAGGTTCTACACGGGAGCGCCACAACGACAGAGGCAATCCGTCGAGCAATACAAAATAGTGAA
>NZ_WIEU01000024.1:0-107419 GCF_012276115.1 Rhizobium leguminosarum bv. viciae | reverse complement strand
TTGCAACGGCACATCTTCACTGGTGCCATGCGTAAATCCTGTAATCGTCATATGTCGAAGCCTCGTTCGGCAACAACATCAACAATCACACGCTGATCCGGAAGGTGGGGTCAAGGCACCGCTTACGATAGCACGATTATGGCCCCTGAACATTAAAGGGGCACAGATATACGGTAGTCTGAGGATGGAGTGCGGAGCCCGCCCTTAGGAGGTAGTTTCGCGAAGCAGATGGACAGGACGCAAGCCATTGAGCAGGCCGGCACAGGCGTCCACTAAGTCGTCGAAATGATGCAGCAGAATATCGGGCGCAAGTTCTGCGGCCGGGATTTCGATATAACCGAAGTTAACCAGGATCAACGCCGTTCCAGCAGCTCTCGCGGCTCCAGCGTCGGTATCAGTATCGCCAATCATGATAGTGCGAGCCAGATCGCCGCCCACAGCCTCTACGGCTTCGAACAGATGCGCGGCGTTGGGCTTGGCTGCCGTGACGGCGTCAATGCCTACCACGCCGTCAAATAGTCCCATCATGTCTAGTTTGGTCAGTAAACTGCGCGATAGATCGGTAGGCTTACTCGTGCAGACTACCAGCTTGGTACCTGCCGCCTTTAGGATTCTCAGGGCGTCGATGACACCCGGAAACGGCAGACTTTTATCTGCGATATGGGCGCTGTAGTAGCTGAGTGAAACGATCGAAAAGGGCGGCGGTGCGGGCGGCTGGTTCTTGCTCTCCGGCGATCTCAAGTCCCCACTGCAGTAGCCATCGCGCTCCGCGGCTGATGAAGGGCCGGCCCTGGTCGTAGGCCAGGGGGTTGAAGCCCTCCGCGATCAGGGTTGCGTTCACCGCCTCGATCAGGTCAGGGGCCGATTCGACGAGAGTTCCGTCAAGGTCGAAAGCGATGGTCGCACCGTTAAAGGCGGCAATATCGGTCACAGTGCAGGCTCCTCTTTAGGCCAATGAATTCAACAATTGTGAGCGCCACGATCATCGTCGTTTTGCGGGCACCTTGTGCCGCCCGTGCCTGGTACCATTGCGATAATTCACTATTTTCTTGGAATCTCAGGAAGCGCCAAGCCAGTTGTATCAGCCCGCGTCGGACCGGCCATTACCCGCTTTGGCCAACCCCTTCTCGCGTCGTTTCGATCCGCTTTCGTCAGGGGAGCCTGTCAGGCCGGCGTAACGCGCCACCGCCCGCCGGTCTCTGAGCTTGCGGCTAAGAACCTCGTGGACCAGCATGTCTGCTGTCTCAATCCCGACACCAATCACGCGCGCCAATAGGACAACCATTGCGTTGTGCCCCGAAGCAGGCGCTTGTTCAAGCTGGGCAATTCTGGCTTTTTCAATCGTCGTGATTTGATCGCGCAGCATCGAAAGCCGAGCCATGTCGCGCCGTATCTCCTCCAGGATATTCGGCGGAAGTGGCTGTCCTTCCGGAGTGCGCAGGTCCGGCAATTTCTTCGGCGCCCGGCGAAGCTCGGGTTTGAAGCCACGGATGCCGAGCCGAGCCAGCGCCCCTTTCATGCGATTGACTATCCGCGTTTTCTCGCTGACTAGGTTCTCCCGCTCGCGGCTCGGCCGCTTGGCGTCCTCTTCCGCAAGTGATGGTACCGCCACCATACCGCAGTGGCCACGCTCGCCACGCAGCCAGCCGAGGAACACGCGCATCAGCATGGCCGTGTCTAGCCTGTCGGTTTTCGCCCGTCGATGTTCACGGTTCACTGCGACGCTGGTCGAATGGATGACATGGGCCTCAACACCTCGCTTCTCCAGCCATCGGGCCAGCCAGAAGCCATCTCGCCCAGCCTCGAAGGCCAGCGCGACCCGGTCCATCGTTATCCCAGAAGCCTCAGCTTCCGATCGCCAACGCGCGATCAGGTTGAGCAAAGCATTCGGATCAGGGTCGAGTTTCTTAAGGGGGTGCCGCTGAATACCGGGAAGCATTCCGGCAACCAGCCGGCTATTCTGACTCATCTCTACAACGATGAGCACAGTACGCGCTTGATCTAAAACAGTAACTGATCGGCTGAGATCTCGACTTTGGACATGGAGGCTATCCTTGGGTTGATCGTACGACGATGGTGCCAACTCGCCGCTCTCCCGCATAGCTTCTCATGCCTGAGAGCACTGCGTTTCAGAAGGTTCACAGAAATTCGCGCTTACGATAGGACGAAATCCTGCCCGAGCTGATCGCGTTAAAACGGCGTGAGGAACGTGAAAAAGATCGACGCTCGATTCCGACGTATCTATTGGTGGAGCTTCATGTTCAACCCGTTCCATCCAGGCGATGGCAAGGCTTCTACGTTTCCCTGCACAGCATTGCGACGGAATAGAAGCCCCGGCTTGCCGGAGAGATCAATTGCTTTGACGATCTGGCCGTCAGGAAGGCTGACCGGCATACCGGCGGTCACGTAGCAACCGGCTTCGACAACGCAATCGTCGCCCAGCGCGATACCAACCCCGGCATTTGCTCCGACCAGGCAGTTTCTGCCGATCGTCACCACTTGCTTGCCGCCGCCGGATGTCGTCCCCATAAGGGAGGCGCCACCGCCGATGTGCGTTCCTTCGCCAACGCTGACACCGAGGCTAAGCCGTCCCTCGATCGCTGTCGCCCCACGAGTCGAGGAACCCGTGTTGCAGAAACCAGCGCCGAGCACAGTCGTTCCTGGCGCGAGATAAGCGCCCAAGCGTACATTCTCAGTGTTCATAACCTTGACGCCCGTTGGCACAACGTAATCCGTCATACGCGGGAAAGGCCAGACACTCCCGACTGTGACTTCCTGCCCGCTAATTCGTGCCGTGTGCTGCACCTCCTCGACGCGTTCTGGCAGGCAGGGGCCCACCGAAGTCCAGGCAACGTTGACAAAAAAGTCCAGAGCGCCCGCGAGACTGACCTGATCAGGTGTCGCCAGGCGGGCGCTCAGGAGGTAAAGGCGCAAGTAAACATCACAGAGATCTACCGCCTTCTCGTGAAGATCGCGGATTTTGGTTTGAATCGGGACGATGTAAACGTCCCGAACGGCGTCGTGTCGGGCGACGCCGGAGAAAGATCGTCCGAGGCGTCGCGAGAGGTCGGCTTCGTCGATGCGAACCGTACCTGTATGATCATCGTCATCACCACGCCATGTCCTGAGGTAGCGAGCCTCAATGACCCGTCCGCTGCTATCGACTGACGACAGACCTAGCGCTGTTACACCTTTACCGAATTTTTTTTCGTTATCTTTGAGCATTCAAGTGCCTCAAACTATGGATTGCGAGTTGCGAGATAAACGAGCGTCTTAGTCAAGATGCGTTTGCCGTCTTGAGGATTTGCCAGCGGAAACAAAGGATCCCCAAGCAAACGAAATCGCTGAAGCTGGCAGTGGGGAATTCTCTACTGATAACATCATGGCCATAGCCATTCCTTCCTGTTCGAACCAATTCCTCTTTTCGTTCCGGCGAGCGCGGACGTTACAGAAAGTGTCCTCACGAAGTGGTGTGATGGATGCTGCCGGATGAGTACCGTTGACGGAGAATCTGGGCAAACCGCGTCGTATATTCGACGAGCACCAACTTGAGTTCGGAATGCCCCGCTCGACAAGAGCCTGCGTAAAAGCGCCCGTTCTCAGGTCCAAGTTCCAGGACTGGACCACCACCTGCGCTTATCTCGGACGTTATCAATTGGCCCAATGCCTTTCCCGAGGGAACGACAGAGGCAATGCGGAGCGGATGTGCCGCCCAGGTGCGGAAGAATGGCAAAACATCGGACATATAGGCTCTCTCCAGAGTGGGGAATACGTTCAAGGCAGCTGGCCGATTTCAGGGCCACAACCCGGCGCGGAAAAATGATCTAGAAAGGCCATCAATCAGCAGTCACGGTCCCCTTCCTGTCGTTTTGCATTTAACGGTAAGACTCCGCATCCAATAATTTCAACAAGATAGCGCGGCACTTAATTTGAGATCGGGCACTTAATTTGAGATTCGCCGGTTCGATTTTGCACTTAATGTGAGATTCACCGCCTAGAGAAAGATGACCACCGATGGCCAAGATTCATCGGAAAATGCGAGATATTACAGAAGGTTATCTCCGAATCGGAAAGCGTCAAGCGCCGAAAATCGAACCGGCGAATCTCAGATTAAGTGCCATAAGCTGCTGGAATGGGCGCATTCTTACAGTTAAATGCCAAACGACACAAAGGGGGCAAGGGCGCGCGTGGCAATCTGCTGATCTGCAGATTAACGCCCAGCGTCGGCGCTAAAGCGCGGCGAAGCTTCCCTTGCCGCCTGCCGCTCGCAAGCGGCACCTCTGAGAGGTAAATGCCGGCTCAATGAGCCGGCCAGGGATGGAATTCATGCACGATCTCCAGATCGTCTTCGTCATCGAGTTCGTCGCTCGGCAGAACGCCGAACTCGTCGCCGGACCTGAACAGCGTGACTGGAACCATCAGGGTGCGGGAAAGCTGGAAGGCGTGGTTCTGCGCAAGGGAAAGATCGGTGTTCATCTGAGGCTCCATCTTTGGAGCGGGCCATTCCCGCTCGATGGCTCCCGTCAGTGTCCGGAACCGGTCGCGATCACCGCGAAGGCGTGAGCCGAAGCGGCCGCAGCTTGCTAGCGGACCCCGTCAGCGGGTTGATCGTCGGAGATCCGGGGCTGGACCAGGAAGCCATCCATCAAGAGCGGGATTGGGACGCCCCATAGACCTGCCTTAGATCACAATGATCGTTCTGATACGGATCTTTCGCGTCACGATCGCCTAGCCGGTTGTTCCCTCGATCCGACGTCGGGTCGGCGTCGATGGGCATAACTGCTGGAGATGGCTCGCATGCAGCGTGAAGCGGAATATTCCGGACGGTTGCGGAAGCCGCAACCGAGGTCCGACGTTGTTCTGCACGCAGGTTCCAAATCACAAGTTCGATGGAACGATCGTCGTGGGCGCCGACAGCCCAGCACCGTCTCCACTTGTCAACCTCGAGGGGGCGAGTTATTCCGTCTGTGGAATATTGCTTGAAATATTCCACAAATGGAATACATTTGGAGCACCGATAAGTTGGAGCGTTGAATATACCGATGAGTTTGGTGAGTGGTACACGACGCTGATCGAAGCCGTTCAGGACGATATTGTAAGGGTAGTCGGGCTTCTAGAAGCCAAAGGACCGCAACTTCCCTTCCCTTACTCATCCGGCATCGAAGGTTCAAGGCACGAACATATGCGGGAACTGCGGATTCAGAGCGGCGGCGAACCCTACCGGGTATTCTACGCTTTCGATCCGCGTCGCACTGCTATTTTGCTTGTCGGTGGAAATAAAACCGGCGACGACCGCTTTTACGAAATCATGATTCCGGTCGCTGATCGACTATATGACAATTACCTGATCGAGATCGGGAAGGAAGGGTTGATATGACTGGACATCGCTCCTTTAACGACTTGCGCAACAGAATGTCGCCAGAACGCCGTGCCCGCAACGATGAAGCGACCAAGGCAATTCTCGAAGACATGGCGTTACACGAGTTGCGCGTGGCCCGTGAAAAAACTCAGCAGGATGTGGCACGCGCACTCCATGTGAAGCAGCCGGCTGTCGCAAAGCTGGAGCAGCGCGCCGATATTTATGTCAGCAATTTGCGACGCTATATCGAAGCATTAGGTGGCACGTTGGAGATTACGGCGAGGTTTCCCGACGCCTCGGTCAACATCAAGAATTTCAGCGAATTGGCCACTGAGAAGTAACATCGCTTTGAACCAATAGAACCTCCGACTATACGTTTACCTAGATCGCTCAGTGAAAATTCCTGCTCTTCACCTTCAGCGTATCGATATGACGGTCAGACACGAACATGTCGCGCGCGGCTATAACCGGCTTCGGCTTGTCCCGTGGATCGGGCAGAAACGGCAATGCCTCTTCCTCCAGGTCACGAGCGACGGACTTTAGATCCATGTTGCCCCAGATCGAGTTCGACCTGGCATCAAGCTTTCGTCTGCCGCTTTTGTACTCGACGGCAAAATTGCGTTGCACTTTTTTCAATATAAGAGTGCCTTGGAGGATCCGCGGGATGTTTGGTGAAATGCTGGTATACCCGCAATAACGGTTAGCGGACTGCCAGTCGATAGACATGCTCATATCAGATCCACCGCACCATTCCGGGAGCAGAATTTGTGGCCAATCGAATGGGAGCTGAGGGCGGTCTATACGCTCAACGCTCTTGAAAGGAGGAAACGGCTACCAGCAGTTCGTCCCGAGACGTTTTCACAGGTTCCCGACGATCCATTATGCGATCTCTTTGGCCAAGAACATGAACATCCTAGCAACAAGCCGGGCGCTGGCCTCGAAAGCGCCGTGCTAGAACCGTTGTCCCCGCTATATCAGTGTTAGTGGCGTAACAGGTATTTATGGAACTGGAGGTCATCCGTCGCAAGAAACGACGGTCGCCGCTGCCGAAGTTCAAAGTTTTGTGCAAACTATCATCACCGTTAAGCTCCGAAGAGGGTTTTCGTTCCCCAGAGGTAAGCCGAAGGGGTTCACTGCCAAAAACGACGTCAATGTTTGTACTACTTTCATCCTCTCATTTGAGGCGCCGTTAATCTCATTTTCACGATCATGATAGGTTCCCGACTGCGGTAAATCCCCGTTTACCTTCCGGCCGATAGTCTTGGATGATTGGAGGGTTCTCATGTGCGGTGTTGCCGGCTATCTCGGATATGTTGCTGACGGAGCGAAATTGCTTGCCGATATGGCCGGCGCGATTGCCCATCGCGGACCGGACGGCGAGGGTATCTGCGTCTTTGCACAGGCGGGTCTCGCACATCGAAGGCTTGCGATCGTCGACCTCGGAAACGGCCAGCAGCCGATGTCCAGTCAAAACGGCCGGTTCGTGATCTCCTTCAATGGCGAGATATTCAACCACGTCGAGCTCAGGCGCGATCTTGAAGCACAGGGACATCGCTTTCGAACGTCTACGGATACGGAAGTCATCCTGCATCTGTTCGAGCGTCTCGGCGAGGGTTGCCTTTCTCTGCTAAACGGCGATTTCGCGCTGGCGATCTGGGACTGCGTTCGAGAACGCATGTTTCTCGCGCGCGACAGGATGGGCGTGCGGCCGCTGTTTTACACCCGCCACCGCGGGACGGTGTATTTTGCCTCGGAAGTCAAAGCGCTGCTGACGGTGCCCGGCCTGCAGGCGACACTGGACATTAAGGCCCTCGACCAGATTCTGACGGTATGGGCCCCGATTGCCTCACGGACTGCTTTTCAGAACATTTTTGAACTGGAGCCTGCGACCTACGCGATGGTCGACCGAAACGGCGTCACGACAACGCCCTACTGGAAGCTGGATTTCCCCGATCACGGCGATTATCCGGGCGCTGCCACTAGCGAGGAACTCGGCGATCTTCTGACCGATGCCGTTCGGCTGCGGCTCAGGGCCGACGTCCAAGTGGGCTGCTACCTCTCCGGTGGCCTCGATTCCTCCGTCGTCGCGGCGATAGCCTCCAAGCTCCGCACCGAGCCGCTGCGTACATTTTCGGTCGCCTTCGAAAGCCTAGAACACGACGAAAGTCATTTCCAGTGTGTTATGGCCGATCACCTGCAGACCCGCCACGTTCAAACCCTAGTAGCAGGCGGAGATATCGCTGCGAATTTTCCAGACGTCGTGCGTCATATGGAACGACCCGTTATCCGCTCGGCACCGGCCCCGCTTTACGCTCTCGCCCGGACGGTGAAGAGCAACGGCATCAAAGCCGTCCTCACCGGCGAGGGTGCCGACGAGATTTTCGCAGGTTACGACCTATTCAAGGAGGCCAAGGTACGCCATTTCTGTGCCAGGCAGCCTGCCTCCAGGTCTCGGCCGCTGCTGTTTCGGAAACTCTATCCTTATCTGCAGAACCTCAAACGACAGACGCCGGAATACCTCTCCGCCTTTTTCTCGGCGGGTCCCGCAGACATCGGCGATCCTCTGTTCTCGCACCGGCCACGGTTCAGGTCGACATCTGCGACGAAAATGTTCCTCTCCAAAGACATCCACAACGCTCTTGCCGGCTATGACGCGGCGGAGGAAATGGCGTCTCTGCTGCCGACCGAATTCCGCCGTTGGCATCCGTTAAACCAGGCACAGTACCTTGAAACACGTTTTCTCCTTCCCGGATATATTCTGTCGAGCCAAGGAGACAGAATGGCCATGGCGCATGGGATCGAGGGACGTTTCCCCTTCCTCGATTACCGTCTGGTAGAATTTGCGGGTCGTCTTCGACCTGAACAAAAGCTTAAGGGGCTGGACGAAAAGCACATCCTGCGCGGCGTGGCGTGCGAACTGCTGCCCAAAGAGATCGCCGAGCGCAGCAAACAACCCTTTCGGGCACCGGACAGCGAAGCCTTTTTGAGTAAGAAGAAGCATGAATTCGTTGATGCCGCTTTGGGAACGGAAAGCGTCAAGCGGTCTGGAATCTTCGATCCCGTGATGGTGGAAAAACTTCACAGGAAATGCGCGACGAGTGCGGCGTCCGGCTTCAGGGACAATGCCGCATTTGTCGGAATACTTTCAACGCAGCTTTGGCAGGAAACCTTTTCCGCAGGATCGCGCAGCCGTGCGGTCGCCTGATGAATACCAAGAGAGGCCACAAACATGTTTGACAATCCGCGTCCGACGATCAGAACCTTTATCATCGAAAACTTCCTCTTCGGCGACGGCAGTTCGATGCCGGATGACACCGGATCACTGATAGAAAACGAGATACTAGATTCCACGGGCGTGCTGGAACTGGTGGTCTTTGTCGAAGAGACCTTTGGCTTCACGATGGTTGATGATGAAATCGTGCCTGCCAACCTCGATTCAGTCGCAAAGATCGCAGGCTTTGTGATGTCGAAGACGTTGCGCATATCGGCCTGAGCGGAGGCGGCAATGCGCTTTGAACGCTTCCTTGAGGAAAGCGCTACACGGTTCGCCTCGAAGGTGGCGATCGTCGCCGACACCATGCGGATGACCTATGGCGAACTGGAGACTTTATCACAGCAGCTTGCCAACGTGCTTCACGAACGCGCTGTGCACAGAGGCGATCGCGTGCTCATCTTCATGGACAATTGTCCGGAAGCGGCGCTTTCCATTTTTGGTACGCTCAAGGCTGGCGCCGTCTTCACCCTGATCAATCCGTCCACCAAAGCCTCCAAGCTAAGCTACATCGTCGAGGACTGCCGACCTTCAGCCATTCTCACGATCGGCCGGCTGCTTCCGATTGTCCAGAATGCTCTGACAGAGACGACCTCAAACCGCGTGCCGTTCGTGCTTTCGACCGGTCTTGCTGCGGAGGCAATCACCGACCAAACCCGTTCGTTCGACGTGTGCCGGTCGGCCACCCTCGATCGTGTGAGACATGATGGGACCGCCGACGATCTGGCCATGCTCGTCTACACGTCCGGGTCCACCGGGCGGCCCAAAGGCGTGATGATGACCCATCGCAATGTGGAGGCGGCATCGGGATCCATCATCTCCTATCTTAGAAACACGCCAGACGATGTGATCTTCAATGTTCTGCCGCTGGCTTTCGACTATGGGCTTTATCAACTGCTGATGTCCGTGCGCCTTGGAGCGACGATCGTGCTTGAAAAGTCCTTCGCATTTCCAGCTGCCATGTTCGACATTATGCGCCGGGAAAAGGTCACCGGATTGCCGTTGGTGCCGACCATGGCGGCTGTTTTGTTGCAGATGCGCGACCTCGTTCCAGATTTCCTGCCGACGCTTCGATATATCACCAATACGGCCGCAGCTTTGCCCGTTGATCATATCATCAGGCTGCGCCTGTTGTTTCCCGGCGTCGCCCTGTTTTCGATGTATGGATTGACCGAATGCAAGCGCTGCACATATCTGCCGCCGTCGGAGCTGGAGCGGCGACCGGATTCGGTCGGAATTGCCATTCCCGGCACGCAGGCCTTTGTTGTCGACGGGAACGGGGAGATCGTCGCGCCGAACGTAACGGGAGAACTGGTCATCCAGGGACCGCATGTCATGCAGGGCTACTGGCACGATGAGGCGGCGACAGCACGTGCCCTGCACCCGGGACCGAACCCTGCCTTGCCGGCGCTGCACACCGGAGACCTCTTCCGGAGAGACGAAGAGGGCTTTCTGTATTTCGTCGGCCGGCGTGACGACATCATCAAGACGCGGGGAGAGAAGGTCGCTCCCAAGGAAGTCGAAGCAGTCCTGCATGCCCATCCCGCAGTCATCGAAGCCGTGGTCACGGGAATACCCGACCCCATTCTCGGACAGGCCGTTTCGGCAATGGTGGTTTCACGCGAAGGGGCCATCACGGCAAAGGAACTCATTCGTCACTGCCAATTGAATCTGGAGGAGTTTATGGTGCCGAAATACCTGAGCTTTGCCGAAAGCCTCCCAAAGACGGACACGGGCAAGGTCAGCCGCAAACGCGCAGGCGAGCTGCTGGAGAAAGCCCGTTGAGCGTCCCAGCTACAGAGCCTAAGTCCCCCATGTCGATCCTCCACATCGATAGTGCCGTTGAGGCCGATCGCATCGCGGTAACCATGCGCGCGCAGCTGCGGGCGATGAAGAAGCGCGGACTTGTCCTTGGACTGTCCGGTGGCATTGATTCGAGCGTCTGCGCCGCGCTTGCAGTCAAGGCGGTGGGCGCAAAGAATGTGCGTGCCCTGCTGATGCCGGAGCAGGATTCGGAAACTGACAGCGGCCGCCTCGGCAGGCTCGTCGCCGATCTTTTCGGCGTTGAATGCATCGAAGAGGACATCGCCCCTGCCTTGGGCGCCCTTGGGTGCTACGAACGGCGAGACGGATTCATTCGGCAGGTCGTGCCGGATTATGACATTGGATGGAGATCAAAGGTGGTGATCGCCGACCTCGTCTCGGACGACGGATTCCGTCTTTCGTCGCTTGTCGCCGAAGATCCGGATGGGAACCGCAGTACCCATCGTCTGCCACTTTCGGTCTATCTGGGCATCGTCGCTGCGACTAGCATGAAGCAGCGGACGCGCAAGCAGATCGAATATTTTCATGCCGACCGGCTGAACTTTGCAGTGCTCGGCACACCAAATCGCTTAGAGTTCGACCAGGGTTTTTTCGTCAAGAACGGCGACGGTGCGGCCGATCTCAAGCCAATTGCTCATCTTTACAAGACCCAGGTCTATGCGCTTGCAGCCGCGCTCGGCATCCCCGATGAAATCCTGAACCGCCCACCGACCACCGACACCTACAGCCTAGCTCAGACCCAGGAAGAGTTTTACTTCTCCCTGCCATACGCCCAGATGGACGTCTGTCTTTATGGCTTGAACAACGGGCTTTCCGCTGCCGACACGGGCGTCTTAGTCGGCTTGGCGGCGGAGCAGGTCGAGCGCGTCTGGCGGGACATAGTCTCGAAGCGCAAATCGACGGCCTATCTGCATACTAGGGCCCAATTGGCCGGCGATGTTTCCGAGGTGCTGTAAGTCTCGGCAGTTATTTGTAGTCACCGCCGATGTGACGGCCCCAGCTCTCTCCCGCAAGGCCGTTGACGAAGGCCTTGCCGCGGCGAAAGCAATCGATGATCGCCTCATCGTGGGAGAACAGGATGGTGTTCGACGCGTTTGCGAACAACATCCTCCTGCCAAGCATGGCCTCCATGAGGATGGGGTGCGTCCGCCCGCGCAGGCCCGCAGCTCCACGCTCGTCGGCATCAGCCAGCAGGCAGTCGATGACCTTCCCTTCCCGGCCCGGCAGCGCCAGAATCTGAAGGACACGGCCGACCCCGCCCTCGCGCAGATGATAGAGGTAGGCGCCGATGGGGGAGCCGTTGGGAGCCATGACCAGAGCCGCGATCGGCACCCCGTAGAGGGGCTTTTCAAAAGCCTCGCCAACGACGTGCCGCAGCAGCCGATCTGGCCAGTGAGGCCGCATCTGATAATGCGATGTCAGGATCTCGATTGAATCCGCGAAGGTTCCGGCATCGACGTATTTCACGGCCTTCGTCGTTTGAGCGACGCCCTTTCCGATGCGACCGCCGGCAAACCCGCTCCACTCATGGAGCCGGTCGAGCCCCCGGGCAACGGGCACCGCCCATTTCCGCAACGGTGACTTTCTGAGCGCCATGTCGCAGGCAAAGGCGGCCGGTCTCAAGATCCGCATCCATTCGAGACTATAGGAAGCAAACGCCACTCCCCTAAGGGCCCTCGACATTTCGAGCGAGGTCGTGTTGGCCGTCTCGCTCAAAGAGAGATCCTGGCGGCCCGAAAGAAAAGCCTTGAGCAATCTTGCTCCGGCCATCGGATCCTGTTCGCGGCCGCGCACCATCAAGGCACCGCAGAAGGCAGCGCGCAGCCTTTTGTCCGAAAATGTCATCGGCACGACATTGACACCGACGAACCCCGAAATCGCTCCCTTGTCGTTGATATGGACCAGAGACGGAATCTCCGGATCGGCAGTCGGTCCGCTGAGATAGAACTCCGCAAGGCAGGCCATCAGGTCCAAGGAGGTCTTTTTGCCGAGCCTGAAAAACGTGTCCAAGTAAAGTGTGGCCACCTGGTCGATGTCGGCAGGTTGGAGTGACCGGATGTGACTCATCGGGCCGGCCCTTTCTCTTTGGCATCGGTAGGATCCAGCCGCTGTACGACCGCGACCCGTGGAATGCCAATCGTATCGACGACCTGTTCGTAATGATGATAGGCCTTGCTGCGCTCGATCAGGGCTGCGACCTGGCGATGTTGGCCTTCTCCGAACTCGCACATCAAAAGTCCGTCTGCTTTGAGGAACATGACGGCGTCGCGAATGAGGCGCTGGTGTATCGATAGCCCGAAGGGGCCACCGTCAAAGGCTTCTCGCGGCTCTTTCAAGAGAAGGTCCGCACTCGGGCCATCAAGGCGGGCAGCGGAGATATAGGGAGGGTTGCAAACGACGAGGTCGACGGTATCCTTGAGGTTATCAGCGGCAAACGCGGCAAACAGATCCCCTTGTCGTATTTCGATGCGATCCGATAATTTATGGCGTTCGACATTGCGCTGTGCGGCCCTGACCGCGGCCTCCGTCAGGTCAGCGGCCCAAACCCTGCAATCCGGGACATGGAGCGCAATCGCCACCGCAAGGTTGCCGCTGCCGCAGCACATATCGATCACCCGGATGGGCCGGTCCAAGCCGATCTGCAACAGGTATTCGACGGCACGCTTTCCGAGGATCTCGGTTTCGGCCCGCGGCTTGAGGACGCCTTCGGGTGCGATGATATCGACATCCATAAATTTCTGCGAGGCTCGAGGCTCCTCCGTCGCCATTGAAATTCCATCGAGTTAGATCATTCGAACGAGGAGCAAACAACAATTGTCTTAAGTTCGTACTAAGATAGCGTTTGGCTGGGGGCATCGTGCGGCGCGCGATTGTCCTGGGTCCGCCCTCCTGTCGAAGGCGTACCCCGTCGGCCGCTTTGCCTCGTGCTTTGCGGCCTTAGTCTTACTGACAACGATACGCCGAGGCGCGCGCGAAGCTGGAACAGGCCCGCGCCCTCGTCACCGACAGACCGATCTAAGGAAAACGGAGCAGGCAGGCATGGCCACTTTCAACCTCTCGAAGGGGCAGTCGTTTCAGATAGAGAAGGCGATGGAGCTGGTTCATTCCGGCCTTGTCTGGGATCCGCCGGAGGGGTCCGGCCCGGCCTTCGTCGACGTGCACTGCTTCGCGCTCGTTCATCCGGGTGGAGATCCATCACGCGCGCGCCTCTACAACGACGGTTCGCACGCGCTGTGCTACGCCTTCGTGCGTGGACCGGCGAATGCGGAAGGTTCCTTGAAGAAGAGTCGGGCTCGACGAGTTGGAGGCTCTCGATCTCGTCCTCTCCTCGGCGATCTTCGGCTAGGCGAACCGCCTGATGCATACGCTCGGCGAGCCAGTAAACGATTAAGTCTTCGGGAGGCAGAAGGCCCACATCGCGTCACGGTCGCGGTTTTGAGTTGAACCGTCGCGCCCGGACCTGAATAATATTCTTCGCATCGCAATTCGCACAGCGCTGTCTGAAGCTTGAAGCACCTTAACGACTGCCCTTCGAATTGACGTCGTATTAGTCAATGAGCGACAGGCACTGTGGCCGATGGCATCCCATACCTAACCCAGTATTGTACGGTCCGGATACTACGCCGCTCGGAGGGTGCGAAGCGGACGCCGCGCACGCGTCACCGCATGCGCATCAGGTCCACTGCGCGATTGCTTATGATCGCTTCCATCGAAAAATAGCCGGTCACGGTCGCAAGATCGAAGTTCGTTATCAGCTTTTGGTAGAATGCGTCATAGCCCGACATTCCTTTGGTGATGACCTTGATCAAGTAGTCCCAGTCGCCGCCTATTCGGTAAAAATCGACGACTTCCGGCATCCGGTCGACGTGCTTTCGAAAATCTTCCGCCCATTCCTTTGAATGATGACGAGTTCGGATCATGACTATTACCGTGAGATCGAAACCGAGCACCTCGAAATCAATGGATGCGCGTGATCCTTTGATGATACCCGTCGTGTAAAGGCGCTGAAGCCGGCGCCAGCAACCGTTCTGGGACAGCCCGACCTGCTCGGCCAAGTCACGTTGAGAAAGCGAAGAATCCCGCTGCATACATGTCAGAATCCTCAGATCAATTTCGTCAATTTTTAGATTGTTGTCGATCATATGACCCCAGCAGCCTTAGTTTTTACGAAAAATTGGTGAAGTTTGCGACCGTGATGCAGACTAGAATCATTGTCAAATCCTTCGTGGAGAATGACAATGCAGGAACGGGCTTCGCGCAATCCATCCAAAGAACTCTTCACCGTTCTCGGCAAGTTCAAGAGCGACCTCAATCAAGACGACCCCATCGGCAGATTTAGGACGGGGCTGATAGGCTCAAAGGCGAAGGTCGACGGCCCGTTCGGCCCTAAGGAGCTCGTCTATGCCGACTACGTCGCTTCGGGACGCGCGCTCAGACAGATCGAAGAATTCATCCTGGAAGAAGTTCTTCCCTACTACGCAAACAGCCATACTGAGGCGTCCTACTGCGGAGGCATGATGACCCGCCTTCGACAGGAAGCACGGTCAGTCATTGGAGAGCTCTGCGGAGCCGATCGACAGCACGCCGTCATCTTTGCCGGATCGGGCGCAACAGCAGGTCTCAACCGCTTGGTGAACCTGCTGGGCGTCACTGATGCGATCGCTGCCGGCAAAAGCGCCCGCGTCGTCCTTGGCCCATATGAACACCACTCGAATATCCTGCCCTGGCGCGAGAGCGGAGCGGAGGTCATCGAAATTGCCGAGGGCAACGATGGTGGTCCTGATCCCGTCATGTTGCAGAAGGCGCTTGGGAACGCCCCCGCAGATTTGACAATTTGCTCGTTCTCCGCCGCATCGAACGTTACTGGCATCCTGACAGACGTCGCGTCGCTTACGAAGGTTGCAAAGGTGACAGGTGCCAAAGTCGTCTGGGATTACGCGGGGGCCGGACCATACGTGCCGATCGCTATGACGCCCGAGGATGGTTCCGAAATAGATGCCATCGTAGTGTCTCCTCACAAGTTTCTGGGCGGTCCAGGGGCTTCCGGTGTATTGGTCGTGCGGCACGACGCTGTGGTGACGAGCAAGCCATGCTGGCCCGGTGGCGGCACGGTCAAATTCGTTTCACCCACGGGTCATGATTACAGCGACAGCCTGGAGTCTCGGGAGGAAGCGGGAACGCCCAACGTCATCGGCGACATCCGGGCGGCACTCGCCTTTCTCGTCAAGAATGCGATCGGGCTTGATGAAATCAAGCGCCTGAACGACGAGTACACGCGGCGCGCCTTCGCCGCGTGGCAGGACGTTCCGGAGATCGAACTGCTAGGCTCAACCTCGATCGCACGCCTGCCAATCTTTTCGTTTCGGGTGCGCGATGGCAAAGGCGGCTACATCCACCAGCAATTGATCACCCGCATGCTCAGCGATCGGTTTGGCATTCAGGCCCGTGGCGGCTGCGCCTGCGCTGGTCCCTACGTGCATCGGCTGCTCTCGATCGACAACCAGACGTCGCAGCGCATGCGCCAGGCGATCTTGGCCGGCAACGAGATCGAGAAGCCTGGATTCACGCGCCTCAATCTGAGCATCCTGGCGTCGGACGAAAAAGTTTCCTTCATTCTGGATGCGGTCGCGCAGCTCGCGCGGGAGGCGCCGGCGTATGTCCCGCTCTACACCTTCGATCCGGCGCGTGCGATCTTCTCACCAGTCGCGTCCGTGCGACAGGAGGCGATCTGTGCGTAGGCCCGACGTCGCCGCCTTCTTCGACCCGCGTACTTTCTCGATCCAATACGTGGTCAGCGATCCACAGACTAAGGCCTGCGCGATCATTGATCCGGTGCTCGATTTTGATGAGAAGTCAGGATCGATCACGACGCACAACGCCGAGATGCTGTTAGATCACATCCAGCGTCAGGACCTGCGCCTGCACTGGATCCTCGACACTCATCCTCATGCCGATCATCTTTCGGCCGCCGCCTATCTGAGGGAGCGGACCGGCGCGCCAACGGCCATCGGGAGCCGCGTCACGGATGTTCAGAGAATCTGGTCGAAGATCTACAACTGGCCAGATCTTCCCGTCGACGGCAAACAGTGGGATCGGCTCTTCTTCGATGGAGACACCTTTTCCATTGGGAACATCGAGGTCGGCGTCATGTATTCGCCGGGCCACACCCTTGCCTCAATCACGTACAGGGCGGGCGACGCCGTATTCGCGCATGACACTGTCTTCATGCCGGACAGCGGCACTGCCCGCGCGGATTTTCCCGGCGGGAGCGCCAGGTCTCTCTGGTCGAGCATTCAGAACATCCTGACATTACCTAGCAATACGCGCGTCTTCGTGGGGCACGACTATCAGCCCGGCGGCCGGCGGCCGCTCTGGGAAAGTACGGTGGAACGTCAGAGAGCGGAAAACATACACGTCGCGCCTTGTGCTTGCGCCGACGAGTTCGTCGCTCTGCGGGAGGCACGTGACCGGACGCTGCCGATGCCGAAGCTCATACTTCACGCGCTGCAGGTCAACATCAACGGCGGCCGGCTACCGGAACCCGAAGGGAACGGCCTTCGCTATCTCAAGGTCCCGATGGGCGCCTTTCAAGGTTCCGTCTGGTCCTGAACAATCCGATTGCCGCTTGGCGATACGGCACCTCGTCCGCTGAGTTGAAGGACTGAACATTCCATGCTCAAGCAGGACCCAGAAAAATGGCGCTAGATCTTTTTCAATATGGCATGGGGACCCTCAGCGGCGCTTTGGTTGGCTTCACCCTCGCCCTTTTGGGCGGTGGCGGCTCCATTCTTGCAGTCCCGCTTCTTGTTCATGCCGTGGGGCTGACCGACGCTCATACCGCCATTGCCACAAGCGCCGTTGCCGTTGCCGCGAACGCGTTGATCAGTCTGGTCATGCACGCGCGCCGAGGAACGGTGATATGGGGCTATGCGGGACTTTACTGCGCGACCGGGATGGTTGGGGCGCTGCTCGGCGCATCAATCGGAAAGGTGCTCGATGGCAACCATCTACTGTTGTATTTCTCAGGGCTGATGATCGCCATCGCCATTTTGATGCTGCGTCGAATAAGCGTCGCCAGCGAAAATACCTGCGTCTTCGAAAGTCGGAACACCACGAAGGTTCTTGCGATCGGTGGTGGGAGTGGCATCGTCTCGGGCTTTTTCGGAATTGGCGGTGGTTTCCTGATCGTCCCCGGCCTGGTGTTTTCGACTGGAATGCCGACGATCAATGCGGTGTCGACCTCTTTGGTCGCGATAGTGGCATTCGGTTCGACGACGGCTGTCACCTATTCCATCTCAGGTCTCGTCGACTGGCCGCTGGCCGCTGTCTTCATCGCCGGAGGCGCGTTCGGCGCCGTCCTCGGCTGCAACCTTGTGCAACGACTGAGGCCCTATCAATCTGTGCTCAACCGTCTTTTTGCGGGCGTTATTCTCATATTCGGCATCGCCATGGCGTGGAGCACCCTCCTCGGCTAGCCCGCCGTTAGTGCCCGGTCGACTTGCTTGTGCTTCCACGTTCCTCTTCAAATTGCCGAGCAGCGGCTCGAGATGGAGCGACTTCTCGTCGAGGAGGAGGAAGCTCACCTTTCAAAGTAGGCAGCCTCCAGATCCTTCATCTGCTGCTGGATTAATGGAATGGCGGACTGACCTTGACACGCACGACCTCGCCGACGAACACGGCGCCGTCCCAGCCAAGGTTTGCGATCTCCGGAATGGCCAAGATTCTAATCGTAAAGGGCCGACGAGCAATATTGCTGTAATTTAGAAGCTGTATGAGGGAAGTCACGACACCATCGCCTCAAAGGTTTGAACCAACGATCCGCGTTTTCAAATTGAATTAATGAAAATTCCTGCTCTTCACCTTCAATGTATCGATATGAAGGTCAGGCACGAACATGTCGCGCGGGGCTATAACCGGCTTCAGCTTATCCCGTGGATCAGGCCCATTGCCTCTGGCAAACTCATCACCCCTGCCTGCCGGCAGTTTGAACTCTTCATCGCGATCGGCAGGGCCGGCCAGGTCGCCTGACAGGTCGAACAGCTGCTGGGCGACAAGATGCACGAAAAGGCGCGCTACTCCAAGCACTTCGAGATTACCGATGAAGCGCTCACTTGGCTGGGAGACCGGACTGTTCTGCTGCTCGATCTGGTCGAAACGGTTTGCTGCGAACATTTGGAAATGCTGAAGCGGAGCGCGGAATAGCGATATTCTTGAGAGCCCGACCGAACAAGAGTTGAACGGAATCAGTGATCGGCAACATGCCCGGCGCACGATCCCGTGTGCAAGTGATTGGGCGGATCGAACCGAAGATATTCGGTCGGGCTTCAACTCAAATATGCAGAGCACTCCCCAAAGCCTTCAGCGCCGCCTCCATCAACGCTTCGCTGCGGGTCGGATGCGCGTGGATGGTTCCGGCCATGTCTTCGAGGCGTGCCCCCATTTCGATCGCCAGCGCAAAAGCCGCCGAGAGCTCGGAGACCCCGGCTCCCACCGCCTGCAGGCCGAGCACGAGGTTGGTATCGGCGCGGGCCACGACGCGCACGAAGCCCTCTTCGGACAGCATTGTCATCGCCCGCCCGTTGGCGCTGAACGGAAACTGGCCGGTGCGAATTTCGTAGCCTTGCGCCTTCGCGTCTGCCGGCGACAGGCCGGCGCTGACGATCTCCGGATCGGTGAAGCAGATGGCGGGAATGCATCTTTTGTCCCAGGCGCGCTTCTTTCCGGCGATGATTTCCGCCACCATCTCCCCTTGCGCCATGGCCCGATGGGCAAGCATCGGCTCGCCGGTTACGTCGCCGATCGCATAGATGCCGCGCATCGAGGTGCGGCAACGGTCGTCGATCCTGAGATATGGGCCGGCACGATCGAGATCGAGCTCTTCGAGACCGGATCCTGCGGTTCTTGGGCGGCGGCCGACGGTGACGAGGATGCGATCCGCCGGCAGGGTCTCTCGCCGGCCATCCGGCGTTTCGACGATCAGAGCCTCGCCATTGTCGGCAAGACCGATCGCCTTCGCACCGATCAGCACCCGGATACCGCCTTCGGTCAGCTTGCGCATGACGGGCCGCACCAGTTCGGCATCATATTGCGGCAGCACCTGCGGCGTCGCCTCGACGACCGTCACATCAGACCCCATCTTGGCAAAGGCGGTCCCGAGTTCCAGCCCGATATAACCGCCACCGACCACAACGAGCTTTTTTGGCAGATCCATCAGCGACAGCGCCTCTGTCGAGGAAATCACGCGGCCGCCGAAAGGCAGGTTCGCAAGCTCCACCGGATCCGAACCGGTGGCGATCACCACGGTCTCGGCGCGGATGATCTGCTGGCCAATTTCCGTCTCCACCTCCACCGTCTTGCCGTCGCGGAAGTGGGCGCGGCCATGGACGATCTTGACCCGCGCCTTCTGCAGCAGCCCCGAAACACCGCTGGTCAAGCGGCCGACGATCCCGTCTTTCCAAGCAATCGTCCTCATGAGGTCGATCGAGGCGCCTTCGACGCGGATGCCCATCGGGTTTTTCCCGGCAAGCATCTTTTGCGTCGTATCGAATTCCTCCGCCGCATGGATCAACGCCTTGGAGGGAATGCAGCCGACCGTCAGGCAGGTGCCGCCGGGCTTGCCGGCCTCGACGATGACGGTATCGATGCCGAGCTGCCCGGCGCGAATGGCGCAGACATAACCGCCCGGACCGGCGCCGATGACGAGGAGCTTGCAGACGATCTCTTTCATGGATCTCAGCTTTCGATAAAAATGAGCGCCGGCGTTTCGAGCAGCGTTCGGATGCGCTGCACGAAGTTTGCCGCATCCCAGCCGTCGATGATGCGATGATCGAAGCTGGAGGAGAGGTTCATCATCTTGCGCGGCACGAACTGCGCGCCGTCCCAGACCGGTCGCGTGGCGATCTTGTTGACGCCGATGATCGCCACTTCGGGATGATTGATGATGGGTGTCGAGACGATGCCGCCAAGCGCACCGAGCGAACTGATGGTGATGGTGGAGCCGGAAAGCTCATCGCGTGTCGCAGTACCCGATCGCGCCGCTTCCGCCAGCCGGTTCATCTCGGCGGCGCAATCCCAGATGCCGCGGGCTTCGGCATGCCGCACCACCGGAACGGTCAGACCGGCCGGCGTCTGCGTGGCGATGCCGATATGCACGGCACTATAGCGCGTGATGATGCCGGCATCGTCGTCGAAAGTGGCGTTGACGTCGGGCTGCTCGGAAATGGCCTTGACCAGCGCCCGCATCAGGAAGGGCAGAACCGTCAGCTTCGGATGGCCCGACCTGCGGTCGCCGTTCATCGTGGCGCGCAACTCCTCGAGCGCGGACATATCCACTTCCTCCACATAGGTGATGTGGGGGATGCGCGAGGCGGAAAGCACCATCTTCTCGGCGATGCGGCGGCGCAGGCCGGTCAGCTTGATCTCCTCGGTCGCCGTCCTCCTGGCAAAGCCATTCTTTGCCGTTGCAGGCGCGGTCCCATGGGTCAGGAATTGCTCAATATCCTCGCGCAGGATGCGCCCGGCCGGTCCGGTCGCCTGCACCTGCCTGAGATCGACACCGCTTTCCCTGGCGAAGAGCCGCACGGAGGGAGCGGCAAGCGGCTTTTCCGCCGGCGCCGCCGCAGCCACTGGCGTTGCCGCAGGCACTGGCGCTGGCGGAGCAGGCATTGCAACCTCGGCCCTGATCGCCTCAACAATCGGCGCCTGCGAAATCGCAACGGGCTGAGCCTCGCCGACATCTCCCGCCGTCTCGATCCGTACCAGCGGGGCCTTGACCGCGATACGGTCTCCGACCTCGCCCGCGAGCCAGGTGACGGTGCCATTGACAGGAGACGGAATTTCCACGGTGGCCTTGTCGGTCATGACGGCGGCGATCACCATGTCCTCGCGGACGGGATCTCCCGTCTTCACATGCCATTCCACGAGCTCGGCCTCGGCGACCCCTTCCCCGACATCGGGCATCTTGATGATGAATTCGCCCATGGCTCAGGCCTCCATGACTTCGGCAAGCGCCCGCCCAACACGGCCGGGACCGGGGAAATAGTCCCACTCCTGCGCATGCGGATAGGGCGTATCCCAGCCGGCAACGCGCACGACCGGCGCTTCGAGATGATAGAAGCAATGTTCCTGTACCAGCGCCGCGACTTCGGCGCCGAAGCCGGACGTCAGAGTTGCCTCATGCACGACGACGCAACGTCCCGTCTTCGAGACCGATTTGACGATCGTATCGAGATCGAGCGGCAGCAGGCTTCTGAGATCGATCACCTCGGCATCGATGCCGTCATCCTCGGCCGCAGCAAGCGCCACATGCACCATGGTGCCGTAGGCAACCACCGTCACCGCCGATCCGGCGCGCCGCACTTCGGCCTTGCCGATCGGGATGGTGTAATGGCCATCGGGCACCTCTCCGAGGTCGTGTTTCGACCAGGGCGTCACCGGCCGCTCGTGATGGCCGTCGAAGGGGCCGTTATAGAGGCGCTTGGGCTCCAGGAACATCACGGGGTCTGGATCCTCGATCGCCGCGATCAGCAAACCTTTGGCGTCATAGGGATTGGACGGCACGATCACTTTCAGCCCGCAGACATGGGTAAAAAGCGCCTCCGGGCTCTGGCTGTGTGTCTGGCCGCCGAAGATACCGCCGCCGGTCGGCATACGCACGACGATCGGGCAGGTGAAATCGCCGTTGGAACGGTAGCGGATACGCGCCGCCTCCTGCGTCAGCTGGTCATAGGCCGGATACATGTAATCGGCGAACTGGATTTCGACACAGGGCTTCAGCCCATAGGCCGCCATGCCGATCGCCGTGCCGACGATGCCGGATTCGCTGATCGGCGTATCGAAGCAGCGCGTTCTGCCGTATTTTGCCTGCAGGCCCTGTGTGCTGCGAAAGACGCCGCCGAAATAACCGACATCCTCGCCGAAAACGACGACATTGTCGTCACGTGCCATCGAGACGTCCATGGCGCTGCGCACGGCCTCGATCATCGTCATTCTGGCCATGTCAGTACCCCGCCTTCTGTCGCTGGCGGCGGATATGCGGCGGCATCTCGGCATATACGCCCTCGAAAATGTCGCGCACCGAGGGCCTGCCGCCGGCATGCAGCGTGCCATGCGCCTCTGCCTGGCGCTGCGCCTCGATCACCTCGTCCATGATTTCGGCTTCGGCCTGCACATGCCGTTCCTCCGACCACGCGCCCTTGACGATCAGATGTTTCTTCAGCCGCAGCACGGGATCGCCGAGCGGCCAGGCCTCCGATTCCGTCTTGGGCCGATAGGCGCTCGGATCGTCGGAGGTCGAATGCGCGCCGACGCGATAGGTCACATATTCGATGAGCGTCGGGCCGAGATTGCGCCGCGCGCGCTCGGCCGCCCAGTAGGCGACGGCATGGACGGCGAGATAGTCGTTTCCGTCGACACGCAGCGCCGGAATGCCGAAGCCGAGGCCCCGCGCCGCGAAGGTGCCGGAGCCGCCGCGGGCAATGCCCTGGAAGGTGGAGATCGCCCACTGATTGTTGACGATGTTGAGGATGACCGGCGCCTTGTAGGTCGAGGCGAAAACGAGCGCCGAGTGGAAATCCGACTCCGCCGTCGATCCGTCGCCGATCCAGGCTGCGGCAATGCGGCTGTCGTTCTTGATCGCCGAAGCCATCGCCCAGCCGACGGCTTGCACATATTGGGTGGCGAGATTGCCCGAGATGGTGAAGAAGCCGTGCTCCTTGGAGGAATACATGATCGGCAGTTGCCGGCCGCGCAGAGGATCGCTCTCGTTCGAGTAGATCTGGTTCATCATCTCGACCATCGGATAGTCGTCGGCAATCAGCAGGCCTGCCTGGCGATAGGTCGGGAAATTCATGTCTCCCTTCTCGAGCGCCTTGCGGAAGGCACAGCTGACGGCCTCCTCGCCGAGATGCTGCATGTAGAAGGAAGTCTTGCCCTGCCGCTGCGCCATCAGCATGCGGGCGTCGAAGGCGCGCAGCTTCATCATGTTGCGAAGCCCTGTCAGCAACGCCTCATCGGAGAGCGACCCCGCCCAGGGACCGACCGCCTCCCCCTCGCGGTTCAAAACGCGGATGATGGAATAGGCGAGGTCACGGATATCTTCGGATGCAACATCCACCTCCGGCCGCGGTACGGAACCGGCTTTGGCAATCTTGACATTGGAAAAATCGGGCTGACCGCCCGGGCGAACGGCGGGTTCGGGGACGTGCAGGCTCAAACGAGCGGAATCCACCATGTTTTTTCTTTCCTCCCTTTGCCGGCCTTGCTCCCCTCCTCCGGAAGCAGGGCCGGATGTTGTTCTATAGATTGCGGGCAATCACCATGCGCTGCACGTCACTTGTTCCTTCATAGATCTGGCAGATGCGCACATCGCGATAGATGCGCTCGACCGGATAATCGGCCATGTAGCCACAGCCGCCATGGATCTGGATCGCATCGGAGCAGACGCGCTCGGCCATTTCGGAGGCAAAGAGCTTCGCCATCGAGGCTTCCGACAGGCAGGGCAGTCCGGCTTCCCTGAGGGAGGCAGCATGAAAAACGAGCTGCCG
Organism: Rhizobium leguminosarum bv. viciae; assembly: GCF_012276115.1. Taxonomy (GTDB): domain Bacteria; phylum Pseudomonadota; class Alphaproteobacteria; order Rhizobiales; family Rhizobiaceae; genus Rhizobium; species Rhizobium leguminosarum_T. Next base: position 83,421 of record NZ_WIEU01000024.1, on the reverse strand, counting down.
CGCCGCCTCGATCCGCACCGCCATATCGGCAAGGCGGAACGCAACGGCCTGATGCTCGACGATCGGCTTGCCGAAGGCCGTGCGCTCCTTGGCGTAGTCGCGCGCCGCTTCGAAGGCCTCCCGCGCCATGCCGACGGCCTGTGCCGCGATGCCGATCCGCCCACCCTCGAGATTGGCGAGCGCGATGCGATAGCCCTCGCCTTCCGCACCGAGCCTGAGTTCTGCCGGGATGCGCATGCTGTTGAAGGCGATCTGGCAGGTATCGGAGGAATGCAGCCCAAGTTTTTCCTCGACGCGGATCACCTCGTAGCCCGGCGTATCGGTCGGCACGATGAAGGCGGTGATACCCTTCTTGCCGACATCGGGATCGGTGACGGCAAAGACGATGATGATATCGCCGTTCTTTCCCGAGGTGATGAATTGCTTGGAGCCGTCGAGCACGTAGTGATCGCCGTCACGCCGCGCCCGGGTCTTCAGGTTGGAGGCATCGGAACCGGCCTGCGGCTCGGTCAGCGCAAAGCCGCCAATCCATTCGCCGCTGGCCAGTTTCGGCAGGAAGCGCTGCCGCTGCTCCTCGGTACCGAATTTCAGGATCGGCACGCAGCCGACGGAGCTATGCACGCTCATGATCGTCGAACAGGGTCCGTCGCCGGCGGCAATCTCCTCGAGTGCCGCGGCATAGGCGACCACACCGGTATCCGACCCGCCATAGGCTTCCGGCACCAGCATGCCGAGCAGCCCGAGTTCACCCATTTCCTTCAATTCCTCGCGCGGGAAGAGATGCTCCCGGTCGCGTTTGGCCGCCCCCGGCGCCAACCGGTCGCGGGCAAAGTCGCGGGCGAGATCTGAGATTTGCTGCTGGAGGTCGGAAAGGATCATCTGTTCTGCCCTCCCCGCTCGTGCCGCTCGATGGCGACAGCCGTCGCCTCGCCGCCGCCGATGCAGAGCGCGGCCATGCCGCGCTTCAGGTCGTATCGCTCCAGTGCGGCAAGCAGCGTCACCAGAATCCGGGCTCCCGAAGCGCCGATCGGATGGCCGAGCGCACAAGCGCCGCCATGCACGTTCACCTTTTCATGCGGCAGATCGAGATCGCGCATCGCCGCCATGGCGACGACGGCGAAAGCCTCGTTGATTTCGAACAGATCGACCTCCGACAGCGGCAAGCCGGTGCGATCGGACAGCTTCTGCAGCGCGCCGATCGGCGCCGTGGCGAAAAGATTGGGCGCCTGCGAATGCGTGGCATGGCCGATGATCGTCGCAAGCGGCTTGAGGCCGCGGCGCTCCGCCTCGGAGCGGCGCATCAGCACCAGGGCGGCAGCGCCATCGGAAATCGAGCTGGAATTGGCGGCGGTCACCGTGCCGCCGTCGCGGAAGGCGGCCTTAAGCGTCGGAATCTTATCTAGCTTCGCCTTGCCGGGTTGTTCATCGCGGCTCGCCACCTGCTCGACTCTGCCCGATTTCACCGTAACCGGCGCGATCTCGCTTTCGAAACAGCCTTCGGCAATCGCCTTCTGCGCCCGCGTCAGCGAGGTGATGGCGTAGCTATCCTGCGCCTCGCGCGTGAACTGATAGGCCTCGGCGCAATCCTCCGCGAAGCTGCCCATCAAGCGCCCCTTGTCATAAGCATCCTCCAGCCCGTCGAGGAACATGTGATCCACGACGCGCCCATGGCCGAGCCTGTAGCCGCCACGGGCCTTGTCAAGAAGATAGGGCGCATTCGTCATGCTTTCCATGCCGCCTGCAACTGCCACGGAAGCGCTGCCGGCGGCGATCAGGTCATGCGCCATCATGACGGCCTTCATGCCCGAGCCGCACATCTTGTTGACGGTGCTGGCCGCAGTCGCGAAGGGCAGGCCGGCGTAGATCGCCGCCTGGCGCGCCGGTGCCTGCCCTTGGCCGGCCGGCAACACGCAACCGAAGACGACCTCCTCGATCGCCTCGGCCTCGACGCGGCTGCGCTCAAGCGCCGCGCGGATCGCCGTTGCTCCCAGTTCCGGCGCTGTCGCCTCCTTCAGCTCTCCCTGAAAGCTGCCAATCGGGGTGCGCGCCGCACCAACGATGACGATGGGATCCTGCAATGTCATGTTTCCTCCTCTGGGCAACGCGCTCAGCGCGCGCCCATCCGCAATGCGCCGTCGAGGCGGATGACCTCGCCGTTCAGCATGTTGTTTTCAAAGATATGACGCACCAGCCCGGCGAATTCCACCGGCCGGCCGAGCCGCGGCGGAAAGGGCACGCTCTTGCCGAGCGCTGCCTGAACCTCGGCCGGCATATCAGCCATCATCGGCGTCTCGAAAATGCCGGGTGCGATCGACACGACGCGAATGCCGAAACGGGCAAGCTCGCGGGCGATTGGCAAGGTCATCGCCGCCACCCCGCCCTTGGAGGCGGCATAGGCTGCCTGACCGATCTGGCCGTCGAAGGCGGCAACCGAAGCCGTATTGACGATGACGCCGCGTTCGCCTTCGACATCCGGCTCGGTCGTCTGAATCGCTGCGGCGGCCAGCCGGATCATGTTGAACGTGCCGATGAGATTGATGCTCACCGTGCGTGCAAAACTCTCCAGCCGGTGCGGTCCGTCGCGGCCGATCACTTTTTCGGCCGGCGCCACGCCCGCGCAATTCACCAATCCGCGCAAGCCGCCGAAGGCTTCGACGGCAGCGGCAACCACCGCCGCCCCCTCCTCGCCATCGGTCACATCGGCCTTGACGAAGCAGGCATTGCTTCCCAATTCCTGGGCGATTTCTTCGCCCGCTTGCCTATTGAGATCGGCGATCGTCACGCGCCCGCCGGCCTCCACCAGCGCGCGCACTGTTGCCGCACCCAAGCCGGAGCCGCCGCCGGTCACGATGAAACTTGCTCCACGGATCAGCATGAATCTCTTCCTCCCTGCCGACCGCCCCCCTCCAGGCGCAACCGACGGATACGATTCTATTCGCTCCACCTATTGCAAGCGATGACAGAACTGCTCCATTATTTCGGCCAGTTTTGCCATAGCGAGGATGGAATGGTCGAGATCGAGCGACGCATGATCGCGCCGGGCTTCGTGGAGGAGGCACTCGACAGCCTGCGGCGGCTCGGCAAGCCGACGGCGCCGATCCTTGCCCGCGTCGGCCTGGCATCCCCGGTCGATCAGCCGGTTTCGGCAGAGACCTACGGCGCGCTCTGGCTGGCGATCGCCGCCGAGCTCGACGATGAATTCTTCGGCATGGGGGGCCGACCGATGCGGAGCGGCAGCTTCACGCTGCTCTGCCACTCTGTGCTGCATGCGCCAACGCTCGGTCATGCGCTCCGCCGGGCGCTGCGCTTCCTCGATGTCGTGCTCGACGATCCCCGGGGGCGGCTCGTCATCCGCGACGGTCTCGCCGAGATCGAACTCAGCGACGCCGGCCGCCCGCGTTCGGCCTTCGCCTACCGCACCTACTGGATCATCCTGCACGGCATCATCTGCTGGCTGGTCGGCCGGCGCATTCCGATCCGGCTCGTCGATTTCCGCTGCGCGGAACCCAAACAAGGGGCCGACTACCGGCTCTTCTTCGGCGCCCCGGTGCGTTTCTCGCAAGCCATCAGCCGGCTCGGCTTCGACAGCGCCTTGCTGGATCTGCCGATCTCACGCAGTGAACAGGCGCTCAAACAGTTCCTCCGCGGCGCGCCCGCCAATATTCTTGTGCGCTATCGCTATGATGCCGGTATCGCCGCGGCCGTCCGCCGGCGCTTGAACCAGGCAACGCCTGCCATGTGGCGGAGTTTTGCCGAGCTTGCCGCCGATATGCGCATGCCGCCCTCCACGCTCCGCCACCGTCTGCACGACGAGGGACAAAGCTATGCCGCCATCAAGGACGACATCCGCCGGGATCTCGCCGTCGAACTGCTGCTGAACACGCCGAAGACCATCGGCGAGATTGCCGTGCAGCTCGGCTATTCCGAGCCGAGCGCCTTCTTCCGGGCGTTCCGGAAATGGATGGGCAAGAGCCCCGAGGTCTTTCGCCGAGACGGAGCGGAAATCGAGGGCATGTCAGTCGAATCGGTTGACCCGCCCTGACTGGCCTCGCGCTTTCGCGAAGATGGCGGCAATCTTCATCATGAAGGACTTGCTGAAGCGACCAAGAACCGCCTGGTGAGACTCGATGTACCAGGAACGCTCGACGATATCGTAATTGTATTCGTCGACGACGATCCAACTCTGCTTGAGATCACCGAGGCCGGCGCGCCGGCGTTCGATATCGGGAATTTCCAGGCCAACCCTTCCCACTTCCGGCGGCTGTGTGGTGATTGCCAGAAGGACGAGATGCGTGTTTCCATCGCCAGCACTGCGGATCGCGATGACGACACAGACTGGGCGCTGTTTGCGCCCCTCGGTCTCACCACGCTGCTGTTGTCATGCCCAGAGATAGGGGTAGGTTAATCACCTCGCCAGGACGAAACTCATGGTTCATCGTCGTAGCTTTCACCGCGCGCCAGCCGCTCAATCGCCTCGTCGAACAATTCGGCGTGCTCGTCCGGCATCTCCGAAATGTGATGGGCACGACGCGGGTCCCCGCCGCTGCGCATTCGCTGATAGTGCTCATAGCTCATCAGCACGAAACGTGGCTTGTTGTGGCGGGTGAGAATAACCGGCTCGCGGCTCGCGACATCGGTGACATCGCCGATCTGTTTGTTGAGATCACCTGTCGTGAACTGTCGCATGAAAATCTCTCCGGTTTAATTTCCATATATTCCATATTTTCCATCTTTTCAAGAAAATGACGCTCACGCGCCCTCGACAAGAATTCGCAAGGCTCTTCGGCCGCATCATTCAAGGGCACTTTGAACCCGCCGCAACCCGCGCTACATATTTCAGCGGGAGGAGTGCCATGTTTGATTTTTCGCTCGGCGAAACCGCGGACGCGATCCGTGAAACGACGGCGCGGTTTGCCGCCGATCATATTGCTCCGCTGGCGGCGGAGATCGACGAAAGCAACACGTTTCCACGCCAGCTCTGGCCCGAGATGGGTGCGCTCGGCTTGCATGGTATCACCGTCGAGGAAGAATTCGGTGGCGCCGGTCTCGGTTATCTCGATCATGTCGTCGCCATGGAAGAGGTTTCTCGCGCCTCGGCCTCCGTGGGCTTGAGTTACGGCGCCCATTCCAATCTCTGCGTCAACCAGATCCGCCGCTGGGCCTCGCCGGAACAAAAGCGCCGCCACCTGCCGAAGCTGATCTCCGGCGAACATGTCGGTTCGCTCGCCATGTCGGAGGTCGGCTCCGGTTCCGATGTCGTCTCCATGCGGTTGCGTGCCGAGAAAAAAGGCGATCGCTATATTCTGAACGGCACCAAGTTCTGGATCACCAACGCGCCGCATGCCGACGTGCTTGTTGTTTATGCCAAGACCGATCCCGCAGCCGGCCCGAAAGGCATTTCCGCCTTGATCATCGAGAAAGGCCTGCCCGGCTTCAGCGTCTCCAAGAAGCTTTCCAAGCTCGGCATGCGCGGCAGCGATACGGCCGAACTGGTTTTCGAGGATTGCGAAGTGCCGGCCGAGGCGCTGATGGGCCGGGAAGGCGAAGGCGTGAAGATCCTGATGTCCGGCCTCGACTATGAGCGCGCCGTGCTTGCCGGCGGGCCGCTCGGCATCATGCAGGCCTGCCTCGATGTCGTGCTGCCCTATGTGCGCGATCGCAAACAGTTCGGCAAAGCGATCGGTGATTTTCAGCTGATGCAGGGCAAGATCGCCGACATGTATGTGGCGCTGAATTCGGCGCGCGCCTATGTCTATTCCGTCGCTCGCGCCTGCGATGCCGGCCGCGCGACGCGCACCGATGCAGCTGCTGCGATCCTCTTTGCCAGCGAGAATGCCGTGAAGGTCTCGCTGGAAGCGATCCAGGCGCTCGGTGGCGCCGGCTATACCAAGGAATGGCCGGTCGAGCGTTTTTTGCGCGACGCCAAGCTTTACGATATCGGCGCCGGTACCAATGAGATCCGCCGCTACCTGATCGGCCGGGAGCTCATTGCGTCATGACGGTTATTTCGACTGCGATCGCCCGCGACAGCGACAGCTTCAAGGCCAATGCCAGCAAGAACAAAGCCCTGATCGACGAACTCCACAATCGTTCGGCGAAAGCCCGCGAGGGCGGATCGCAATCGGCGCGCGAGCGCCATACCGGCAAGGGCAAGCTGCTGCCGCGCGATCGCATCCAGCTGCTCATCGATGCCGGCAGCCCGTTCCTGGAGATCGGCACGCTGGCCGCCAACGGCATGTATGATGACGAGGCGCCCGGCGCCGGCATCATTACCGGCATCGGCCGCGTTTCCGGCCGCGAGGTGATGATCGTCGCCAATGACGCGACGGTGAAGGGCGGTGCCTATTTCCCGATGACGGTGAAGAAACATCTGCGGGCGCAGGAAATCGCCCTGCAGAACCGGCTGCCCTGCCTCTATCTGGTCGATAGTGGCGGCGCCAATCTTCCGCATCAGGCCGAAGTCTTTCCCGACCGCGACCATTTCGGCGCAATATTCTACAACCAAGCCCAGATGTCGGCCGAGGGAGTCCCCCAGATCGCCTGCGTGATGGGAAGCTGCACCGCCGGTGGCGCCTATGTGCCCGCCATGTCCGACGAGACGGTGATCGTGCGTAATCAGGGCACGATCTTCCTCGCCGGCCCGCCGCTGGTTAAGGCTGCGACCGGCGAGATCATCTCGGCCGAAGAACTCGGCGGCGCCGAGACCCACGGCCGCCGCTCCGGCGTCGTCGATCATGTGGCCGAAAACGACGAACATGCATTGCTGCTCGTCCGTGATATCGCAGCCACTCTCAACAGCGTTAAATCAGTCGATATCGACCTGCAGCCGCCGCGGCCGCCGAAACTCGATGCCGAGGATCTCTGCGGCCTCATCCCGGAGGATGTGCGCTCGCCCTATGATGTGCGCGAGGTCATCGGCCGGATCGTCGATGGCTCGGAACTGCATGAGTTCAAGCCGCTCTATGGCGCCACGCTGGTCTGCGGCTTCGCCCGCATCTGGGGCATGCCCGTCGCCGTCATCGCCAATAACGGCGTTCTCTTCTCCGAAAGCGCGCTGAAGGGGGCGCATTTCATCGAGCTCGCCTGCCAGCGCCGCATACCTTTACTGTTTCTGCAGAATATCTCCGGCTTCATGGTCGGCGGCCGCTATGAGGCTGGCGGCATCGCCAAGGATGGGGCAAAGTTGGTGACCGCGGTTGCGACCGCGAGCGTGCCGAAGGTCACGGTCATCATCGGCGGCAGCTTCGGCGCCGGCAATTACGGCATGTGCGGCCGCGCCTATCGCCCGCGCTTTCTCTTCACCTGGCCGAACAGCCGCATCAGCGTGATGGGCGGCGAACAGGCGGCCTCGGTGCTCGCCACGATCCGCCGAGACTCCATGGAGGCGCGCGGTGAGAATTGGCCTATTGACGAGGAGGAAGCCTTCAAGGCGCCGATCCGCGCCGGCTATGAGGCCGAGGGCAATCCCTATTATGCCACGGCTCGCCTCTGGGACGACGGCATCATCGATCCGCGCCAGACGCGGGATGTGCTGGGTCTTGCCTTTTCCGCCTGCCTGAATGCGCCGATCCCGAAAGGGCCGCGCTTCGGCCTGTTCAGGATGTGAGGCGCCGATGATGGAAAGTCTTCTCATTGCCAACAGGGGCGAGATCGCCCGCCGCATCATCCGCTCGGCCAAGATGCTCGGCATCCGCACCATCGCCGTCTATTCCGAGGCCGATGCCGGCCTGCCCTTCGTCAGGGAGGCTGACGAGGCTATCGCCATCGGCTCCTCGCCGGCCCGCGAAAGCTATCTCTCGCAGGAACGCATTCTGGAGGCCGCCCGGAAAACCGGCGCCGCGGCGATCCATCCCGGTTACGGTTTCCTTTCGGAAAACGCCGAGTTTGCCGAAGCGGTGGAAAAGGCCGGGATCATCTGGGTCGGCGCGCCCCCGGCTGCAATCCGCGCGATGGGCCTTAAGGACTCCGCGAAGGAATTGATGCAGGCAGCCAGCGTGCCCGTGACCCCCGGCCATATGGGCGCGGACCAGAGCGAAGAGAGGTTGGCGGCCGAGGCGGACACCATCGGTTATCCCGTGCTCATCAAGGCGGTTGCCGGCGGCGGCGGCAAGGGCATGCGCCGCGTCGAGCGCCCGCAAGATTTCGCCGAACTACTCGCCTCCTGCCGCCGTGAGGCGGCTGCCGCCTTCGGTGACGACCGCGTTCTGATCGAACGCTATATCGCCAATCCGCGCCATATCGAGGTGCAGGTTTTCGCCGACAAGCTCGGAAATTGCGCTCATCTCTTCGAACGTGATTGTTCGCTGCAGCGCCGTCACCAGAAGGTCATCGAGGAGGCCCCTGCCCCCGGCCTCGATGCCGCAACCCGGGCGGCAATCTGCGATGCGGCGGTGAAAGCCGCAAGAGCGGTGAATTATGTCGGCGCCGGCACCATCGAATTCATCGCCGATGCCTCGGAAGGCCTTCGCGAAGATCGCATCTGGTTCATGGAGATGAACACCCGCCTGCAGGTGGAACACCCGGTCACCGAGGCAATTACTGGCGAGGATCTGGTGCTCTGGCAGTTGAAGGTCGCTAGCGGCGAACCGCTGCCGAAGATGCAAGATGAAATCGCCATGAACGGCTGGGCCTTCGAAGCCCGGCTCTATGCCGAAAATCCTGCCGCCGGCTATCTGCCCTCGACGGGCCGCCTCGAACATCTGCGCCTGCCAGAAACAGTCCGCGTCGATAGCGGCGTCGAACAAGGGGATGACATCACCGCCTTCTATGACCCGATGATTGCCAAGATCATTGCGCATGGGCCGAACCGCGAGACCGCACTTTCGAAGCTCGCAGCCGCCTGCGCCGGCATCGAGGTCTGGCCGGTCAAATCCAATGCCGGTCTTCTCGCCGGCATCGCCGTCGACCCGGATTTTCGTGCCGCTCGGATCGATACCGGCTTTCTCGACCGTCATGACAACAGGCTTGTGGCGACGGAGCCGAACGAAATCGCGATCGATAGCGCGGCCACGGCGCTTTTAAAGAACACCGATAGTGATCCCTGGACCGCGCTTGCTGGGTTCCGCATCGCCGGCGCGGATGACAAGCGGGTGCGCATCCGTATCGGCGATCACCTCCATTGGGGGCAATCACGTCCGGAGCTCGAGGCAAATACCGTCACGATCGGTGAAACCACGGTGCTTTTCGACGCCGGCAATGCCTGGCCAATCAGCCTGCCCGTCGCAAGCGAAGTCGAGGCAAGTCAGGGTGCCGGCGATGGCGCGATCCTTTCTCCCATGCCCGGCCTCGTTATTTCGGTGGATGTCGCCGAAGGCGATCGTGTCGCCAAGGGAGACCGCCTGCTGACAGTCGAAGCAATGAAAATGGAACATTCTCTGCGTGCGCCCTTCGACGGCATCGTCGAAAAGCTGCAGGTTGCCTCTGGCGTCAGGGTCTCGGAAAACCAGCTGGTCGTCAGCATTGTGAAGGAGCAGGATTGATGGCCGGCCGTTATTTCGACGAGTGGACGGTCGGCGACCGCATCGCCCACGACCTTCGCCGCACGGTCACCGAGACCGACAACCTGCTCTTCACGACGCTTTCCCACAATCCGCAGCCGCTGCATCTCGATGCCGACTATGCGGCCGGCACCGAATTCGGCCGGATCGTCGTCAACGGCACCTTCACCTTTGCCCTCACCGTCGGCCTTTCGGTCGGCGACACGACGCTCGGCACGCTCGTCGCCAATCTCGGCTATGACAAGGTGACGATGCCGAAGCCGGTCTTCATCGGCGATACGCTGCGGGTGGAAACGGAGGTGATGGAGCTGCGTCGCTCGAACTCCCGCCCCGATGCCGGCATCGTCACCTTCCAGCATATCACCCTGAACCAGCGCGGCGAGATCGTCTGCCAATGCCTGCGCACGGCAATGCTGAAGGTGAAACCGTCATGAGGCTGCGCTCGCTGCTCTTTGCGCCCGGTGACCGGCCGGAGCGTTTCGAAAAAGCGCTCGCCTCAGGCGCCGATGCCGTCATTCTCGATCTGGAAGATTCGGTTGCGCCCATAAACAAGCCAAAAGCGCGCGAGAGCGTGCACGAGTTCGTCTTGCATCATGCCGGCGAGACCCCTCTCCTGATCCGCATCAATCCCCTCGCCTCGCAAGAATTCGAAGACGACCTTGCCGCTTTGAGCGGCCTTCATCCTTTCGCGATCGTGCTGCCGAAAGCCGAGGGTGCTGCTTCCGTACTGAAACTCGCAGGCTCTCTTGCATCTGCTATCCCCATCTTGCCGATTGCGACCGAAACGCCATCCGCGATCTTCGAGATCGGCAGCTACCGAGATGTCTCAACCAGCCTCTGCGGCCTGACCTGGGGGGCTGAGGATCTGCCGGCCGCGATAGGGGCTGCGACCGCGCGGCGGACGGACGGACGTTATACGCCGCCTTACGAGCTTGCCCGCTCGCTGGTGCTATTCGGCGCCCATGCCGCCGCCGTTCCGGCGATCGACACCGTCTATCCCGATTTCAACGATGTGGGCGGTCTCAGGGCCTATGTCGGCCGCGCCCGGCGCGACGGCTTTTCGGGCATGATGGCCATCCATCCAAGCCAGGTCGAAGTGATCAATCACGCCTTCACGCCGGATGCATCCGAAATCGCCTGGGCGGAGAAAGTCGCCGACGCCTTCGCCGCCAGGCCCGACGCAGGCGTCATTCAGCTCGACGGACGCATGCTGGACCTGCCGCATCTCAAGCTTGCCCTCCGCCTCCTGGAAATCGCACGACGATAGGGCAAACCGCACCAACGAAGCGAGAACCGTGCCAGCTCAATTGTAGGGGGAGTAGCATTGTCTGCGCGGCCCCCCGTAGGGCTGAAAACTATTGTCATAGGCTGAATAGGACCGGTAACGGCGCGCGCACCAGTCATAATGTCTTCCGTCATATCGGATCGAATATTCCTCAGCTGGCGGAGGAGCCGGCGGAGCGGGTGGAGGTATGACAAACGGTGGCGGCCCCAGAGGACCGGGAATCAATGGAATGGGCGGCCCAACTTGCGCCATGGCAGCCGATTGCATCGCCAGAAGCAACGAGACCGTGGTGAACATCAGTAAATATTTCATCAGTCGTCCTCATATCCACGCCGTTCGAAAGCGTGATCCTTGTTTCCTGAACTTCGTTACCGCGCCCCAGAGGCACGCCCTGCCATCAACGGCTAAACTTCAGGTCCGGTTTTTCACCGTCCCACCCCTGAAGTCCGCCGGGAACCGAGCGGAATCGAAGGCATCGTGTGCCCATCTTGCCGGATATGCACATCGCGTCGTCCTTGACCGTCCAGGTGATGGAGAGCGTGAATGGCAACGGGCCGCGAATGCTTCCGGCGCCGTCTTACTTCAGGGTGAATTTGAGAGTCTTGCCATCCGGCGCAAGTGCCGACCAGGGAACTCCGTCGGCGAGAATTGCGGCAGCCTTCTCAGACGGCAGGAACTGTTCCTGCCCGGAGAATGCCGGGCTCGCCGCAAGAGCTGCGATCACCGCCCCTGCAAGCCGTGGATGTTTCTTCACGTCGATGTCCTTTCGCTCATCGGCGAATCTTCTGAACCGGGGATCGTGGGTTCAGCTTGTAGAGAGGCCAGCGTTAATGGCGGTAAAGCCGGTGTAAAGTTGGGTAAAATATTGAAATCCAAGACCTGCGGGCGCCGTTTGACTTGCGCCGCCACAGGTGGCCGGGCGGCCGATCAGCCCGATTTCGCCGCTCGCTCGGAGGCGATTGGCTCTTGTCGGGAGAGATAACCGGCACCGACGGCGACGTAGAGATCCACATAGTCCTTAGCAACCTGTTGCACGGTGGCAGCAAGGCTTTCCTGAGCATCGGAGACCGACCGCTGCGCGTCCAGGACATCGAGTAGCGACGAAGCACCTTGCTTGTAGCTCGTCGTCGAAAGCGCGAGCGATTCCTCCGCCGTTTTCACCTGTCTACGAAGCGGCTCCAGTGTCTGCGTGTCATGGCGAACTGCCGACAGCGCGTTTTCCACCTCTTCGACCCCGTTCAGCACTGCCGCTTTCCAGGCGAGATATTGGGTTCTGGCATCGGATTTTTCGATATCGACATTCGCCCGCAATTTGCCGCCATCGAAGATCGGCAGGTTGAGCGTCGGTCCGAAGGACCAGCTGGTCAGGGTTCCGCCGCTAGCGCCTGATGATTTGACCCAGCTCGGCGAGATCGAACCGGAGAGCGAGATCGACGGGTAGAGCTGGGCTTCGGCAGCGCCGATATCGGCGACGGCCGCCGCCAGGTCGCGTTCTGCCTTGCGGATATCTGGACGGTTGCGGATGAGATCGGCCGGAATGCCGGCGCGAATGTCGCCGCGGAAGACCGGCTGACCTGCACTCCTCTGCAGCTCATTCATCAGCGTGGCCGCCGGCATCGCCAACAGGGTTGCAATGTGGTGGCTCGACTCGGTGAAGCTTTGTTCAAGGCCGGGGATATCGGATTTTGTCGACTGTACAAGGCCTTCGGCCTGAACGACGTCAAGGCGAGAGGCCGCACCTGCCTTAAGCTGCAGCTGCGTGAGTTCGTAGGTCTCCTGACGGGACTTCAAATTCGCCTGCGAAAGCGCGATGCGCTGCTGATAATAGCGGGCGTCGATATAGCTCTCGACCAGGTCTTTCAGGAAGGTGAGCTTTGCATCGTCGGCCGTTGCATAGGCGGCCCCCAGCGAGGCAATCGCACTCTCCTTCGAGCGACGGTACTGGCCGAAGAAGTCGAGCAGCCAGGAAAGGCTGGCCTCGCCGCCCGTCGTGTTCGTGGTGCCGACGGTCGTACGCTCAGAACCCTTCTCACCGGACACTGTGTGCGATGCGCCGACATCGAGGCTCGGCAGGCCGCCGGCGCCGGCAACCGTGACATTGGCGGCAGCCGAGTTAATGCTCTCGAGCGCCTGCAGGACATCAAGGTTCTCGCTGAAGCCATGAACCACCAGACCGTCGAGCTGCTTGTCACGATAGGCCGTCCACCACTGCGCCGTCACGACATCGCCGTTGCTCTTGGTCCCGCCCTTTTGGAATTTAGCCGGAAGCGGCATCTGTGGGGGAACGTGATCCGGGCCGCTGACGCAGCCCGCCAGCAGAAGCGTGACTGCCGATGCGGCGTAGCGGAGGGATGATATTCTTGTGCAGAGCGACGGATTCACTGGCGAGCTTTCTGAACCGGGATCGTAGGTTCAGGCTTAGCGGCGCCAACGTTAATGGCGGTAAAGACACTGTAAAGTTAGGTAAAATCGCGAGGAGCCGGATCAGGCTTGGTCGTCAGCCGAACCATAGGACGTCGGCTTTCTGGGAAGCTCCAGGGTGATTGCCAGGCCACCCGTATCCGGCAACGACGCATGCACACGCCCGCCATGGCGCTCGATGGCCTGCCTGGTGATTGCCAGACCCAGGCCATATCCGCCTCTCGGTACAGCCTCGTTCCCGCGTGAGAATGGCTGGAAGATCCGTTCGAGTTCGTCCCGCCTGACACCTGGCCCTTGATCGGTGACACAGATTTTGAGCCGGTCGGCCGTCGCCTCGCAAGACACGGATATGTGCGAATGCTCGGCCGTATATTTGACAGCGTTGCGGACGACGTTTTCGAGCGCCCTGTAGATCAGCTCACCTTCGACCTCGGCTGCGAAGACGCCCTCGACACTGGTTGTGATTGAGACCTCCCGCGCCTGGGCTTCGAATGCCGCATCGCCGAGAATTTCGTTCAGCAGCTCGATGACATCGAGAGTGTGCGTTTTCAGCGGCCGGCTGGATCCCGCAGTCAACCTGGCAAGCGTCAGAACTTCGCCGACCAGCGCATCCAGCCGTTCGACCTCCCGGTCCATGCGATCCAGCATGACGCCGAGTTTGGCCGGGCTCTGCCGGAGGACGCCGACAGCGGCCTGCAGGCGGGACAAAGGCGAACGCAGTTCGTGGGAGACATCATGGAACAACCGCTGCTGCGCATCCTGAAGCTCTTGAAGCCGGGCGGCGCTGGAATCGAAGTCATGTGCAAGCGCGGTAACCTCGTCCTTTCGGCCGGCCATCTTGTCACCGATGCGGAAGTCGAAGCGGCCATGGGCGAGCGCGCTCAAGCCATCGCGCAGATGCACGACGGGACGAATGAGGTACCGGGCGAGTGCACCTGCCGATATCGTGCTCGAAATCAGGATCGCGAGCCACGGTATGAATGGACCAATGTTGTCGAAGGTGAACGTCGCCTGGACCGGCAGGGAAATCTGATAGCAAACCCCGTCCTTCTGGACGGATCTTGTATCGATGGTCTTTGGAACCGCACAGGCATCGGCTTTCGTAGTTTTGGAGATCGTCAGACCAGACGGTAGCGTCTCTTCGCTTGTGCGCACGAAATGCGTTGCGGCATCTTCGCCATCTCTGGCGAGCACGTTTGCGGTCAGGTTCAGGGCGATCGCTCGCCGCTCTTCCTCCAGTTCGCGCGCAAAAGGAACCCCCTGGAGAAAATTGACGAGCAGGAATATCGCGCCGACTGTCGCCGCCATCGTCAGCCAGATCGTCGAGAAGAATTTCCAGAAAAGCCGGGGCATGGTCAGTCCACGAGAAGTTGATAGCCCTGGCCGCGAACGGACTGGATCCAGGATTGTCCGTCCTCCCTCAGTCCGAGCTTCTGGCGAACGCTGCTGATATGGACGTCGATACGGCGATCGAACGGGGTCAGCGGCTTGCCGAAGGCCCGCTTCGAAATGTCCTGCTTCGACACGAGCTGGCCGGCGCTGCGAGCGAGGACCTCGAGCAGGCTGAATTCCGTGCCGGTCAGTTCCAAGGTTTCGTCGCGCCATTCGGCGATCCTGCTGCCCGGATGAATCACGAGTTTTCCCGCCCTTATCGTGTCGGTCGAAGTACCGGCCGCAGGCTGACCTGCCCGGCGGAGGATGGCGCGCAGTCTCGCCGCAAGTTCGCCCGGCGAGCATGGCTTCGGCACATAGTCGTCGGCGCCCAGATTGAGGCCCGATATCCTGTCGACGTCATCGCCCCTTGCGGTCAGCATCAGGACCGGGACCTGGCTGAGTTTCCTGATCCTCTGCAGAACCTCGATCCCGTTCATCCGAGGCATCATGATGTCGAGCACGATAATATCGACCGTATTGCCGGCAGCAGCGGCAATCGCGGCGCGACCGTCCGTATCGGTGGCGACCTCATATCCTTCTTCGACCAGATATTCCTGCAGAAGCGTCGTCAGCTCGGCATCGTCGTCGATGAGGAGAACCTTCTCCATTCACTTCGTCCGTCATTGATCCGGGTAAGCCATACAGCACAAACACAGTCGCGCGACCGAGTTTTACCTAACTTAACACTAACTTGACCGCACTTAACGTTCACCCCGTTACTTATCCTTCCATGACATCACCGCGAGCCAGGATCGAGTTGCCTCAACATGAGCCGCAATCCTTCATCGAATTGGCACGGATCGGGAAAAGGCACCCATGCCTTTGACCACAAGGAGCGCATCGTTGAGAAAACCGCCCAGAATATTCGTTGCCGCTCTTGTTACGGCAGTGCTCCTGCTTCCGCTGCGCAATGGGATGGCGGACCAATCCGCCGCACCCGCCCTTACCGTCTCGCTGGTGACGCCGGCTGAGCGGGACTGGCCGGAAACCGTTCCCGCAAGCGGCTGGCTGAAGCCCTGGCAGGAAGCCATCATCGCTTCCGAGACGAGCGGTCTGCGCGTAACCGAAATCCTGGCCGACGTCGGCTCCGTGGTTAAGAAGGGGCAGACCCTCGTCCTGATGTCGCAGGACAGCGTGCAGGCCGACCTTCGCAAGCAGGAGGCGGCCGTCGTGACCGCTAAGGCAAACCTAACAAAGGCGAAGGCCAATGCCGATCGGGCTCGCCAGCTTCGCTCTTCGGGCGCCCTTTCGGATGAGAAGATTGTCGAATATTTCGCCGACGAACAGACGGCGACGGCAAGTCTTGCGTCTGAAGAGGCGGCGCTCGACAGCCAGAAGATCAAGCTCGACCAGACGACCGTCACGGCCGTCGACGACGGCCTGATAACCTCGCGGTCGGCCGAACTCGGCGCGGTCGTCTCGTCGGGCACCGAATTGTTTCGCCTGGTCCGCCAGCAGCGGGTCGAATGGCAGGCCGAAGTTTCGGCCCGCTACCTCTCACGCATCTCGGAAGGATTGAGCGTCGACATCGACGGGCCGGACGGGCGTCCCATTCAGGGCAAGGTAAGGCTCGTCGGATCTTCGGTCGACACCAATACAAGCCGGGCGATCGTCTATGTCGCACTTCCCCAGGACGTTCAGCCGCGCACCGGCCTTTACGTCACCGGCACCATCGAACTGAGGACCACGCCGGCGCTGACGGTTCCGGAGACGGCAATCGTTTTCCGGGACGGGATAAACTACGTCTTCGCGGCCGGCGAGGACAAGCGGGTAAGGCGGGTGCGGGTGGAGACCGGCCGCCGCAATGACGGCGAAGTCGAGATCGTCTCCGGCATAGATCTGTCGGCGAGAGTGGTGACGTCGGGTGGAGCGTTTCTGTCGGACAACGATCTCGTGAAGACTGCGGGAGAAGGTTGATGAACTTTTCCGCATTTTCGATCCGCAATCCCGTACCGGCAATCCTGCTCTTTGCGATGCTTGCCGTCGGCGGTTTGCTGGCCTTCAAGCATCTGCCGGTCCAGAACTTCCCCGATATGGACCTCCCGACCATCAAAATTACCGCGACGCTCGATGGAGCCGCACCGGCGCAGCTCGAGACGGAGGTCGCCCGCACGATCGAGGACAATCTTGCCTCGCTGAGCTATCTCGACCACGTCACCACGACGATCACCGACGGCACGGTGTCGATCAGCGTGTCCTTCAAACTGGAGAAAGACAGCGAAACGGCCCTGAACGAGGTCCGCAACGCTGTGGACAGTGCAAAGGCCGATCTGCCGGCTCAGATGCAAACGCCAAGCGTCACCAAAGTCACCGTGCAGAATTCCGCGCTGGTCACCTATGCCATCCGGTCTGCCGCCCTCAATGAAACCGAGCTCTCCTGGTTCATCGACAACGATCTGACCAAGGCGCTCCTGTCGGTATCAGGCGTGGGACAGGTCAATCGCATCGGCGGTGTCGACCGCGAGGTTCACGTCGACCTCGATCCGACAACGATGGCCGCATTCGGCGTGACGGCCACCACTGTGTCGGCGCAATTGAAATCGGTTCAGGCCGATACATCAGGTGGCCTTGGAGAGATTGGCGGCACCCGTCAGACATTGCGCACGCTCGGCGCCGTGGCGTCGGTCGATGCTCTGAAGGAACTCAGAATTCCTCTGGCCAACGGACAGCAGGTTCGCCTCGACGAGGTCGCATCCGTCACGGACAGCTTCGCGGAGCGTTCTTCGATGGCCTATCTCGACGGCAAACCGGTGGTCGCAGTCGAGATCAAGCGCTCGAACGGGTTTTCGGACAGCGGTGTCGCTGATGACGTCGACAAGGCGATGAAACAGTTCGCAGCCGCGCATTCCAACGTACAGATCGAGGAGGCCTACAGCACGCTCGGGCCGATCATCGACAACTACGATGGTTCGATGCACATGCTGTACGAAGGCGCGATCCTGGCGATCGTCGTCGTCTGGCTCTTCCTTCGGGACTGGCGAGCGACGATCCTGTCGGCCGTGGCGCTGCCGCTGTCGGTCATACCGACCTTCCTCGTCATGTATCTGGCCGGCTTCAGCCTGAACATGATCACGCTGCTGGCGCTGTCGCTCGTGGTCGGCATCCTCGTCGACGACGCCATCGTCGAAGTCGAGAACATCGCCCGCCATCTGCAGATGGGCAAGCGGCCGATCGACGCCGCTCTCGAGGCCGCCGACGAGATCGGGCTTGCCGTCATCGCAACCACCTTCACGCTGGTCGCCGTCTTCCTGCCGACTGCTTTCATGAGCGGCATCCCGGGACTTCTGTTCCGTCAGTTCGGGATCACCGCCGCCGTCGCCGTCCTCGTCTCGCTCGTCGTCGCACGCCTGCTGACGCCGATGATGGCCGCCTATTTCATGAAGGCCCATCCGGCAGAGCAAAAGGACGGCCGCATCATGCGCGCCTATATGGCTTTCGTGAAAGCCGCCATGAACCGCAGGAAGACCACGGTCGCCGTTACCGCCATCGTCGTGGCACTCTCGCTTTCCACCATCCCCTTTTTGAAGTCGGGCTTCCTGCCTGCTTCCGACGACGCGCGAGCCCAGATCACGCTCACCCTGCAGCCGGGCGCCACCATCGAGCAGACGGACGCCGCCACCAGGAAAGCCGCCGAAATCGTCGGCAAGCTTACCGACGTGACGCGTGTCTTTTCCTCGGTCGGTTCGGTATCTTCGGGCGGCGGCCCCGACAGCGGCACGACGAGCGATGTTGGATCCGCCACGATCGTCGCCGTATTGTCCCCCATCGGCGAGCGCGATCGCAAGCAGTCGGAAATCGAAAACGACATTCGCCAAGCGCTCTCCGTACTCCCGGGCATGCGCGTGGAGGTCGGCAGCGGTGGGAATGGCACGAAGCTCGATATTACGCTGGCGAGCGACGATGCGAACGTCCTCGACAGCGCAAGCACAGCGCTTGAGGAGCAACTGCGCACGCTGCAAGGCATCGGAGCGGTGACATCGACCGCATCCAGACAGGCGCCCGAGATCCAGATCACGCCCGACTTTGCCCGCGCAGCAGCGCTCGGAGTGACGTCGAGTTCCGTCGCCGAGGCCGTGCGCGTGGCAACCGACGGAGAATATTCCGCCGATCTGCCGAAGCTCAACCTGCCCCAGCGCCAGGTTCCGATCGTCGTGCGCTTCAGCCCGGAGGCCCGCACCAGTCTGGACGACATCAAGAATATGCGGGTGGCGGGAACGAACGGCAATGTCGACCTCGGATCGATCGCCGATATCCGGATCGGCGGCAGCCCGTCGGAGATCGACCGCATCGATCGCATGCGCAATATCACCCTTTCCGTCGAACTCAACGGCCGCATCCTCGGCGACGTCAACCGCGAAGCGCAGGCTCTGCCGGCGCTCCAGCACCTGCCGTCGGGCGTCACTCTCGTCGAACAGGGCGAACTTCAGCGCAGCTCGGAGCTGTTCCAGAGCTTCGGCCTCGCCATGGCGATCGGCGTGTTCTGCATTTATGCCGTCCTCGTCCTGCTCTTCCACGACTTCCTGCAGCCGCTCACCCTTCTGATGGCTCTGCCGCTCTCGCTCGGCGGCGCGCTCGTTCCGCTGGTGGTGACCGGAACCAGCTTCTCGATGGCGGCCGTCATCGGGCTGCTCATGCTGATGGGCGTGGTGACGAAGAATTCCATTCTTCTCATCGAATATGCGATCATGTCGCGCCGCCAGGGCATGTCGCGCTTCGATGCCCTCGTGGACGCCTGCCACAAGCGCGCCCGGCCGATCGTCATGACCACCATTGCCATGGCAGCCGGCATGCTTCCCGTCGCACTCAGCCTGACGGGTGGCGATTCGAGCTTCCGGCAGCCGATGGCGATCGTGGTGATCGGCGGCGTGATGATGTCGACGCTGCTCAGCCTCATCGTCATCCCCGTCATCTTCACCTTCGTCGACGACCTGGACGAGGGGCTCAAGCGCCTCGTGCGCCGGCGCGGGCCAGCCCAGGAAGCCGGCGAGGAACCGCATGCCTCCAACGATCACGCAGCAATCGCCTTCAAGCCCGAGCTTTCGAAGAGAGGGCAGGGGCAGAGATGACCTCTACGCCATTGGCCAGATGGTTCCGGACCCGATACGCGCCGCACCGGCGGCTTTCATGGCAACCTCTTCGGTCGAATTCCCTCCCCGGAACGAGACCGCGGGACGTGTTCCCCCGCAGGCGGCCTCGCGCCGCCTGCGCGTCCTGCATCTTCTCTGCCAACAGCGTACCTCGCCCGCGTCGCAGAAAGACCTTTACCAAACTTTACACTTCCTTAACCGCGCTTAACATCCACACAGCTATTAGAGTTCGACCTCAGTTCAATCTGGAGTGTCGTGTGTCCAAGGCACATCGAAATATTCTGCATTGCCGCTTCGCGGAGCGGAAAGTCATATTTCCCGAGATTTGGCGGTGGTTGCTGAAGCTTGATTCAAAGAATTATATCTCAATTGCTGATTGCTTAAGTCCCGGGATCCAATCAAGCCGCGCAGAAAACGTTCGAATAAAGCGTGACGCTCTGCTGTAAGACATTTCAATTGGAGGAACGGGGTGATTGATGCTGCGGGTGATCGGGGCGCGTTTGCCGGACAGATCGAACAGTTCAACAGGGCAGCACGCCCATCTCATACTGAACATTGCCTGATGTCATGACATTGGCGTCATGGCTTCGAAATCGGGCAAGGCGCCGCTCGCGTAGCCGGCCGCCCCGAGCGAAGCGATGGCGATCCGGCCGTCGCGGATCGACAGCAGCGGTCCGTCGCCACCCTGCTCGTAGAGATCGGGATGGGCCGCGGCAAAACGCGCCTTCTCCGCCTGCGGCGCACCCTGCATGCCGGCCACATAGTGATGGCCGTTGCGCTCGACATGGGAGAGGCCGATCAGCGAGACCAGCGCCAGATCCTGCTGCACGGCAAGCCCCGCCTGGCAGGTCAGATCCTCGCCCGAGAGGAACAGTCCCGGCACGGTTCCGGTTCTGATGCGGATCGCCTTCATGAGCGAACGGTAGATGCCCTTGCAGGTCTTCGAGGAGACGCCGGTATAACCGAGCCGCCTGGCGGAGGCGAAGGCGCCATCGCCGTCGTCGCTCTCATCGATCAGGAAGGGTAATTGCGCCGCGAGATCCCCCAGCGGCGTTTCCATGGTGATCGCGCGCGAGAACGGCTGTTCGACAAAGGCAATGGCCGCACGCAACCTCGCCAGCCGAGGCGTCGCCCCGATTTGCGCCAGCAAGGCGGCAAGCTGTTCGGGGGCGCCAAACTGTTCGTTGCCGTCGACCGTCACCCGATAGTCGGACAGGCGGTCCAGCACGGCGGCGATCCGCGTCAGGCGGTCGATATCGGCATCGATCGTGCCCGAAAGCTTGATCTTGAACCAGCGGTTGCCATAGCGTGTTATCACCGCCTCGAGGCTTTCCGGCAGGCCGTCACCGACGGGATGGAGGATATCGCCCTCGCTGATCGGATCGACAAGCCCGATCGTATGCCGGGCCGAGATCGAGCCGGCAGGACGAAGATCGGAAAGCATCGCCAACGCGGCATCCGCGTCGATATCGTCGGGCAGCATCGGGCCGCCGATGCCGATGAGGTTGCCCCGCACCGCCTCGAAGAAGGAAATGCCGGCAAGGCGGCAATAGGCATCGAGCGCAGCGCGGGCGATGAGCGAAGGGCCGAAACAGGCGGCCAATGAATTTCCTGGCAGCCGTCTTACGGTTTCCGCCTCGTTCCGTTGGGCAGCGGCAAACAACGTCGTCGGCGCAGACGGTTCGAGCGAAGCAGCCGCAGCGGTGCGGATCGAGGTGCGCAACTGATCGACATTTTGCGCCGGCGTGAAGGCCGGACTTTTGTCGAACCATTTCGGCACCATCATCTCCGCGGCCGCACCAAGGGCGGTTCGTCCCTCTTCATCCTCGACGCGGACCCTGAGGAAGGCTTGCGGCGCCTTTTCGAGGGTTGACGCACCAAAGCGGAACGGCAGGCGCAGGCTGATATCGCGCTCGAAAGCGTCGATCTCGATCACTCTGATTCGCGGCGCCGTCACGGAGCCTCCAATGTTTCTGTCCACGATCATGCCATCCGGTCGAGCATGGCGCGCGACACTTCGTGCTGGAGCGGTTCCCGGCGAAGCAGCCGGCCGATCTCGTCCACCATGGCCTGCCCCTGGGCGAGATGCGCCTCGTTTGTGTGGCCGGCGGCATGCGGCGAAATGGTGACATTGGCCAGTGCAGGGTCGCGAAAGGGACTGTCCTGAGGCAGCGGCTCGTTATCGAAGACATCAAGAGCCGCTTCGATACGGCCGGAGCGGATCTCGGCGAGCAGCGCCGCCTCATCGACCAGCTGCGCGCGCGCCGTGTTGATGAATAGCGTACCGGGGCGCATCAGCGCCAGTTCGGGGGCGCCGATCATGCGGCGCGTTTCGGGCAGGACGGGCGCATGCAGAGAGACCACATCTGCCTGGGCCAGCATATCGTTCAGCCCGGCTCTGAAAACGCCGAGTGCCGCAGCCTCGCTATCGTGGAGAAAGGGATCGACAACCAGTACGCGGCAGCCGAAGGGAACGAGCAGCCGCATGACCGCCCGACCGACATATCCGGCGCCGACGATGCCGACCGTTCTGGCGCCAAGCAATCTCTGCGGCACGGCCGCGCGGACGTCGAGCCACTCGCCACCGTTGCGCAATTGATGATGCAGCCGGTGAATGCCGCGCATGGCGAGCAGCGCTTCGGCGACGACGAACTCGGCAACCGAAGCGGCAATTTTCGAGGCGGCATGGGTGACGCGAATGCCATCGTCGAACAGACGCGCCGGGACCAGTGTGCGGACGCTGCCAGCCGAATGGGCGACAAGGGCGAGTTGTGGATGGCGCTGGCACGCGGCGGCATCCAAGGGCGGCGTGCCCCATCCGGTGAGGCATGCCGTAGCCCCTTGCAGCAGCTGGTCGACATCGGCAGCGTCGATCGTGGCGCCGGTCGGCCAGCGCACTTCGCCAAGGGCGTTCAACTGGGCAATCGCCACATCATCAAGCATCATCCGGCGGGTCTTTTCGGTCAGCAATACGGCGATAACGGGAGCCTGTTCAATCATGGTTCTACTCTTTCGCTGCGGCGACCAAGCGCCTGAGATGGGCAAGATCGACGCGGACCTTGTCGAGCGCCTGCTCTCGGGAGACGCGGTATTGGGAATGCATCGACAGCACGCCGGCAAATCCGGTGGCGACCAGATGCGGAACGATTTCGTTCCAGGGCACCATGCCTTCGTCGAGCCCGTACCAGTCCGAATGCCAGGCGCGCTGGCCCTGAGCTCCGTAAGCGCCGGGCGACCAACCGCTGTTCTTGACGCCCATGCAGCAGAACCACGGATCGAGGATATCGAGGGTCAGACGCCAGTCTTCGCTTCCCTCCCGAATGATCTGATTGGCCGGATCGGGATAGGCGCCGATCCGGATCGGATTGCGCCCGGCCAGCAATTGCACGGCGAGCGCGCCCGAGCTGTGCAAGGTGCCGCCGTGAAGCTGGATCGTCAGCTTGATGCCGAAGCGTTCGGCCAGGCGCTCGAAGCCGTCGAGATCGCGCCGCGCCTCATCGACCTGGACCCGCCAGCGCCGCGACGGGTCGTAGCGCCAGAAGCCAAGCCGGACCTGCCCGATGCCGGCCTCGCCGCAACAAGCGAGAAGCCGGGATGCGGCATCGTCGGGCCGGGTGGAATCGATGGTCGCCATCGGGGTGCGCAGGCCGGCCGTGGCAAAGAGCTTTACCGCATTGACGATCTCCTCCGGCCTGTCAGGGGAAACAGCATGGCCATCGCGAATGAGGAGATCGGCACAGTCGAACCCCAAACCGGCCGTGATCTCGGCCGCCTTCTCGAGCGGCAGGCCCTCCAGGGTCTTGGTGAAATAGGCGATATCCATGGATCAGATCCCAGACAGAAAGGCGCTTTTCATCAGCGGGAGAGACAAAGCGCGCTGAGGCGACCGAATGCATCGCGGGCGCGCACCGCATACCG
The DNA here is from genome assembly GCF_012276115.1 of Rhizobium leguminosarum bv. viciae. Taxonomy (GTDB): domain Bacteria; phylum Pseudomonadota; class Alphaproteobacteria; order Rhizobiales; family Rhizobiaceae; genus Rhizobium; species Rhizobium leguminosarum_T. The sequence goes on along the minus strand of NZ_WIEU01000024.1, from coordinate 59,779 downwards.
CACGCCCTGCGGCGGCGACATGTGCAGGAATGCCGTCGAGATCAGCGGCGCCGGACTGACCTTTTCAAAAGTCCCCCCATCGGTGCTGATCAGCACATCGTAGAAGATGGTCGGCCCGGCATCGCCGGCAGCCCAAAACAGCATGCGCTCCTCCCGACCACCAAGACCAAGGTAGCGTTCGACGACAAGGCCGGCAGGTGCTGCCGGGGGGGCGCCGATATCGGGAACGACAAGCACCTGCGTCAGCGACGGCAATGGCACATCCAGGTCGACGCTGATCCGGCCTTCGTCGCACTCGACGACGCTGATCGGATGCAGCAGGGCGGGCTCCTGCGCCCGGCGCATTTCGGCAAACTGCGCCTCGGTCGGTGCGGGCGGTGCGCCGACCGGCTCGAAAAGCCCACGCGGGTTGCTTTCGTCGCGCTGGGCTTCCCAGACCTCCATCGGATTGGTGAATTCCTCGTCGATGCGCAGCAGGCAAAGCGCGTGGCGGCCGGGAACCAAACCGCTCACCTCGAGACGGACGGCGGTCCGGCCCGAGCGGTTGATGGCATCGACGCTATGGATGAGGCTGATGGAAACACCGCCGCCCGGCAGCCGCGTCGGCAGGATCGCCAGGCCATCCTGGTCGGGAGCAAGCGGTGGTTCGGCGGTCACCTTGCAAACGGTATCGCCAAGCGTTGCCAGCAGTTCCATCGATGTCAGGCCGGGCTTCTTGATGATGTCGAAGGGCGGCGCCCTGTCGACGTCCGTCACCAGCATATCCAGATTGGTCTTGTGCTCCCACTGCGCCTTGGTGAAATTGCGCGAACCGAAATAGGCAAAGATCGTGCGCTGGCTCCAGCCGCCGATAAAGGCGTGGTCATTGCTGAGAAAGCTGAAATTCGCCGCTTTCGGGGCGATGATGCGCCGGTCGTGCTGTTCGATGATGCGGGCGATGATCCCGGCGTAATAAGCCTTGCCGTGCCAGCTATGGTGATCGCTCCAGCCGAGCTGCGGATCGCATTCATCGTTGACGATGGGCAGGCCCGCCAGGCGCGGGTGATGCTCCTTGAGGTAGTCGACGACGAGAAGCGTGCGGTCGACGATACCGTTGGTTTTCGGGGTCAGGTCTTCCTTGCTGCCGTTGACGCCCTTTTCGTGGATCGAGATGTAATCGAGGCGCGGCGGGCCGTCACCGGTCAGGCAACTCGTGCCGCTGTCGCAGTGGGCCATGAGGGCGCGAAAGATCGGCGACAGCGTGCGGGCGGTTCCGGGTCCGCCCATCGGCAGGCTGGCATCGATGGCATCGAGGCCGGCGACGCAGGCGTCGTAGTAGTTGGTGTAACCCTTGATCCCGTAGGTCCACCAGCCGGAGTCGGCCTCGTTCGTCGTTTCGAAGTACCATGTGCGCAATTCGTCCATGCCGTAGCGCGCGCCATAGCGGTCGACCGTCGCCGTCACAAGGTCCCGCCAGCGCCTGACCTGATCCATGTCCTCATAATCGGTGAACAGACCCGACGGGTTACCCATCAGCTCGAAGAACGGCTTCAGCCGGTGCTCGATCATCACGTCGAGCGCGCGATCGAGCAGGGACCAGTCATAGCTGCCCTCGCCCTTCGCGCTCAGCAGATTGTAAAGGTAATGCACCCGCAGGAACCGGATGCCCTCATTCGGCAGGCCGCCGATATAGGCGAGCATCTGCCGCATCTCGGGCTCGAGCAGCAGCTCGGCCGGCGAAAAGCCGGTGCCGCGCCAGAACCGGTTGAACGGGCGTACCGCTTCACTGGCATCAACGTTTATTCGCGTACGTTCACGCATGGGTCGTCTCTCCTTGGGCGGAAGTTTGGCAGTGCGCCGCACTATTGGCGCACGAGGCCAGGAGCCGGATTATTTGAACTTGTCGCGCATCGCATCGATGCCGGGGATGGTTTTGGTCAGATGCTGATGGGCGGGATCGAAGCGCTGGATCAGCCCCCGGCGGTGCTTGCCGACAAGAATGGTAAAGATATAGCCCCGGTGCCCCGGCGAGGTGACCGTCGGGTGGTAACCCCGGTCGACCAGGACAGTGTCGCCGTTGCGGGTCATGAGGATCTTGACCGGACCGTCTTCGTCATAAGTGATCTGGCTGCCGAAGCCGGTCTCGGGCTGGAAGCGGTAATGATAGAGTTCTTCGTGCCGGGTCTCGACATCGCCGTCTTCGGTATCGTGCTTGTGGGGGGGGTAGCCGGACCAGCATCCCTCGCCGGCATAGAGTTCGCTCACCAGCAGGTTGCCGCAGCGCCCGTTCTGCCGTTGGCCGAGCAGATGGACGATCCGCCGCTCGCTATGCGTGTCCGACGAGCCGACATTGACCGCGTCGACCTCATCCGGCGTGATGCGAAACGCGGCGTAGCGCCTGTCGCAAAGGCCGCCGGCGATGGCGACTTCCGCCGCCGCGCCACGAGCCGATATCCGGACATTGGCGCCGACGGGCGCGTAAACCGAGTCCGCATCGCCTCCCCAGATATCGGCTCGCCGGCCCACCGCTTCGAACATGATGTCATCGACCTCGATATCCACCTGACCCGACAGCACGACGTAGAGGCTTTCGTGCGCGGGCAGCCGCCGGATGTCCTGCTCGTTGGAGGCGAGCGTGACGAGATCGAAGTAGATGAGATCGAGCGTCGTGGAGGAGGTATCCACAATGGGACGCTGCTCGGAGCGTGGAATGAATTCGGGCATCAATTGAACTCCGGAACGATACGGTCGGCAAAGGGATTAAGCGTCAGGGATTCGGCGTAATGACAGGCCACTGCATGCCCATCGGCCGTGACGGTGCGTAAGCCCGGCACCTCCTGCTTGCAGAGCTCGGTGGCGTAGCGGCAACGCGGATGAAATGCGCAGCCGGGAGGCGGATGGGCGGGGTCAGCAACCTCGCCCGCCAGCCGGATGCGCTGGCCGTGGCGGCGCATCCGCGGATCGGCGATCGGCACCGCCGAGAGGAGCGCTTCGGTGTAGGGATGGAGCGGGCGCGAGAAGATCTGCTCCGTCGGCGCCTTTTCGACGACCCGACCGACATACATGACGGCGATATTGTCCGAGATGTGCCGGACGACCGAGAGGTCGTGAGCGACGAAGAGATAGGTCAGACCGAACTGTTCCTGCAGGTCCTGCAACAGGTTGATGGTTTGTGCCTGCACGCTGACATCGAGCGCCGAAACGGCCTCATCGGCGATCACCAGACGCGGATTGGACGCCAGCGCCCGGGCGATGCCGATGCGCTGGCGCTCGCCGCCGGAAAACGCATGGGGATAGCGGTGCATGTATTCGGGCCGCAGGCCGACGCTCTGCATGAGGTCAGCGACCCGGTGCTCGAGCTCCCGGCCCTTGGCGATGCCGTTGACACCAAGCACCTCACCGATGATGTCGATGGCCGGAAGGCGCGGATTGAGCGAGGATTGCGGATCCTGAAACACGATGCGCAGGTCGCGATGGATTTCGTCGAGGGCAGAACCCGACAAAGCGGCGAGATCAACCGTGCCGCCGCTGCGGTTGCGATAGCGGATTTCGCCGCTCGTCGGCTGATAGATGCGCAGCACCGTGCGGGCGAGCGTGGACTTGCCGCAACCGGACTCCCCGACAATGCCGAGTGTTTCGCCATCCTCGACACGAAGCGAAACGCCGTCGACCGCCTTTACGTGTCCGACCACACGCCGGAATGCGCCCTTGCGAATGGGGAAATGCATCCGGAGATCGTTCAGTTCGAGCAGCGGGCTTGGTTGGGTCATGGGATCGGCCATCATTGTCTTCCTTCGTAAAGCAGACAGCTGGCGACATGCCCGTCGCCGATGGCGACGGGCTGCGGATCCTTTTGGTCGCACAGGCCCGCCCTTGCCTCTTTGCATCGGGGATGAAAGCTGCAGCCTGGGGGCCGGTTGAACCGCGACGGCACCATGCCATCGATGATCGCCAGCCGTTCGGTGGGTTGCCCATGCATGCGCGGCACCGATTGCAGCAGCGCCTTGGTGTAGGGATGAACGGGTGCGTGGAAGATCGTGTCGACATCGCCTGCCTCCACGACCCGACCGACATACATGACGACGACCTCGTCGGCGATTTCGGCCACCACACCGAGATCATGGGTCACGAATAGCACCGAGAGCCCGAATTCGGCCTGCAGCGAGGCGAGCAGATCGAGGATATTGGCCTGGGTGGTCACATCGAGCGCCGTCGTCGGTTCGTCGGCGATCAGCAGCTTGGGGCGGCAGGCGAGCGCCAAGGCGATGCAGACGCGCTGGCGCATGCCGCCGGAAAACTGGAAGGCATAGTTTTCCATACGCTCGGCCGGCCGCGGGATGCCGACCAGAGCCAAGGTCTCGATGGCATGTTCGCGCGCCTCCTTCTTTCCCATCTTCAGATGCAGGCGGATCACCTCGACCATCTGGTTGCCGATCGTATGAACGGGGGAAAGTGCGGCCATCGGCTCCTGGCTGATCAGGCCGATCTGGGCACCGCGGATCGCCCGCATGTCGTGGCCGCGCGGATTGAGCGCCGCCAGGTCGACCGAGGGTGCTGCGGGATCCGGCCGGTAGCGGATGGCCCCCGAGACGATCCGCCCTCCCCGTGGAACCTGGTTGAGGATCGAGCGGCCGGTGATGCTCTTGCCCGAACCGGATTCGCCGACAACGCAGACCGTTTTGCCGCGCGGGATAGAAAAGGAGACGCCGTCGACCGCCTTGATGGTGCCCGCACCCTCGAAGAAATGGGTCCTGAGATCAACGACCTCGATCAGCGGGTCGCGATCCCCGTGCCGGCCAGCCACCGCGAAATTGGGATCAGTATTCATAGGGATCTGCAGCATCGCGTAATCCATCACCGAGGAAATTGAGGGCGAGCACGGTAACGATCACCGCGAGACCCGGAAGAAACAGCCAGGGCGCGCTCGAGACGGCGAGAATGTTCTGCGCCTCCTGGAGCAGCACGCCCCAACTCACCACCGGCGGGCGCAGGCCGATGCCGAGGAAGGAGAGCGCGGTTTCCGCGAGGATCATCGTCGGGATGGCGAGCGTCACCGAGGCGATGATGTGGCTCATGAAGGACGGAACCATGTGCCGCCAGATGATGCGCATCTGCGAACAGCCGTCGAGACGGGCGGCGATCACAAAGTCTTCCGTCTTGAGCGACAGGAAGCGCCCGCGCACCACCCGCGCCAGGTCGGTCCAGCCGATCAGTGACAGGATGATCGTGATCCAGAGATAGACCAGGATCGGATCGGCGCTGATCGGGACGGCAGCCGCAAGGCCCATCCACAGCGGGATGGTCGGGATAGAGTTGATGAGCTCGATTGAACGCTGGATGACATCGTCCACCCAGCCGCCGGAGAGCCCCGAAATGCCGCCCAGGACGATGCCGAGGATGAGGCTGATTGCGACCCCGATCAGCCCCACGGACATCGAAACGCGCGTGCCGTGGACCGTCCGGCTGAAAACGTCGCGACCGAGCCGGTCGGCGCCGAACAGGTAGAATGGTTTGCCCATCTCGATCGGGCCGATCAGGTGCCGGTCGAAATTAAACAGCCCCCAGAGCCGGTAGGGTTCGCCCTTGACGAAGAAGCCGAGGGGGATGACGACGGCCGGATCGGGCACGTAATTGCGGCTGAGCGCGATCGGGTCGACCTTCATCGAATAACCGTTGACGTAGAGGGGATGAAACTGCCCGGCCGCGTCGTAGCCGGCGAACTTGATGTGCTGCGGCGGCGCATAGGTATAGCGGGAATCGTAGGTCTGCGATGAAACCGGGGCGAGAACCTCGGCAAACAAGGCGACCAGGTAGATCAAAAAGATGACGACGCCGGCCGCCAGCGCCAGCCGATGGCGACGGAAGCGCCGCCAGATGAGCTTCCACTGCCCGGCGACCGCGTCGGAATTCTGGATCAGTTCAGGCTGTAGCGCGATGGCTTGATCGGTCATTGATATGGTCCTTCAGCCGTTGCGAATGCGTGGATCGAGCCAGGCGAGCAGCAGGTCCGAGATCAGCGTGCCGATCAGCGTCAGCATGCTCATCAGCAGGATGAAAGTGCCGGCCAGATACATGTCCTGGGCAAAGAGGGCGTTGAGCAGCAGTGGCCCGGTGATCGGCAGGCTGAGAACGATGGAGACCACCACCGAGCCGGAGACGAGGTGCGGCAGCACCCAGCCGACAGTCGAGATGAACGGGTTAAGCGCCACCCGCACCGGATATTTGAGCAGCAGCCGGATTTCGCTCAAGCCCCGGGCGCGGGCCATATCGACATAGGGCTTGTTGAGTTCGTCGAGCAGGTTGGCGCGCATGATGCGGATCAGCGCCGCGGTGGCGCCCGTGCCGAGCACAACGACCGGGATCCACATATGCGAGATGAGATCGCCGAGCTTGGCCCAGCTCCAGACTGCATTGATATAGGCGGGCGAAAACAGCCCGCCGGTGCTTTGGCCGAAATACTGTGCCGAAGCATACATCAGCACCAGCGCCAGCAGGAAGTTCGGGATGGCAAGGCCGAGAAAGCCAAAGAAGGTGGCGACGTAATCTCCCACCGAATATTGCCGCACGGCCGAATAGATGCCGATCGGAAAGGCCACCGCCCAGACGAAGAGCAGTGTGGTGACCGAGACTACCATGGTCAGGCCCATGCGGGCCCAGATCAGCTCGCTGACCGGCTTGTTCCAATCGAGGGACTGGCCGAAATCGCCGCGCAGCAGGATGCCGCTGATCCATTTCCAGTATTGGACCGCCCAGGGCTGATCGAGGCCATAACGCTCACGCAGGCCGGCGATGACGCTAGGATCGATCGTTTCGTTCTGGGAGGCAAGACGCGCGGTCATCGCGGTCAGGAAGTCGCCGGGCGGCAACTGGATGATGATGAAAGTCACGACAGAGATCGCAAACATCATCGGGATCATATAAAGCAGGCGTCTGATGATGAAGCCGGCCATGGTCAAGCTCCTTCAATCGGCGATCGCCGATCGGATTGGATGATTGGGACTGGGCTGATGTCGATGGGGTGGCGCCCGCAGACGCCATCCCTGTCGGTCGCGTTCCGTTATTGCTGATAGTAGAAGGTCTCGGGCTTTGCCGGTCCCGGCGTCATGTAGAACGATGTGCTGGGAATGACCTTCGGGACATTGCGCATATTGGTCTTGACGATGCCGACGCGGTCCGGCTCCAGGTTGGTGCCGATGACGTAGAATTCGTCACGGGTGATCGCCAGCAGTTCCTTCATCGCGGCCAACTGCTTTTCGAGCGTCGGCGCTTCCTTCACCTGCCGGTAGAAATCCATCTGCTTCTTGGCAGCGGGGCTCGGTTCTTGCGCGTTCGGATCCTTGGGGTTCTGGTAATAGAGGCCCCAGGCCGTCGCGAAGCTCGATTCGTATTCGTGCGGGAAATACCATTTTGGATCGAGCAGGCCGAGGAAATCGTAGCCACCGCCGCCGACCCATCCAAGGCCGTCATTCTCATTATTCTGCAGGCGGGAGAAGATCAGCGAACGTTCGGCCGGGCGGGGCTGCATGTCGATGCCGACAGCCCGCCAGTAGCGCTGGATCATCTCGAGGGCGTCCACCTGGATCGGGCTTCCGGTCAAGGCGTCGATCGCAAAGGTAATCCGCTTGCCGTCCTGACCGAGGCGATAGCCTTCGGCGTCATGTTTGGTAAGCCCGGCCTTGTCGAGATATTGATTGGCGAAATCGACATTATACTCCAGATACTGCGTCGCCATCTTCTCGTCGTAGAGCGCAGTGCCTTCACGCGGCGCTGCCTGATAAGGCTTGGCCTGTCCGGCATAGATCAGCTGGTTGAGCTCTTCGCGGTTGATGGCGTAGCTGAGGCCGATGCGGAAATCCTTGTTAGAAAAGACAGCCCGCAAGGCCGGATTCTTGTGGGTCTGGTTGAGGGTGATCAGCAGGGCGTTCGACCACGCCGGCCGGGCGATGAACAGGCCGTAGCCGCCTTTCTCCTGATTCTGCACGATCACCGTACGAGCGTCCGTCGTCTCGATGAAGCGGTTCTGCATGTCGATTTCGCCGCTGATCGCCTTCAGGATGATGGCCTGGGTATCCTGCATCACATCGATGGTGATTCGATCGAAGTAAGGCAGCTGGTTTCCTGCGGTATCCACCTTGGCGTAGTATGGATTGCGTTCGGCGACGACCTGGGTGGTGCCGTTATAGGGCGCGGTCAACACCCAGGCATCGAGCGTTGGACGGCCGAGATCGCGCCAGCGGCCGGGAAAGCCGGTCTTGTTGTTGAAGAGCTGGACCCAGTCGGTTGCGCCGGCTGCCTTCACCAGGGCGTCGACGTCGTCGGGATTGAAATCCTTGTGGAATTGCTTGAGGTAGTGCGCCGGCGCGGCCGCCAGAATATCGGAGCCGCGAACGGTCGCCATATTCATCAGGAACAGGCCGTTCGGCGCGGCAAATTTGAAGACGACCTTGTCGTCGGCGAGCTTTTCGACCTTGACGGTCTCTCCGCCCGCGGTCAGCCAGTTGGGTGCGGCAGGGGTGATCTTGGTGTTGCGAAGCACGTTCTCGTTCCACCACACAAGATCGTCCGCGGTAAAGGGCTCGCCGTCCGACCAGCGTGTGCCTTCCCGCAAGGTGAAGGTATATTCGGTGGCGTTATCATTGACCTCGACGCTCTTGGCGATATCGGGGATCACCTCGGTCCATTCCGGATTCCAGCGGACCAGTCTTGTATAGCCGATCGAACGTTCGATCTCGCTGTCGCCACCGCCGAAGGTGGCCGTGCGCCAGGTGCCGCCATAGGTGCCGACCGATTCAAGCGGAGTGAGCACCAGCGGCTCCTTGGGCAGCCGCTTCTCGACCGGCGGCAGCTTGCCGGCATCGACCAACGCCTTCAGTTCCGGCGACTCCTCAAAGCCGAATGCGACACCGGCCCAGCCGGCACCCATGAGGATCGCCGCGGCAACGGTCGAGACAACCTGCCGTCTTAAGATTCTGACGTGTTGCATTCTTTCCTCCCAACATTTTTGCTCTAGGTTATCGTTAACGTATTCTCCTCTTTCTAACGTTATCGTTACCGTTAAATCTTGTCAAAAAGATTCTCATGGCCTTATGCTTGGGTTGAGCAGCCTTGGCTTTCCTGGAAATCATGCTAGTTATCGTTATCGTAATGTCCTGCCCTTCTGACGAGACAATCCAATTGAGCCGCCCTAAAGAGCCAGAATCCAAAATAACCATTGCCGATGTCGCCCGCGCCGCAGGGGTGTCGCCGATGACGGTATCGCGCGTGCTCAATGATCGGGGCGGAGCCAGTGCGGAGACAAGCCAACGGATTATTTTGGCGGCGAGCGAACTCAATTACCGGCCCAATCCCTTTGCGCGCGGATTGCGGTCCGATCGATCGAAGGCCATCGGCCTTCTCGTTCCCGACATCACCAATCCGTTCTTTCCCGAAGTCATCAGGGGAGCCGAGGATGCCGCGAGCGCTGCCGGCTACAACCTGCTTCTGTCCAATGTCGTCGAAAACAGCAAGCGGGAGGAAGAACTCATCGAAACGCTGCTGCGGCACCGGGTCGACGGGATCATCGTCTGCAGCCCGCGGCTGCCCGACGCCGCGCTTCACAAGGCGCTGGCCCCCCACCGTGCCGTGGTGCTCATCAACCGCGAGGCGCCCAACGAGGTCGCCGGCACGATTGTCACCGACTACGAGACGGGAGCTTCGCGTGCCATCGACCATCTGGTCGAGCGCGGGCGCCGCAGGATCGCGATCATCGCCGGGCCGCGCAGTTCGTTCGGAGGCAAGAGCCGTCTTGTCGGCTTTCGCAAGACGCTGGCGGCCCACGGGCTCAAGGCACAGGGCATCGTTTATTGCGATCCGACCGCAGCGGGCGGCCAGACGGCGGCCACGCAATTGCTGGCGGAGGCGCCCGGCGTCGATGCTCTCGTCTGCTACAACGACCTCAATGCGATCGGCGCCATGAAGGCCTGCCGCGCTGCCGGCATTTCGATCCCCGGGCAAATCGCCCTGATCGGTTTCGACGATATACCGACTGCCGAACTGCTGTCTCCGGCGCTCACCACCTTGCGGGTGCAAAAACGGGAAATGGGGGAGGAAGCCGTGCGTCTGCTGCTCAGCCGCATCGCCACCAGAAATCGCCAGCACGGCATCGTCATCGTGCCCGAGCTCATCGTCCGCGAAACGACCTGAACGCCCCGGAGCATGATGCCGAAAAGTGTGAGCGGTTTTCGGACGACATTCATGCTCCAATTCTTACGGTTTGGAAAAGGAGGAATATCCGATGGATATCAACAATCTGCAGCCACTAGCCCTGCCTGAGGAGAAAAAGGCCTGGTTCGTCCACGACCGGTTCGGCATGTTCGTGCATTGGGGGCTTTACGCGCTGCCGGCACGCCATGAATGGATCAAGAGCCGCGAAGAACTTGATGATGCCGACTACCAGAAATATTTCGATCATTTCGATCCCGATCTCTACGACCCCAGCGAATGGGCCAGACGCGCGAAAGCTGCGGGCATGAAATATGTGGTGCTGACGACCAAGCACCATGAAGGCTTCTGCCTCTGGGACACCAAGGCGACCGACTTCAAGGTGACCAACACGCCTTATGGACGAGATCTGCTGGGTCCATTCGTCGACGCCTTCCGCGCAGAGGGCCTGAGGATCGGGTTCTACTATTCGCTGATCGACTGGCATCATCCGGACTTCACGGTCGATCCGCGCCACCCGCAGCGCAATCATCCCGATGCGCTGAAAATCAACGAAGGCCGGGACATGCAGCGCTATGCCGCCTTCATGCGCGAGCAGGTCCGCGAACTGCTGACGGACTTTGGCCAAATCGACATCATGTGGTTCGACTTCAGCTATCCGCAGTGGAAGCTCGGAGAGCTGGTCGGAAAGGGCCATCAGGATTGGGAAAGCGAGAAACTCGTGCGCCTGGTGCGCGAGCTTGCCCCCGGCATCATCATCAACAATCGGCTCGATCTCGCCGGCTTGCAGCCCGACATCGTCACGCCGGAGCAATATATGCCGCGCGCCCGGCCGCTCCGCGATGGCAGGCGCGTCGTCTGGGAAGCTTGCCACACGCTCAGCGGTTCCTGGGGCTATCACCGCGACGAGGACACCTGGAAAAGCACGGAACAACTGGTGCAGATGCTGGTCGGCACCGTTGCCATGGGCGGCAATCTGCTGATGAATGTCGGGCCGACGGCGCGCGGCACGCTCGACCACCGCGCGATCGCAGCCCTTGCCGCTTATGAGGAGTGGATGGCACTGCACGAGCGCAGCATCGTCGGCTGCACCCAGTCCGACTTCGCCGCTCCGGCCGATTGCCGCCTAACCCAGAATGGCGATCGTCTCTACATCCATCTCTTCAACTGGCCCTATCGCCATCTGCATTTCGATGCGCTGGCGGGGCAAGTCGAATATGCGCAATTCCTGCATGATGGCAGCGAGGTCACCTGGCTGCGCCCGTCGGCCAATACCCTATGGGCGAACACCCAGTTCCCCGTCGGTGAGGATCAAATGACATTCGTCCTGCCGGTGCGCCGCCCTCAGACCGTGGTCCCGGTCATCGAAGTTAAGCTCAAGGCGGGGAGTGCGGCTGGCATTCAGGATTAAAGGGCGGCGGATGATTGCGCAGCTGAGATAGATTGCCTGAGCGGGCGGGGCATATGCCCGCTCAGATAAACGGCTCGGTCGGCCCCGCCAGATGCCGACAGTGGCTTACGGATTGGCTTCGGTGGTTTCTACGAAGAGTTGGTTGAGTTGTTTCATCTCGAGCGCATGGGCGCGCTTTCTGAGGGCGGCTGCCTGTTTGAGCGTTGCAAGATTGTCTGTTGTCTCGATGAGGTGAGCATCGGCGACGAGCACCTCCGCTTCAATCCTTCCCTGCTCTCTCAATTGCCATACATCCCTGACACGAAATTGAACCATTATCACGCCGAAAAGTGCCACGAGCGCGGAAGCGGTCATTGGCAGCCAATTGGGGACAACCGGGCCGTAGGCGGAAAACAACGATGAGAGACCGCTCAAAACGATGATCCCCAATGTGAGAAAATTCCAGAGATATTGATTGAGCTTGGAGGAGCGCGCATAGCCGTTTCGATGTGTTCGAAGGTCACGCAAAGCCTGCCTTTTGATCTCGGCTGCGTCCGATGGAAGCATGCTTTCGGCCGTCTCCTGCTCGATCTCTCGCCTTGCCGCCAAAATCACGTTGATGACGGCGATAGTGATCCCGAAGGTAATCATGAACCAGGCGATATAGTGCAAAGGGACGTCGTCGAGAATGACGTTTGACAAAAACTCAGGTTGAAAAAATTCAATTAAAGCACCAATCGATATCAAGAATATAGACAGGGCAACCACTGCTATCGAAAGCATCGCCGCTATATTTCTATATCGGCCGGTCAGTGTCATTTTCTGCAGTTGCGCGTGGTCATCTCCCTCCTTTCTGAACAAATCCATCATCCTATCCTCGACACCATAGGGTTAACCATAGTCAACCTTTTACCACGCCAGAAAGCAAGTAACGTTTGCGAGGTAATACTTTACGGATCGAATTGACGACAACCCTCGCCAACGTGCGGGCCGGGGCAGCCTACGCCTCTTCAATCCGGTCGCTCCAGGCTATGCTGATCGCCAGCGGCCGGTCGAGATCGCGGGCAACATAGTCCCGGATCTGTCGGACGATCTGCACGGCGTGAGCGATCGTCATCCGGTCGGCCTGCTCGGCGTCGCCAGCCTTGATCGCGGCGATGATCTCCTCATGCTCGTCCGGCCTGACAGTCACTTGAAAACCGGCGCTGCCTGAGTGGGTACGAGATGGGGGCCGCTCAGGAGAATGGCTCGGTCGGCCCCGCCGCCGGATTGGTCAGCCAGCATGGTCCCTCGGCGGTCATGTACATATGGTCTTCCAGCCGGATCCCGAATTTCCCGGGGAAGACGATCATCGGTTCGTTGGAAAAACACATGCCGGCGGCAAGCGGCGCGTCGTTGCCGCGAACGATGTAGGGTTCCTCGTGGATCTCGAGCCCGAGGCCATGACCGGCGCGATGCGGCAAACCTGGCAGGCGATAGTCGGGGCCGAGGGAGTGTTTGGCAAGCACCTTGCGGGCCGCATCGTCGAGGCTCGAGCAGGCGGCACCGATCTGGGCTGCGTCGAAGACGGCTTGTTGCGCCTCGCGCTCGATCCACCAGGCCCGTTCGAACGCGCTTTCGCCGCCCTCCAGCATATAGGTCCTGGTGATATCGGAATGATAACCGTCGATCCGGCAGCCAGTATCGATGAGAATGACGTCGTCGCGACCAAGAACCTGATCGCCGTCGGCGCCATGCGGAAGCGAGGTCGCCGCGCCGAAGGAGACGATGCAGAATGTCGAGCCGGCATCGGCGCCGGCCTGGCGATGCTGCCGGTCGATGAAATCGACCACCTCGGATGATTTGATGCCCGGCTTCAAGAGCCCATGCACTTGCCTGTGGACGTCAAGCGTCAGGTCCATCGCATACTGAATGAGGGCAATCTCCGCGGCCGATTTGATGCAACGCAGGCCGCGGATCAGCCGCCCGCCATCGGCAAGCCTCACTGCGCCCATCTCCGCCGCCAATGCATGATAGAAGAAAAGCGGCAAACCATCGTCGAGGGCAAGTCTGCCGCCCTGGGCAACAAGGCGGGCGATGAGAGCAGCGCTGCTCTCCTCCTCTTCCCAGACCAGGATTTCCCCCGGCAGATGCGGCAGCGTTTCGACACGGCTGCGCTCGAACCCCGGAACGATGTAGGAAATGGTCGCGGGCGTGACGAGCGCGCCGAGGAACCTCTCGCTCGGATGCCAGACCAGCCCCGTGAAGTAATGCAGGCTTTCGGTCGGCCCAAGAAGCACGGCAGCCAATCCTTCGGCTTCGATCATTTTGCGAAGCCTGGCGAGGCGGTTCTGCCGTTCATCCTCAGTTATGCGGGGTACCGTATGCTGCCACGACATGTTGTTTTCCTGCTTTTCCTGCGCTTCCAGATCGATGAAGCCCTCGCCTTGCAGCCAGGATCTTGAACCGACACTAATGCCGCTGTAGGCAATATGTCGACATGAAAATGAGGAGAGCGATGGCCGCCATGGCTTGCTGAAGCCTGAAGACGCACCGCTGCCGGGCTTTCGCTCGAAACAGCCCGCCATATCGCCAACGTGCAGGCATGGGTGACCAACGAATTCGAGCATGACGGTGTTCGCCAATCGGCGGCTGTTCTGCACAGGCTGATGACCTTGGTCAGGGAGCAGGGCGGCCCCCTCGCCTCCTGAGGTCGAATGGTTCATTGCTCTCGTCGTATCAGGACATGCTGATCGCTACCGGCCGGTCCAGATCGCGGGCGAGATATTCCTGGATCTGGCGGACGATCTGGGCGGCGTGGGCGATCGCCAGTTGGTCGGCCCGTTCGACGTCGCCGGCTTCGATTGCGGCGATCATTTCCTCGTGTTCGTCGACATACTGGCGCGGCAGGCGGTCGTCGAATGTCGAGTAGTAAAGGCGCAGGATGCGGCGGCCCTCGTCGAGCAGCCTGGCGAAGAAGGCCGTGTAATAGGGATTGCCGGCAAGTTCGGCGATCGCGACGTGAAATTCGCGGTTTGCTTCGATCATCGCATAGGCGTCGCGCGCGGCTACCGCGTCGGCGAAGTCCTTCTGATGTCGGCGGACGGTCTTCATGATCTCAGCGTTTCGCCGTTGTGCGGCGCCGCGCGTCGTCACCCGGTACATCAGCGTCAGCGCTTCGAAATAGGTGGGCAGGCTTGCGAAATCGATCGTCGCAACGATCGTGTTCCTGTTCGGCAGCGTCGTGACGAGCCCGTCGGCGGCGAGCCGCAACAGCGCCTCGCGAATGGGAGTCCGCGACATCCGGAAACGTTCCGACAGCCGCACCTCGTCGAGCGGACTGCCGGGTTCCAGCACCATCGACAGGATTTCCCGCCTGAGCGTCACATAGACGCTCTGCGTGCCTGAGCCGCGCACCCGCACATTTTCCGCGTCGTTCCGCATTCGTCCGCCCTCTTTCGTTAGAGCCTTGTATTTCGTTTCGGCCGATTCTCGCAATGTCGGTCTTCGGGGGCCTCAAATTTGTAAAATCACATCATTGAATCTTGTCGACAGTTTGTATATAAGGCAACTAATTTCAACGAGGCTCGATCAATGACCACAGGATGGAAGGGCGTATTTCCCGCCGTAACGACACAGTTCAACGATGATCTTTCCGTTGACTTGCCCTCGACCCAGCGCGTCCAGGACGCGCTTGTAAACGATGGTGTCAACGGACTAATCGTCATGGGCACATGTGGCGAGAACAATTCGCTGGACCCCGATGAGAAGCGCACGATCTTGAAAGCTGCCGTCGAGGTCGTCAACGGCCGCGTTCCCGTGGTGACGGGCGTGTCCGAATTCGACACGCGCCGTGCCGTCGCCTATGCTCGCGACGCCGAAAAGCTCGGCGCCGACGGCCTGATGCTGCTGCCGGCCATGGTTTATGTACCGAAGCCCGAAGAGCTGATTGCACATTTCCGCACCGTCGCCGAAGCGACCTCGCTGCCGATCATGCTGTACAACAATCCGCCGGCCTACCGCGTCAATATCGGCGCCGATGTGCTGAAGGTGCTTGCCGACGTGCCGAACATCAAGGCGGTCAAGGAAAGTGCGCCGGATCCGCGCCGCTTCACCGATCTCATCAATGAATTCGGCGATCGTTTCGATATCTTCGCGGGTCTCGACGACGTCGCGCTTGAAGGCCTGATGCTCGGTGCCAAGGGCTGGGTCTCGGGCTTGACCAGCGCCTTCCCGGAGGAATCCGTGCAGCTCGTTGCCGCCGCCGAACGAGGCGACTGGGAAGAGGCCCGCAAGATCTATCGCTGGTTCATGCCGCTTCTGCACCTCGATGCCGAACACGACCTCGTGCAGTCGATCAAGCTTGCCGAGCAGATCATGGGCCGCGGCTCCGAGCGCGTTCGCATGCCGCGCATGCCGCTTTCGGGCGCCCGCCGCGCCGAAGTCACCGCCATGGTCGAGAAGGCCGCTGCCACGCGTCCTTCGAAGATCCGCCAGGCTGCCTGATCAACGAGGCCGGCGACCCCGCGGTTGCCGGCCTTTCCATGTTTGCGGTTCAGGCAAGCGCCAGCGACCGGCCGCTCGCCGGATCGAACAGATGCATCTGGTTCATGTTGAACGAGAGCGGCATCGTCGACATCGGCCTGGGCCCGCTCTCGGGATCGACGCAGGCGCAAAGACTTGCCTCGCCGATGCCGAAATAGACCATGGTCTCCGGCCCGAGAGGCTCCACAAGATCGATCCTCGCTTCGATGTCGGCATAACCAGGACGGGCCTGGCGGTCGGTGATCGATTCCGGCCGGATCCCGAACACGACTGGTTTGCCGGCATGGCTGGCATAGTCGCGGGCGCGCGCTTCCGGCACGGCAAGCTCACTGCCGTCAGTCAGTTTGACGACGAGGCCCTTCTCTCCTGATAGCAGCGTCGCGGACAGGAAATTCATCGACGGCGAGCCGATGAAGCCGGCGACGAACTGGCTGACGGGCCGATGATAGAGCGCCTGCGGCGGCCCCGCCTGCTCGATGATGCCGCCATTCATCACCACGACACGATCCGCCATGGTCATCGCTTCGACCTGGTCGTGCGTGACGTAGACGGTCGTCGTCGGCAACAGCTGGTGCAGCCGCTTGATCTCCGTACGCATCTGCACGCGAAGCTTGGCATCGAGGTTGGACAACGGCTCGTCGAAGAGAAAGACTTTCGGGTTCCGCACGATCGCGCGTCCCATCGCGACGCGCTGACGCTGGCCGCCCGAAAGCTGGCCCGGGCGCCGGCCGAGCAGCTCGCTGATATGCAGGGTTTCCGCCGCCCTGATGATACGCGCATCGATCTCGCTCTTGGCGAGCTTCTGCTGCTCCAGGCAGAACGAAATATTCTCCCGCACCGTCATGTGCGGATAGAGCGCGTAGTTCTGAAAGACCATGGCGATATCGCGTTTGCCCGGGCCGAGCCGGTTGACGACCTGGTCGCCGATGACGATCTCACCGCCGGTAATGTGTTCGAGACCCGCGATCATCCGCAATGTCGTCGATTTTCCGCATCCCGAGGGACCGACGAAAACGACGAATTCATTGTCTTCGATGTCAAGGCTGATGCCGCGCACGGCCTCGTAGATGCCATAGGATTTGACGATGCTCTTGAGTTCCAGCCGTGCCATGATTTTCTCCTAGACCTCCTGCAACCAGATCGCCATCGCTCCGGGCTCGCGATTGGCCCAGAGGTGATAGGGGATCGCCGTGAAGGGCCGCTCCTTCAGCGACGGAGGCGCGGTGCGATAGAGTGCATTCTGCCAATCGGTTATATCGGCTTCGAGCGCGTTGCCTTCGAGGACGGTCGCTCCGCCGAGAAGCGCGGCATCGTAACGGGCGGAAATTTCCTCAGATGCCGGCAGGCGGAGCCGCTGCGGCTCGCCGCCGAGGTCCGTCTCCTCGATGCAATAGACGACAGGCCCGCGCCGCAGCGCGACGCGTCCGCCGTCTTCGGAGACGGCAGGATGTGCGTAGATGCGCTCGACCGGCATCGAGAAGCCGATGCGGACCTCGTCACCATTGCGCCATTCCCTTGATATTGCGGCATAACCCTTCGTCACGCATTGATCGAGATCGACGGCAACGCCGTTGACCGAGATCTGCGCCTGCCTGCACCATCCGGGGATGCGAAGACGAAGCTGAAACCGGCTTGGCCGCTCGACGGCGAACCGCAGGCTGATGTCGCCATCCCAGGGATATAA
The DNA here is from genome assembly GCF_012276115.1 of Rhizobium leguminosarum bv. viciae. Classification (GTDB taxonomy): domain Bacteria; phylum Pseudomonadota; class Alphaproteobacteria; order Rhizobiales; family Rhizobiaceae; genus Rhizobium; species Rhizobium leguminosarum_T. The sequence continues at coordinate 42,002 of NZ_WIEU01000024.1, read as the reverse complement.
CGTCTCCTGGATCAGGCGCACGAAGCTGTCGCCGACTGTCAGCTCGGCGGAATTGGTGCCGTAGAGATGGACGGCGAGCTCATGATCATCAGTCGAATAGAAATATTGGCCGAGCGAGGTGATGAAACGGGCAATGTTGGTCGGGCAGCAGGGGCAGTAATGCCATTTCCACCGGCGGTGCTGCCCGTGGCTTTCAAGGACGTTCTCATAAAAATAATGCTCGCCGTCGCGCGAGATGCCGGAAAGCGCGCCGTTGTAGAGCACCGTTTCCAGTCTGTCGGTGAACTTGCTATCGAGATCGACCTGCGCCATGCGATGGCTCCAGAAGCCGAGCGCGACGGCTGCGCATGTCTCGGCATAGGCCGTCTCGTTCGGCAGGTCGAATTCCCGGGTGAACCCTTCATTGGATGCCGATTGGCCAAGGCCGCCGGTCACGTAGAGCTGGCGGCTGACCAGATTGTCGAAAAGCCGGTCGCAGGCTTCCTTCAATGTCGGATCGTCGTTTTCACGGAAGAGATCCGCCATCGCAGAAAACAGGTACATGGCGCGAACCGCGTGTCCGACGACCTGGTGCTGGTCGCGCACCGGCATATGAGCCTGGCTATAGGCATATGTCTTGTAGACGTAATCATCAGGGCTCTCGCCGCGCTTGCGAGCCTCCTCGTCGTAATATGAGGGCATCCGGCCACGTTCGTCGACGAAATAGGTCGCAAGTTTCAAATGCCGCGGATCGCGCGTCACGCGATAGAGCTTGACCAGCGCCAGCTCGATTTCCTCATGGGCATCATAACCCCTGAGCTTTCCGGGCTCCGCACCGAAGGTGGCGATGATATGGTCGACGGCGCGGATCATCACATCGAGGAAACGACGCTTTCCCGTCGCCTCGTAATAGGCGACGGCCCCTTCCAGCAAGTGGCCCATCGAATACATCTCGTGCAGGTCGCGCAGATTGGTCCAGCGCCTGTCCGGCTCGCGGCGAATGAACCAGCTGTTGAGGTAACCATCCGCCATCTGCCCTTTTTCGAGCTTTGCGACGATATCATCGATCTTCGCTTCGAGCGCAGCATTCGGGTGAGCCTTCAGCGTGTAACTTGCGGCCTCGATCCATTTGCCGAAATCGGAATCGAAGAAATGCTGCATCGACAGTCCGCTCGGCTGGATCGGGCGCACCAGCGGCCCGGCCGGCTTGTCAAAATCGAGCACCTCGAGGAAGCCCTCCTCTTCCAGCCGCTTGTGCTGCGTCGGGATGGTGACGTTGCGGACCGTCTCCGTCCAGCTCTGCCAGAAACCGCCATCGAATACGACACCGGAATGGTCGGCAGGTCTGTATCGCTGCCGTCCCGCGGCGCGTGCCGGTTGAAAGCGAGGTGAGCTGGTCATGAGGACTCCTGAGCGGACGAGCGCTGTTACTTCACGGCGCCGGCCGTCAGGCCGCGCACGTAATATCGTTGCAAGAGAAGGAAAAGCAGGATGCAGGGGACCATGGTCACGGCTATGCCGGCCTGAAGCGCGCCCCAGTCGATGATGCCATAGATGCCCGACGAAACATTCACCAGCATGATCGGCAGCGTGAACTTGTTCTGATCGGACAGAAAGATGAGGGCAGCGAGGAATTCGTTCCAGGAATTCAGGAAGGCGAACATCGCAACAGTGGCGACACCGGGAAGAGCGATCGGCAGCATGATCCGGCGCAGGATCGTTGCCTGCGACGCGCCATCTATCCGCGCCGCCTCGATCAGCGCCTTCGGCACCGCGTCGAAGGCGTTGCGCATCATAAAAACGGAAAAAGGAAGCTGGAAGGTCACGTAGATCAGCACCAGGCCGAAAAGATTGTTCTGCAGGCGGAAGACTTTCAGGATCAGGAAAAGCGGCGTCAGGATCGATTGGAACGGGATCATCATCGTCGCCATGATCAGCACGAAGAGCAGCGACTGGCCGGGAAAGCGGAATTTCGAAAAACCGTATCCCGCCGGCACAGAGACGAGCACCGTGAGGATCACCGTTCCGGCGGCAATCAGCACTGAATTGCCGGCATAGACGTACCAGCCGGCGCCGACATGCTCGAGGCGGCGGTAGTTCTCGAGCGAGAAGGCTTTCGAGAAAAGCGCTGCCGGATCGGCAAGTGCTGCGGCCGCGGGCTTGAAGGAATTGGCGAAGGACCAGACGATCGGCATCACGAAGAAGACGGCAAAGACGCATGCCGTCAGAATGAAAGCGAGATAACCGAGCCGCTCGCTCACCGGCTTCGCTGCGAGATTATGGTTGAGCCGTTCCAATCAACCCTCCTCCGGCCGCTGGCGCAGCAGGACGAACTGTATCGCGCTGATCGCCACCAGCACGACGAGCAGGGCAAAGGAGATCGCCGAGCCATAACCGAGACGGTAGGATGAGAACGACGCGAGATAGATCGAGAAGACCGCGGAGATCGTGCTGTTCTCGGGGCCGCCCTGGGTGATGATGAAGAACTGGTCGAAGGCCAGCATCGATGAAGTGACGTTGAGGACGAGCGCCAGCACCACCGAGTTCCTCATCAAAGGCAGCGTGATCCGGCGAAACCGGCTCCAGACGCTCGCGCCGTCGATCCTGGCGGCTTCGATGACGTCGTTCGATATGCTCTGAAGGCCGGTCAGGAGGATGATCATCGTGAAGCCCGCCGTTTTCCAGACGACCATCAGGATGACGACGCCGAGGGCTGGCCAGAAACTTTCGAGCGGCCTCGGCGCGCTGTCGATGATGCCCGCGCCGCGCAGCAGCTGCGCAAAGACGCCGCTATCGGGATTGAGCAGCCACATCCACAGTGTCGAGGCCGCCCCGAAGCCGATGACAACAGGCATGAAATAGATCGTGCGGAAAAAACCGGCGATCCGCAGCGGCCGGTCGACGAGCAGCGCCAGGGGAAAGGCCACCAGGAAGATCGCAGCCGTGACCAGCACGGTGTAGAGCAGCGTGAAGCCCAGGGAATGCCAGAGCTGGGTGTCGCCGATCAGTTCGGCATAGTTGGACAGGCCGACGAACTTCGTCCGGCCGAGAAGCGGCCAGTTGTAGAAGCTCATCCAGACCGTCATGACAAGCGGCACGAGGAAGAGCACGACGATGAACAACAAGCCCGGCAGGATGAAGGCAAGGCCGAGCCAACCCTTCGGCTCGGGCTCTCCGGTTGCGGCTGTGCGCCTCCGGTTGCGACGTGTCGAGGATATCACCGCAACTCCTCCTTCCGTTTGAATGTCGGGACGTGAAGGGAACGGCAGGGTATCTACAGATACCCTGCCGAAGCCCCGTCGGACTCAGTTCGGATTGGTGCGTTCGAGGATGCGGGTGAAGTCGGCCTGCGTCTTGGCGATCGTTCCGTCGACATCGTCACCGAAGATCGTGCCCTGGATCAGATTGAGGAAGGGTCCGGTGCGGCTGACGAAGAGTTCGTCCGACGAAAATGTGTAGGGCGTGCGCGCCTTGGAGAGGATATTGTAGGCGACGAGATTGCGCGGGTCGAACTTTGCATAGGCTTCCGCTGCGAGGTCGGTGCGCGAGGGCATCCCCGATTCCTGGGTGATATAGACCTGCTGCTCGGGTTGCATGTAGAAATTGACGAAATCGAGCGCGACTTTCTTCTTCTCGTCGCTGATGCCCTTTATCAGGGAAAGCGTATCGCCGCCGGCAAAGCTCGATTCACCGCCCTTCGGTCCGGGGATCGGTGCAACGGCGAATTTCACGTCGGGATATTTGCTGGTCAGCAGATTGACGATGTAGGAGCCGGTCATCAGGATGCCGACCTTGCCCGAGGCGAAGGCCTCGACGGCATTGTTGCCGTTGCCGGAACGCGAGGTCGGATGGATCGCACCGGCCTTCCACATATCGCGATAGGCAGCGATGGTCTCGCGCAGCGCCGGCGTATCGACGGTAGCACTGCGGCCGTCATCGCTCAGCACGTCGGCATTGGCGGCCCAGAGATGCGGCAGGAAGTCGTAGATCAGCCAGCTTCCCGAATTCGCCACGAAATAGAAGCCGTAGGTCTCGTTGCCGAGCGCGGCGATCTTCTTGGCATCGGCGGCGATCTCCCCCATCGATGCCGGCGCCTTGTTGGGGTCGAGGCCGGCCTTGGTGAACAGATCGGTGTTATAGGCGATGATCGAGGCATCCGGCAGGGCCGGCACGCCGTAGATCTTGCCGTCATAGGTGGCAAGGCGGATGTGCGACGGGCTCATGGCGGAGGAATAAGGCAAGCCCTTCACGAAGTCGGAGATATCCTCAAGACCATCCGCGGCGGCAAAGGTCGGGAGGTAGATCAGGTCGAGCACCGCACCGTCAGGAGCCGCGCTGCCGGCAATCGCCGCACCCAGCTTCGGCACCATCTGCTCTGCCGTGATCTGGGTAACGTTGACCTTGTCGGAGTGCGATGCGTTGTATTTGTCGGCCAGCCCCTGAAGGACGGCGCCGGAGGACGTGCGCACCCATAGGGTGATTTCTTCGGCGCTGGCGAGAGAAGAGCTTGCCAGCAGCGCAAGAGCAGTGATCGTTGTTTTCAGTCGAAGCATGCTTGTTCCCCTTTTTCTCGTTCAGGCCTCAGGCCTTCGGACGAAACGGACGTTAGATCAGAATTTTTTTGGTGTCGACAGTCTGTGTGCATAAATCTGGTGTGCGATTGATAAAACCTTTTAACAGCATGCTTTTTTCTGCTAAAAGCTTTTAGCAAGAATTGAAGACGAGGCGTGGTTTGAAGAATACTGGTGATCGGAGACGGACGATCTACGACGTGGCAAAGGCTGCGGGCGTCAGCATTTCGACGGCGTCGAACGCGCTGAACGGCACCGGCCGAACGAATGCGGAGACCCGCGAACGGGTCCGGCGCGTGGCAGAAGAGATTGGGTTTCGGCCCAATGCGCTCGCCCGTGGGTTGCTAAGCAAGCGAAGCCATGCGATCGGCATGCTGACCAACGACACCTATGGCAGACTGACGCTGCCGATGGCGGCCGGGGTGTCGGAAGTGCTCGTCGATCACGGCGTGTCCGTCTTCCTCTGCGCGACGAACAATGATCCGAGGCTCGCCCAGCTGCACCTGGAGGCGCTGCTCGACAGGCAGGTCGACGGCATCATATTCACCGCGACCCGCCTCGACCTCGAGCCGCCGGTCCAGCTGTCCCGCCTGCCGATACCCGTCGTCTACGTCTTTGCCGAGGGGCCAGCCGACAGCGTCACCTTCTTTCCCGACGACGAACAGGGCGCCCGCCTCGCCGTCGACCATCTCAAGGAACTGGGCCGGTCGCGGATCCTGCACATCACCGGCCCGCGGGATTACCTGGCCGCTCGCATCCGCGCCCAATCCTATCTCGACGCCTGCGGCGACGGTGCCGAAGCGATGTTCGGCGAGTGGTCGGAGGAATGGGGTCACGAAGCCGTCCAGACGGTCTTCGCCCGGTCCGGCCCAAAGCCCGACGCCATCTTCTGCGGCAGCGATGAAATCGCCCGCGGCGTCATCGACGCGCTGCGCGACCTGAATGTGGAAATCCCGGCGGATGTCGCCGTCGTCGGTTTCGACAATTGGGAAGTCGTGGCGCGTCAGACGCGCCCGCCGCTGACCACCATCGACATGGAATTGAAGGAACTCGGCCATCGCGCCGGCCTGGCAATCCTCAGCCTCTCCAAGGGTGAACCGGTCCCTGCCGGCATCACCAGATTGCCGTGTCGCCTGGTCGTGCGGCAGTCTTGCGGCAGCCCCCTTCAATCCGACTGAAAGCGACGGCAAGCAACACCGGCCCGTCGTCGCTATTATCTGTCCGTGGAATTGCCGGAACGGGTCAGGCTGTTGCGGCTGACCAGTGACGGTATCTGGAAAATATGCTCGGAAGCGGTGCGGCCTTCTATTCTGGAAATGAGGGCTCGGGTTGCGATCTGGCCAAGCTCCCTGCCCGATTGATCGATGCTTGCGAGATTGACGAGGCCGAGTGCTGCGGTCGACGAATTGTCGTATCCGATGACGGCGAGATCTTCGGGCACGCGCACACCCATCTCCATAGCCAGGCTCAGAAGGGTGATCGCGTCGAGATCGCTCCAGCAGAACACGGCGCGCGGCCTGTCCTTCCTCGATAGGAACTTTCGCATCGCCTCTTCCCGCTTTGGCGAAGCAATCGGAATTTTGCTGATCGCTGGCGAGGAGCCGAGCCCGCCACGCTGCATCGCCCGGCGAAACCCGATCTCGCGCTGGCGGACGACGGAGACCGCGTGCCCCTGGCGCTCGCCAAGGCTCAGCATTTCGATGTCGCGATAGCCGCAGGCAAGAAGCGCTTCCACGGCGATCTCCGCCCCGCGCTGATCGTCGGCATTGACGGTGTCGAAGGCCGTGGCGCTGGCATCGTGGTAACCGACCGCGACGATCGGTATCTGGACCGCGAATTTTGCCAGGATGTCCGAGGGCAACCGCGGCGCAACGAGGATAAGGCCGTCCATCTTGTAGTCGATCATCGACTCGATCAACGACGTCTCCAGCTGCACGCGCGCATCGCTGACGCCGATCATCGCCTGGTAGTGCGAAGGCCCAAGCACCTCGTTCACGCCGGCAATCACCTCCGGAAGGAAGGGATTGCGGATATCGATCAGGAGCACGCCGATGGTAAAACTCCGGCCACGCAGCCCTCTAGCTGCCCGCGAAGGGCGATAGGCGAGTGTCTCGATGGCATCGGTCACCCTTGCGCGCAGCGCATCACTGACGCCATAGGCGTTTCGCATCACCTTGGAAACCGCTGCGACCGATACGCCCGCGTGAGCTGCCACGGTCCGGATCGTCACGCGACCGTTTCGTTGCGGCTTTTGTTTGTCTTCGATTGACATGAACTCTCTGGCTTGCTGCGGGTCGTCAACATCGCCCGCAGAATCACCATGGCAGACTGGCAACGAAAATTCTATTGCGCTTCCGAAGAAAATGTAGAACGTTATATGGAGAACGTTCTACAACTCGTCGGGAGGACTTGATGAACTTTCAGCCGGCAGCCATCAGCGGCAACCTCGTTTCGCGCGCCTGGTCCGGGGATATGATCGCGCCACTATCGGATGGCGGCCAGGGAACGGCCGCAAGCTTCGTCTCCAAGACTTTCGAACATGATGGCGCCAAGCTTCCCGTCGAGCTCTTTATCTCCGCACTTGGCCTCTATCGCTGCTTCATCAACGGCGTTCGTGTCGGCAGCGACCTCTTGACACCAGGCTGGACGAACTACGACGATCGCATTGCCTATCAGCGATACGACGTCTCGACCCTGCTCAAGCCGGGGCCGAACCGCGTTGAAATCTGGCTTGCCGACGGATGGTACCGATCGCCCTTGATGTGGGGCGCCAAGGCGATCCCGAACTGCTGGGGCGACAGGATCGGCGCCATTGCGGATCTGATCGGAGCTGATGGCACCGTTCTTTCCACCGACGCGACATGGCGAAGCGGTGTTCTGCCGATCCTGCAGTCGGGGATCTACTTTGGCGAAGTCTATGATGCCCGCGAGGAAAACTATGCCGAGACCCACGGCACCGAGAGATTGCCGTTCGACAGGGCACTGCTCGTCGAGCATGAAACTGCGGCGGTGCGGGAGTTGCAGCCGCTTGCTCCAGTCGAAAGCTGGACTGACGATGGCGGCAGGACGGTCTATGACTTCGGCCAGAATGCCGGCGGCTATGTTAGATATACCGTCCGAGGCGCTGCTGGCGCCGAAGTCCGGGTGGAGCATTCGGAAGTTCTCGGTCCCGACCGTCATTTCGACAATCGCAACTATCGCACGGCCGCCGCGCACACCGTCTACACGCTGCGGGGAGACGGCGACGAGACCTACGCGCCGCATTTCACCTTCCACGGCTTCCGCTATGCCAGGGTGACGATCAAGGGCGATGCGAAGATCCTCGCAATCGCATCCATCCCGATCTCATCTGTGCCCGAGCCTGCCGGCGGTTTCACCTCGGGCAATGCGCTGGTCAATCGCCTCGTCGAGAATACCATCTGGTCCCAACGCGCCAATTTCGTCGAAGTGCCGACCGATTGCCCGCAGCGCGACGAACGCCTCGGCTGGACGGGGGATGCCCAGGTGTTTGCCGCGACGGCGTGCTGGCTGAGCGACAGCCAGTCGTTCCTCAGGAAATATCTACGCGATGTGATGGCCGATCAGCGCGAGGACGGCGCCGTCTCACATTTTTCGCCGGATCCGACGCGCTTACATCCGGCCAATTTCCCGGGTTATGCCGGCTCGACCGGCTGGGGCGACGCGATCGTCGTCATCCCCTGGGTACTCTACGCTCATTACGGCGACCGGGCCGTTCTGGCGGAGTGCCTGGATTCCATGGTGCGCTGGGTCGATTTCGTCTGGTCGATCTCGGATGGTCCGCTCGTGCGTCCGCCCTCGCATTGGGGCGCCCGCGGCTTCACCTTCGGCGACTGGCTGCAGCCGGTCGGCGACAATCGAAAGCCTCGTCCGACGATCGCCGACGACTGCGCGGCGACGCTCTACCACTTCATCTCGACCGACCTTCTGGCAAGGATCGCAGCCACTCTCGGTGAGCACGTCCTTGAAGAGAAGATGAAACAGCGCGCAAACGAGATCCGGCTGACATTCGCCAATGAGTTCGTTACGCCGGCGGGACGGCTCGCGCACAATGACCAGACGTCCTATGCGTTGGCCTTCCTTCACGACCTGATACCGGAGGAGCACAGGCAAGCCGCACAGCAGCATTTCCGGCAGGTGATCATCGATGCCGACTACAAGATTGGCACTGGCTTCATCGGCACGCCGGCCCTGCTGCCGGCGCTGACGAAGCTCGGCATGGACGATCTGGCCGAAAAAGTCTTCCTGCAGGAGGATGTGCCGGGCTGGCTCTACCAGGTGTCGAAGGGGGCGACGACGATCTGGGAGCGCTGGGATTCCATGGCGCCTGACGGCACCATCTACGAACCTGATATGAACAGCTACAACCACTATGCCTATGGCGCGGTCTGCCAGTGGCTGTTCGAAAGCGTCGCCGGAATTTCACCGAACCCGAGCGCACCCGGATTTGCCGAGGTCATTGTCGACCCGGCGCCGATTCCGTCTCTTTCGCCGGTTTCGGCGCATCATGACATCAGCCAGGGACGCATCGAGGCCGGCTGGCAGTGCGACGGCAACAAGGTCACCTATGTGCTAACCCTTCCGGAAGGCTGCATCGGCCGTTTCCGGCCCGGAAAACGCCATCAAAACCCGTCGCTCAACGGAGAGCCGGTCATCGAAGAAACCGTCCTTCCCCCGGGAACGCACCGACTGGTCTTTTCTCTACCCAATTCTTGAGGAGCATACAGGTCACACCGTTCAGAGGAGGAACGTCATGACACATCGGATAAAGTTCATTCTTGCGGGCGCGTCCGCGCTTTTGGCACTGGCCGCGGCCGGCCCGTCGCATGCAGACACCACGCTGTCATTCCTGATCGACAACAACCCGGACACCGTCGCGGCGGCCGAGGCACTTGTTGCCGCCTATCAGACAAAGGCGCCTGACGTGACGATCGAAATCGAGCCGCGGGCAGGAGGTGGCGAGGGTGACAACATCATCAAGACGCGCCTGGCGACGGGCGAGATGTCCGATGTGTTTCTCTATAATTCCGGCTCGCTGCTCCAGGCGCTGAAACCCGCGCAGACGCTTGTCGATCTGAGCGGTCTTGCGTCCCAGGCGAAGGTGGACGAAGGCTTCAAGTCGGTCGTCCGCGCCGACGGCAAGCTCTACGGTGTTCCCTTCGGCACGGCGATGGCGGGCGGCATCCTCTACAACAGGAAAATCTACCAGGACCTCGGCCTGTCAGTCCCGAAGACATGGGCGGACTTCATGGCGAACAACGCAAAGGTCAAGGCATCAGGCAAGGTCGCCGTGGCGCAGACCTATCGCGATACCTGGACCTCGCAGTTATTCGTTCTGGCGGACTATTACAACCTCCATGCCGCCGTGCCGAACTTCGCTGCCGACTACACTGCCAACAAGGCGAAATACGCCGAGACGCCGGCGGCCATGAAAGGCTTCGAACGGCTGAAGGACGTTCACGACGCTGGCCTGATGAACGAGGATTTCGGCGCGGCAAGCTATGACGATGGCTTGAGAATGGTGGCAACGGGCGAGGCAGCGCATTATCCAATGCTGAGCTTCGCAATCGGCGCGCTCAAGCAGAATTATCCCGAGAACCTCGCAGATGTCGGTTTCTTCGCGCAGCCGAGCGACGACGCGGCGACGAATGGCCTGACGGTCTGGATGCCGCCCGCCCTCTACATTCCCCTTACCAGTCAGCACGCAGAGGAAGCGAAGAAATTCGTGGATTTCGCAGGAAGCGTCGAGGCCTGCAAGATCATGGTGGAAACCAATGCCGTTCAGGGGCCTTCCCTGATCGACGGCTGCGACCTGCCGGCCGACGTGCCGCCTGCGATAGAGGACATGCTCCCCTATTTCGAGGCCAAGGACAAGACGACCCCGGCGCTGGAATTTGTTTCGCCGGTCAAGGGGCCGGCTCTCGAGCAGATCACCGTCGAAGTCGGCTCCGGTATTCGCCAGCCTGCCGACGCGGCAAAACTTTATGACGACGACGTGCGCAAACAGGCCAAGCAACTCGGCCTGCCCAACTGGTAGCGGTCTATCGGGCTAGTTGACCTCGCTCCTAAAGGGGCGAGGCTCCACCCGATCGAAGAGGTAGTCATGACCGAGACACGCCCCCGCTCGCGCAAATCGCCCTACCCGCTGTGGTTTTTCGTTCCGGCCGCAATCATCTACTGCGTGCTGTTTCTGGTTCCCACCGTATCCTCTCTCTGGTTCAGCCTCACACGCTGGGATCTTTCGACCGCCGAATTCATCGGGCTTGAAAACTTTCAGCAGTTCTTTTCCGAACCCTTCCTGGTCAAGGGACTGGTCAACACGTTGATCTATGCCGTGACGACATCCGGCCTGAAGACGGTCTGCGGGTTGCTGCTCGCCGTGCTGCTGACCAGCAATATTTTCGCCCGCGGCTTCCTGCGCACACTGGTCTTCTTTCCCGTCCTGGTCTCGACGATCGGCATCGGCATCACCTTCACGGTGATGATGCATCCGACCAGGGGCATCATCAATGTCACGCTCGAAACGCTCGGCATTCCCGGGCCGGGATGGCTGACCAATCCGGCACTCGCGCTTTTTTCCGTGGCCCTCGTCGATCTCTGGAAGGGTGTCGGCCTCGCCACCTTGATCTTCATCGCCGGTCTTGCTGCGATCAGCCCCGATTATTACGAGGCGGCGAGAATTGACGGGGCCACACGTCTCCAGCAATTTTCCCGCATCACCCTGCCGCTCGTGCGTCCCGCCACCATCACCGTGGTGACCTTGTCGTTGATCGGCGGGCTTCGATCCTTTGATCTGATATGGGCGATGACCCGCGGCGGGCCCGGTTTCTCCTCGGATGTGGTCGCCTCGGTCATCTACAAACAGTATCAGGCGGGCTTCTACGGTCTGTCGACCGCCGGAAACGTCATCCTGTTTGCGCTGATTGCCGTGATCATCCTGCCACTCACCCTTTGGCTCAACCGGCGTGGGGTCGAAGAATGAGAAGCATCCGCCCTTACGTGACCGGCGCGATAGCCCTTGCCGTCGCGGCCGTCATCTTCGTGATGCCGTTCATTTTCGTCGCCCTGCAGGCGGTCAAATCGAAATCCGAAGCGTCCCGCCTCGATTTCGAATTGCCCTCGCAGTGGCTGTTCTGGGATAATCTGGTGGCCGTTTTCAAGGCGCGCGACTACCAGCTCGTGCTCGCCTATTTCAACTCCACCCTGATCACCGTCGCCTCCGTCACGATCCTGATCCTGCTGTCGGCGATGGTCGGCTATGTGATGCAGCGTCGCAGGACCGTCTGGAACAGGGTGGCCTCCGTTGCCCTGTTCATGGGCCTGATGATGCCGCCGGCCGTCGTGCCCACCATCGGCCTCCTGCAGGAGATCGGTCTCTTCAAGACCATGACCGGGATGATCCTGATCCAGGTTGCCTATAATCTCTCCTTCTCGACCTTGCTCTACCGGTCGTTCATCTCGACCATACCGCGCGATCTCGACGAGGCGGCGCTGATCGACGGCGCCAAGCCCCGGCAGATCTTCTTCAGGGTGATCCTGCCGCTGCTGAAGCCGGTGACCGTCACCAACATCGTCGTCCAGTCGATTGCGATCTTCAACGATTTCACCAACCCGCTCTACTATCTTCCCGGCAAGGAGAACGTGACCGTGCAGCTGACGCTCTATAACTTCCAGAGCATGTACACGAGCCAGTACAATCTCCTCTTCATGAACATCCTCCTCGTGACGATCCCGCCGCTGATCGTCTTCATCTTCTTCAACCGTCAGATCGTCGCGGGCATGACGGCCGGCGCAGTCAAAGGGTAGCAGAATGGCTGAGCTCACTCTCAAACAGGTTCGCAAGAGCTTTGGCGCCCTCGAAGTCATCAAGGGGATCGATCTGGAGGTCGCCTCCGGCGAGTTCGTCGTTTTCGTCGGCCCATCTGGATGCGGAAAGTCGACACTGCTGCGCATCATCGCCGGCCTGGAGGAAACGACGTCAGGCGCGCTGACCATCGGCGGCAAGGATGTGACCTATGCCGAACCCTCCGAGCGCGGCATTGCCATGGTATTCCAGAGCTACGCGCTCTACCCGCACATGACCGTGGCGGAGAATATCGGCTTCGGGCTTTCGCTCGCCCGCCGCCCGAAGGCTGAGATCGCCGCCAAGGTGGCGGCGGCCGCCGAAACATTGCAGCTCACCCATCTCTTGCAGAGAAAACCGAAAGCACTCTCCGGCGGCCAGAGGCAGCGCGTCGCCATCGGCCGGGCGATCGTTCGCGACCCCAAAGTTTTCCTGTTCGACGAGCCGCTCTCCAATCTCGACGCTTCGCTCAGAGCCCAGATGCGCCTCGAGATCGCCGATCTGCACGCCCGCCTGAAGTCGACGATGATCTATGTCACCCACGACCAGGTCGAAGCGATGACGATGGCGGACAAGATCGTCGTCCTGAATGGAGGCGCGGTCGAGCAGATCGGCAGCCCGATGGAACTCTACCGCAAGCCCGCGACACCATTCGTCGCCGGCTTTATCGGCAGCCCGAAGATGAACCTCTATGGCGGCGAGACGGCACGGCGATTGAACTGCACGACCTATGGCATCCGCCCTGAGCATATCCGGCTTTCGGACGGTGCCGGGCAATGGCAGGGCAGGATCCGGCATCTCGAGCGGCTTGGCGCCGACGCAATCCTCTACCTCGACGTCCCCGAACTCGGCGAGATGGTGGTGCGCGCCGAAGGCGAGACGCCGTTTGCGCCTGGTATGACGGTCTGGGCAAATCCGGTCGAAGGAGCGGAACATCGGTTCTGAAGTCAATGCTCGCCGGTCGTCTCAGCGTTGAAACGCTTGCAACCGCTCAGCATCGACCTGATCGGCACCAGACGAAAAGCGCTGCTTTCCTTCCTACCCGCTTATGAGCCTGCGGAATTTCAGGCGAGAAGACGCGCGGGCTGGCCTTGGCGGATTATCAGTTCGACCGCCTGCTTGTCGAAAGATACGAAGCTCTCGCCGCCAAGCCATGCTCCTTCATGGGCAATCACGCCATCTGCGAAATCGCCACCCGCCTCCAGCATGGCCAGTCCTGCTTCGACCGCAGGACGGTTCATCGCCACATTCCCCGCGTTGAGCAGGTCGTGGATCGTCTGTGAAACATCTTCCTTTGATAGCCTGGCTGCTCGACGCAGTATCCAGACCAGTTCACATAAGCTCGGCAGGGAAACCGCGATCAGCGATGCTTCCTTGAGGAGCTTTGCCGCTGCCCTGCCCTGCTCGGCATCGTCCTGCAGGACGGCTCGAGCAAGAATGTTGGTATCGACTGAAACCTTCATTCCTCGCCGGCCCAGCCGGAAGCCGCGATTTCGTTCATCTCTTCGATGGTCAAGGGCTTCTTCATCTTGCCGGCATGCCGACCGATAAAGTCGTCGATTGTCCCCGTCGGACGAGCAGCCTTTACCCGCAGCTCGCCCCCAGGCAGCTTGTCGAATTCGATCCGCTCCCCCGGTTTGACCCCAAGGTGCGTCAGCAAATCCCGTCTCAGCGTGATTTGCCCTTTCATTGTGACGGCAAGGGAAGCCATGCCAAATCTCCCATCGTAAACCGATAGAAAAGTAATGGAATTTTTCCTTACATTCAAGGCTCATTGGTAGGCGGCTCGCTCCAACCGACGAAAGAGTGCCGATAAGAGCCGCCTTCTCAAAACCGGTCGGGACGCAGGGGCGCCAGATCGACAGCCGGGCGCTGTCCTGCGACCAGTTGGGAAACCAGATAGCCGGTCAGAGCCGACAGCGTCAGACCGAGATGGCCGTGGCCGAAGGCATAGGTGACACGAGGCAAGTGCCGGGAGCTACCGATCACCGGAAGTGAATCCGGCATGGACGGGCGAAAACCCAGCCACTCGTCGCTGCCCTGTCCGGCCGCCGGCAGGAGCATTTTCACGCCGTCACGGATCATCGCGGTCCGCTTGGGGTTCAACGGAGCGGCAAGTCCGCCGAGTTCGACAGTTCCGGCCGCACGCAATCCATCTGCCATCGGCACCATGTAGAAACCGTGTTCGGGATAGCAGACCGGGCGCGACAGCAGATGGCCCGCTTGCGGGAACAGGACGTGATAACCGCGCTCGGTGTCGAGCAGGACGAGATCGCCGATCGATGCCGTCAGTTTGCGCGAATGGGCGCCGGCGGCCACGACCGCATGGTCCGCAAGGATTTGCTTGTCCGCGATCCGCAGGCCGATGCCGTTGTCGCGCGGCTCGATCGCCGAGACTTCGCCGCGGACGATTTCCCCTCCGCCGTTTATAACAGCCTCCGCAAGCGCGAAGGCGAGTTGCCTGGGGCTGGAAAAGACATAAGCGTCACGGAACAGCACGCCCTTGTGGTAGAGCGGCGCAAGATTAGGCTCCATGTTCTGGATATCGGCGCGGTTCAGCCGGTCCATGGCGACGCCATGACGCTCACGCAGCGCGTTCTCGGCGTCAGCCGCCCGGAATTGCGCTTCGCTCTTATAGAGATACAGGCAGCCGTCATGCCGTTTCAGCCGCTCGGCGCCTGCCTGCGTGACAAGCGGTCGCCAAGCGGCATCGGCGTGGGAAAGCAGCACCGCCAGTGTGCCGGCGATCCGCTCGACCTCGGATTTCCCGCTCGATGCCAGGAAGGCGCGCAGCCACGGTACCAGTTGCGGCAGGTATCTCCAGACGATCGCCAGCGGACCGAGCGGATTGAGCAGCATGCCCGGCACAAGCCAGATGACGCCCGGCGTCGCGACGGGAACGACGCCGTGCGGCGCAAAGGTGCAGGCATTCCCATAGGAGCAGGCCTGCCGGTAGGATGCATCGCCCAAGGGCGGCGCCGGATCGATAATCGTGACCCGGTGCCCCATTCTTTGCAGCCAAAGGGCCGTGCAGAGGCCGACCAATCCGGCACCGACCACAGCCACATGCTGGCGCTCGGCGTCGGGCAAGGGCTGAAGCTCCGGCAGCGACTTGTTCATCGCCTAGACCAGGCCGGCCAGAGCGCGGGGACGATCGTTCAGCGTGGCGGCAATGATGCGTAGCGCCGTTGCAAGTTCATCACGCGACGATGCGCAGCCGACATTGACGCGAACGGCATGCTCGACCGGCTGACGGTCACAGGCAAAGGCGGTGGCAGCCATGACGGCAACGCCATGGGCGCGCAGATTGGCGGCAAAATCCTCGCATCGCCATGGCGCCGGCAACCTCAGCCATAAAAACATGCAGCGCGGATCGGCGGAGAAGGAATGGCCGGCAAGGATCGTCGTGACGATCGCGTGGCGTGCGCGCAGCTCCGCAAGCTGAGCCTTCAGGATCGCTTCGGCCGTGCCGTCCTCCAGCCAGCGGGTCGCAAGCAGCAGCGGCAGCGGAGAGGGCATCCAGGCGGTCGTGCGAACCGCCTCGGCAGACAGCAGCGCCCGGCCGGGCGGGCAGGAGAGATAGCCGACGCGCAGACCCGGCGCCAGCGCCTTGGAGAGCGCTGATATATGGTAGGTTCTGCTCGGCGCAAGCGTGATCAAGGCGCTTGCCCGGGTCCCGAGCATCGGTCCATAGACATCATCCTCTATGATGACGAGATCGTGCTTTTCCGCAACATCGACCAGTTCGCGCCGGCGAGCCTCGCTCATGGTGACGACGGTCGGATTGTGCATCGAGGGAACCGTGAAGACGGCGCGCACGGTCTCCTGGCGGCAGATATCGTCGAGCTCCGCCGCCGACATGCCCTGATCGTCACTTCCAATGCCGATAATGCGGAAGCGGAACATTTGGGCAAGCGCGATCAGGCCGTAATAGGTCAGTCGATCGCAGACGATGGTGTCGCCGGGCTCTATCAGGCTGCTGATCACCGCCAGCAAAGCGTGCTGGGCGCCGCTGGTGACTACGATATCGTCTTCGGACGGGTCGAAACCGTTGAGCGATATCCATTTTCTCGCCGCGTGGCGTGCCCAGGCCGGCCCTTCCGGCGGCTGGTATTCCTGCATCTGGCGAAAGCGCCGGTCGGACGACAGGTCAGGCAAAGATTGCGCCAAGCGCTGCTGGAAATCGTCGACGGCCGGCCGGTTGACCGTCAGATCGATGATACCGGCCGGGCTCGCCGCCCGGTCGACCCGCGGCATGGCGCCGTCGCCCATGACGATCGTGCCGCGCCGGGTGCTGCCCATCACAAGATTGAGGTTCTGCAATTCGCGGTAGGCGCGCGTGACTGTGGAGACGTTGAGCGACCGCTCCCGCGCGAGGTCACGCTGCGGCGGAAGCTGGCTGCCGGGGGGCAAGGCCCCCGAGCGGATCCTCGCCTCGAGCTCGTTTGCGAGCTCCAGATAGGCCGGTATCCGCGTTTCCCTCTCCTGATTTGTCCGGGTCACTTCCGATCTTTCAGACATACAATTCCTGTAACAGCGGCATAAATCCCATAAGCCGAACGCGCGCATCAATCGCCGTGGCGCTGCGATTCAGCTTGCTTTCGTGCGACATAGCACGCTTTTCTGATGTTTTCGAGACCCTGCTCCCGTCACCACACAAAATTGTTTGTGTGACTTGACAAGCCGAAGAAGACCGAGACAATATGACCCAGCATCGAGACAAAGAGGCAGGGACCCGCCGAGGAGGTATTCATGAGCGAGCGCTTCATTGCTTTCGAAGGCGTGCGTAAATCCTATGACGGCGTCAGCTATGTCGTGCGCGGCCTGGACCTCGACATCGCCAAAGGGGAATTTCTGACCCTTCTCGGTCCGTCCGGATCCGGCAAGACCACGACGCTGATGATGCTGGCCGGCTTCGAGGCGCCGACCGACGGGACGATCACCCTTGCCGACAACAGGATCGACAGCGTTCCGCCGCATCGCCGCAATATCGGTGTGGTCTTCCAGAATTACGCACTTTTCCCGCATATGACCGTCGGCGAGAACGTCGCCTTCCCGCTGAAAATGCGCCGGCTCGGCAAGGCGGAGATCACCGAGCGGGTGCGCCGCGCGCTCGACATGGTGCGAATGGCGAGCTTCGAAACGCGTCGACCCAACCAGCTTTCCGGCGGACAACAGCAGCGCATCGCGCTCGCCCGGGCTCTGGTCTTCGAGCCGCAGCTCGTGCTGATGGACGAGCCGCTCGGTGCGCTCGACAAGCAGCTTCGCGAACATATGCAGCTCGAGATCAAGCACCTGCATGCCCGCCTCGGCATCAACGTCGTCTACGTCACCCACGACCAGAGCGAGGCTCTGACCATGTCGGATCGGGTCGGCGTGTTCAATGACGGCATCCTGCAGCAGATCGCACCGCCGCATGCGCTCTACGAGACGCCGGCAAACCCCTTCGTCGCAACCTTCATCGGCGAAAACAATGCGATATCGGGCGAAGTCGTCGCGATCGAAAATGCCGTCTGCCGGATTCGCGCCCCCGATGGTTCGATCATCACCGGCCATGCCGGAGAGGGGTTGAAGGAAGGCGCGCGGGCAACGCTGGTGTTGCGGCCGGAGCGGATTCAGCTGGCGCCCGCAGCCGAGGTTCCCAACCGGTTCACCGCGACGCTCAAGGAAATCATCTATCACGGCGACCATGTCAGGTTGCGCGTCTCAGCCTGTGGCTGCGACGACGTCTTCATCAAAGTGGCAGCCGGCCAGGACATTCCGGTTCATGCGCCAGGCGCGAATACTTTCATCGGCTGGACGCCGGAGGATTGCCGCGTGCTCGCGCTCTCCTGACCGGACATTCATTCTTTCGCAAACGCAGCTACAAAAAGGGGAACCACCATGATGCGTTTAAACTACATGCTTCTCAGTTCCGTCATCACTCTTGCCATCGCAGGAGCCGCATTTGCCGAGGATACGCTGACCGTCACATCCTGGGGTGGCGCCTATACGAAGAGCCAGGAGGAGGCCTTTTTCAAGCCGTTCGCCAAGGAAGCCGGCGCCAAGATCCTCCAGGACGAATGGGACGGCTCCACGGCCAAGCTGAAGGGCATGGTCGAAACAGGCCAAGTGACCTGGGATGTCGTCGATGTCGAACCCAGCCATGCGTTGCAAGGCTGCGACGAGGGCTGGCTCGAAACGATCGACTACTCGAAGCTCGGCGGCAAGGACGCCTTCATCGACGGCGCTGCGATGGATTGCGCCGTCGCGACGATCGTCTTCGGCACCATCTATGCTTATGATGCCGCCAAGTTCCCGAATGGCGGGCCAACGACCATGGCCGATCTGTTCGACACGGCCAAGTTCCCCGGACCGCGCGCCTTGCGCAAGTCTCCAAAGACCACGTTGGAATTCGCCTTGATTGCCGACGGCGTCAAACCCGCCGAGGTTTACGATGTGCTCGGCACGTCGGAGGGCGTCGACCGCGCCTTCAAGAAGCTCGACACGATCAAGAAGGATGTGAAGGTCTGGTGGACGGCGGGCGCGCAGCCGCCGCAGCTTCTCGCCGACGGCGAAGTGGTGATGACGACGGCATGGAACGGCCGCATCTACGATGCCGTCAAGAACAGCGGCAAGAACTTCAAGATCGTCTGGGACGGCCAGGGAATGGACTTCAATCTCTGGGCCGAGCCGAAAGGCTCGAAGAACAAGGAACTGGCGGACAAATTCGTCGCCTTCACCGTCAATCCCGACGTGATGGCGCAGCAGTCCAAATATATCTCCTATGGCCCGACCCTGAAAGCGGCCATCGCAAAGGTTCCGCCGGATATTCTCGTCGATCTGCCGACAGCGCCTGAAAATACGAAGAACGCCTTTGTCGTCTCTTCCGAGTTCTGGGCCGATCATGATGAGGAGTTGACTGAACGCTTCAGCAAGTGGCTCGCACAGTAACCTCGTCGGGCGGGCGGGTGTCCCCCTGACCTCGTCCGCCCCTTTTTCTCCCTCAGGAAGGCAGAGCGATGGCGATCGCGACAATGAATGATGGCGATGAGGCAAGGATTGCCGCTCGCACGCGGGCGAAAAGGCTCGGCAGTGCGAAAAGCAAGGCGCAGCTGAGAGCGCTGCTGCTGATCGCGCCTCTGTTGATCTTCCTGCTGCTCGTCTTCGTCCTGCCCATTGCCCTGTTGTTGACACGCGCGGTCGACAACAGGGCGGCTTCCGCCGCCCTGCCCTACACGATGTCGGCTCTATCAGCCTGGGATGAGCAGTCTGCGCCCGACGAAACGCTGTTTGCTGCCTTTGCCACCGATCTGAAACAATCGCCGCGCGACCAGATTGCCGAAGTGGCCAAGCGTCTCAACTATTACGAGACCGGCATGCGCTCGATGCTGTTGAAAACCGCTCGTACGATCCGCAATGCGGAGCCGCCCTATAAGACTGCCTTCGTCGCCATCGATCCCAAATGGGAGACCCCGCACTACTGGACGCTCATCAAGAATGCGTCGCCGCCCTTCACCGATTATTACCTGCTCGCCTCGCTCGACCTGGAGCGCGGTGCTTCGGGCGCCATCGGCAGGGTCTCGGCGGAGAATGCGGTCCATGTCGATGTCCTGATCCGCACATTCGTCGTCAGCGCTTCGGTGACCGTGATCTGCCTGTTTCTCGGCTATCCCCTTGCCGCCCTGATCGCCCGATCGAAAGGAGCGGTCGCCAATACGCTGATGATCCTGGTGCTCCTGCCGTTCTGGACCTCGCTTCTGGTCCGCACCAGCGCCTGGGTCGTCTTGCTGCAGGGACGCGGCGTGATCAACTCGGCGCTCATTTGGTTGGGCCTGATCGACCCAGCGCATCCCCTCGACCTGATCTACAATCGCGTCGGCGTGCTGATCGCCATGACTCATATTCTCCTGCCCTTTATGGTGCTGCCGATCTACAGCGTCATGAAGAGCATACCTCCGGTCTATCTGCGTGCCGCCTCGTCGCTTGGCGCGCCGCCGATGTCGGCCTTCTTCCGCATATACCTGCCGATGAGCATGCCTGGTGTCAGTGCCGGCGGGTTGCTCGTCTTCATTCTGGCGCTTGGCTACTACATCACCCCGGCCCTGGTCGGCGGGCCGGGAGACCAGATGGTGAGCTATTTCATCGCCTATTACTCAAATCAGGTCACGAACTGGGGCATGGCGGCGGCTTTGAGCACGATCCTGCTGGCGGCGGTGTTGATCCTCTATGCCGTCTACAATCGCATTGTCGGCATCGACCGGCTGAGGATAGGCTGATGACGAACTTCCTTTCTTTCCCGCGGTTGTTTTCGATCCTCTTGTGGCTGGCTGGCGGCCTGGTGATCCTGTTCCTGATCGCACCGATCGTGGCGATCGTGCCACTCTCCTTCAATGCCGAGCCGTTCTTCACCTATCCCATGCCCGGCCTGTCGCTGCGGTGGTATCGCGAATTCTTCGATTCCAACGTCTGGCAGCTGGCGCTCAAGAACAGCATCATCGTCGCCGTCTTCGCCACGCTTCTATCGACCTTTCTCGGCACGCTCGCCGCGATCGGCCTCAGCCGGCCCTCCTGCCCGGCACGTGCAACGCTGACCGCCATTCTGATTTCGCCGATGATCGTGCCGGTCATCGTTTCGGCGGTCGGCATCTATTATGCCTTCGCGGCCGTCGGGCTGCTCAACAGCCTGACCGGGCTAGTGTTGGCGCATACGGCGATCGGCGCCCCCTTCGTGGTGATCACCGTGACCGCCACGCTGGCAAGCTTCGATCACAATCTGATGCGGGCGGCATCCAGTCTCGGCGCAGCCCCGGTCGAAGCGACCTTGCGCATCATGCTGCCGATCATCGCGCCGGGGGTGGCGTCCGGCGCGCTCTTTGCCTTCGTGACCTCGTTCGACGAAGTGGTGATTGCGCTTTTCATCGCCGGTTCCGAAGAACGCACGCTGCCGCGCCAGATGTGGAGCGGCGTGCGCGAAACGCTGAGTCCGACGATCGCCGCCGTCGCCACGCTCCTCATCCTGTTTTCGACGCTGTTTCTCGCCACGATCCAATGGCTGCAGCGCCGCGCCGAACGCCAGAAGATTGCGCATAGGGATTAATTCAGGGAGTTGAGCATGCAGATCGAACGCTACGAAACCGGAAAACGGATGAGCCAGGGCGTGACCTATGGCGGCTTCGTGTTCCTCGCAGGCCAGGTCGCAATCGACGCGCCGGGCGCGTCCGTGCGCGAACAGACGACCAACATCCTGGCGCGGATCACGCGGCTTCTGGAAAGCGTGGGCAGCAATCCGACACGGATCGTCAGCACGACGATCTGGCTTGCCGATATCTCCAGCTTCGAAGACATGAATGCCGTCTGGGACGCCTGGGTGCCTTCGGGTCATGCGCCGGCGCGCGCCACGGTCGAGGCAAGGCTCGCCGGACCGGAATTCGCCGTCGAGATCGGCATCATCGCAGCGGTCGGGAACTGACGGTCGGCGCCGGACGTCATTTCGCCGGTGCGGATAAACCGCAAGCATCGACCAAGGTTAGGCAATACCGCCCAGGCACACATATTTAAGTTCGGTATATTCGTCCAAGCCATGCCTGGATCCTTCGCGACCGAGACCCGACATCTTCACGCCGCCGAACGGAGCCTCGGCCGTCGAGACGAGACCGGTATTGACGCCGACCATCCCATATTCGAGCGCTTCGGCGACGCGAAATACCCGCGACAGATCGCGGGCGTAAAAATACGAAGCGAGCCCGAACTCGGTGTCGTTTGCCTGTTCGATGACGTCCTCTTCGTCGCGGAAGCGGAAAAGCGGTGCAAGCGGCCCGAAAGTTTCCTCACGCGCCACCTGCATGCCGGCAGCAACATCGCGCAGGATCGTCGGCTCGAAGAAATGGCCGCCGAGCGCGTGGCGTTTGCCGCCTAAGACGATCCCGGCACCCTTTGAAACGGCATCGCTGATATGGCTTTCGACCTTGGCGACAGCATTATCGTCGATCAGCGGGCCAAGCACGACGTCACGGTCGAGACCGTTGCCGACCTTCAAGCCCGAAACGGCCGCGGCGAGCTTGGCGGCAAACGCCTCATAGACGCCGTCCTGGACATAAAGGCGATTGGCGCAGACGCAGGTCTGACCGTTGTTGCGGAACTTGGCGATGAGCGCGCCTTCGACGGCAGCGTCGAGATCGGCATCGTCGAACACGATGAAGGGTGCATTGCCGCCAAGTTCGAGGCCGAGCTTTTTGATCGTCGGCGCGCATTGTCGGTAAAGCAGCTCGCCCGTCCGGGTGGAGCCCGTGAATGTCAGGACCCGAACGTCACGGCTTGCCGTCAGCACCCCGCCAATTGCCGCTGCGTCACCCGTGACGATGTTGAGAAGCCCCGGCGGCAGGCCGGCGCGCTCACCGAGAACGGCGATCGCAATGGCGGAGAATGGCGTCTGCAGCGCCGGCTTGAGAACGACGGCACAGCCGGCGGCAAGCGCGGGGCCAATCTTGCGGGTGATCATCGCGTTCGGAAAGTTCCAGGGCGTGATCGCCGCCACTACGCCTGCCGGCTGGCGAAGGACGAGGATCCGCTTGTCCGGCTGATGTCCTGGTACGACCTCGCCGTTGATGCGTCTCGCCTCCTCGGCGAACCATTCGATGAAGCTCGCACCATAGGTGATCTCCCCTTTGGCCTCGGCCAGGGGTTTTCCCTGCTCCAGCGTCAGGATCATCGCCAGATCGTCGCGATTTTCGATCATCAGCCGGTGCCATTTCTTGAGAACGGCGGCGCGCTCCCCGGCGGTCTTCTTCGCCCAAAGCTTCTGGGCGATAACCGCGGCGCGGATGGCATCTTCCGTTTCCGCGGCGCCGAGGTCAGGCACCACCCCCAGCGGCTCGCCTGTCGCCGGATTGCGGACCGTCGCCGCCTTGCGGCCTTCCGCTTCGATCCAGCGATCGGCGATGGGGCATGCCTGACGGAACAGCGAGGGATCATTGAGCTTCATATGACAACTTTCAACAGAATACGTGAGCGGCACCGGGATCGAAATTCAGATGGACTATATCGCCACGGCTGAGCCCCGCGATAGCCTCGTGACCAAACGGCAGGCGAACCGCCAGTGCCTCGCCCGTCGCCGTCTCGGTCGAGACGTGAATATTGTTACCGAGGAAGGTAATGTCGCTGACCGTTGCGGCAAGACCCGCTCCGGCCGCCTGGTTTCGCGACAACCGAATGCGCTCCGGCCTCAGCATCAGGGCTGCCCTCGTCCCGGAGGTTCCTTTTCCATGCACCGGAATATGATTGAAGACGCTCCCGCCGCCAAGCGAGATGGTGGCCTGCCCATCGGAGGATGACAGCAGGTCGCATGAAATGAAGTCGCTGTCGCCGATGAATTCGGCCACGAAGCGGGTCCGCGGATTGGCGTAGAGTTCCGGGCCTGTCCCGATCTGGTCGATGACGCCCTTGGAAAAGACGGCGATGCGGTTGGAGAGCCGCAGCGCCTCCTCCTGGTCGTGCGTGACATAGAGGATCGTCACTTCGGTCTGCTGGTGGATCCGGCGTATCTCATGCTGGATTTCCTCACGCAGCTTCTTGTCGAGCGCCGACAGCGGCTCGTCCATCAGAAGTACCGGCGGATCATAGGCAAGGGCTCTGGCAAGGGCGACGCGTTGCTGCTGACCGCCGGACATTTGCGCAGGCTTTCGATCCTCGAAGCCTTCGAGCCTGACGAGGCGCAGCATCTCCTTCACCTTGCTGTCGACCTCGGCCTTGGATTTGCGCCTGACCTTCAGCGGAAATGCGATATTCTCACCCACCGTCAAATGCGGAAACAGGGTGTAGCGCTGGAACACCATGCCGATGTTGCGCTTGTGCGACGGCGTGGCGAGCAGGGTCTTGCCTTCCAGCGTAATGTCGCCTTTCGTCGGCGTTTCAAAACCGGCCAGGATGTAGAGCGTCGTGCTCTTGCCGGATCCGGACGGTCCGAGAAAGGTCAGGAACTCCCCGCGCCGAACGTCGAGATTGACGTCGTGGACGGCGACCACCGGGCCGTATTCCTTGCGTATTCCGCGGATCTGAAGGAATGGTTCTTTCATTGTTTCAGTACCTTACGCACGACGGCAACCAGCGCCATCAAGATGATCGTCAAAAGGATGAGAAGGGTCGACGCCGCAGCGACAACGGGCGTCAGGTCCTGCCGCAGCGTCGCCCATACTTTTACGGGCAGCGTCTGCAGGGTCGGGCTGGACATGAAGATCGCCACCACCACCTCATCCCAGGATGTCAGGAACGAGAAGACGGCCGCCGAAAACAGCCCGTGGCTGATCGCCGGCAGGGTGACCCTGATCTTTGCTTCCAGAGGCGAAGCGCCACAAAGAACCGCCGCATCCTCGATCGACTTGTCGAAGCCCTCCAGCGCACTTGAGATGGACAGGATCGAGAAGGGCAGTGCGAGAACGAGGTGCGAAATGACGAAGCCAGCCAAGGTGCCGCCGAGGCCGATCCTCAGGAAGAAGGCGTAAAGGGCAACCGCAAGGACCACGACGGGCAGGATCATTGGCGTCACGAACAGCGCTTTCAGCGCATCGCGGAACAGGAACGAACCGCGCACCAGCCCGAAGGAGGTTACGAGCCCGAGCAGCACCGACAGGATCGTTACGATGACCGCGATCTTGAAGCTCGTCCAGGCCGATTCCAGCCAGCGCGGATCGGCAAAGAGCTCGCTGTACCACTGAAACGTCCAGCCGGGCGGTGGAAAGATCAGCCACTGCGAAGAGCCGAAGGAGAGCGCCGCGATAAAGACAATCGGCAGCAGCAGAAAGGCCGCCGCCAGAAGCGTGACCGCCAGCAGGATATATTTCCACCAGCCGAGCCGGTCGAAATTGAGCAACATGTCAACGCCCTCCAGGGTTCTGGTTGCCGACGAAGCGTAGCTGCACGGCATAAAGCGCCAGGGTCACCACGAGGAGAACCAGCGCCGCGGCACCTCCCATTCCCCAGTTGACCAGCGACTGCACGAATTGCGCGATCAACTCTGCGAGCATCATGTTCGCGGTGCCGCCGAGAAGCGACGGCGTGACGAAATAACCAAGGGACATGACGAAGACCATGAGGGCACCGGCTGCCATGCCGGGCATGGCCAAGGGCAGTAGAACGCGGGTCAGGCACTGCCACCGGTTGGCGCCGCAAAGTGCTGCCGCCTGCAGGGTCGACGGGTCGATCTTCCTAATCACGCCGTAGAGCGGCAGGATGATGAAGGGCAGCATGATATAGGTCATGCCGATCGTGACCCCCGTCAGATTGTTGACGAGTGCTAAGGGCTTGTCGATCAGCCCCATTCCGATCAGCATCTTGTTGATGAGCCCCGTCCGCTGCAGCAGCACCATCCAGGCATAGGTGCGGGCCAGCAGGTTGGTCCACATCGACAGGAGCAGGATTGCAAAAATCACCGAGGTCAGCCGCCCGGGCATGATTGCCAGTGCCCAGGCAACGGGAAATCCGATCAGCAGCGAAATCACCGTGACGAGACCTGAGACGATGAAGGTGTTGGCGAAAATCTTGAGATAGGTCGCGGACCCGATCAGCTGAGCATAGTTTCCAAAGCCTGGCACCGGTTCCAGCACGCTGCGCAGCAGCAGTACCGCCACCGGCGCGATGAAGAAGATCGCCACGAAGGCGAGGGCCGGAAGGACCCCGCCGAAACCTGTTGCTTTGCGCGCCTTTGGCACGGGCGCAATTGCGCCGGAGGCATCGCTAAATGTCGACATGACAGTCCTTCCCACCCGTCAATTTCCGCAGGCGCCGAGGTCCAACAATGGGCACCGACGCTGCGGGAGGCACGGCGAACATTCGCCGTGCCCGTTCATCTCAAGTTTCAGGTTATTTCGCCTGCCAGGCGTACCACTTCTCGCCGATGGCATCGCGATTGTCCGCCCAGTAGTTCATGTCGGCATTCACCTGGCTGGCCGTCTGCTGATCCGGCAGGGTCTTGGCCGTCTCCGGATCCATCAGCTTGGCCGACTCAACGTTGATTGGCGCATATCCGGTGGCTTTTGCAAGGGCGGCCTGCGGTTCGGCCGCGGTCGCCATTGCAATGAACTTCATCGCGGCTTCCACGTTCGGCGAACCCTTCGGCACGACGAGCGAATCCGCAGCGGTGATGTTCTGTTCCCATGAGGTCTCGGTCTTGATGCCGCTTGCCGCAAGCGCAGTCATGCGGCCATTCCAGACACTGCCGAAGGGAGCCTCGGCGGATGCCAGAAGCTGCTGCGACTGTGCGCCGCCCGACCACCAGACGATATCCGATTTGATCGTATCGAGCTTCTTGAAGGCGCGGTCGAGATCAAGCGGATAGAGCTTGTCGGCAGCCACGCCGTCGGCAAGCAGCGCCGCTTCGATCACGCCGGGAGCCGACCACTTGTATAATGTGCGCTTTCCCGGAAACTTTGCCGTGTCGAACAGGTCCGCCCATGTTTTCGGGCAGGTGCTGACGGCATCGGCATTGCAGCCGATCACGAAGGAATAATAGAAACTGCCGACCGAATAGTCGGTCACGAAGCGCGGATCGAGCTTGGATTTGTCGATGACGGAGAAATCGAGTTTCTCCAGCTGGCCATTCTTGCCGGCCTGGGCGGCATAGTCGCCTTCGACGTCGACCACGTCCCAGGTAACCTGACCGGCCTCGACCATCGCCTTGAGCTTGCCGTAATCCGTCGGCCCGTCCTGTACGACGGTGATACCGGTCTTCTCCGTGAACGGGCTTGCCCATGCGGCCTTCTGCGCGTCCTGGGTCGTTCCTCCCCAGCTCGAAAAGACCATGTTGTCGGCGTGCGCCGGTACGGACACAGCCACGAATGCGGCAACCGCCGCGAAAGCAAATGTTGTTTTCATGTTCCCTTATCCTTGTTCTGGTTTGTCCTGTATGCCTTATGCTGTCAGTGCGCCTCGCTCCTGGGAGAAAAGTTAGCTGGCTTCATAATCTTGTTTTCCGCCACCTCGATCAGATCGCGGATCTTGGGCAGAAAGGCCTGCCATCGGGGATCGGCCAAAAGCCTCTGGCGCCTCGCTTCCCGGTCGTCCAGGCTCGCAAAAGCCCAGATGTGAACGATCTCGTTGATTGTTCCGATCTCCGAAAAGAAGTAACCGACGAGCGTACCGAGATGGCTCTTCTGGATCTCGATCCCCTCTTCCTCGACGACTTTGAGATATTGCGGGATGGTGCCGTTCTTCAGCCGGTAGGTGCGGATTTCGTAAAACATCGGCGCTACCTCATCACGAAGGGATCGGGAATCGGATCGTCCGATGTCCTCAGCCAGATCGTCTTGGTGCGGGTATAGTCGAGAGCCGCGGCCATGCCGCCTTCCCTACCATGGCCTGACAGGCCGAAGCCGCCGAACGGCGCAATCGGCGACACCACGCGATAGGTGTTGACCCAGACGATCCCGGCACGGAGCCCCTTCATCAGCCGGTGCGCCCGGGTCAGGTTCTGGGTGAAGACGCCGGAAGCCAAGCCATAGCGGGTATCGTTGGCAAGCCGCAGCGCCTCGGCCTCCGTCTCGAACGACACGACGGACAGGACCGGCCCGAAAAATTCCTCGATCAGCGAGGGCGAGGCGACATCGTCGCAGTCGAGAATCGTCGGCGGGAAATAATAGCCGTCGCCGTCGATCTTGCGCCCTCCCGTGACGAGGCGGGCGCCGCTTTCGATCGACCTGGCGACGAGGGCGCCGATGTTGTCCTGCTGGCGCTTGGTGGCGAGCGGGCCGACTTCGGTCGCCATATCGAGCGGAGCACCGACTCGGATCGCCTCCGCCTTCTTACGCAGCAGGGCGACGAATTGGTCCTTGATGCTGCGTTCGACGATCAGCCGTGACCCGGCAACGCAGCTCTGCCCTGTCGCGGCGAAAATGCCCGCGACCTGGGCATTGGCCGCACTTTCTAGATCTGCGTCGGCAAAGACGATGAACGGCGACTTGCCGCCGAGTTCAAGCGAGGTGGAGGCGAGGTTTTCGGCCGAGTTGCGAACGACGTGCCGGGCGGTTTCAGGGCCGCCGGTAAAAGCGACGTGGGCGACCTTCGGGTGCCGGCCGAGGGCGGCGCCGCAGGAGGCGCCGAAACCCGTGATTATATTGACGACGCCGGCGGGAAAGCCTGCCTCGTGCACGAGCCGCGCAAATTCGAGAAGCGGCGCCGGCCCGTCTTCCGAGGCCTTGACCACCATCGTGCAGCCGGCCGCCAGCGCCGGGCCGATCTTCACCGCCGACAGGAAAAGCTGGCTGTTCCACGGCACGACCATCGCAACGACGCCGATCGGCTCGCGGCGAAGCCAGACATCCATGTCAGGTTTGTCGATCGGCAGGTAGGCGCCTTCGATCTTGTCGGCGATTCCGGCATAGTAGCGATAGTATTCGGCGACATAAGCGATCTGCGCCGAGGTTTCGCGGATGATCTTGCCGGTGTCGCGCGTCTCCAGTTCCGCGAGGACCTGCGCGTTGGCGGCAACCAGATCGGCCAGCTTGTAAAGCAACTTGCCGCGTTGGGTGGCCGTCATTTTCGGCCAGGGGCCTTCGTAAAGCGCCCTGTCGGCAGCTTTTACAGCCCGATCGACATCGCCCTCGCGCGCTTCGGGCATCTCAGCCCAGACCGCGCCGGTGGCTGGATCGATACTCGGATAGCAGGCCTCGCCATCTGAGAATTCACCGTCGATGTAGTGCTGGAAACGTCGCATGGTCTTACTCCTGAAAAGCTGGCATGACCTCGGTGATAAAGCGCTCGAGCGACGCCTTCTTGCGCTCGAAGCTCATGCCGGTGTCGATCCAGAAGGAATATTCGTCATAGCCGAGCGCTTCATACGCCTTGAGCCGGTCGATGACGGTCTCAGCGTCGCCAACGACATTGTTGGTGCGCATGACCTGGTCCGACAGCATCGCGTTTGCTCTGATCTGTTCATCCGGAATCCGTTCGATCAGACCCTGGGCAATCGGCTTCTCATTCTTGAACCAGGCGAAGAAATAATTGTAGTACACGCTGAGTTCATGGGCGGCCTGGGCGACATCGTCCTCCGACGAACCGACATAGGTATGGCGCAGCAACATGATCTTGGGTCGCTCGATCTCGGGATTCTTGGCGCAGGCGTCGTTGAAGCGCTCCATCAACGACCGAACCTCGTCGTCGCCCTGCCAGAGTGGCGTGACCTGAACGTTGCAGCCGTTGGCCACGGCGAATTCGTGCGAGTTCGGATCGCGCGCCGCCACCCATATGGGCGGGTTCGGCTGCTGCAGCGGCTTCGGCGCCGAGGTGGTCGACGGAAACTTGAAGAATTCCCCATCATGCGCGTAGTCGCCGGCCCATATGCCCTTGACGGCCGGGATGAGCTCGCGCATGCGCTGGCCGGCACCCCAGGCATCGAGCCCGGGCAGCAGGCGCTCATATTCGAAGGAATAGGCTCCGCGCGCGATGCCGATGTCAAGTCGTCCATCGCAGATGATGTCGGCCATGGCCGCCTCGCCGGCGAGCTTGATCGGATGCCAGAAGGGGGCGATGACCGTCCCCGTTCCGAGCCGTGCCCGCGATGTGCGGCGCGCCAGATCGGCAATGGTCACGAACGGATTGGGCGCAATGGTGAAATCCATGCCATGGTGTTCGCCCGTCCAGATCGCATGCATGCCGCCCTTGTCGGCGATCTCGCAGAGCGCGACAAATTCCTCGTAGAGGCTCTTGTGGCTTTGGCTGGCGTCGAGCCGTTCCATATGGACGAAGAGGGAGAACTTCATGCTTTTGCGTCCTTGGCTGGAATTGGGTGAACGGTGCCGCCGGTCTCGTCGCCGAAATAGACGCCGAAATT
This sequence comes from Rhizobium leguminosarum bv. viciae, assembly GCF_012276115.1. Lineage (GTDB taxonomy): Bacteria > Pseudomonadota > Alphaproteobacteria > Rhizobiales > Rhizobiaceae > Rhizobium > Rhizobium leguminosarum_T. Next base: position 11,791 of record NZ_WIEU01000024.1, on the reverse strand, counting down.
GCCGATCGAGCTTTCCATCGCGAAACGGCTGATAATATCGGCGGTCGAACTGGTCTTGAACTTTGCCGCAACCAATGCATCAGGCTTCAGGAACCGGCCGCCGGCCGGCTCGCCCTCTCCGGCAACTGCGTGATAGACAATGTGCTGCTTGCCGTCGCTCTTGCCCTCGTAAACCGAATAGAGAAAGCCGATGCTGACCTTCAGCCCGGTTGATGTTTCCAGGTATTTTTGCAGTGCCTCGGTCGGGCTGCCGTCATGGGCGTCGACGCTTGGCAGGGAGAGCACATCCTCGCCGAGCAGCAGAACCTCTCCGCGGCGCTCGACAACGGCTGCAAGTTCCATATTGCCTTCGCTTGCCGCTGACACCGCCTTGCTTGCGAGCGTCGGCGTGAAATAACCGCCACGCGCATAGCCGAGACCGTTGCGGCCGCTATTGTCGAAAGCTTCGATGCGGCCCATCAAGATGACGTGGTCGCCAGCCTCGATGACCTCTTCCATGGCGCATTCGAACCAGGCCGCCACGTTCGAGAATATCGGGCAGCCTGCCGATCCCTTCGCCCATTCGACCGCCGCAAACCTGTCCTCGACCGGGCGTGCAAAGGTGTTCGACACGTTTTTCTGCGTTTCCGAAAGCACGTTGATCGCAAAATGCTGCGCTCCGGTCATGATGGCAAAATTGCGCGACGTCTTGGCAAGGCAGACCAGGAGCAAAGGCGGATTGAGCGAGACCGAGGTGAAGGAGTTCGCTGTGAAGCCGATCGGATGTCCTTCCCCGTCGCAGGCGGTGACGACAGTCACGCCGGTCGGAAAAGCCCCGAATGCATCTCGCAGTGCTCTTGGGTCGACAGTCTGGATTGTCATCGTTCATGCTCCCCGAACGACAGCCACTCAGCGAGCAGCGAATTGACGATATCAGGTGCGGTCAGGTTCACCATATGGCGATGACCTTCGACGATGCGGGCGTAGCCCCGCGGCGCAAGCTCTGCCATTTGCGTCGCCATCAAGGGCGTCGAGTTCGGATCATCGGACCCCGTCAGAAACAGCGCCGGGCCAGCCACGTCTTTCCAGCCGTCAGCATAGGTCTCATCTCCGCCCGCGAAGGCGGCATAAGCGACGGCATATCCCTGGGGATCGACGAGGTTCAGCCATTTTCGCGTCAATTCACGCGCAGCGACGCTGTCTGCATCATCGCCGAACCAACGGGCCAGAGGGCCTTCCTTGTCGACGCCCGATACCGGAATGGCCGCGGCGCGCGAAAGCACGGCGGCCTTTGCTTCAGGGTCACGCCTGTAGACGCCGTTGAGGTAAGCGACGCGGCTGATCCGCTCGCCAAAGGTCGCGGCCGCACCTCCCGAAACCAGTGCGCCCATCGAGTGCCCGGCAACATTTGCCGTGTCGATTGCCATCTCGTCGAGAAAACGTCCGAACCAGGCGACGAACTCCTCGAGCCGGCAGCCCGCCGGCAGCTTTACGCTCTCACCATGTCCCGGCATGTCGACAGCGATGACGCGATGGCCTGCAGACAGAAATGCGATCTGCGGAGCCCAGGCCTCGAGCCGCATGCCGACGCCATGAATGAGAACCAGCGGCTCACCGCTGCCGGCCTCGTGATAGGCCGTTCCGCTTGCCGTCGTCTTTCGGGGCAAGGCACCGGCGGCGTTTGTTGCTGCAGCGGTGCGTGTGGTCGATCCGGCTGTCAGCATCTCGGAGCGCTCCCTCAAACGCCCGCAGGATTGGCAACGTCCTGCCCCAGGGCTTTGAGATCCTGGTAGCGGTCGCCGATGCGGTGATGCGGGCGCCCGCCTATCGAAGCGCCAAGAGCCACGACGATCTCGTCGGCAGCAGGCGCGTCGGGGATCGACGTCTGGATGGTCAGGTAGTGCGAACGGCGGCCTTCATCGTTCTTGTCCATCAGCGGGATCATGATCGGTGCATTGGCCGGACCGCGTGTGTTGCAGAAGGCGAGATAGGACTTGGCGCCGACGGCCTGGCGATAAAAATTGCCGAAGCGCAGCGTGTGGATGAGCGCGGACCCGTGTTCGATCTCGCCGTCCAGGCCGACGACAGCGGACTTTCCATAGCCTTCGACAGCCTCGCCGGACCCAACTGCATCGATGATCATCTTGGTCAGCAACTCGCCGAGCACCGGAGCGCCTGCGTTAATTTCGGGCTTAAGGTCGTCTACAAAGCCGCGACCTGCCCAGGGATTCTTCACGACCGCGAAGGCGGTAAACAGCTTCAGCGGAACCGCCGCGGCCTTACCGCCTTCGATCAGCGTCGTTTCGATCTGCAGTCCCGTCTTGCGAATTTGAATGGCCATCGAGCACCTCATTTCTCAACTATGTATTATGGTATACCATAATACAGGAGTGTCAAGTCGGCTTTCCGACGACAGATTCTGGCCGAGGCGGTGGCGCGCGTACGCGCTCGAATCTCCGCGCAGCGCTTTCGTCCTTCAGTGCGTTGTCAGCTGACAAACGACCCGGCGAGGCCGTAGGCGCAGGCCGAATCCAGTTCATATGATACCACCTATATTATTTAATATGGCATACCATCACATTGAGCAAAGTTGGGTGTCAAGCGTGGAGTGCGGGGTCTGCTGAATTCCTGGGAATGTGATTGCGCCTGCTGGCGTAACATCGGCAGATGCTCGGTGCCGGCGCTTTGCCATCCACCGCTGACGAAGACCGTAGCAGTCTCCGCCGCGCCTAGAACAGGATGTCGTCCAAAAGACGCTTACACGTTTCGGCATCATGCTCTAGTCAAAACACCGTAGGGCGACTATTATAGTTGGATTGCTCTTGATACGAATTCATCTCTACCAAAATTCGGAAATTTCTTGCTTCATTTCATCAACATCTTAGGAATACTTCTTCGCGGCGCCATCCTATTGGTAGCGTGCTCCGTGGCCTCGCTTAGTCGATCGACCGGGTTTATCGCATCGATACTCAGAGGGGGAACACGAATGGCCTTATGAGCCGTATAGCTCCAGATGTGGCGAGATGTTGGTTTACCCCCTGCATGACTGTTCACCGAAGTGCTATTTAAATTTTCATTCGTACCAAGAGGGGATTTTCGAAGGAAAGGAACTATGACAAGCGACCTCGCCGAGCGGCCTTCGCGGTCCTACTCCTTCGGGCCGTTCATGCTGATTCCCGAGCGCCAACTGCTCTTGCAAGGCGAGGCGCCCGTTCGGATAGGAGGCCGCGCGCTGGATATCCTGACGGCACTAGTTGAGCGGCCTGGCGAACTTGTAAGCAAACGCGAGTTAATGGCTCGCGCTTGGCCAAACATCATCGTTGACGAAGGTAACCTCAAGGTCAACATGGCGGCGTTGCGGCGAACGCTTGGGGACGGACCCGGCGCCGCGAAATATATCGCGACCGTGACAGGGCGCGGATATCAGTTCACTTCTCCCGTCCAGAGACATGGATCATCGGGCCTTGCGGCGCCCTTTCGTTCGCCAACACCACGCAATCACAATTTGCCGATTGCGACGTCGACGATCTTTGGAAGGGCAGATACAATTGATGCTATTCGACGGGATCTGGGAGAATCCCGCCTGGTGTCGGTCGTTGGCGCCGGCGGTATCGGAAAGACGACAGTGGCGCTCGCTGTCGCCGAGCACGAACTTAAGGCGTTTAAGGATGGCGTCTGGCTTGTTGATCTGGCGCTTCTGAAGGACCCGGCCCTAACGCCCAACGCCATAGCGACAGCGCTCGGCCTGGCGGTCCATTCTGCAGACGCCCTTGCCAGCCTGTGTGACTCCTTGCGCGATCGCGAGGTGTTGCTCGTGCTCGACAGTTGCGAACACATCATTGACGCTGCGGCGTCCTGCGCAGACCGCCTCCTGGCTGAAGTTGCCGGCGTGAGGATCCTCGCCACCAGCCGAGAACCACTTCGAGTGAAAGGGGAACGCGTGCGAAGGCTGCCGGGATTAGGCGCGCCGCCGCGCTCGTCTCGGCTGAGCGCCGCCGAAGCACTGTCATTCCCTGCCATTGAGCTTTTTGTGGACCGAGCAACCGACAGCTTCGAACTGTTTGAGCTGCATGACGTCGATGCGCCGGCCGCTGCCGAGATATGCCGGAGACTTGATGGCCTGGCGCTTGCAATAGAACTTGCCGCGACACGCATCGATGCATTCGGAGTCGGCGGTCTGTTGAAGCAACTCGATGATCGATTCCGCCTTCTTGTCGGGCGGCGGGCGGGCCCGGAGCGGCATCGCACCCTGATTGAAACGCTCGACTGGAGCTACGGCCTGCTGACGGAAAGCGAGACCGCGCTGCTACGCGCTGTATCCGTTTTCGCAGGTCTTTTCGATATCGAAGGCGCTTCGGCAGTGTCGAACGTCGCTCCCGCCGAAACGGCGGACGCCGTGGCACAGCTTGCAGCGAAGTCTTTGCTTGCGTTTGATGTCGACACCGACGGCGTCGCATATCGTCTCCTTGAAACAACGCGAGCTTATTGTCTCGAACGACTGCGGGTCAGCGGCGAGGATCAGATAATTCGCCAACGCCACGCGGAGCATGTGTGCACGGTGCTCGAGCGGGCCACGGCAGAATGGGCTGAGCGCCCTGCCCGTGAATGGGAAGCCGCCTATGGGCGTGTACTCGACGATTTGCGTGGTGCGTTAGCGTGGGCAGCTCAGGATACAGTGAACCGGTCTCTGCGCATCCGGCTGACCGTCGCTGGACTCCTGCTCTGGAACCATCTGTCGCTCACCGAAGAATGCCGCGTTCATGTTTCGCAGGCGATTGAAGAACTTGGCCCGGCGGGACTCGCCGGCAGCGTGTTTGAGATGCAGCTTCAGGTGTGGCTTGGTGGCGCTACTATGTTCACGCAAGGCCTCATGCCTCAGGCGCGAAACGCCATGCAACGGGCGTTGGACATCGCCGTTCAAATTGGCGACACCGATTGCCGTGTTCGTTGCCTTCGGTTGATCGGAGTGTTTGAACTTTTCCGCGGCGAGAACGACGCCGCGGTCCGCACACTTGAGACCTTCGCCTCGGTTGCAGCCGCGGAGGTCCCCTCCGCCGTGTTGGAGGCGGAAGTAGCCCTCGGGATCGGCAAACTCTTCATCGGCCAGCTCCACGACGTCCGGCAACGCTTCGAACGTCGTCACCTGCTCAATCTGGAAGACATCAGCGATACCCAACGCTTAAGGCGGCACGTGCGGTACCTCTCCGATAGGATCGTCGATGTGACGAATCTATTGTCGCATGCACAATGGTTGACGGGTTCACCAGACATCGCTCTGGACACCGCGCGGGCAACGGTCGACTACGCGTCCAAGACCAAGCATCACCTTTCACTGGGCAATGCGCTCTCATGGGTCTGTCCGGTATTCTATTGGGCAGGACATTATGACGAGTGTGGTCGTTATGTCACCATGCTCGATGACCAAGCGAGGCGGCACGGATTCGACGTCCGGCGTCCAGTCGCGATGTTCTATCGTGCGGCGCTAGCATGCGCGCAAGGCGACGATGCGGCCCAACGTATTGACGACCTCGAGCGGGCCATTGCGGAATTCCACTCCACGAGGCACCTAGCGCGATTGCCCTTCTACCTAAGCGTCCTCGCAGACTTCCAAGCCCGGCGTGGGCGTCTTGGCGACGCGGAGGCTACGATCCGAGCCGCGCTTGACCGAGCAGATGCGAAAAATGACCTGTGGTGCCTGCCCGAGGTGTCGCGAGTCCAAGCCTCCATTCTGCTTGCCCAAGGCCAGGCGGACAGGGCTGAGATGCAACTCAAAAAGTCAATGACACTTGCGCAGGCAATAGGTGCCTCGTCATGGCGATTGCGTACGGCCCTCGACCTCGCACGCCTCTGGTGCGCTCAGTCGAGGGCCGACGATGCTTATCAGATGCTATTGCCCATATTCAGCGAATTCACGGAGGGGTTCGAGACGCGCGACCTTGTTGCCGCCGCCGACATCCTCGGCTCGCTCAGCACTCTCCAGAGAAATCGAGGCCCACTCTTAACAACTCGGCCGTGATCCGACCTTCAAGTGGCCTACCTTCGATTCCCTGCTAAAGAATTCCCCCGAGCCGGCGCAAAAGCAGAGCATCGGCGTCGGCTTATCGACGCGCAAGCGCCGCAGCGATCGACGGCTCATATTGTCCGTCTATTTGAATGAACAACATGCGGCACATTTTGCCAGAGCGGTTCGCCCACGCGTGGTTGGTGCCGCGCTGGATTACGACACTGTAGGGCTTGAGCGGCACTTCGGAATCGTCGAGCATCAGCGTCATCTCACCCTCGATAACGATGCCATAGTCGATGGCCTCGCTCCGGTGCATCATCGGGTGCGGCGAATCTGTCTTTACAGTCAAACCGCCGGGGTCATTGACCTCATTAAACAGCTCCTTCATCTGCAATGTGCCATCGGCAAGGTATTCGGCGTCTGGCGGCATGTCGACGAAGCGGATGCGGGTGCCGTGCTTTGGCGGCTGGTGCATCAGCGCACCGGTGGTCGGATCGGCACCATTGTCCACCTGCGCCGGTGTGCCGCGCGTTTCCCAAACCTCGTGGAAGATCATCCCAGGAATAGCATTCAATTCGACGATTGTTGGCAGCGGTCCGTTGATCGCGACAATAGATTTGCCATCGGCATCATGTCCGGTGACGACGCGGTGGATTCCCGGAAAGGACATGGATATGCTCCTTGAGGATAGGTGGTGGTCCTGTAGTGCGACATAGTAGCGAAGAGACGTCCAGTATTTCTAGAGTCGCGATGTGACCCAGCGATATTTAGGCGGTTACGTCTTCCTTGCCCAAGTCATTGAACGGCTCGTGAAGGAGTTCTCCGCAGATCATTAACGTCTTATCTTTCGATCCAGACTGATCCATTGATCGTCCTTCACTTGCGCGCTTCATTCTCGAACTCCTAGCAGCCCTTACGACCTAGAAAATCCCTGATCAGCGCTGCGATTTCCGGTCCGTCAGTCTCCAGGGCAAAGTGCCCCGTATCGAAGAGATGAATCTCGGCGTCGGGAACATCGTTGCGGAAGGCATGTGCGCCAGCCGGGGCGAAGAAGGGATCTCCGTTTCCCCAAACGGCTAGAACAGGCGGCCTCGTCGCCCGCAGATACTCTTGCCAGCGTGGATAGAGAGCGATGTTCGACTTATAGTCGCCGAACAAGTCGAGTTGCACTTCCGGATCGCGGTCGAGAATGGCCTGATCGTGCGCAACGGCGTCGGGGCTGACGAGTTCGAGTTTGTCCTCGGGCACGCCATGTGTGTACTGAAACCGTGTGGCGTCTACGGTGAGGAACGAACGTAGCGCGTCGCGATTCGCTGGGCTGGGATTTTCCCAATAGGCCCTCATGGGCTGTATGTTGGCCTCCCTTAATCCCACTTCGTAGACATTGCCGTTTTGCGTGATGATGGCGGAAATTCGGTTCGGATATGCCGCGGCTAAACGAAAACCGACGGGCGCGCCATAATCGAAAACCATCAGTCCGAACCGTTCAAGCTTCAGCGTGTCCACCAACGCCAAAACGGCCTTATAAAGATTGCCGAACGTGTAGGCGTATGCACCACGCGCGGGTGCCTTTGTTGATCCAAACCCTGGAAGGTCCGGCGCTACTATCCTGTGTCTGTCCGCGAGTTGGAGAATGAGATCGCGGTACATGTGGCTTGACGTTGGGAAGCCGTGAAGCAGCAGCAGAACAGGCGCTGCTTCAGCACCTACCTCGCGATAAAACATCTCCACCTCACCGAGATTGACCTTCTTATATCGCACCCGGTGCCAGCTCATCGCTTGTTCCCCATAGCATAGTGGCTAACATTCTCATTCTCAGGTGTCGGAGATCGAGCGTGAGATTAAGGCTCGTCCCGATCTCGCAAATATAGTGTTAAACACGCGCATGCCCGACCTCGACCGGACTCAGCACCAACGCGGTGCGGTCTGCTAAGTCACCGATCTGCGCGAGATAGTTCTTATAGTGGTGGGTCTCACGGTGTGCTGCGACGGCTGCGCCATCCACATACAGTTCATCGAGAACATACCGGTCGGGACGAGACTGGTCCTGCCAAATATCCCACCGCAGATTGCCCGGCTCTGCTCGGCAGTCCGTCGCCATTCCGAGAAGCAGTGCCTGCAGCTTCTCTGCCTTGTCTGGCCGAGAGTTAAGGATTGCTGTGATCTTAACGTACGATGACATGGACTAAGCCTTTCAATCTCCGACATAAGCCAATCAAGGCTGTGGCAATTGATACCGAGCCCCCCAGTTGGCCAGCGTCCAAAGCGAGCGGAAGCGTTGCAGTGTCCGCCTGAAATGAGCGCCGGGGCGTGGCCAATGACTCCCGATTAACGCCTTGCGACTTTTCGATCGAGGAAATCGTGAATGAGCGGCGCCATCTCATCCAGCTTGTCTTCAAGGGCGAAATGGCCTGTGTCGAGGAGGTGCATTTCAGCGTCTGGAAGATCCCGCGGGTAAGGATGGGCGCCGTCCTCTGGGAAGATCTTGTCATTCTTACCCCAGACGATCAGCGTCGGCGGCTTGCGTTCGCGGAAGAAGGCCTGGAACTGCGGGTAGAGCGGGACGTTCGTGCCGTAATCGTGGAAGAGATCGAGCTGGATATCCTTGTTGCCCGGCCGGTCGAGCAAGGCCTGATCGTGAACCCAGTTGTCGGGGCTGATGCGGGTGAGGTCCTTGACGCCGTCCGTGTACTGGAACTTGGTGGTCTCGAGGACCACCAGATTGGAGAGAGCCTCGCGCTTCTCTTTCGAATCGTCGGCCCAGTAGGCCTTGATCGGATCCCAGAACTCGCGCAGGCCTTCTTCATAGGCATTGCCGTTCTGGACGATCAACCCGCTCACCCGTTCCGGGTGCTTGAGAGCCAGACGGTAGCCGACCGGTGCGCCGTAATCCATGAGATACATCGCATATTTCTTGGCGCCGAGCTGGGTCATCAGCGTATCGACCATGTCTGCATAGTGGCCGAAGGTGTAGGCGAACTTGGTGTGATCGGGTGCATCACTCTGACCGAAGCCCGGATAGTCGGGTGCGATGACGTGATAGCGATCTGCCAGCAGCGGAATGAGGTTGCGGAACATGTGCGAGGATGTCGGGAAGCCGTGCAGAAGCAGCACGACCGGCCCCTCGGCCGGGCCGGCTTCACGATAGAACATGTCGACGCCATCGATCTTGGTCGAACGATAGAAGACGGTGATTGGCGTCCGGGGACTGGCCGCTGAGTTCTGAGCCGGAGCGGCGAACGCCTGAGGAACCTGCACCAGGCTGACGGTAGCAAGCACCAGGGAAATGATCAGTCGGTTCATTTTCATCTCCATAATTAGTTGCGGCTGAGCGCGAGGTCGATTCCAATATTTAGAAGGAAATCTCGACGCAGTGAGCCATGACGGCCGTCTTGCTTCACTCGCCGCGGCACGGCGGCAGTAGTCCGAGCACCATAGCTACTTTGGCCCGGCCGCAGCGCTAGTGATGAAGTCGACGACATCCTTGGGATGCGATAGCATCACCGCATGGCTGCTCTGGATTTCGATAACCTTCGCGCCAGCCCTCGCGGCCATGGAGCGCTGTCGGCTCGGTGGAACCATGCGATCCAGCGCAGTCACCATGAAATAGCTCGGCTTCTGCTTCCAGGCTGGGCTGGTTATCTTGGTCTGAACGGCCCCGAGCCCCCAAGGCACCTGAGCTGCAGCCATAAACCGCGTCGTCGAGATATCGACGTCGGCGGCGAAAGCGGCGGGAAACTTCGCTGGATCGACAAGGATGAAACCGTCGCTTGGCGGTAGCAGCGGAGCCCCTTCTTCGCCTGGCGTCGGCGCAGTCGCCAGATCAAACACCGACTCTCCCGCCGCCGGTGCAAAGGCAGCGATATAGACAAGGCTCCTGACCTTTGCGTCGGCGCCGGCCTCGGTAATTACAGCCCCGCCATAGGAGTGGCCGACAAGCACTACCGGATGCTTGGCATTCGCGATGACCCTCTTGGTCGCCGCGACATCACCATCCAAGGTGATCGTGGGGTTCTGGACAACCAGGACTTCATATCCGTCCGCTGACAGCATGTTGTAGACAAGCTGCCAGCCGGAGGCGTCGACGAACGCTCCATGCACAAGCGCGATCGAGACTGGCTTCTCCGCGGCGGCGGAGGCGACCGGAGCAAGAGCAATCATGGCAGCGAGTAATCTCCAAATTGACCGTTTCATCAGTGTCTCCATCAATCTCTGAGTTGAGCCGCCTATTCGGCCGCGGCGAGGAGTTTTTCGACTGTCCCGTCGGTGCTCCACACGCCATGGCCATAAAGCGGTAGTTGATGAGCGCGGCGAGATAGCCATCGCCGTCGGGGAGCTTCGAGGCGGCCACGCGCCACTGCCGTGTCACGCTGCAGCGCGCTTCCGGTCCAACGCAGCGATCAGGGCCACGGCAATCGGATGATCCGAACGGGGATTCTGCCCGGTGATCAATTCGCGATCCTCGATCACATAGGGGTCGAAGTCGACGGGCGTGGTGCCCACGATGCCGCCCGCAAGGTTTAGCGCGAACGGCATGTCGAAATAGATCTTGGCGTGCAGGATGGTGTCCTCGATGACCTTCTCCTCGGTCGCCGAAAAGACCGTCATCTTGTAGCCCGCATATTGCCAGCCCTTGGCCCATTCCTTCGCCTTCTCGGGATCGCCGGCGATCAGCGCCGCGCGGAACTCGCGCGCATAGGGCATTGCCGCAACGGCAGAGATCGGGCCGTGGCATAGCATCGCGGTGGGCTTAGAATGCTCGTGGAAGTGGCGCAGGATCTCGCCGATCTCCTGGTCCTGCATCAGGTCGACGATCGGCGCCTGGCCGCCGGGAATGTGCAGGCCAACATAGCTGTCCAGTCCTTCATCGAGTACCGAGCGCAGGGTGCGCGCCTTCATCGACGGGTCGTTTGCGTAGTAGTCCTTCGCGCGGGCATAAGCCGCCTCGTCTCCGCCGAAATGTGCGGCTGCGTCCGACGCCCGGTCGATCGTCGGCGGTGTTCCGTCCGGCGTCGCAAGCACCACCTCATAGCCGGCTTCGATCAGGGCCATCGCCGGTACGACCGTCTCATTGAGATACTGGCCGGTGACGCCCCAATAACCGCCCTTCGTCTCGATCCGGGTCGCGTTCGACCCAAGAACCACGACTTTTCCCTTACTCATGACTTCCTCCGTGCCTTGCATTACGAGTGCAGCGATGGAGTAAGTCTTATACTTTTCTCCCCTAGATGGGGGTTAGGTGCGGTTAAATCCGGTAAGGTGCTTTTACGGCGCTTGATCCGGTGAAAGTTGTTCTCCGGCACCGGCGGCGTACCAGGGCCGAGACGAGGCGGACCACACCCTTGAGCACGCGTTGCGCTGCCTCTGCGAGGCGCCGGTGGGCGTCGAGCGGCGCATCGGAGATGCTGGAAGCACCTGAAGTTCGAGGAGCTCGCGCCGCTTACCGACGCGGGGCTAACGCGCCAGGGACTGTTGGTTCGAGCCCTCCAGAGGACTGTCTCAAGAAAGAGACGGTTGTTGTTGCCGCTGCGACCGGGATCGGTGTCCTTGCCATGGCAATGGGGAGCTATCTTCTCCCACTGCCTATCCGGCAAATCTGTGCGAATCATCCTCAAACTCTTCAAAAGGAGCTTGAATCATGATGCGTCCATCGGTGAAACCCTGAATCTCAACAGACCCTAGGTGTTTAGTCCCGGCATTTGATGGTGCATTATTTTCCTTAGAATGGAGGGAGGCACTATGGGCCAGGTTCTACACGGGAGCGCCACAACGACAGAGGCAATCCGTCGAGCAATACAAAATAGTGAA
>NZ_WIEU01000023.1:0-108275 GCF_012276115.1 Rhizobium leguminosarum bv. viciae | reverse complement strand
CTCCCCACAAGGGGGAGGGACTAAGCTCAGGCCCCGACTCGCTCCTCCCGAAACGTCGAAAATCTGGAAAGCGGGTGCGGCAAGTTAAGCCCCTCCCCCTTGTGGGGAGGGGTTGGGGCGGGGTCTTTCATCGCAAGCGCGAGAGACCCCGGAACCTCCCAGCCTTATTGCGGCTTCCCATTCTTCCAGACAACGCTCTGCCCATAGAGCGGAATGGTCGAGATCGACATCTTCGCCGAACCGTCGGTCAGTTCGCGCGAATGGGCGAGATAGATCAGCGTGTCGTTGGTCTTGTCGTAGATGCGGTTGACGACCAACGTCTTCCAGATCAGCGACATGCCCTGGCGGAACACCTCGCTGCCATCCTTGGACAGGTCGATATTGCCGATCTCGATCGGCCCCGTCTGCCGGCAGGCAATGGAATTGTTGGACGGATCCTCGAACCAGTTGCCGTTCTTGAACCGGTCGATCAGGCTGCGGTCGAAATAGGTGACGTGGCAGGTAACGCCTTTGACCTCGGGGTCGGAGACCGCCTCGACGATGATGTCGTTGCCGATCCAGTCGACTCCGACCTTGCCGACGACTTCGGCCGAGGCAGCACCTGTAGAAAGGGCGGCGAAAGAGAAGGCGGCGAGGAGAAGATTGCGCAGTCTGGACATGGCGGCTCCCTGAATAATCCGCTTTCTAGATAAGCATGCACCCATGCTTTGCAAGAAAAGGGCGTTTGCAGAAAGGGATCAGCCTTTTCGGCAGGTGCAGGGCTCGTAGGCCCGCGCCGTCAGCCGACCTGGCTTCATGCCGATCAACGACGGTATGGCGTGGACGGCATGTGCCTTGACGGCCCTTGCCATCTCGATCGCCGCCGCTGCGCAGACGGCGGCATCTTCGGCGGCGTTGTGGTGCACGAAACGCAGGCCGAGATGCTCGGCGATCAGGTTCAGCCGGTGCGAGAGGAAATGCGGCCAAATCCGCTGCGCCATCTTCAGGCTGCAGAGATAGGTAAGCTCCGGATAGGATTGCCGGTAGAGATCGAGGCTGGCCCGCCAGACGCTGAAATCGAAGGCGGCATTGTGCGCGATCATCGTCGCGCCACGAAAATCCTCCTCAAACTCATCCATTACCTCGGGAAACTCGGGAGCGTCCTCGACATGCTCCGGCCGGATGCCATGGATCGCGATGTTCATGCCTGAAAAGCGCATGTCCCGCGGCCGGATCAGCCGCTCCTCGACGCGCGTCACCCTGCCGTCCTCGATCCAGGCAAGGCCGACGGAACAGGCGCTGCCGCGCTGCTCGTTCGCCGTCTCGAAGTCAATCGCGATGGTCTTCAAATCAGCAACCCGAATCGTTTCGTCGGGAACAGGAATACCGCCCCGCTTCTTGCCGCGCAAATTCGACACGACGCACGGTTGACTTTTTAACCCGCATATCGAAATTTGTTGCCATGATCGGTTCCGTGACCATGGCAGCGCTTATTCATCACACCACGACCCTTGAAGGGTACGCGGGAACGATGGTGCGTTAGCAGCGATCCGATCATCCCGAAAACCCTGCCGAGGCGAGCAGGGTTTTCGTAAAGCCGGCTCTCCTCCTGAAACAAACGGAGAGCATGAATGTCCGAAAACGAAGAGAATGAACCTCGCGGCCGAGCGCGCCTGCCAGATGGCGTCCTCGTGCGCGCCGTCCGCCTGTCCGATGCGGAGGAGATCACCGATCTCATAAATCTGCCGGGCTACCGGGCCGGCACCTTGCGGCCGCCATACCAGAGGGTCGAGGAAGTTCGCAAGCACATGGAAAACCCGTCGCCGGGAGCACTCAACCTCGTCGTCACCCAGGACGGCAGGATCGTCGGCAATGGCGGCCTCAACCGTCTTTCCGGCCGCAGGCAGCACGTCGCCAGCATCGGCATGGGCGTGCATGACGATTTCACCGGCCGCGGCTTCGGGCGAATCCTGCTCGGCGCTTTTGTCGACGCAGCCGACGACTGGCTTGATATCAAACGGCTGGAACTGACCGTCTACATCGACAACGACGTGGCCATCGGCCTCTACCGGAAATTCGGCTTCAAACAGGAAGGCCTACTGAAGGCCTTCGGCTTTCGATCCGGCGAGTATGTCGACGCCTATACGATGGCGCGGCTCAGGCTATGAACAAACGGGGCTGACGGCTTGCCGTCAGTCCCCTCACCCGCTGATCAGTGCCAGCCATTCGTCCTCGTCCATCGTCTGCACGCCGAGTTCGCGCGCCTTGTCGAGCTTGGAGCCGGCGCCGGGGCCGGCGACGACGATGTCGGTCTTCTTCGAGACCGATCCCGCCACCTTGGCGCCAAGACTTTCCGCCCTCGCCTTTGCCTCGTCGCGGGTAAATTTTTCCAGCGAGCCGGTGAAAACCACGGTCTTACCGGCAACCGGGCTGCCTGCCGTCTTCGGTTGTTCGGCCTCCTCGGGCGTCACCTCCTCAAGCAGTCGGGTGATCACCTCGACATTGCGCGGCTCCTTGTAGAATTCGACGATGGCCCGCGCCACAACTTCGCCGATACCCTCGATGGCGTTGAGATCGTTCCAGGCGTCGCCGGCAAGCGCCTCGGCCTCGCGCATTGCGGTTTCAAAAGCCGCATAGGTGCCGTAAGAACGCGCCAAGAGCTTCGCCGTGGTCTCGCCGACATGACGGATGCCGAGCGCGTAAATGAAGCGGTGGAGCGCAATGCTGCGCCGCTCGGTGATCGCCGCATAGAGCTTGCCGACGCTGACCTTGCCGAAGCCGTCAATATTCTCCAGCTTGGTCAGCGATTGCTGCTGACGCTTCTCCAGCGTGAAGATATCCGGCGCGGTGCGGATCTGCAGCGACGCGTCCTCGTTTTCGAAGAAGAAATCGATCTGCTTCGAACCGAGCCCTTCGATATCGAAGGCGTTTCGCGAAACGAAATGCTTCAGATGCTCCGTCGCCTGTGCCCTGCAAATGAAGCCGCCGGTGCAGCGGGTGACCGAATCGAGTTTGCCGGTCTTCTCATGTCTTTCACGCACGGCATGCGAACCGCAGACCGGGCAGGTCTTCGGAAATTCATAGGGCCTGGCCCCGGCCGGCCGCTTCTCCATGACGACGTCGAGCACCTGCGGGATCACATCACCTGCCCGCTGTACGATGACGGTATCGCCGATGCGGATATCGTGCTCGTCGTCGCGGATGCGCTCGCCGCTATTGCCGATGCCCCGGATGTAATCCGCGTTGTGCAGCGTCGCATTGGTGACGACCACGCCGCCGACGGTGATCGGCGTCAATCGCGCGACGGGTGTCAGGGCGCCGGTGCGGCCGACTTGAATGTCGATATTCTCGACGATCGTGAAAGCCTGCTCCGCCGGAAATTTGTGCGCCGTCGCCCAGCGCGGCGAGCGCGAGCGGAAGCCGAGGCGGGCCTGCAGCTCGAGGCTGTCGACCTTGTAGACGACGCCGTCGATGTCGTAATCGAGATCCGGGCGCTTAAGGCCGATCTCGTCATAATGTGCCAGGATGTCGGCGACCGAGTTCAGCCGTTTCATCAGCGGATTGACAGGAAAACCCCAGTCCTTGAAGGTCTGCACTATCCCAAATTGCGTATCTTCAGGCATCTCCGACATCTCGCCCCAGGCATAGGCGAAGAATTTCAGCTTGCGGCTCGCCGTCACCTTGGCGTCGAGCTGGCGCAGCGACCCGGCCGCGGTGTTGCGCGGATTGACATAGGTCTGCTTGCCTTCCGCCTCCATTTGGCGGTTCAGCGCCAGGAAGTCGCTCTTGGCCATATAGACCTCGCCGCGGATCTCGACGACGGCAGGAACGCCTTTCGGCAGCTCGTTGGGGATTTCGGCGATGGTGCGGATATTGGCGGTGACATTCTCCCCCGTCGTGCCGTCGCCGCGCGTCGCTGCCGTCACCAGCCTGCCGTTCTCGTAACGGATAGACATCGACAGGCCGTCGATCTTCGGTTCCGCAGTAAAGGCGATCGACTGATCCGGCAGACGGCCGAGGAAGCGATAGACGCCGGCGACGAAATCCTGCACATCATCCTGCGAGAAAGTGTTGTCGAGCGACAGCATCGGCCGGGCATGGACGACAGGCGAGAAGGTGACGGAAGGCGCTGCACCGACATGCCGCGACGGGCTGTCCTCGCGGATCAGCTCGGGAAACCGAGCCTCAAGCGCATCATTGCGTCGCTTCAGCGCATCGTAATCGGCATCCGAAATCTCCGGTTGGTCCTTGCCGTGATAGAGCGCATCGTGATGCGCAATCTCCTTTGCCAGCCGTTCGAGCTCAGCAGCAGCCTCTTCGATCGTCAACGTGTCGACGGCGGAACGTTCGGTGGACATGGAACATCACTCCAGAGAATCTGCCCAGAAATCTGGATTGTTTTTAGAGCAAAATTGTCGGATGAAAAGAGAGGCTGCGGTCCTTCGAAAGGAAGATCGGTCTACCCGGCCTATTCCCAATCCCTGGCATTGCGCAGCCGGATGCCGCTGACATGCAGGCTGGTGTTCCAGAGGCCCTTCAACGGCCGCAGGCTATCGACCCCCCGAAGCTCCACCCTGCGCGGCGCAAACTCCTGGTCGAGCCGCGTGATGGCGGTCCTCTCCAGGGGAATGACGCGTCTGCGGGCCACCCACATGCCCGCATCGTCCAGACCCTCGAAGCCCTCGGCCGGCATCTCGTAACGCTGGATCGTCTCCGCTTCGAGCCTTTCCAGCCAATGGCGCTCGACGCAGGCGACGGCCCGCCAGTCGCCGAGCCAGCGCCGCCGTTCGGCCTCCGGCGTATCGGCTGTCGCCCAGAGCAGGATGCGGGGGCAATCGCGCGGAAAGAGATACATGAAATCATGATCGGCATCGATTGCCCAGACGAGCGGACCGTTCAGCCATTCTCGGCCGGGCGCACGGGCAGACGGGACGCGAACCGGGCGTGGCTCGAACGCCGCAATACCGGCATCGTCGCTGAAATGGAAAAGCCGCATGGCATGAGCTCGTCGCCGATCGGGAAGTTTCAGCCCATATCGCGCCGCAGGATGATTGTCATCCCGCCGGCCCGGGCGGGAAGAGCATCGGAAGAAAAATCAGCCGTTGCCGGCCAGCAGCCGCTTTGCCGCCGCCCTCGCCTCTTCGGTGACCGAAGCCCCGGCCAGCATACGGGCGATCTCCTCGGTGCGATCCTTCTGCGCCATCGTCGCGACGCGGGTGGCGATCTTTTCCGAACCGTCGGCCAACGGTCCCTTGGAAATCAAGAGATGCGTCGCCGCCCGCGCCGCGACCTGCGGCGCATGCGTGACCGACAGCACCTGCACCCGCTCCGACAGCCGCTTCAGCCGCTGGCCGATCGCATCGGCCACCGCACCGCCGACGCCGGTATCGATTTCGTCGAAGACGAGCGTCGGGGCCGATCCGCGATCGGCGAGCGCCACTTTCAGCGCCAGCAGGAAACGCGACAGCTCGCCGCCGGAGGCAACCTTCATGATCGAGCCCGGCCGCGTGCCGGGATTGGTCTGGACATGGAACTCGACGACGTCGATGCCTTCGGCGAGCGCCTCGCCCGCATCCGTGGTGATCTCGACCATGAAACGGGCGCGTTCGAGTTTCAGTGCCGGCAGCTCGGCCATGACGGCCCCAGCCAGTGCGGTGCCGGCATGATGGCGCTTGTCTGACAGCGAGCGCGCCGCCGCATCGTAATTTTCCCGCGCCAGGCCGACCTCGGCGTCGAGCCGCGCAAGCCTCTCCTCGCCCGCGTCGAGATCGGCAAGATCGGCAATCATGCGCACGGCAAGCGCCGGCAGTTCGGTGACGGGCACGGAATATTTGCGCGAGGCGGCCCTGAGCGCGAAAAGCCGCTCTTCCACCCGCTCCAGCTCCCTTGGATCGTATTCGGTCTTGCGCAGGGCCGCCTCGACTTCCATCTGCGCGTTGGAAAGCTGGTCCAGCGCGGCATCGAGCAGCGTCACGGTGTCTTCGAGCAGTCCCGGCGCCTCATGGCTCTTGCGCTCCAGCCGGCGCACCAGTGAGGCGATATGGGGCACCGGCGAGGCATTGCCGTTCAGGAATTCGGACGCCTCGGCGATATCGCCGGCGATTCGCTCGGCCTTCATCATCTTCTGCCTGCGATCGGCGAGTTCTTCCTCCTCGCCATCCTGCGGCGAGAGCTTCTCGAGTTCCTCGACGGAAGAGCGCAGGTAGTCGGCTTCGCGCGCCGCACTTTCCACCTTCTCGCGATGCTTCTTCAGTGTCCGCTCGCTGTCGCGCCACAGGCGATAGAGCCGTGAGACCTCCGAAACCTCGTCGGTAAGGCCGGCGAACGCATCGAGGAGAGTGCGGTGGGCATTGGTGTCGACAAGGGCGCGATCGTCGTGCTGCCCGTGGATTTCGACCAGCAGCTGACCAGCCTGGCGCATCAGCTGCACGCTGACCGGCTGGTCGTTGACATAGGCCTTGGTGCGCCCATCCGCCGATTGCTGGCGGCGGAAGATCAGGTCGCCCTCGTCGTCGATGCCGTTTTCGCGCAGGAGGGTGCGGGCGCCGTGTTCCATGCCGACGTCGAACACCGCCGTCACCTGGCCCTTGTCCTCGCCATGACGCACCAAGTCGCCGTCGCCGCGCCCGCCGAGCGCCAGCGACAGGCTGTCGAGCAGGATGGATTTACCCGCCCCGGTCTCGCCCGTCAGCACGGAGAGGCCGGTCTCGAAGGCAAGATCCAGCCGCTCGATCAGGACGATATCGCGGATCGAAAGCTGGATCAGCATTGGCCTCAGGAACCGAGAAGAAGTTTCTTGCCCGCTGCGGCGATCCACGAACCCTTGTTTTCACGCGGCTCGGCACCGCCGCTCTGCAGCAGCTTGTAGGAATCAGCATACCACTGGCTGTCGGGATAATTGTGACCGAGAACGGCAGCGGCTGTCTGCGCCTCGTCGACGATGCCCATGGAGTAATAAGCTTCGACGAGACGCGCTAGGGCCTCTTCGATCTGGTTCGTGTTCGGATATTTCTCGACGACGATGCGGAAGCGCGAGATCGCGGCGAGATATTCCTTCCGCTCCATGTAGTAGCGGCCGATCTGCATTTCCTTGCCGGCGAGCTGGTCGCGTGCGAAGCGGATCTTGGCCTGTGCGTCGTCGACATATTCGGAGTTCGGATAATTGTCGACGACGGCCTGCATCGCTTCGATCGTCTTGGCCGAGGCGCGCTGGTCCTGCGTCACGTCGACGATCTGCTTGGAATAGGTGAGACCGATCAGATACTGCACATAGGCGGCATCCTGGGACTTCGGATACTGCGACATGTAACGGTTGCCGGAAGCAAGCGCATCGTCCAGACGGCCTTGGCGGTATTTGACGAAGGTGCTCATCACAAGCGCCTTGCGCGCCCATTCGGAGAACGGGTTCTCGCGGTCGATCGCGTCGAACTTGCGCCCCGCTTCCGCCATGTTGCCGGCCTTCATATTGGCAAGGCCTTGCGTGTAGAGCACGTCGGGCGGATCGGTTTCGAGGCCGAGCTTGGTGATGTCGATATCGGGGTCCGACTGGCAACCGGAGATCAAGGCGCCTGCGCTGAGCACCAGAAGCGATGCGAACAAAGCACGCGCTGTCTTCATCATACCTTCAGATCCTGCATAACCCATTCGAAAGAACCCCACTGCTGCCGCTCTCTCCACGGCAGCCACGCCTCGCTGGCGTTTCTAGCCACAAATGTGCATCAAGAGCAACGCAATGATAAGGCATTAACGCATTTTTGTGGCAGCAGCCGCAGAAATGACCTGCTTCTCAACTTCTTCCCGACCTGTGGCGGCCAAGCATCGGCCTATTGCCGCAGACGCGCCCGGACATAAAAAAAACCGCCTCCGGGAAAGAGGCGGCCTGGTCTTGAGAATATGCTGGAGGTCATGCCGACCAGGGAGCGAATTCCGAAGCGCTGACTGCGATCAGTTCGCGGGCAGCGACACGCTGGCGCGGCGTCGACGTCTCGACCACCTCGTAGGCGGAGGAATCGGCGAGCAGCGCCTTCAGCGCATTGGCGTTCATCTTGTGACCACCGCGATAAGAACGGTAGCAGCCGATGAACTGGGCGCCGGCAAGCGACAGATCGCCGACGGCGTCGAGCGTCTTGTGGCGGACGAATTCGTCCTTGGCGTAACGCAGTCCTTCGACGTTGATGACGGTGTTGTCGTCCGAAATGACGACGGAATTTTCGAGTGAAGAGCCGAGCGCGTGGCCCGACGCCCAGAGACGTTCGACATCGCGCATGAACCCGAAGGTGCGGGCGCGGGAAAGCTCGGCCTTGAAGACGGCGGCGGTCATGTCGCCGGCCCACTTCTGCCGGCCGATCAGCGGGCAATCGAAATCGATCTCGACTTCGAAGCGCGTGCCGTCATAGGGGCGGAATTCGCTCCAGGAGCCGCCATGCTCGATTCGCACCGGCTTGGTGATGCGGATATAACGGCGCTTGACGCCGAGCGAGACGAGACCGACCTGCTCGATCGCCTCAACGAAGGGCAGCGAGCTGCCATCCATGATCGGCATTTCGGAGCCCTGCACCTCGATCACCACATTGTCGAGGCCGAGCGCATAGACGGCGGCCATGACATGCTCGATCGTCGCAACCGAATGGGCGGGCGAGAAGCCGAGCACGGTGCAGAGGTCGGTGTTACCGACCTGCGAGGAAACGGCCTTGAGTTCGGTGATATCGCCATTGTCATGCAGGCGCTGGAAAACGACGCCGGTGCCCGATTCGGCCGGGTTCAGGGTGATCGAAACGTCAGCGCCCGAATGGACCCCGATGCCCGAAAGCGTCACGGGACGCGATACCGTCGTTTGAAAACCCAGCAAGCCAATCGCCATAAATTCTGCCTTTATTCTTCCGCACCGGCGGTCTGTCCGATCGGCGCGGTCATCATTTATTCTGCAGCCGGAGCCTGTCAAAAGGTCTCCTGGGGCCGTTTCGTTGCACCATACTTACGTGCGCCGGCGCTCCAATCCAAATCACTGTTTCTTTCGCTTTGTTACGAAGTCACGCGATTGAAATCATTTGCGAATCACGGGCGAAAAAACAGCAATGCCCGGGACCTCGATCCCGGGCATGAGAGGCCGAAGCACGGCCTCAGTTTGACTGGCGACGCAGGAATGCCGGGATTTCCAGCTGGTCGTCTTCCTGCATCATCCGGGCCTGCGGAACCGCGCGGCCCTGGTCGTCGAGGTTGCCGCGACGCGGTGCGTAGAGGCTTGCCTCCGGCGACAGCGGACGGCGCTGCTGCGAAGCGGCCGGCGGTGCGGCGGTCATATCGGCGGCAACGGCGTCGTCGTCGCGGCGGCCAAGCGAATTGGTGATTCGCTTGAGCAGCCCCATCGGACCGCGCTCTTCCGCCGCATGCGCGGACGCCGACTGCGTGCGGTGGTTGAGTTCGGCCTGAACGACGGGCGGGAAATCCTCGACCTTCGGCATGCGCATCGGTTCGGGCGCCTGACGGATGGTCGGCTCCTGCCGGACGGGCTGCTGCTGCACCGGCTGCTGCTGGACGGGCTGCTGCTGGACGGGCTGCTGGATCGGCTGGCTCATCACCGGCGCCGGAGCCTGCTGCTGCACCTGAGGACGCATTGCCGGAGCTTCCGGTGCAGGTGCGAAGATCTTGCTCTGCGGACGGAAGGTTTCCTGCTGTGCCGCCGGCTGCTGCAGCGGTGCGGCAGCACGCGGGGCCGGAATTTCGAGCTCGCGTTCCATCTCGGCTTCGCGGATGGTCTGCGCGATCGGATCCATGGCCTTCGGTGCCTGCATGACGGGGGCAGGCTGAACTGCGGCCGCTGCCGGAGCAACAGCCGCGGAGGAACGGATAGCAGGCCTTGCGGTCGGCTGGAAGTTCCGCTCGGCGGCTTCGTTCATCGCCCGATCGATGCCGGTTGCGACGACCGAGACGCGGATGATGCCTTCGAGCGATTCGTCGAAGGTGGCGCCGAGGATGATGTTGGCGTCAGGATCGACTTCCTCGCGGATGCGGGTCGCGGCTTCGTCGACTTCGAAGAGCGTGAGGTCGCGACCGCCGGTAATGGAGATCAGCAACCCTTGAGCGCCCTTCATCGAGGTTTCGTCGAGCAGCGGGTTGGCGATCGCAGCCTCTGCGGCCTGCAGCGCGCGGCCGGAGCCGGAAGCTTCGCCGGTGCCCATCATCGCGCGGCCCATCTCGCGCATCACCGAGCGGACGTCGGCGAAGTCGAGGTTGATGAGGCCTTCCTTGACCATCAGGTCGGTAATGCAGGCAACGCCCGAATAGAGAACCTGGTCAGCCATGGCGAAGGCATCGGCGAACGTCGTCTTGTCGTTGGCAATGCGGAAGAGGTTCTGGTTCGGAATGACGATCAGCGTATCGACAGACTTCTGCAGTTCCTGGATGCCCATCTCGGCCAGGCGCATACGGCGCCCGCCTTCGAAATGGAACGGCTTGGTGACGACGCCGACCGTCAGGATGCCCTTGTTGCGGGCCGCCTGTGCGACAACCGGGGCAGCACCTGTGCCGGTGCCGCCGCCCATGCCGGCGGTGACGAAGCACATATGCGTGCCGTTCAGGTGATCGACGATCTCGTCGATGCACTCCTCGGCGGCCGCGCGGCCAACTTCCGGCTGCGAGCCGGCACCGAGGCCTTCGGTGACGTTGACGCCGAGCTGAATGATGCGCTCGGCCTTCGTCATCGTCAGCGCCTGCGCATCCGTGTTGGCGACGACGAAGTCGACGCCCTGGAGGCCGGCGGTAATCATGTTGTTGACGGCATTGCCGCCACCGCCGCCAACGCCGAACACGGTGATGCGCGGCTTCAGCTCTGTGATGTCGGGCTTTTGCAGCTTGATGGTCATGGTACCTGTTCCTTCTCTCTCTGGCCGCATCGCCACGCCGGCCAATTACGCAATTTCAGAAGCTTTCCTTCAGCCACTGGCCCATGCGGGCTATGCGACTGTTATTTCCCCCAAGCGACATGAGCAGACCGCTCTGTGACGCATGTGTCTCCATGTCCGCTACCTGCGGATAGATCATCAGGCCGACGGCCGTCGAAAAGGCCGGGCCCTTGGCCGCCGTCGGCAGCCCCGAGACGCCCATCGGGCGGCCGATGCGGACGTTGCGGGCAAGAATGCGCCGCGCCACGTCGGCAAGGCCGGTCAGCTGGCTCGCCCCGCCGGTCAGCACGACGCGCTTGCCGACGATCGGGCTGAAACCGGAGCGCTGGATACGGTCGCGGATCAGTTCCATCGTCTCCTCGATACGGGCCGATACGATGCGCGAGACCAGCGCCCGCGGAACCTGCGACGGCTGGTCGCGATCGTCCTCGCCGATCGGCGGGATCGAGATCAACTCGCGCTCGTCGGAGGAATTCGAAAGCGCCGAGGCATGCACGACCTTCAGACGCTCCGCATCCTCGATGCGGGTCGAAAGGCCGCGCGCCAGGTCGGTGGTGACGTGATGGCCGCCGAGGCCGACGGCATCCGTATGGACGAGCTTGCCTTCGGCAAACACCGAGATCGTCGTCGTGCCGCCGCCCATATCGATCGCCGCACAGCCGAGCTCGACCTCGTCGTCGACGAGAGCCGCAAGGCCCGATGCATAGGGCGTAGCAACGATGCCCTCGACCGACAGATGCGCACGATTGACGCTAAGCTCGAGGTTCTTCAGCGCCGAGCGCTCCGCGGTGACGACATGCATGTCGACGCCGAGCGCATCGCCATACATCGCCAGCGGATCGCGGATGCCGCGTTCGCCGTCGAGCGAGAAGCCGGTCGCCAGCGAGTGCAGCACCGAACGGTCCTGGCGCAGCGACTGCTGGCAGGCGGCCGACAGCACCTTCTTCAGATCGTTGAGCTCGACTTCCTGGCCGCCAAGATCGATTGTCGCGGTGTAGATATCGCTGCCGAGACGGCCGGCCGTCAGGTTGACGATCAGGCTTTCGACGGTCAGCCCGGCCATGCGCTCGGCCGCGTCGACCGCAAGGCGGATGACGCCTTCCAACGCGTCGAGATCGGCGATGACGCCGGTCTTGATGCCGCGGGAACGCTGGTGGCCGATGCCGATGATCTCGATATTGTGCGTGCGGCCCGGCAGGATCTGGCTTTCCTCGCGCGGCGTCAGCCGGCCGATCATGCAGACTACCTTGGTCGAACCGATGTCGAGCACCGAAACGACATGTGACCGCTTCGACGAAAGCGGCTTCAGGCGCGGCAATCCGAAATGGGATGAACCGAACAAGCTCATATATTCTGCCCCGCCTTCTTCAATTCTTTCGTACGCTCCGTCACTGCCGTCTGCCTGCGGATCGCCGCCTCCGGCGTCAGCTGGATCGCGGTTCTGTCGGCCAGCCTGAGATCGACTGCGGCAATGTCCCGCTCCAGGAGCTGATGCTCCCTGTCGAACTTCGAAAGCGTCGCCAGTGCCTGGTCGATACCGTCTTCCGGCAGCTTGACGACGACGCCGTTGTCCATATGCAGGTCCCAGCGACGGCCGGATATCCAGACATAGGCCTTCACGCGGGCCTTCACGTCGGGCCACTTCGAGAAGGCTTCGTCGAGCGAAGCCGCCGCCGTTTCGGCATCGCGGCCGACGACGAGCGGCAGCGCCGAAAACTTGTTGTCGCGCAGCGGCGCAATGACGCTGCCGTTCTTCTCGATCAGGGAAAGCTCCTGCCCGTGCTGCCAGATCGCATAGGCCTGACGTTCCTTGAGCTTCACCTCGATCGTCTTCGGATAAATCTTGCGGACCTCGACATTTTCGACCCAGGGAAGATGCGCGATCTTCCTGCGGGCGGCATCGACGTCAAGGGCGACCAGCGAGGTCGTGCCGTCAAGGCCGATCAACTGCAGTATCTCGATTTCGGAGGTCTCCGAATTGCCGGAGACCTTGACGTCCTCGATCGCAAAACCCGCGGCCGTCGTCGTCGCCTGCGCCACGGCTTCCGTGTGGCCGCCGAGCGACATGCCGTAAAGCCCCGTCGCGCCTAAGAAAGCGAGCGCCGAGACCGTGCCCGTATGAACGGGAATGTAGATTCGGCCACTGCAGAGGCTGATCAGGAAGCGCGTGACCCGGCGCAGCGGGCGCGGCAGCACGAACCGCTCTTCGGCTTCCACAATCGGAAGCACGGCATGATGGCTGGGGCGCCCAATCCTCTTGACCGTCAACGCAAACAAGACGCGTCCTCCACCATCCACCGGAGAAACTGACCAAATGAATAGCCGGCATGACCGGCCATTTCGGGCACGAGCGAGGTTGGAGTCATGCCTGGCTGGGTATTGACCTCCAGCCAGATGATTTCGCCGTCTTCGGAGAAACGATCGTCGTAACGAAAGTCGGACCGACTGACGCCGCGACAACCGATTGCCTGATGCGCCCTTAGGGACAATGTTTGTATTTTTTGGTAAATATTCGGTGAAATTTTCGCGGGGATGACGTGTTTTGAACCACCTGCCGCGTACTTGGAGTCGTAATCATAAAAATTGTGTCCCTGCGGCACCACTTCCGTGACACCGAGGGGAGTTTCACCCATGACGCCGCAGGTGAGTTCGCGACCGTAAACATAGCGCTCGACGATCACCTCCTCGCCGTAACGCCATTCAGGCGAGCTGACGATCTGTGGCGGATGCGCCTGATCTTCCGTGACGATGACGACGCCGAAGCTCGACCCTTCGCGGACGGGCTTCACCACATAGGGCGGCTTCATTGGATGCGTCGAGGGAAAGGCGAAACGGTTTACCACCTGCGATTCGGCCACCGGAATGCCGGCGGCGGCGGCAACGAGCTTCGCCTTGTCCTTGTCCATCGCCAGCGCCGAGGCAAGCACGCCCGAATGCGTATAGGGGATTTCGAGATATTCGAGGATGCCCTGAATGGTGCCGTCCTCGCCGAACGGGCCGTGAAGCGCATTGAAGACGACATCGGGCTTCAGCGCGGCGAGTTTCTCGGAAACGTCGCGCGCCACGTCGATGCGCGTCACGTCGAAGCCCTCCGCTTCGAGAGCTTCTGCGCAAGCCTTTCCCGAGGAAAGGCTGACAGGCCTTTCCGAGGAAAATCCGCCCATCAGGACAGCGACATGCTTGCGACTCATCAACACCCCCAAAAAATAACTTCCATTTTCGAAATCGACGCTGGCGCGAAGCTGTCTGCACCGTTTCGGGCCTTTGTCCGACCTGGGTGCAGTAGAGCATCATTATGGTTAATGAAGTGTTTACTTTCGTTAACTTCGTCTTGCCGCGCCCCTGATTTTTTAACCTTCTCTTCTTCGCGATTGCCAGATCGAAGATGTCGCCGATCTGCGAAAATAGAAAAACCCGCACGGAAAACCGCGCGGGCTCAATGGGATAGATTAGTTTCTTGCAATCAGTCGGCGTCGTCGAGGAACTTCCACACAAGCCCGCCGAGCGCCCCACCCGCAACCGGCGCAATCCAGAACAGCCAGAGCTGCTGCAGCGCCCAGCCGCCGACGAAAAGCGCCTGGCCGGTGGAACGCGCCGGATTGACCGAGGTATTCGTCACGGGGATAGAAACGAGATGGATCAGCGTCAGCCCGAGGCCGATCGCAAGCGGCGCGAAGCCCGCAGGCACCCGACTGCTGGTCGACCCCAAGATGATGATCAGGAAAAACATGGTCAGCAGCACTTCGATCAGCAGCGCCGAAAGCAGTGAATAACCGCCCGGGGAATGATCGCCATATCCGTTGGCGGCAAATCCGCCGAGTTCGAAACCCGCCTTGCCGCTGGCGATGAGATAAAGCAGCGCCGCCGCGGCGATGGCGCCGACAACCTGCACGACGATATAGGGAACGAGACGCGCCGCCGGAAACCGTCCGGCAACCGTAAGGCCAAGCGAGACGGCGGGGTTGAAATGACCGCCCGAAATGCCGCCCACGGCATAGGCCATGGTGAGCACGGTCAGACCGAACGCAAAGGCCACGCCAACAAAACCAATTCCAAGCTCGGGATAGGCCGCGGCCAGCACGGCACTGCCGCATCCGCCGAACACCAGCCAGAACGTGCCGAGAAACTCAGCAACTAGACTCTTTTGCATGCTCGCCTCCTTTAACCTCAACCAAGAGTTTAAATGAATCCGTTACAATTTGATTCCGGTCAAGCGCGCGGCCATTGCCGCGGCAAGCTTCACGCAAGGATCGAGAAACGGGTGGAGATGCGGTACGTGCGGCGCGAGGAGACGTTTTCTCAGACCTGAAATTGCGTTAAGACCCGCCAAGCCTCCCAAGGCGACTCATAAAAATATTGATTGGAATGAAAATGACTGACGCGGTCTCCGCATCGCCGACTCCTGTCTCGAACAGCACGCAAGTCAATTCTCCGGCTCGCGTCCTCATCGCCAGCCTTGTCGGCACCACCATCGAATTCTTCGACTTCTACGTCTACGCGACGGCAGCCGTCCTCGTCTTCCCGCATCTCTTCTTCCCGGCAAGCGATACGAACGCCGCAACGCTGCAGTCGCTGGTCACCTTCTCGATCGCCTTTTTCGCCCGCCCCATCGGCGCCGTGATTTTCGGTCATTTCGGCGACCGCATCGGCCGCAAGGCGACGCTCGTCGCCGCGCTGATGACGATGGGGCTTTCGACCGTGCTGATCGGCATGCTGCCCGGCTATGATGCGATCGGCATCGCAGCACCCTTGTTGCTGGCGCTTTGCCGCTTCGGTCAGGGCCTCGGCCTCGGCGGCGAATGGGGTGGCGCCGTCCTGCTTGCCACCGAAAACGCTCCTCCCGGCAAGCGCAGCTGGTACGCAATGTTTCCGCAGCTCGGCGCACCGATCGGCTTCATCCTCTCCTCCGGCTTCTTCCTCATCCTGACGGAAACGATGAGCAACGAGGATTTCCTAGACTACGGATGGCGCATTCCCTTCATCGCCAGCCTCGCCCTCGTCGCCGTCGGCCTCTATGTCCGCCTGAAGATTGCCGAGACGCCGGAATTCCGCAAAGCCGTCGAAAAGCACGAACGCGTCGCTGTGCCGATCGAGGTCGTCTTCCGTAACCATCTGCGCAGCCTGATCCTCGGCACCTTCATCGCCGTCGCGACCTTCGTGCTGTTCTACCTGATGACGGTCTTCACGCTCTCCTGGGGTACGACACCTCTGGAAAAGGGTGGGCTCGGTTACTCCCGCGAGCAGTTCCTGGTCGTCCAGCTTGTCGGCGTCGTCTTCTTCGGCCTGACGATCCCGCTCTCCGGCTGGCTCTCCGATCTCTATTCGCGCCGCATCATCCTGACGCTGACGACGATTGCCATCACCATCTTCGGCTTCTTCTACGCGACGCTGTTGACAAGCGGTCTCACAGGCGCCTTCCTGTGCTCGATCATCGGCCTCGCCTTGATGGGCTTCACCTATGGTCCGATCGGCGCTGCCCTTGCCGCCCCCTTTCCGACCACGGTGCGCTATACCGGCGCCTCGATGACCTTCAACCTCGGCGGCATCTTCGGCGCTTCGCTCGCCCCTTATATCGCAACCTGGCTCGCCACCCATTATAGTCTGGACTATGTCGGCTACTACCTCGCCGCCTCGGCAGTGATCTCGCTGGTCTGCATCCGGCTGTCGGGCCGCGAGGAAGTCTGAGCCATCTGCCGTGCAAGCAAAAAAAGGCCGCGACACTCGTCGCGGCTTCAGACGGCTATCCAGCGTGCTTTGTGCGTTTATAGCCTGGTAATCGCGAGGAAGATCATACGGCGGATCTCTGCGTGGCTGGCATCATCGGTCGGCTTCACCCTCGTCGACAGGCATTATTTTCTGCATGTTGCTCCGTGCCGGGGAGCGGCTACCGCAACATTCCTTGAGGCTTTTCCCTGAACCGCAAGGACATGGATCTTTGCTCCTGCGCTGCAGGCGACCGATCAGGGGGAGAATAACTGCGGTCGGCAAGAATGCGGCGACAAGAGTAAACAACTTGGCTGAAATGCCGGGAACGACGCGGCGACGGCCGGAGTTGAAACCGCTCCAGGCCCGCTCAGCGACATATTCAGCGTCCAGCTTGGGTAATATCTTGAAGAGAGCCGCCCGGTTCGCGCCGGCCTTTTCAAGGAATTCCGTGGATACCGGTCCTGGCGCCACACATGTCACGGTAACGCCAAAACGGCGCACTTCCTGATGGAGCGCGTCCGAAAAAGAGCGCACAAAACCCTTGCTTGCGTAATACAATGCCATGTACGGCCCGGGAACGAGACCCGCTATGGAGCCGAGATTGATCACGCCGCCACGTCCGCGCGCCAGCATTCCAGGCAGGAAGCGAAGGGTCATGTCGGTCAGGGCGCGTATATTGACATCGATAATCCCCATCTGATCTTTGACGGGGAGTAACGTTGCTGCGCCTCGCAGGCCATACCCGGCACTGTTGACCAGCACGCCGCAGACCAAATCATTGGCGGTTAGAAAAGCCTCGAGACGCTCGGATGCGTCGGCTGCAAGCAGATCCAGCTCCAGCGTGAAGGCTTCACCGCCGGCCTGCTGTACGTCGGCCGCCGCAGCGGTGAGGCCTTCAGGCGAGCGCGCGATGAGCACGACGACGTTGCGCTCCCGTGCGGCAACCTTTGCGATTGCTCGTCCAATGCCGCGGGAACCGCCAACCACGACGACAGCCAAGCGGGGCTCACTGTGCGGTGTCACTTCGATGTTCCTACCGCCGTCACGATGGTAGGGGCTCCGCTCTGGGCGAGGCTTTTTACTTCGTCGGCGACCTCGCCGTTCAAGATCCTTTCGAACCGTTCCAATGCTCGTGCGACATTCGCTCCATCCATGACCCTGTGGTCGTAGTGGATGCGGACAGCAACCGATCCATCCTCGCCGATTGGACCGTAGTTGAGAAGTGTGGTCAGTGGGGTAAGGGGGTTGAGGGACTCCGCTCCCAAGCCCGAATAGACAGACAATTGGAACGTGCCGAAATAGCGCGCACGCTTCCGCCCGATATTGAGCCCGAGCCACATGAGCAGCCACCTCACAGGGGCAGGTGCGCGAGCAAGCTCCAGAGAGCGCCGAAACTCCTTGATCTCCAGAACCGGAAGTGACCTCGCTGAACGGATCAGCGTCTCCAGCTCGGTGATTGAGCGTTGCTCGGGACCTCTGATGATGCTCAGGAGAACGACCCGTTCTCCGTCATGCTCGCGCTCATGGGCAATGGAGGCGACGCTGGCTGGATATTCATAGAGCTGTGGCCACGGAAACTTGATGTAAGCGCGCCGCAATTCGGGGATCTCTTGAGAGAGCAGAGCGTATCCCTTTAAAAAAAGCACAGTCCAGGACGGACGGGCATCCGGTCCGTCTCTGGCATCGAGGAGCGGCCGAAGGTTCATTTGCCGCTGAACCGTCACACGTGGCACCCCGATCGAGAATCTCATCAGATCTCCGACAAGACGTCGGGATGCCGAAAGCTTGATCGTTCGGCCTCTCATCTTGCCACCTCTAGTAAAGATAAGGGATGATGCGCTTGGTCTTCGCCATATACGCGCGGTATCGTGGGCCGAAAGCTTCCAGCATCATACGTTCTTCCTCGTCCACCCTTAGGAAGAATAGAACGGCGAAGCCGATGAGGCCCGCCATGCCTGCAACCCAGTTCGGCAGCAGAAACGCTTGTGAAAGCCCCATCAGAAGGAACGATGTGTACATCGGGTGGCGGACAAGGGAGTACGGGCCAGCGCATATCAATTCGTGCTGCTGGCGGATCTCCAGTGTAATAGACCAGTTTCGTCCTAATTGCTTGTGAGTCCTTCGAAAGACCCACATTGCAGCCCAGAAAAGTATTCCCCCGATCTGGATGACCCACCAACGGGGTATATAGTCGGCCGCTTCAGGGATACCGGTCGCAACGTAAAATCCTGGCACGATCGCAAGCCCGCCGAGCGCTGAAACGAGCCCGAGCGCCTCCGAGCCGCTACGGCGGTTACTGACGACAGGCACTCGCTTTGCGCGGCGCTCAAATGGGTATCGAATGATGCACCATACAACAATTCCAAGAACCCAGACGACCTCGCCGACGACGGCTGCTGATAAGTTCAAATCAAGTCACCAGAACCTTTCTATGATCTGCCTTCCGCGATCGCCAACGCGTGACTTGGATGCCCGCGCAATCAACCTGTATTCATCTCCCGGAGAGTTGCAATGAATTGTTGTGGCCTTAGCCAAATGCCGGGCGCCTTATAACCCATGTGCCGGGCAATATCCGCCACAAAGGCGTTGCAATTGTAAACCGTTGCCTCCCAGAGATGAGAGGTTGCCTGCAGCTTGCGTATATATGCAACTGTGTCGTTATATTCACTATCAGTCAGCATCACACGCCAGCTTGCCGACCTGTACTGCTCTTCCAGGTCGCCATCCGTTGCTCCGGTCGAGGCTGGAACCGGTATGAAGTGGCCTATTACATATTGGGCGGCATCAGGAGAAGCTGGGGCAAGTCCTGCGACTTGGGGATTGATCATATTTCCGTTCTTATCCGCTCGCCCAAAAACGACGTAGGTGTGTCCGTAGGTTAAAGCATAACGTGAGCGAAATTCGATGAAATACCGATTCGATTTGTTTTCAGCCGCATTGGTGGGAGCTACGCCTCTGCCATTGGACGTATAATGCGGTAAAGGTCTTTTGTCGTCTGTCTGGCATGACGATGCCACGACCGCCAACATGACAACTAGCGACACACCGCCTTTTCCAAGCGCCATCACCAAAGCTCCATATGCAGGCCCTGACGAATGGGAGCCCGAGGTCAGCATATAAAATGCCACTCGTGCGCTATGAGTTGTGAAGGAGCGCAGGCGGGCAGTTTATGGTGTAAGAAGAGGAAGGGTCTACGTGACCCTTCCTGAGAATCAAACGCGATATGCTACTTGTACACTGCTTCTGCCGGCGGTGGGGCTTTCCCCTTGCCTTTGCCAATCGACCCGCAAGCACTCAGATTGGCCACCGCAAACATCGCAACGATTACAATTAGAATTCTGCTCATCAGGAAGTCCTCTCCTCATCATGCATAGCGTTTAGGCTACACCTTAAAGTTTAGCGACAATCAGTACCCTGGATAGGGCAGACATGATGCAACATGCAACGACTCTACATTAGCAGATACCTATAGTTATGACCAACCCTGCGATTTCAAATGGTAAACACCATCAGATGACAACCACGCGCGTGCCTACGCGTGCACGGGAGTAGAGGTCGACAATGTTTGCGTTCGTCAAGCGAATGCACCCATTCGAAACTGCACGGCCTATCGACCAAGGGGCATTCGTTCCGTGCAACCGGAACAGGGTATCTTGCCCGCCTTGATAGAGGTAGAGGGCGGCTGCACCGAGGGGGTTGAGCGGTCCCCCCGGTACTCCATCGGCATATTTGGCCAGTCGGGGCTTGCGCTGAATCATGTCATTGGTGGGCTTCCACGAAGGCCATTCCGCCTTGTAGCCGATGGTGGCTTCGCCCTTGAAACTCAGCCCTTCCTCTCCGACGGTAACGCCATAACGGGTCGCCAGTCCGTCTGCTTCCACGAAATAAAGATAGCGGCTCGCCGTATCGACGACGATGGTTCCGGGCGGCTCACTCCCCGTATAGGCGACCTCCTGTCGTCGATAGCGAGGATCGACATCCGGATCCTTCGCAAATCGGTAGCCCAGCGGCGGCCCATCCCCCGAAGTACATCCGGAAAGCATCAGAGCCAGGCTCCCCAGCACGAGCCCCCGGCGTGCAATATGGTGCTTGTCCATTTCCACCTGCCAAGTAATTCCGTCGATCCCGTTTATTCCAAATTAGATTGCGACATCTTCAGATAAAGACACTCAACTCTGTGGAGGATGAGTTCGCAACACTGGCAACATCTGAAGCTGCGCAATACCATACGCTTCTATTTATCCGTGAAACCCCTTGCATCAACAATCGCGTCGATCGAATATTAGCATATCGACAAGGACGGAGACGATGAAGCTTTGCCTGGAAGGAAAAATCGCGATCGTAACGGGTGCGGGTTCCGGTATTGGTGCCGCCGTTTCCCGTCAACTCGCTGATGAGGGTGCTGAGGTTGTTGTTGCCGACATCAATGCTGACGCAGCACACACGATTGCCGCCGCAATCAGATCGGATGGAGGCCGCGCCCGTGAATTTGTCGTCGATGTCAGTGACAGTGGAAGTGTACAGAGACTTGTCGATTTTACCGTCGAGACGTGCGGCGGCTTGGATCTGGCGGTCAATAATGCGGGAATCGATGGGATGCGCGCAGCGGTCGCTGACTATCCACTCGACAATTGGGACAAGGTGATGAACGTCAATCTGAACGGCGTTTTCTATTGCATGAAGTCCGAAATTGGCGCGATGCTTAAGCTGGGCGGCGGCGCAATTGTGAATATGTCTTCCACTCTCGGGTCCGTTGGATTACCCACCGCGGCGGCATACACAGCAGCCAAGCACGGGGTCGTTGGACTGACGAAAGTCGCTGCGATGGAGTATGCGAGGCTGGGTATCCGCATAAATGCCGTCGGTCCCGGCTGGATCGAAACACCACTTTTGTCAGAGCATCTTGAGGCGGCGAGTACGCGACGCATGGCATCGCTTCAACCAATGGGCAGGCGTGGAAAACCGGAAGAGGTCGCGACTCTTGTGTGTTTCCTCCTGTCCGAGCAGGCTAGTTTCATCACTGGGGTGCACTATTTGGTGGACGGGGCCTATACCGCTCACTGAAGAAGGGGCTGGGAAGTAGGCGGTGATTTCCAGACTACCTCCATTTTGCCTGATGCTGTGCTGCTGACTGGGGGACCGGTGTTCTGCCCCCATATTGCGGTCTCTCCGCTGAGCTATGTCGGCTGTCGGGCCGCGAGGAAGTCTGAGCCTCGAGCAGCAAATGAACAACAAGCCGCGACGGCTAGCGCATCGGCCCGAAAATCGGAATCGATTTTCGGAAAGCACGATGCGTAGATTCAAAGAGTTAGAGCGTCCTTTGTGCGTCCGAAAGGACGCACGGCGCTCTAACGTCGCGGCTTTTTTATTGATGCGGTGGGCACTTCCGGTTAACCGGAACACTCACGGCAAAACGGGGAACAGATCATGCGATGCCTCATTACCGGCGCAGCCGGCTTTGTCGGTGGGCCTCTCGTCGAAAGACTGCATGGAGAGCGGATATGCGAGCTTGCGGTGACCACGCGATCTGCAGCCGCCAGCTTCCAGACATCTGTGCGGCATTTCCCCATCGAGATAACAAGCGAAACCGATTGGACGGCAGTTCTCGAGGGTATCGATGTCATCGTCCATCTCGCCGCTCGTGTTCACATCATGAACGACCGCGCAGCCGATCCGCTTGCGGAATTTCGCCGCATCAACACCGCCGCCACGTTGAACCTCGCCGCACAGGCCGCCCGCGCAGGCGTAAAAAGGTTCGTCTTCCTCAGCAGTATCAAGGTCAATGGCGAGGAGAACGATCGGCCCTTCCGGCATGACGATACGCCAATGCCGATCGATCCCTATGGCATCTCGAAGCTGGAAACTGAAATCGGGCTGCATGAAATCGCCGCCCGAACAGGCATGGAGGTCGTGGTCATTCGCCCGCCGCTCGTTTATGGACCCGGCGCGCGGGGCAATTTCGCCCTGCTCGTCGGACTTGTCCGGAAGAAAATGCCGCTCCCTTTCGCGTCGCTGAAGAACCGCCGGACACTGGTCGCGCTTCCAAATCTCGTCGATCTGATCATCGCCGGGATGAAGCATCCCAGCGCAGCCGGCCTGACCTTTCTCGCAGGCGATGGAGAAGACCTTTCGACTCCCGGGCTTATCGAAGGGATTGCCGCAGGGCTAGGTG
Source organism: Rhizobium leguminosarum bv. viciae (assembly GCF_012276115.1). GTDB lineage: Bacteria > Pseudomonadota > Alphaproteobacteria > Rhizobiales > Rhizobiaceae > Rhizobium > Rhizobium leguminosarum_T. The sequence continues at coordinate 85,517 of NZ_WIEU01000023.1, read as the reverse complement.
TCAAACCAATGCTGCTCCCCTTCCCCCCAACGCTGTTGCAGATGGGCGCGAGAGTCACGGGAAAGAGCGCAGTCTACCAGCGTCTTTGCGGTTCCCTGCAGGTCGATATATCCCATGCCCGCGACGTGCTCGGCTGGTCGCCTCTTGTCACGCCACGCGAAGGCCTGAAGCTTGCAGTGATGTAAACCGCTATTCGCTCGTCACACCGTGGAACGGACGCACCTCACGGCCGGGCATGAAGACGCCGAGGCGTTTGATTTCCCATTCGAGCTTGATGCCGTCTTTTTCGAAGACCTCGCGACGCACCTGTTCGCCAAGATATTCGAGATCATAGCCGGTTGCCTGCCCCATGTTGATCATGAAGTTGCAGTGAAGCGACGACATCTGCGCTCCGCCGATGACGAGGCCGCGGCAGCCTGCCTCGTCGATCAGTTTCCAGGCCGAATGGCCGGCCGGGTTCTTGAAGGTTGAACCGCCGGTCCTTTCGCGCACCGGCTGGACCGTCTCGCGATGATTGCGCACGGCGTCCATCTCGGCGCGGATCTGCGCGCGCTCTTCCGGGTAGCCCTCGAACAGCACGGAGGTGAAGATCAGGTCGGCGGGCGCTGCCGAATACCGGTAGGAATAGCCCATCTCGGCATTGGAAAGCACATGCTTGTTGCCCTTGCGATCGACAGCGTTGACTTCGATCAGCCGCTCGCGCGTCTCGACACCGTTGGCGCCGGCATTCATGCGCGCCGCGCCGCCGACACCGCCTGGAATGCCGTAATAGAAATGGAAGCCGCCGATGCCGTTATCCATCGCCATCGCCGCTACATGTTTATCAGGGCAGATGGCGCCGGCGAGAATCCGGTTTTCGCCGGCAAGCTCGACGAAGCCGAACCCCTTGGCCGACAGGCGCAGCACGACGCCGGGAATGCCGCCGTCGCGCACCAGGATGTTGGAGCCGACGCCGACCACCGTCAGCGGCACCTCTTCCGGCAATATCTTCAGGAAGGCGACGAGATCGTCGATGTCATGCGGCTGGAACATCAGCTCGGCCAAGCCACCAGCCCTGAACCAGGTGACGCGGTCCATTGGGGCATCCGGCGTGATACGGCCGCGGATATCCTTTACACCGTCTCCGAGAGACGCGAGAAGCTTTTCCCCATTCACCTGTTTCATACGGACTTTCCCGATAGGCCTTCCAGTTGCTTGGGCAGTGCCGCTGCCCAGGATGTAATGCTCCCAGCCCCCAACAGAACCACGAAATCGCCAGGCTTTGCAACCTCCGCGACCATCTGCGGCAGAAGCTCCGCCGAAGTTAGAAAGCGGGCGTCGCGATGGCCGCCGGATTTTATGCGCGAGACCAGCGACACGGAATCGATACCCTCGATCGGATCCTCCCCCGCCGCATAGACCGGTGCCAGGAAGATGCTGTCGGCATCGTTGAAGCAGGCGGCGAATTCCTCGAACAGGCTCGCAAGACGGCTAAAGCGGTGCGGCTGGTGGACCGCAATGACGCGGCCCTTGCAGGATTCTCGGGCGGCGCGCAGCACCGCCTTGATCTCGACCGGATGATGGCCGTAATCGTCGAAGATCTGCACGCCATTCCACTCGCCGGTCAGCGTGAAGCGGCGCTTGACGCCGCCGAAGGAGGCAAGCCCCTTGGCGATATCGGCGCTCGATATGCCGAGCCGGTTGGCAACGGCAATCGCCGCCGTCGCGTTGGAGATATTATGCCGTCCGGGCATCGGCATGACCAGCCCCTTGAGTTCGATCACCTGGCCGGTGCGGCGGCGGCGGATTTCGACGTCGAAGATCGAGCGCGTGCCGTCGATGCGCACATTCTTGAAGCGCACATCGGCCTGCGGGTTCTCGCCATAGGTGATGATCTTGCGGTCCTCGATGCGGCCGACCAGCGACTGCACCTCGGGATGGTCGAGACACATAACGCCGAAGCCGTAGAACGGCACGTTCTCGACGAACTGCCGGAAGGCGGCGCGCACGGCGTCGAAATTGCCGTAATGGTCGAGATGTTCCGGGTCGATATTGGTGATGACCGCGACATCGGCCGGAAGCTTCAGGAAGGTGCCGTCCGATTCGTCGGCCTCGACCACCATCCACTCGCCCTCGCCCATGCGGGCATTGGTGCCGTAGGCATTGATGATGCCGCCATTGATGACAGTCGGGTCCAGCCCTCCGGCTTCGAGCAGTGTGGCGACCAGCGAGGTGGTCGTCGTCTTGCCATGCGTGCCGCCGATGGCTATCGCATTGCGGAAGCGCATCAGCTCGGCGAGCATCTCGGCGCGGCGCACCACCGGCAGCAGCTTTTCGCGCGCGGCGATGAGTTCCGGATTGCTCTTCTTGATTGCCGTCGAGACGACGACGACTTCAGCCTCGCCCAGGTTTTCGGCCCGGTGGCCGACGAACACCTCGATGCCCTTGTCGCGCAGGCGCTGGACATTGGCGCTGTCGGCCTGGTCCGATCCCTGCACCTTGTGTCCGAGATTGTGCAGCACTTCGGCAATACCGCTCATGCCGATGCCGCCGATGCCGATGAAATGGACGAGACCGATCGTCTTCGGCAGTTTCATGCGCGTGTCCTCTTGAATTCCGCAATTGTCCGTCTGGCGGCAATAGCCTCAACCATGTCGGCAAGCAAGTTCGCGGCATCGGGTTTCCCGGCGAGTTTCGCCGCCGCCGCCATGTGCGAAAGCTTTTCCGGATCGTTCATCACAGCCGTCAGGATCGCCGCGATCTTCTCCGGCGAAAGCTCCGACTGGGCGATCACCTTCGCCCCACCGGCCGCAGCGAGTGCCGCCGCATTCGCCGCCTGGTCGTGATCGAGAGCGTGCGGGTAAGGCACAAGGATGGCAGGCCGGCCGATGACCGAGATTTCCGAAACCGTCGAGGCGCCCGAACGGCAGATGACAAGATGCGCCCTCGCCAGCCTCTCGGCCATGTCGGTGAAGAAGGGGGCGATATCGGCATCCATCTCCAGCTTGGCGACGCAGCCGCTGACCATCTCCATATCCTCGGGACGTACCTGCTGGGTGATGCGCAGGCGCACGCGAAGCGCATCGTCGAGCAGGCTGATCGCCGTCGGCAGCGCCTTGGAGAAATATTGCGCACCCTGGCTGCCGCCGAAGACGACGAGATTGAAGGCCTCGCCTGGATGCGACGGCGTGTAAGGCACCTCGGCTGCGGCGATGATTGCCGGGCGGACGGGATTGCCAGTCGTCATCGTCTTGTCCGGGAAGGCAGCGCCTCCCTCCGGCAGGAAACCGCCGGCAATGGCCTGCACGCGAGTTGCCAAGGCCTTGTTGGCGCGTCCCATCACGGCGTTCTGCTCGTGGATCATCGAGGGCACGCCGAGCCGGGTGGCGGCAAGCAGCGGCGGCACGGTGGGATAACCGCCGAAACCGACGACGATGATAGGTTGTAGCCGCTGGATCAGCTTCTTCGCCGCCCGCATGCCGCTCCAAAGCGTCCATAACGAGCGGGCGACGGCAACCGGGTTCTTCGAGCCGATCGTCGCCGACGGCACGACATGGATCTCCTCGGCCGGGAACTTGCCGGCATAACGCTCGGCCCGGCTATCCGTGACGAGATGCACCGAATAGCCGCGCTCCTTCAGCTTGAAGGCCAGCGCTTCCGCCGGGAACACATGGCCGCCGGTCCCTCCGGCGGCAAGCAGCACGATGCCTTTGCTCATAGTCTTCTACTCCGCCGGCATGCCGTGCGGGACGCGGAAGAGGCTCCGGTCCTGCGCGCGTTTTTCCGGTCGATGGCGCGTCAGCGCCAGAATGAAGCCGGCGGTGACGCAGATCGCCACCATAGACGAGCCGCCATAGGAAATCAGCGGCAGCGTCATGCCCTTTGCCGGCAGCAGTTCGAGATTGACGCCGATATTGATGATCGACTGGATGCCCATCTGCAGCACCAAGCCGGCGACGGCGAAGCGGTTGAAGTCGTTCCGCTCGCGATAGGCATGCGAGAGGCCGCGCAGTACCAGCACGGTAAACAGCGCCACGAGCGCCATGCAGAACACGATGCCGAACTCCTCGGCCGCGACCGAGAAGATGAAGTCGGTATGCGCATCCGGGATGATGCGCTTGACGATGCCCTCGCCCGGTCCCTGGCCGAACCAGCTGCCGCGAATGATCGCCTCGCGCGCGGTATCGATCTGGAACGTATCACCCTCGCCGGTCATGAACTTGTCTATTCGGCCGGCGACGTGCGGAAAGACGTAATAGGCGCTGAGCAGGCCGCCGGCGCCGCCGATACCGAGCAGCATGATCCAGATCCATGGCATGCCGGCCATGAAGAACATCCCCCCCCAGACGGCCGTGGTCAGGATGGTCTGGCCGAGGTCCGGTTGCGCGACGAGAAGGGCCGCGACGATGCCGAACAGAATAATGGCAAAGAGATTGCCGGGGATCTCCGGCTGGCGCGCATGTTCGGCAAACAGCCAGGCGCAGACCACGACGAAGGCAGGCTTCATGAATTCCGACGGCTGGACGGAAAGACCGGCGATCCAGATCCAGCGCCGGCCACCCTTGACCTCCTGCCCGACGAACAGCACCAGCACCATCATGGCGACCGAGACGATCAGGATCAGGATCGCGGTTCGCCGCACCTGGCGTGGCGTCAGGAACGATAGCCCGAGCATGACGCCGATCGACGGGATCATGAAGGCCGCATGGCGTTTGACGAAATGGAAGGGCTCGAGCCCAATGCGCTCGGCGACCGCAGGAGATGCCGCAAACGACAGCATGAAGCCGATGCCCATCAGGAAGATGAACATTGCCAGAAAGAAGCGATCGATAGTCCAGAACCAATCGGCCAGAGGCCCACGTTCCGCGCGGCTTACCATGTCATTTCTCTCCTGTTGCCGGACCGATCAGCATCGCAATACCGTCAAGCGCTGCCACGTGGCCGACGAAGGCTTCGCCCCTGACTTCGAAGTTCTTATACTGGTCGAAGCTTGCGCAAGCCGGGGATAACATCACGGCCGAAGCAGCGCTTTCGTCGCGTTCGGCATCGGCGGCCGCATGCGCGACGGCGCGCTCCAGCGTGCCCGAGATCTCGTAAGGCACGGCCTCGCCGAGCGTCGCAGCGAATTCCGCCGCCGCCTCACCGATCAGATAGGCCTTGGCGATGCGCGGAAAATAGGGAGCAAGCGTCGTAATGCCGCCAGCCTTCGGCAAGCCGCCGGCGATCCAGTAGATGCGATCATAGCTCGAAAGAGCCGGTGCTGCGGCATCGGCATTGGTCGCCTTGGAATCGTTGACGAAAACGACGCGGCCACGCTGCCCGACCGGCTGCATGCGGTGCTTGAGGCCGGGAAACGAGGCAAGACCAGTGCGGATGTCGTCGGCGAAAACCCCGACGGCGAGGCAGGCGGCGACGGCGGCTGCAGCGTTCTGCGCATTATGGCTGCCGCGCAGCGTCTGGATGCCGTCGAGATCGGCGAAGGGCAGCATGGCACCGCCGGCGGCCTGGATGAGTTTGGTGCCCTCGGCGTAGATGCCGTCGGCCAGCACGTTGCGGCGCGAAATACGGACCACCTTGACGCCTGCCCGCTCGACACGGTCGGCAATCAGCGCCGAATGGCTGTCGTCGACGCCGACGATCGCGACATCGCTGCCGGCGACCAGCCTTTCCTTGATATCGGCATAATGCTGCATCGTGCCGTGACGGTCGAGATGATCGGGCGTCAGGTTGAGCAGAATGCCGGCAGACGGGTCCAGTGTCGGCGCCAGATCGATCTGGTAGGAGGAGCATTCGACGACGTAATAACGCTCGGCCTTCGGCGGCTCGAGCGTCAGCACCGCCGTGCCGATATTGCCGCCGAGCTGCGTGTCGTAGCCTGATGATTTCAGGATATGGGCGATCAGCGCCGTCGTGGTCGACTTGCCGTTGGTGCCGGTTATGGCGATGAAGGGGCAATCCGGCGCATGGGCACGGCGCTCGCGCACGAAGAGTTCGACGTCGCCGACGATATCGACGCCGGCCGCCCGCGCAAGATCGACGGTCCAATGCGGCTTCGGATGGGTAAGCGGCACGCCGGGCGACAGCACGAACAGCGCCTGCTGGCTCCAGTCGATGCTGTGCAGGTCTTCGGTCCTGATACCTTCGGTAGCTGCCTTGGCGACACTGTCGGGATTGTCGTCCCAGGCGGTCACCTCGGCACCACCTGATATCAGCGCCCGGGCGGTGGCAAAGCCGGAGCCGCCGAGCCCGAAGAGCGCGACCTTCCTGTCCTTGAGCGTCGTGACCGGGATCATCGCTGCCTCACCGGAGCTTCAGCGTCGAAAGGCCGAGCATCGCAAGGCCGACGGCGACGATCCAGAAGCGGATCACTACCTGGCTCTCGGTCCAGCCCTTCTTCTCGAAGTGATGATGAATCGGCGCCATCAGGAAGACACGCCGGCCAGTCATCTTGAAGAAGCCGACCTGGATGATGACCGACAGCGTCTCGATGACGAAGAGGCCGCCGATGATCGCCATGACGATCTCGTGTTTGGTGGCGACGGCGACGGTGCCGATCGTGCCGCCGAGTGCCAGCGACCCCGTGTCGCCCATGAAGATGGCGGCCGGCGGCGCGTTGAACCAGAGAAAGCCGAGGCCGGCGCCGATGACGGCGCCAAGCACGACGGCGAGTTCGCCGGTGCCGGGCACGAAATTGATCTGCAGGTAGTTCGCAAACACCACGTTGCCGGCGAGATAGGCGATGACGCCGAAGGAGGCGGCGGCGATCATCACAGGCACGATGGCAAGCCCGTCGAGACCGTCAGTCAGATTGACGGCATTGCCGGCGCCGACGATGACGAAGCCGCCGAAGACGACGAACATGATGCCGATATTGATCATGAAGTCCTTGAAGAAGGGAAAGGCGATCGAGGAGCCGAAGGTCGAGCCGGCAATCCCCGAGGCAAGGGCGGTGCGCATCATGAAATAGACGGCGATGCCGGCGATGACGAATTCAATGCCGAGCCGCGCCTTGCCGGAAAAGCCCATGTGGCTCTGCTTCGTTACCTTGAGATAATCGTCGTAGAAGCCGATCGCACCGAAGCCCAGCGTTACCAGCAGCGTGGCGACGACATAGACGTTGGAAAGATCGGCCCAGAGCAGCGACGCGCCGACGATGCCGGCGAGGATCATGAGCCCGCCCATGGTCGGCGTGCCGGCCTTCTTGAAATGCGTCTGCGGCCCGTCGGCGCGGATCGGCTGGCCCTTGCCCTGCCGGATGCGCAGCGAATTGATGATCGTCGGCCCGAACAGGAAGACGATCAGTGCTGAGGTGAAGAGAGCAGCCCCCGTGCGGAAGGTAATATATCTGAACAGGTTCAGAAATTTGAAATATTCCGACAGTTCGACAAGCCAGATCAGCATTCAGGGCCCCTTGTTTACCCGATCAAAATTCGCGTTGCGTGTCGGCAAATGGCGGGAACTTGTCAAGGAGCGCGGCGACGATCTTGCCGAAACCGATGCCCAGAGACGATTTCACCATCAACACGTCGCCTGGCGCGACCGAGTTCAATACATAATCCGTCAATTCGTCCGTGTTCTCGCGATATTCGACATGGACGCTTTCCGGCAACGATTCCTTGAGCGCAGCCATCTCGGCTCCTGCGAGCCAGACATGTTCGATGCCGGCAGCAAGCAGCGGCACGGTAAGGTCGGTATGGACCTTTTGCGCATACTCGCCCATCTCAAGCATGTCGCCGAGCACGGCGATACGGCGTCCGCGGCCGGTCGGCTCGGAGGCTGCCAGCAGCGCGATCGCCGCGCGCATCGAGGCCGGATTGGCATTGTAGCTCTCGTCGATCAGCGTGAAGCTGCCGCCGCCGATCGAAAGCCGGTGGCGCTTGCCCCTGCCCTTTTCCGGCCTCAGCGTCGCAAGCGCTTCGATCGCCTTCTGCATATCGGCGTCGACGATCCTGACGACGCCGAGCGCTGCGAGCGCATTCTCAGCGATATGGCGGCCCGGCGCGCCGAGCGCGACCTCCAGCGTCTCGCCGCCGATCGTCAGCCACAGCGTCGAATTCTCGTCGGAGCCGTTGAATTCTGCGAGCCGGAATTCGGCCTTGGCATGCTGGCCGAAAGAATGGATATGCTCGATGCCGAGCGACTGCGCCGTGCGGTCGAGGAAATTGAACTGGTCGTTGTCGCGGTTGAGCACGACATGGCCACCGGGTTCGAGCCCCTCGAAGATCTCGGCCTTGGCGGCGGCGATTTCCTTGATGTTCTTGAAATTGCCGAGATGCGCCGGCGCGATCGTCGTGATGATGGCGACATCGGGACGGATCATCGCCACCAGCGGCCGAATCTCGCCGGGATGATTCATGCCGACTTCGAAGACGCCGTAATCCGTATCCTCCGGCATGCGCGCCAGCGTCAGCGGCACGCCCCAATGATTGTTGAAGGAGGCGACGGAGGCGTGCACCTTGCCGGAGGGCGACAGCACATGCCGCAGCATTTCCTTGGTGGTCGTCTTTCCCACAGATCCCGTCACCGCGATGATCCGGGCCCGCGCGCGCTCACGCGAGGCAAGGCCGAGCCGGCCAAGTGCCGCGAGCACGTCTTCCACGACGATCATCGGCACCGTCAGGCGGCCCATGGCGGGAAGCCTCGCCTCGCTGACGACGAGAAGGGAAGCGCCGTTCGCCATCGCCATCGAGGCGTAGTCGTGACCGTCGACGCGGTCGCCCTTGATCGCAAAGAAGGCTTGGCCTGGAGTAATCGAGCGGCTGTCGATGGAAATGCCGGTGATGCCCTCGGGCAGCGTGCCGAAGGGGCGCCCCGCCATCGCTGCGATCATGTCTTCCGTCGTCCAGAGCCAGCTCAAGATTTCAACTCCTCCAAGGCCTTGCGCACCTCCGCATGATCGGAGAACGGCAGGGTGATGCCGCCGATCGTCTGCCCTTCCTCATGCCCCTTGCCGGCGACGATCAGCGTATCGCCGGATCTCAGCATGCCGACCGCCTCGCGGATCGCCATGGCGCGATCGGCGATTTCCGCGGCGCAGCTTGCTGCCGCCATGATCTCCGCCCGGATCGAGGCCGGCTCCTCCGAACGCGGATTATCGTCGGTGACGATAACGACGTCGGCAAGTCGGCAGGCGATTTCGCCCATGATCGGCCGTTTGCCGCGGTCACGGTCGCCGCCGCAGCCGAAAACGACGATGACGCGACCGGTAGTGAAGGGTCTGACCGAGCCCAGCACATTTTCCAGCGCATCCGGCTTGTGGGCGTAGTCGACATAGGCGAGCGCGCCGTCTTTTGTATGGCCGACGAGTTCGAGACGGCCGGACGCGCCGACGAGCTTCTCGAGCGCGGCCATTGCAACCTTCGCCTCAACGCCGGTCGACATGGCAAGCCCTGCTGCAACCAGCGCGTTGGCCACCTGGAAATCGCCCGCCAGCGGAATGTCCACCTCGAAGATCTCGCCGCCGATATGGATCTCGGCCATCTGCTTGTGGCGGAAGTGCTCGACGCGCTTCAACGAGAGATAATCGCCCTTCCGCCCGACGGTACGGATGTCGTGACCGGCATCGGTCGCGGCCTTGATCGCCTGCGCCGACCACGGATCGTCGGCAAAGATCACCGCGGGCGATCCCCTCGGCAACAGCGTATCGAAAAGCCGCATCTTGGCGGCCAGGTAGGCCTCGACGGTCGGATGATAATCCATGTGGTCTCGGCCAAGATTGGTGAAGGCGGCGGCCGCAAGCCTGACGCCGTCGAGCCGGCACTGGTCGAGACCGTGGCTGGAGGCCTCCATCGCGGCATGTGTCACGCCTTCTCCGGCAAGTTCCGCCAGCAGCGCATGCAGCGACACCGGATCCGGCGTCGTCAGCGAGCCATATTCGTTGCGCGTCGGTGAGACGACGCCCGTCGTGCCGATCATCGCGGCCGCGTGGCCGGCATGCGCCCAGATCTGCCGGGTGAAAGAAGCGACGGAGGTTTTGCCCGCCGTGCCGGTGACGGCGACCATGGTGTCGGGCTGCCTGCCGTGGAAACGCGCGGCGGCGATGGAAAGGAAACGGCGCGGCTCCTTGACCGCCAGCACGGGGATCGAAGCATCGACGGCTTGGGCGGCGATGGCGACGGCAGCGCCGCGGCCGGCGGCATCCACGATGAAGCCCGCGCCATCAGCCCTGGTGCCGGCGACCGCGACGAAGACATTGCCCGGCGCCACCTTGCGGCTATCCGAAGACAGGCCTGAAATATCAAGCAGGCCTGCCGGGCCTTCGAGCTGTGCTTCAAGTTCCGGAAACTGATCTCCGGCCAGGTCTCGCAATTTCATCGAATGCACTTTTCTCTCTTGAAGCCGGTTCACCCCTCGCGAATCGGCGTCGATATTCATTCACACTCAATAAGACACCAGCAAGGCCGATCCGCCCTCCCCGAATTTCGGCTCGATGCCGAGAATAGGGGCCGCGCGGCTGATGATGTCGCGGGCGATCGGACCGGCGGTACCTGCGGAGAGCGTTCCGCCATATTGCTTTTCGCCCGTTTTTGGCTCGTCGCAGAAGGTGATAACGGCATATCGGGGATTATCGATCGGGAAAGCGGAGATGAAGGAGTTGAAGTTCAGCGTCGAGGAGTAACGCCCATTCACCACCTTGTCCGCCGTGCCGGTCTTGCTGCCGACGGCAAAACCCGGCACGCGGGCGACCCGCCCCGATCCCTTGTAACCGTTGAAATCGAGGAGATGGCGCACTTCGTCGCTAGTCGACTTCTTAAGAACTTGCTTGGCGATCTGATCGGCCTGTTCGCGTGTGCGCGGCAGGAATGTCGGCTCGATCAGCTTGCCGCCGTTGACGAGTGCGGCAGCCGCCACCCCTGTCTGCAGCGCCGTCGTCGAGACGCCATGGCCGAAGGAAATCGTGATCGAATTGATCTTCTTCCAGACGCGCGGCTGGCTCGGCATCTTCACTTCGGGCAGCTCGGTCTGCATCTTCGTCAAGAGGCCTAACTTGGTGAGATATTCCTTCTGAGCGTCGATGCCGACGATATCGATGACGCGCGCCGTACCGATATTCGAAGAATACTGGAAAATCTCGGGAACGGTGAGCCAGCGGCGCTGCCCGTGAAAATCGTGGATGGTGAAGCCGCCGATATAGATCGATTTGCTGGCATCGAAACTGTCGGTCATCTTCACCTTGCCGCTATCAAGCGCCATGGCCAGCGAAAAGGTCTTGAAGGTAGAACCCATTTCGAAGGTGCCGTTGGTCATCCGGTTGAGCCAACCCTCCTTGGCGCCTTCCTGCGGATCGTTCGGATCGAAATCCGGCGCCGATGCCATCGCCAGCACTTCTCCCGTATGCACATCTATGACCGCGGCGCCGGCGCCCTTGGCCTGGAAGTTGTTGACAGCGTTGACGACCACGTCCCGAACGATGTTCTGCACGCGCAGGTCGATCGAAAGGCGCACCGGCTCGAGCGGCTGGTCGCTGGTCATGCCGACGGAGGCGAGATCGGCAAGCCCCTGGTCGTCGATAAATTTCTCCATGCCGGCGACACCGCGGTTGTCGATGTTGACGTAACCGAGGATGTGCGCGGCGGTCGCCCCGCCCGGATAGAAGCGGCGCTTCTCCGGCCGGAAGCCGATGCCGGGAATGCCGAGCGCCAGGATCTGGCTCTGCTGCTTCGGCGTCAGTTGCCGGCGCAGCCAGGCGAAATGCGAGGTCTTGACCGAGAGCTTCTTATAAGTGTCCCTGACGTCGAGCTCGGGCAGCACCGTTGCAAGCTTCTCGACCGCCTCGTCGGCGTCGACGATCTTGTTCGGCTCGGCAAACAGCGAGACGGTGCGGATGTCGGTGGCCAGCACCTCGCCATTGCGGTCGAGAATGTCGGGGCGCGAGGCCATCAGCCGGTCGGGCGGCAGGATGCTGGAGACGACCTCCTGGTCCTTCATCGCATATTCGACGAGCCGGCCGCCGATGACGGCGTAGACGCCCATGAAGCCAAGGATCAGCAGGCCGACGCGGCTTTTTGCCTGCCCTGATTTCTTCTTGCGCGACCCCTCGATCGCCAGGCCGGCGGGGGAAGGACCGCCAAACCGGTTATAGACGCCGGCGGAGAAATGCGCTTGGCTCTTCAAAACCATGATGCGGGAAAGAAACGACATTATTCCTCCACCGATCCGGTTTCGATCTGGTCTGCATCCTCTGCCTCGCCGCGCGGAGCGGGCATCGGAACGGGCTGCGCCTTGGCAGTGGCTTGCGCGCCCTTGGTGCCTGGCGCGCCCTTGGCGCTGGCCTCGGTCGCGCTCTTGGCGCTGGCCACGGTCGCGCCTTTGGCGCTGACCTTTGCCTCCGTCACGTCAGGCACGGGAACCTCGGATTTCAGCATCGGCAATTCCTTGGCATGCACGAGCGCCGTCGATTCCGTCGGCTGCAGCTTCAATTCTTCATTATAGGCCTTGACCAGCCGCTCCAGCCGGTTCGGCTGCGATTGCAGCGCCCAGTCGGCCTTGAGAAGGTCAATCGTGTCCTTCTCAAGCTTGATCTCTGCTTCGAGGCGATGAACCTCCTCGACCTTCAATTCGGCGCGGTGCTTGATCGTGTAGGTCACGGTGGCGGTGGCCGTCATGACGCCGATGAGCACGAGATCGAACGTTTTCAGCATATCAACCTCCAAGCTTTCCGAGACTGGCAAGATTGGGAAACCCGAAGAGCGACATATCCGCGGCTTCGGCGGCGGCGTCCGTCCTCAGACCGGCGCGCAGCTTGGCGGAGCGAGCGCGCGGATTGATCTCGGCCTCCGCCTCGCTTGCCGAAACCATCGGTTTGCCTATCGCTGCAAAGGTTGCCGCCCGCTCATGCGCGACCGGCAGATGCCGCGAACCCGACGCCTTGCCGGCGCGATCGGAGAAGAATTTCTTGACGATGCGGTCTTCGAGCGAATGAAAGGTAACGACGACAAGCCGACCGCCTGGCTTCAGCGCCGTTTCTGCCGCAAACAGCGCCTGCGCCAGTTCGCCGAGCTCATCGTTGACGAAGATCCGCAAGGCCTGGAAGACACGCGTTGCCGGATGGATCTTGTCCTTCATCTTGCGCGGCGTGACGATTTCGATGAGACCGGCGAGATCGCGTGTCGTTTCGAACGGTTTTTCCTCGCGTCGCTTCTCGATCGCATGGGCGATGCGCGGCGCCTGGCTTTCCTCGCCGAGAAAATGGAAGATGCGGATGAGATCGGCGACCTTGGCGCGGTTGACGACATCGGCGGCCGAAACGCCTTCGGCCGACATGCGCATGTCGAGCGGCCCGTTCTTCTGGAAGGAGAAGCCACGTTCGGCCTCGTCGATCTGCATGGAGGAGACGCCGATATCGAGCACGACGCCATCGAGCCCGGCTTGCGGCGCATGATCGGCAAGATGCGAGAATTGCGAATGAACGAGCCTGAGACGACCGCCATGGGCGGCAACCATCGCTTGGCCAGCCGCAATTGCCGTCGGATCGCGATCGAGCGCGATCACCTCGGCGCCGGCAGCAAGGATGGCTGAACTGTAACCGCCCGCACCGAACGTACCGTCGAGGATGAGCTTGCCGGGCGCGGGCGCCAGTGCCGCAAGGACTTCGTCGAGAAGAACCGGAATGTGACGAACCGGTCCGCCACCGGCATCAGTTGAACCTCCGCCAGGATTCGCCACCATTCCGTTCCCTCGTTTTTTCAGGAACGCTTGCCCGCCAGCTTGCGCTCCCCTCGTGCTTGCGCCTGTGCGGCCACAAAAGCCTGCGGCTGCCAGAGCTGAAAATGATCCGCCCGACCAACGAAGGTCACTTCGTCCGAGATGCCGGTGAAGCCGCGAATGAAATCCGTGACCATCAGCCGCCCCTCGGCGTCGAGCTTCATGAAGACCCCGCCTCCATGAATGAGAAGCGACATCTCGTTCGCATCCGGCGAAAACGGATCCTCCGCAGCAATCTGCCGTTCGAATCTTTCGAGAAGATCCGGACCGCCGACGCTGATCGCCGGAAACACAAAGTCCTGGAAGCAATAGAGCTCCTGGACGTTGCGCTGCGCCAGCACGGAACGGAAAGCCGAAGGCACGGAAACCCTGCCCTTGGCGTCGATCCTGTTGGTCGCATTCGAAAGGAAGCGGCTCATGACACGAAACATCCGTTCCCGCAGGGATCCGGACGACCAAAAGACGCCCGAAACTCCCGATATCAGGCACAGCTTCGCAAGCCGGATGAGCAAAAACCCCTCCGACGCTTCCGGAGAGGAAGACGCCTTTGCTTTGCGATAAATGGGCAGATAATTGCCCTGGTGCAGTGCGCATTTGGGATAGCATGGGACCATATGGGCGTCAATGGGATACGCCCATTTTGCAATAGACGCATGATCAAAAATTTATAAGCCGTTAAGTTTAACAAAGGGTTAGCGGCGTCATCTTACAAATGACACGCATTGGTATCCCTACAGGAAAAATCCATCCGATGGATGCATAAACATCTGCTTGAAAACAGCCGGTTTCAGCGACTTACGCTGAAAATCCGGCTGCCGCGCCGTCAAGATGATAATCGCCAGTTGGCCTGTAAGCCGGGTTCTGTATGGCTCCGGCGTGAACCGGAACGTGGCAGCCATTCCTCTGGGACAGCGTTCGCACGCTGCCTCACGCAACCCACCCGGATGACTGGCCTGGAAACCAGCCGGAAGGCCTTTCGGCCTACCGCGTCATCCCTATTCGGTTTTGCTCCCGGTGGGGTTTACCGTGCCATTTCCGTTGCCGGAGATGCGGTGGGCTCTTACCCCACCCTTTCACCCTTACCTGTCATGACAGGCGGTTTGCTTTCTGTGGCACTTTCCCTGAGGTCGCCCTCGCCGGACGTTATCCGGCACCGTGTTTCCGTGGAGCCCGGACTTTCCTCACCCTACCGCCTTTCGGCATTGGTAAAGCGCGGCTGCCCAGCCAACTGGCAGGGCTCCCATAAACGAGAGAGATCGCAATTGCTATCGAAATCAAAATTTATTTACCGAAATTGCGGTGTGAAATCCGTGGAATAGCCCTGTTCGCTGATTCCGCCTGACAAAAGCAGCTCGGCCCCAAGCCGACCGATTTCGTCCGAGCTCTTGGCCGACGTCCCGGCGCAGCCCGTCAACACCGCGATCTCGGGCGATGAGCTATAGCCAATCATCGGATAGCCGCTTTCCGTATGCGACACGACGCAGGCGGCCGTCGAAATCGAAAGCGGCACCATATCGGGCACAAGACCTTCAACGATGCGTTTGAGGTGCGCGCGCACCATATCGCGCCCCTCGGTCTTGAACCAGGCGCGCATTTCCGTGTCGTCGCGGAGCGCCAGATCGTCAGGATCGCCGCCGATCTTCAGGTAGAATTTGCCGTCAGGATAGCGGATCGGCGGCAGCAGGTAGATATCGATGCCGGGCGCCCGGAGAATGAGCGACGGCATCGCGGCCAGGCGCGCCGCGTCGGCATCGCTTACCTCGAAAAGCGTCACAGTCCGGGCATAAACAGTCATAGCAACGGGCTGCGGCAACAGATTCTCCGCAATGGAAAATCCGCCAGCTGCCAGCAGCACCTTCTCAGCACGATGGCTCAGGCCACCTGATGTCTCGACGACAGCCGATCCACCTTCGCTGCGGATCGAAACGACATGATCGCGGATGATCGTGGCGCCTGCCTTTTCCGCCAGCAACGATTGGGCTTTCACAAGCTTACGCGGACTGATGTGGCCGGCCCCTCTCGCCTCGAAGACACCCGCGCCCCCATCGGGAAAGGCGAAGAAGGGAAAGGCAGCCTTCAGCCCTTGCTCGTCGAGCAGGCTGGTCTCGACGCCGAGCGAAACGGCGGCCTGTCGGGTTTTCTCGAGATAATCGCCCCCGGTCGGCGCGACGACAACGCAGCCGACCTCGCGATAGAAATCGATGCCGCTGTCGCCGGCGATCTCGCCATAGCGGTCGATCGAGCGGTTGGCGAGCAGTGCCCAATTGCGGTCGGGATCGATGGTACGGGTAATGCGCCCCTCGTCATAATGGCTTGCGAAGACACCCTTATGCGTCTTGCGATCATCAGGCTCATCAGGGCCGATGACGGCGACGCCATCCGTCTGGCGTGCCAGATATTTTGCGGCCGCGGCACCCATCATGCCGCGGCCGATAACGATGAACCTGAAATCGACCGCCATATCCCACCTCGCTAAATTCCAGCGATACCATAGCAATCATCTTGAATCATCCAGCTCTTGTCAGGGATATGCGCTTCAGCGCTCAGAGCATTGCCAGAACCTTGCCGCAATAGGACTTGGACACCGGGTTCATGCGCGTGGCGCCATGGCCGGCATTGTATTTGAGGATGGTGTTGCAGGTCTCGCCACCACCGAGATCATGGGCGGCAGCCAGATATTTCATGCCGTACTTGATGTTGGTTTCCGGATCGAACAGGCCCTTGGCGCTGCCGGAATAGCCCATCATGCGGGCAGTTGCAGGCTTTATCTGCATCAGGCCGATTTCACCGTGGCTGCCGCGCGCATTCGGATTGAAATTGCTTTCGATGCGGATGACCGCGGTCGCAAGCGCAACCGGTACATCATATTGGTTCGCATATTTGCTGATCAGTACGGAATAGGAATTGCCGGAAACATTGGCGACGGGGTAACCGCTCTGGCGCTCGACCGTCTTCAGCGGGCGTTCCGCCGCCTTGAGCGGACGCTTCGCCGGCTTGACCGAACGCTCCGCTTTCTTCAACGGACGCTCTGCCTTCTTCGAAGGACGCTCGACCTTCTTCACCGGCGCATCGGCTCGCACACCCCAATCATTCGCAAAGGCAAAGCTATTTCCCGCCAGCACCATGCCAACGCATGTTGCAGCAACAACAATCAGTTTTCTCATGTAGTCTTGAACACTCCGACCCAAAGAATTTCCGGACGGCGCGCCTCGCTGTCATAATGAATACCAGATCAAGGACCGATCGGTATTCACGGTAATTCTTATCGTTTCACATAACGCCCTTGGTTTAACTCGAAAATAACCCCGAGCACCGCTTGGCGGACGTTCTTAGACCATCGCAATGAGGAGATAATAGGGAAATGATGTGGCAGGCCGAATTTCGCGCTGCAGTGCGAAATTCAGCGTTTCAGTAATTGTCGAGGAATCAGGAATAACGCGGCAAAGCCGACAGCAGCCGGTGCAGCGTGTCGATCGTCGAGAAATCGGCGATGCCATCGATCCGTTCGGGCCGAAAATGGCGCTGGAAAGCTTCGACGTCACCCGCCGTTTTTTCGGAAAATTCACCTGTGATTTCAGTGTTGTAACCATAAAGCGACAGCATCGACTGCAGCGCTTCCACAGGTTGACCGGTATCGCCGCGTTGGAAGAAGCGCCCACCGGTGATCGTTGCCGGCTCGACCCAGTGCCCAATGCCCGCTTGGTGGAGCGCGGCCCAGGGGAATTTCTCGCCCGGATCGACCTTGCGGATCGGAGCGACATCGGAATGCCCGAGGACCCGTTCCGGCGTGATCGACCAACGTTTGACACAGTCGCGACACAATTCGATCACCGCGGCGATCTGCTCTTTCGGATAATCAGGAAGCCCGCCGGGATGGCCGGCATTGGCGATCTCGATGCCGATCGACAGCGAATTGATATCGGTCTCGCCGTGCCAGCTGCTTTTTCCCGCATGCCAGGCACGCCGCATTTCCGGCACGAGCTGCACGACCTCGCCATTCTCATGCACGAAATAATGGCTGGAAACCTGGCTTTCGGCGCGACAGAGCCAGTCGAGCGCACCATCTGCCGTCGGCATGCCGGTATAGTGCAGCAGGATCATATCAGGACGGCGCCCGTCCGCCCGTTCGCCATGGTTCGGCGAAGGCTGCACGCGGGCGCTTCTGCAGTCGGCCTCGAAAGAGGTCATGCGGCGCGGCGTTCCTTCTCGATCGCCTCATAGGCCGCGTTCAGCGCCGCCATCCGCTCATTGGCGATCACATGGAATTCCTTCGGCACGCCGCGCGAGATCAGCCGGTCGGGATGATGTTCGCTGACGAGGCCGTGGTAACGGCGGCGGATAGTCGGGAAATCATCGGAAGGCGAGACACCGAGCACCTTGTAGGGATCGCCGCCGGACGAGACGTGGCGGGCGGCGATCTGCTCGAAGCGGATCTCGCTCATCTGGAAGATCTCGCCGATATGGCGCAGGAAATTCAGTTCCTTCTCATGGATCAGCCCGTCGGCCTTGGCGATGTGGAAGAGGCCGTCGAGCACGTCTTCCAGCACCGGGCAATTGGCCGCACAGGTTACGCAGAGCGTCGAGAGCCGTTCGGCATAGGCTTCGTAGCCGGCGACGTCCTGGCGCGCGAGATTGTAGAGCCTGGCGACATTCTTCGCTTGATCCTGCGGAAACTCGAAGATTTCGCGAAAGGCTTCGACTTCCTTCTCGCTGACGATGCCGTCGGCCTTGGCCATCTTGGCCGACAGCGCGATAATCGCCACCGAGAAAGCCACCTTACGCCGGGTCTCGGGATCACCTTCAAAAACCGTGCGGATAGCCTCGACCACCGCAGACAGCGCATTGCCTGCGGTATTGCCAATGGCATTCAACAGTTTTTCCCAGAAGGACATCGAAAATCTCACACACTTGTCAACGTATAGAGAAACAGCTTGACCAAAGAATCGTAGCCTTTGCAAGGCGACTATTCGTCGTAGGGCCGAACACAGTTTTCACGATTTGGTAATTGTCGCACCGCAGCAAACGATTCATCACGCCCGCTTTCATCTCGCGTGAGGGCATGGCCGGCGGTCGCCGGCATTTGCCGGGCATGTGGATTCCGGAACGAGCGGCGGAAATTTCCACGGGCAGTTCCCGACACGCAGGCCGGCTTGAAACGATTATATCAGCACTTCGCGTCGCCTTTAGGATGCAACACGGCAGAAAGGCGCATTTTTCGTAAATTCTTTACTTTACAGGGCCCTTTCCCTGCCGCATCCATGCGCTAGCTAAGCTGCCGCATCGAAACACCGTAGGAGGGATCATGGCCAAACAGAAAGTCGCAATGCTGACCGCCGGAGGCCTGGCGCCCTGTCTTTCGTCCGCCGTCGGCGGCCTTATCGAACGCTATAGCGACGTCGCGCCCGAGCTCGAAATCGTCGCTTACAAGTCGGGCTACCAGGGTG
Organism: Rhizobium leguminosarum bv. viciae; assembly: GCF_012276115.1. Classification (GTDB taxonomy): domain Bacteria; phylum Pseudomonadota; class Alphaproteobacteria; order Rhizobiales; family Rhizobiaceae; genus Rhizobium; species Rhizobium leguminosarum_T. The sequence continues at coordinate 66,390 of NZ_WIEU01000023.1, read as the reverse complement.
TGCTCCTCGGCGACAGCATCGAGATCAGCCGCGCGATGCGCGAAAAGGCGCCGCTGCTGCACCGCTACGGTGGCTCGCCGATCGGCAACAGCCGCGTCAAGCTCACCAATGCCGCCGACTGCGTCAAGCGCGGCCTGGTCAAGGAAGGCGAGAATCCGCTGCGGGTCGCCGCCGAACGCCTCGCCAATGACGGCATCACCATTCTCCACACGATCGGCGGCGACGACACCAACACCACGGCCGCCGACCTTGCCGCCTACCTCGCCGCCAACGGCTACGATCTCACCGTCGTCGGCCTGCCGAAGACTGTCGACAACGACGTCGTGCCGATCCGCCAGTCGCTCGGCGCCTGGACGGCCGCCGAAGTCGGCGCGCATTTCTTCGACAATGTCGGCAACGAGCAGACCGCCGCCCCCCGCACCCTCGTCATCCATGAAGTCATGGGCCGCCATTGCGGTTGGCTGACGGCCGCCACCGCCCGCGCCTATCTGCAGCGCACCAGCCGCAACCAGTATGTCGACGGCCTGATGATGGACGCGCACCTGAAGAGTATCGACGCCGTCTACCTGCCTGAGATGGCCTTCGACCTCGACGCCGAGGTCGCCCGGCTGAAGGAAAGCATGGACCGCAACGGCCACGCCACGGTCTTCGTCTCGGAAGGCGCCTGCCTCGACGCCATCGTCGCCGAGCGCGAAGCCGCCGGCGAAACCGTCAAGCGCGATGCTTTCGGCCATGTGAAAATCGACACGATCAATGTCGGCGCCTGGTTCCAGAAGCAGTTTGCCAATCTGCTCGACGCCGAGCGTTCCCTGGTGCAGAAATCAGGTTATTTCGCCCGCTCGGCGCCCGCGAACGGCGATGACCTCAGGCTGATCCAGAGCATGGTCGATCTCGCCGTCGAAAGCGCGCTCAATAAAGTCTCCGGCGTCACCGGCCATGATGAAGGCCAGAACGGTAAATTGCGCACTATAGAATTCCCGCGCATCAAGGGCGGCAAGGCTTTTGACCTTTCGACGGCATGGTTTGCGGAAGTCATGGACAATATAGGCCAGAAATACAAAGAAGCGTGATTGACGGATGGTTAATATGATGTCTTTGCTTGTTCGCGAGGAATAGGAGGAGACACCATGTCACTTGAAGCTTGGCTGGCTTTTGCGGCCGCATCCGCCATCATGCTGGCCATACCGGGGCCGACGATACTGCTCGTCGTTTCCTATGCGCTCGGTCATGGGCGCCGGACGGCGTTCGCGACGGTGGGCGGCGTGGCGCTTGGTGACTTCACGGCGATGACGGCCTCTCTCTTCGGTCTCGGCGCCGTCCTGGCCGCCTCCGCGACCCTCTTCACCGTCTTGAAGTGGATTGGCGGCGCCTACCTGATCTGGCTGGGAATCAAGCTCTGGCGGGCTCCCATCATCGGCGAACCGGTTGCCGACAACGACAACCTGCCGGAGGAGAAGTCGCTCAAGATCTTCCTCCACGCCTATGTCGTCACCGCCCTCAATCCGAAGAGCATCATCTTCTTCGTCGCCTTCGTGCCGCAGTTCCTCAATCCGGCCCTGCCCTTCGTCGGGCAGATGGCGATCATGGAAGCGACCTTCCTCGTGCTGGCGATCCTCAACGCTTCCACCTACGCCTTTCTTGCCCATAGCGCGCGCGGACTGATTCGCAAGGCGAGCATCCAGCGCGCCGTAAACAGAACCGGAGGCACTCTGCTGATCGCTGCAGGCGCCGTAACGGCCGGGTATCGTCGTATTGCAGCGTAGAAATATTCCGAAATATTCCGTGGTTGCCGGAATGCCACGAATAGGTTAATGGGGTCACCAGGGCTTAAGGCTTTTGGTAACTTTTATACGCTGCCGGGGCGGCGCGATTTCACGAAAGTGGCGGAATGGTAGCGATCGGATTATCCGGCCTGAAACGCAGTCTTGTCGTCTCGACAATACTCTGCGGCGTGATGACGGGATGTACGAGCGTCGAATATACGTCCCAGGCCGAACTGACAGCCGCCCAGACCGTCGTGCCGATGCCGAAACCCGGCGAAGATGCAACACTCGCCGCGATCCCGACAGCCGAAGGCGCAGCCGGTCGGGCTGTTGCAGGCGCCACCATTCCCCAGACATCGCCCTCCCTGACCGCAACGGCGATGCCGGCCGTGACGGCCTCCCAGCCTGGCGATCTTGCCATGCAGGCAGGCATGCAGCCGGCAGCCTATGCGCAGATCCCGCTGACGCCCGAGATGACGGCGATCCAGTCCGTCGTGCCGACGCCGCGTCCGGGAACGCCGGCACAGCCGACGACGCAGCTTGCCTTTGCCGCGACACCGCAAAACAGCGCGCTTGCAGCACTTGCCGCAGTCGACACCACGCCGCGTGCCAGCATGGACTACGGTTTCGACGAATCCGGGCCGATCGATCCGCCGACCGCCCCCCCGATGTTCAGCGACGACGACAAAGACGATGCGCCGACCGTCGAGAAGAGCTTTGTCACCAAGCTCATCCAGAAATATTCGAAGGTCTACGAAATTCCCGAGACCCTGCTCCATCGCGTCGTCCATCGCGAGAGCCGCTATAATGCGAAGGCCTACAACAAGCGCGGCTATTTCGGCCTCATGCAGATCAAGTATAACACCGCCAAGTCCATGGGCTATGACGGTGCCCCGGGCGGCCTCTTCGATGCCGAAACCAACATCAAATATGCCGCGAAATATCTGCGCGGCGCCTGGCTCGTCTCCGACAGCAAGGAAGACGATGCCGTTCGCCTCTACGCCCGCGGTTATTATTACGACGCCAAGCGCAAGGGCATGACCGACATCGCCCACGGTAACTACTGAAACCCGGCAATTGCTGAAACAACAGCGCCGCGCGTCTTTTCAGGCGCGCAGAGGACGCTGTAGCATTTTGAATATGCAGCAGAGATATCAGCTGAACAAACCCCGGACCTTATGGCTGCGGCTGGGCTTGCCCTTGCGATCCGGCCTGCTGCTCCGGCGCTCCCGATTGCGGCAAGGCCGCCAAGATCGCCTTGAGAAGCGTCCGCGGCTGGTAGCCGAACCAGCTCGGCGTCAGTCCGAGCCGAACCACGACCAGATTGGCGGACGGCACGATCGCCATGCTCTGCCCGTCATGCCCGGTCAGCCAGAACGTATCCTCCGGCAGCCCAAACGCGGCGCTCGAGCCGCCGCCGGGAGCGAGCCAGGCCTGGCCCTGCGTGTACCGGCCGTTCGAAGCAGCCGTCGGCGTGCGCATGGCGCCGACGAAACCCTCCGGCAGTAGCCGCCGACCGTTCCACACGCCATCCTGCAGCAGAAACTGCCCGAAGCGCGCCCAATCACGCGCCGTCGCATAAAGATAGGAGCTTCCGGCGAACGTGCCGCGCGCATCGAGTTCGAACACGGCGCTCGTCATGCCGAGTGGCGAAAACAACGCTTCGTGCGGATAGGAAAAAGCCGCCTGAGCATTGCCGACCCTATCCATCCAGATGCGCGAGAGCAGCACGGCCGTGCCGCTCGAATAGCGGAAGCGCTGGCCGGGTGCTGCCTCCATCGGCGCATTGGCCGGCAGCGATACCATGTCGGGATCGAGATAGAGCATGCGCGTTACGTCGGCGACATCGCCATAATTCTCGTTGAAGGCAAGGCCGCTTTCCATGCCAAGCAGGTCGGAAACCTTTATTTTGGCGCGAGCATCGTCCTTCCACTGCGCCAGCAGATGATCGTCGTCGAAGGAGATCTTGCCGTCGAGCATCAGGCGACCGAGGATCGCCGCATTCACCGTCTTCGTCATCGACCAGCCGATCAGCGGCGTCTTCGCCGAGAATCCGCGGGCATAGGCTTCCGCGACGATGCGACCATCCCGCACCACCACGACCGCCCGCATGGCCGGGCCGGCAAGCCCGGCATCGGCCAGCACAGCGGCAATCTTCCCGTCGGAATCGCCGACGCCCTCGCCCTGCGGCCATAATGCATCGTTCGTCTCTATCTTGGCCGGCGCATCGAAGGGCACGGCATTCGCCGCCGCTTCGAAATCGCCGTCCGGCACACTCGTGCAGCCGAGCCCGCCGCGATAGAGCGAGTAACTCGATGCGAACAACCCCATGAAGCGAGCCGTCACGCGGCCGTTGTCAAGGTCGACGCTGACGCGCACAAGCCGGAGCAGCGGGTTTCCCGGCGCCTGCACATCGTCCTCCAGCACGTCCTCCGCGTTGCGGCCGGCGATGAAGACATTGGAACAGACAATCTTGGCGGCATAGCCGTCGCCGACGCGCAGCAGCTCCGGCGGCCGGATGAACAGCCAGCCGGCGGCAGTGATGACGAGGAGAACGAGAAGGAGAGCAAGCGCCTTCAGGATACGCAGGACAAATCGCATGGCATTCCTCCATGCCGGGAGAGAAGCAGGAATCTCACGCGGCGGAAAGGGGTCGAAACGCAGAAGAGCGATCCTCCCGATCACTTTCCCAGGAGAGCCATCCCGGTCGCTTTCCCGAGGAGGTCGAAGTCCTAGGAACGGCTCCCCCACAGCCCACGTCATCAAACTGTAGCAGTGGCGCGCTACACGCCCTGAACGCTAAAAAGGTGACAGACTCATGTCAGAATTTGCACCGGATGCCGGCTTCCGCAAGAACCGGAAACTCAAGGACGCCCTTCTCCGCCATAAGGCTTTTTCGAAGGATGGCTTTTCTGAGCGTCTCTTCGGCCTTCTCTTCTCCGGCCTCGTCTATCCGCAGATCTGGGAGGATCCGGATCTCGACATGCAGGCGATGGAGCTGAAGCCAAACCATCGCATCGTCACCATCGGCTCCGGCGGCTGCAACATGCTCGCCTATCTCTCCAAAGCGCCGGCCTCGATCGACGTCGTCGATCTCAACCCGCACCACATCGCGCTGAACCGCCTGAAGCTTGCCGCCTTCAAGCACCTTCCCGGCCATGCCGATCTCGTCCGCTTCCTGGCAATGCCGAACGAGAAGTCGAACAGCCGCGCCTACGACCAGCATCTCGCCGCCCGTCTCGATGAGGCGACCCGCAGCTACTGGAACGGCCGTAAGTTCGGCCGTCGCCGCGTCACCGTCTTCGACCGCAACATTTACGAAACGGGCCTGCTCGGTCGCTTCATCGGCGCCGCCCACCTTCTTGCCCGCCTGCATGGTGTCAAGCTGCGCGAGATGACCAAGACCCGCTCGATCCGCGAGCAGCGCCAGTTCTTCGACGAGCAGATCGCGCCGCTCTTCGAAAAACCGGTTGTGCGCTGGATCACCGGCCGCAAGAGCTCGCTCTTCGGCCTCGGCATTCCGCCGCAGCAATATGACGAGCTTGCAAGCCTTGCCGCCGATCATTCGATCGCGCCGGTGCTGAAGCACCGCCTCGAAAAACTCGCCTGTCATTTCCCGATGAGCGACAACTATTTCGCCTGGCAGGCCTTCGGCCGCCGTTACGGCACCGAAGCGGAAGGCCCGCTGCCGACCTATCTGAAGTCGGAGCACTATCAGGTAATCCGCGCCAATGTCGATCGCGTCAACGTTCACCACGCAAGCTTCACCGAGCTTCTGGCCCGCGAGCCGGCCGCCTCACGCGACCGCTACATCCTGCTCGACGCACAGGACTGGATGACGGACGAGCAGTTGAACGACGTCTGGACGGAAATCACCCGCACGGCGCGCGAAGGCGCCCGCGTGATCTTCCGCACCGCCGCAGAAAAGAGCATCATCGAAGGCCGACTGGCTCCGGCGATCCGCGACCAGTGGGATTACTTCGAGGAGAAGTCGCGTGAGCTGACCGCGCTCGATCGCTCGGCAATCTACGGCGGCTTCCACATTTACGGGAAGAAGGCGTGAGCAAGGTCGATACCCATATGGCGGCAAAGGACGATGAACATGCCAGCCTGATGGATGGCATGTACCGCTACCAGCGCCATATCTACGACCTCACCCGCAAATATTATCTTCTCGGCCGCGACAGCACGATCCGTAATCTCGACGTTCCCGAGGGCGGCACCCTGCTTGAAGTCGGCTGCGGCACCGGGCGCAACATGGCCTTCGCCCACCGGCATTTCCCGACCGCCAAGCTGTTCGGTCTCGACATTTCCCAGGAAATGCTGATTTCGGCGCGCAAGACCTTTGCCAACAAGGCGACAATCCCGGAATTCCGCGTCGCCGATGCCACGGCGTTCACGCCGCGCGAATTCGGCGTCAGCGGCTTCGACCGCATCCTGATTTCCTATGCCCTGTCGATGATCCCGGACTGGGAGCGCGCCGTCGATGCATCGATCGCCGCCCTCAAGCCCGGCGGCCAGCTGCACATCGTCGATTTCGGCCAACAGGAAGGCTTGCCGGGCTGGTTCCGGCGCATGCTGCAGTCCTGGCTTGCAAAATTCCACGTCACCCCGCGCCCCGATCTGCGCGAGGTCCTGGAAGCGCAAGCCCATGAAAACAACGCGACATTGTTGTTCGATACCGTCGGCGGCGGTTATGCCTGGCGGGCAGCTATTATCAGCAAGCGCTCATAATTCGCTTGAAACTAACCGATTTTTTACGTTGATATGGCGAATAGAGGGTTATCCTCTGCTGACTCGTCTTTTTCGAAGGTCAGGTTGTGGGGCAAAGAGATCATTCGAGCTACGACGGGACGCCCATGCGCCGGCTATTGTTTTGCGTTTTGCCCTTGGCCGTCCTTTTAGCCGGCTGCAGTTCCTCGGGTTATGACTATCTCGAAACGGCGTCGATCAAGCCGAAGACGCGCTTCAAGGACACCGATCCCCAGGATTTCGGAGCAAAGCATCCGCAGCAGAATCCGGTGCACGGCATCGATATTTCCAAATGGCAGGGCGATATCGACTGGGGCACGGTGAAGAATTCAGGCGTCTCCTTCGCCTTCATCAAAGCCACCGAAGGCAAGGACAGAGTCGATCCGCGCTTCGACGAATACTGGCGAGAGGCTGGCGCCGCCGGCATCCCGCACGCTCCCTATCATTTCTACTATTTCTGCTCCTCCGCCGATCAGCAGGCCGACTGGTTCATCCGCAACGTGCCGAAGGCGGCCATGCGGCTGCCGCCGGTGCTTGACGTCGAATGGAACGGCGAATCGAAGACCTGCCGCTACCGTCCCGACGCTGAAACGGTGCGCGCCGAAATGCAGCGTTTCATGGACCGGCTGGAGGCCTATTACGGCAAGCGCCCGATCATCTACACCTCGGTCGATTTCCACCGCGAAAATCTCGTCGGCTACTTCCAGGATTATCATTTCTGGGTCCGTTCGGTGGCAAAACACCCCGAGGCGACCTATTCCGACCGCCGCTGGGCCTTCTGGCAATATACCTCGACCGGCGTTATTCCCGGCATCAGTGGGCCGACCGACATCAATGTCTTTGGCGGCAGCGCAAAGAACTGGAACAATTGGGTCGCCGCCGTTTCCAAGGATAGAAATTCTTAGTAACGTCTTGCGATGTTTCTTGCTTCCGTCACATTCGTCTGTGAAAGCGACGGAAATCTGTTTGATATAAGGACCGCATCCATGCACCGCTCGCTCGCAAGCCGCTCTGCACTCGCCCTTCTGTTTGCCTTCGCCCTTGCAGGCGGCGCGGCGGCCCAGCAGGCGCCGGGCGCAGCCCCGGCAGCGCCCTGCGGCGGCGATCTGTCCGCGTTCCTCGAAGGCGTGAAGAAAGATGCTATCGCAGCCGGCGCCAGTGCGGCAGCCGCCGACGAAGCCTTCGCCGGCGCCGATATCGATCCCAAGGTCCTGAGCCGGGATCGCGCCCAAGGCGTCTTCAAGCAGACCTTCCTCGAATTCTCCCAGCGCACCGTCAGCCAGGCTCGCCTCGACATCGGCCGCCAGAAGATGAAGCAATATGCCGACGTCTTTGCCCGCGCCGAGCAGGAATTCGGCGTCCCCCCGGGCGTCATCACCGCCTTCTGGGCGATGGAAACCGATTTCGGCGCCGTCCAGGGCGATTTCAACACCCGCAACGCCCTGGTGACGCTGTCGCATGACTGCCGCCGTCCGGAACTCTTCCGTCCGCAGCTGATCGCCCTTATCGAGATGGTCGAGCATGGCGACCTCGACCCCGCCACCAATACCGGCGCCTGGGCCGGCGAGATCGGCCAGGTGCAGATGCTGCCGCGCGACATCATCGCCTATGGAATGGACGGCGACGGCGACGGTCATATCCGCCTGAAACAGAGCAGCCCGGACGCCATCCTGACGGCAGCGAAATTCATCCAGCACCTCGGCTTCGAGCGCGGCCAGCCCTGGCTGCAGGAAGTGACCCTGCCCGATAACCTGCCCTTCGAGAAATCCGGTCTTGGCGGCACGATGAAGGCCGCCGAATGGTTCGCACTCGGCGTCAAGCCGCGAGATGGCAATACCGCCTTCGGTAACCTCGAAGGCGACCTCGTTCTGCCGCAGGGCCGCATGGGACCCGCTTTCATCGCCTATCCCAATTTCAAGATCTATCTCGAATGGAACAAGTCGTTCATCTACACGACCTCGGCCGCCTATTTCGGAACGCGCCTTTCTGGCGCCGAACCCTACCTCAAGGGCGTGCCGGAACAGGGGCTTGCCAGCGACCAGATGAAGGCGTTGCAGACCAAGCTGCAGTCGCTTGGCCATGATGTCGGCGAGATCGACGGCATCCTCGGCTCCGGCACACGTGTCGCGATCCAGAAGGAACAGCAGCGCCTCGGCATGCCGGCTGACGGCTGGGCGACGCCTGCCCTCCTCAATGCTCTCTGAGCCCCGCTGACTTTTTACCGCCGCCCGCTTGGCAAGAAACGGGTGGCGCGGTCCTCCACCTGCGCTAAAGCATCAAGCCGAAATCCGGTGCCGGCTTTCGGCAAAACGAGCGGCTTGCGATGGAGGAATCGGCATGGACAGCAGAATGAATGCCTGGACCTGGGCGCTACTGGTCCTGCTCGGCCTGATCTGGGGCGGCTCCTTCTTCTTTGCCCGTATTGCCGTCCAGCACGTTCCGCCGCTGACCCTCGTCTTCTTCAGGCTGCTGCTCGCGGCGCTGGCGCTGCATCTCTATATCGCCGGCCGTTTCGACTTCTATGCGATCCTCAAGGCCCGCTGGCGCGAATTCCTGATCCTCGGACTCATCAACAATGCCCTGCCGCATGCGCTGATCTTCTTCGGCCAGACCCGCATCGGCGCCGGTCTTGCGGCGATCCTGAATGCGACGACGCCGATCTGGACCGTGCTGATCGCCAACTACTTCACCTCAGACGAGAAGCTGTCGCCGGCAAAGATCGCCGGCTGCCTCGTTGGCCTGATCGGAACGATCGTGCTGATCGGCCCCGGCATGTCGGCCGGTGGCGAAGCCCCGCTCTGGGCGCTGCTTCTTCCCGTACTTGCCGCGATCTCCTATGGTTTCGCAGCCACTTACGGCAAACGCTTCAAGAATGTTCCCGCCCCTGTTACCGCAGCCGGCCAGTTGACCGCCTCTTCGCTGATTGCGCTGCCGCTGTCGCTGCTGGCCGATCGTCCCTGGGCGCTTGCCGCACCGCCGCTTGATGCCCTCCTCGCCATCCTGGCATTGGCGCTGCTGTCGACCGCCTTCGGCTACATCCTCTATTTCCGGATCATGGCGACGGCCGGCGCCACCAATGCCTCGCTCGTCACCCTGCTGGTGCCGCCGAGCGCCATCCTTCTCGGCGTGCTCTTCCTCGGAGAAAGGCTGGCACTGAGCGAGTTTGCCGGCATGGCGCTGATCGGTTTCGGCCTCGTCATTCTCGACGGCCGCGCCTATCGCCTGCTGGCCAAGGCCGCCTGAAACCGGTTGCGAATTCCACATGTTTTCAACCGGTTGCGATCCCGCCATGTTTTGGGCGCATAGGTAAATGCGCAATCGCCCGATTTAACGGCATGTTAAAATCTGTGAACAAAAATCTGTTGAAAATTAACAAATAATTTCAAATACTTGCCGAAACGCTATTCGACTTATCCACTGAACCCTTCTGCAGCGCAGCATAAGATCTGCTTCCCAACCGACATATTTCAGACATATTATCGGCCGGTTAACGCGAGGAGACAGACATGGGACTCACGCAATCCTTGAATGTTCTGTTGGTCAGTGCAGCGTTTGCTTTCGTCTTGTCCATGCTCTTCATCTGAGCTGGCCGACGAAAGTGTAATGACTGATAGTGCCTAAACTCCTGAATAACTGATCAATCCGCCAACGAAAAAGCGCATGTCCCGCCCGACATGCGCTTTTCACTTTTACAGCGCCGCGCGTCTTTCAGACGCGCAAAGATCAGGCGGCTGCGCCAGCACTTTTTGTTTGCCGGCGGGAGAGGCCGAGATTGTCGAGCACGGCGGAAACCAGCGGCGCACGGTTCATCGTATAGAGATGGAAGTCGTGGATGCCGCGCCGGACTAGATCTTCGATCTGTTCGGCAGCGACTTCGGCGGCGACCTTCGCCCGCTCCTCGGGCTTGTCGTCGAAGCCCGCGAAGCGCTCGTCGAGGAAGGCGGGGATAACAGTGCCGCAAGCCCCGGCGAAACGCTTCAGTTGCGTCAGATTCTGGATCGGCATAATGCCGGGCACGACAGGGATCGAGATGCCGGCACCGCGCACCCGTTCCAGGTAGCGCTCGAAATTGTCGTTGTCGAAGAAGAACTGCGTCAGCGCCCGGTCGGCGCCATTGTCGGCCTTGCGCTTCAGCATGTCGATATCGGCCGCAGTATCGCGGCTTTCCGGGTGTTTTTCCGGATAGGCGGAAACCGAAATCTCGAAATCGCCGATTTCCTTCAGGCCGGCCACCAGCTCCGCCGCATTGGCATAACCGCCGAGATGCGGCTGGTAGGGCGCGCCGGCACCACCGGGCGCATCGCCGCGCAGCGCCACGAAATGCGTCACGCCGGCTTTGCGGAAGGTGTCGACCACCTGATGCGTCTCTTCCTTCGTCGCGCCGACGCAGGTGAGATGCGAAGCGGTGGCAAGCGGCGTCTGCGATAGGAAGCGCGTGACCGTGGTCAGCGTCGGCGCTCTGGTGGTGCCGCCGGCGCCATAAGTTACCGACACGAAATCCGGGTCCCAGTCCTGCAGTTCGCTGACGGTATGCCAGAGCTGCCCTTCCATCTCCTCCGATTTCGGCGGGAAAAATTCGAAAGAGACCCTGATGTTGCGACCGCGCGCATCGTTTTTCAAAGCCATGTCATACCCTCCCGGCAAATGTAGGTTCGGCGCCTTCGCTCGTCTGCGAAGCCATGAGGCGCCTCGGATCGCGCGCGAGCCAGACGGTGACCGTCAACCCCTGCCCGCTTTGCTGACCCGGATGAAGATCGACGACCTGCTCGACGTCGAGCCCGGCCTTGCGCAACCAGTCGGACATCGCCTGGTGCGAAAAGCCGAGACGGACATGCGCATGCTCGTCGCGGAGATATTCGAGCGTGTGCGGCGCAAGGTCGATGACCACGAGCCGGCCGCCCGGCCGGAGCATGCGCGCCGCTTCCGCGATCGCAATCTCTGGCTGATCAAAGAAATGCAGCACCTGATGGATCGTCACCAGATCGAAATCCTGTCCCTCGAAAGGCAGGTTCAGGATATCGGCGTGGCGCACGGTGGCCTTGGTGATGCGGGACTTGTCGAGATTGGCGCGCGCCACGCTCAGCATGTCGCGGCTGGCATCGACGCCGGTCGCCCGGCGGTAGAGCCCGGACAGGAGTTCGAGGATGCGGCCGGTGCCGGTGCCGAGATCGAGCAGCGAGTCGATCGGCTGGCTGCCGAGCAGCCGGATGACGGCAGCGTCGACCTCCTCATCGGCCGCATGCAGGCGGCGAAGCTCGTCCCATTCGGCCGCGTTGCGGCTGAAATAGGCCTGTGCCCGCTCGGCGCGCTGGCGCTTGACCTGCGAAAGCCGCTCGCCGTCACGAAGGATGGTCGGATCGTTCTCGGAAACATGCTTCAGCAACGCCCGCACCAGCATAGCGGCCTTACCGTCTTGCTTGAGACGGAAATAGGCCCAGGCGCCCTCCTGGTAGCGTTCGATCAGTTCGGCCTCGCCAAGCAGCTTCAGGTGGCGCGAGATGCGGGGCTGGGATTGGCCGAGAATTTCGGTAAGATCGGTCACCGTCAGATCGCCGCCGTCAAGAAGCGCCAGAAGACGCAGGCGCGTGGGCTCGCCGGCCGCCTTCAAGACGTCCACCAGCGCATCCAGTCCAAGCTTCAACGGTTCGCTCATCTTTGATCCAATCAAGATATAAAGATATCTTTATGTGATTTGAAAAGCCGTGGCAAGCGGCAATTCGCACTCTCCGCGAAATTGGCTGCTCAGATTGCGACAAGGCGTGACGTGAAAAAGCCCCGGCCGAACCGGGGCTTTTGCAAAGAAAAATGAGTGAAATCAGCGTGTCAGGCGCTTGTGGGCCTGGCTGCCCGGGTTGAGGGCATCGGGGCCGAGGCGGCGAACCTTGTCCTGTTCATAATCCTCGAAGTTGCCTTCGAACCACTCGACATGGCCGTCGCCTTCGAAAGCGAGGATATGCGTCGCCAGGCGGTCGAGGAACATGCGATCGTGGCTGATGATGATGGCGCAGCCGGCGAAGTTCTCCAGCGCGTTTTCCAAGGCACCCAGCGTTTCCGTATCGAGGTCGTTGGTCGGTTCGTCGAGCAGCAGAACGTTGCCGCCGGCCTTCAGCATCTTGGCAAGGTGAACACGGTTGCGCTGACCACCAGAGAGATTGCCGACCTTCTGCTGCTGATCGCCGCCCTTGAAGTTGAAGGCGCCGCAATAGGCACGGGAATTCATGTCGAACTTGCCGAGCTTGATGATTTCGGCGCCGCCGGAGATTTCCTCCCAGACCGTCTTGTCGGCCGCAAGGGTGTCACGGCTCTGGTCGACATAACCGAGATGCACGGTCTCGCCGATGCGGATCGAACCGCCATCCGGCGTTTCCTGGCCGGTGATCATCCTGAATAGCGTCGTCTTGCCGGCGCCGTTCGGGCCGATGATGCCGACGATGCCGCCTGGCGGCAGCTTGATCGACAGGTCGTTGATCAGCGTGCGGCCCTCGAAACCCTTGGTGATGCCGTCCATCTCGATGACCACCTGGCCGAGGCGCTCGCTGACCGGAATGATGATCTGGGCGTCGCCGGGACGCTGCTTTTCGGCGGCATCCACCAGTTGCTCGTAGGACTTGATACGCGCCTTGGACTTGGCCTGACGAGCCTTCGGGCTGGACGCGATCCATTCCTGTTCGCGGCTGATCGCCTTCTGGCGCGATGCGTCTTCGCGGCTTTCCTGCAGCATGCGCTTGGCTTTCGCCTGCAGGTAGGCCGAGTAGTTGCCTTCGTAAGGAATGCCACGGCCGCGGTCGAGTTCGAGGATCCATCCGGTGACGTTGTCCAGGAAGTAGCGATCGTGGGTAATCATCATCACGGCGCCCGGATAGTCGCGCAGATGTTTTTCGAGCCAGGCGATGGTTTCGGCGTCCAGGTGGTTGGTCGGTTCGTCGAGCAGCAGCAGATCCGGCTGCGAAAGCAGCAGGCGGCAGAGCGCGACACGGCGGCGCTCACCGCCGGAAAGGCTGGTGACTTCGGCGTCGCGCGGCGGGCAGCGCAGGGCTTCCATAGCCATCTCGACCTGGCTTTCCAGATCCCAAAGATTCTGGCTGTCGATGACATCCTGAAGCTTGGCGCCCTCTTCCGCCGTCTCGTCGGAATAGTTCATCATCAATTCATTGTAGCGATCGAGGACGGCCGTCTTCGAGGCAACGCCTTCCATGACATTCTCGAACACCGTCTTGTTGGGATCGAGATGCGGCTCCTGCTCCAGATAGCCGACCGTCGCACCTTCGGCGAGCCAGGCTTCGCCGGTATACTCCTTGTCCTGGCCTGCGATGATGCGCAGCACGGTGGATTTACCCGCGCCGTTCGGACCAAGGATACCGATCTTGGCATCCGGGTAGAACGAAAGGTGGATATTCTCCAGGATCTTCTTGTTGCCATAGGCCTTGTTGAGGCCGGACATATGATAGATGAACTGACGTGCCATGCTGCGCTGCTCCGGGCGGGAAACTTCGATTGTGCCGCTATGTAGGCGAAACAGCGCCTGCGGGCAACGCCGAAACCCGGTTTACTCAGGATTTCCGGTCAAAAGCCCGCAGCGTCGACGACGCCCTCGTCACAGCCGAACGATGTTTTTCCAGCGCCCTGGATCAGATCGGCGAGGCCGGCACTTTTCGCCGATGCCGCCCCCGCGGCTTCCGAAAGCCCGATCGTCAGCTCGCTGATCATCCTGACATTGCCGGCCCGCCGGCAGCTCATCTTGACGCGGTCGCCGGCACCCGGCCCGAAGCTCTTGTCGAAAGCCGCCTTGATCGCGTCGGCCTTGACCGGCTTCCCTATATTGGCAGCGAAAAGATCGCGCACCGCCGACGCGTTGAGCGCGCTTACGAGATGCACGCCGACGCCGAAATAGTCGTCGGCGCTCATCTTCGTGCAGGTGCCATGCTTCACCCATTCATGGCGTTCCAGGCCGGATTGCGTGCCGGGCATCGCCTTTGCCAGCGCCGTCTTCGTCTCGGCCGCAAGCGTGACCTCCGGCAGCTTGTTCCAGTCGCCATCCTTGTCGGCGGCCTTCTGCTCGGCGCTCACGCCGCAATAATCCTGCCGCATCGGCCAAAGTCCGTGCAACGAAAAGCTCGTCGCATCGGGGCGCTCGCCGGTCTGGCTCGCACACTCGGCCTTCTTCTGGTTCGTCTGGCAAAAGGCCGGCTGCCAGCTCGCCGCCAGAATGAAGCGGGTGCGCCCGCCAGCCCCGCCAGCCCCGCCAGCCTCCTGCGCCACGGCGGCGCCGGCAATAACCATTGACACGGCGAACGACAAGGTACGCAACTGCATGCTGCTCATTTCAACCCCCAAAAAAAGAACAATACAGGAACAAATAAGCATCAAAATCAAAAGGCCGCAACCCTGAATCGCAACACGGCTGCAAATTGTTATCAGATAATCAAATGCCCATGTTGCAATTACCCGGCGATCTGGTCTGTTGCCGCCGGGAGGACCCACATGTTTTCTGAAACGCAAAGGCTCGCCGTGCCAGTGGCGTCGCTGGCCTATCACCATGCTGAGGCGATCACCCCGGCACGCGGCATCCTGTTGATATCGCATGGCTTGGCCGAACACTCGAAACGATACCGCGTCTTTGCCGAGACGATGGCGGCGCGCGGATATCACGTCTATGCCCATGATCATCGCGGCCACGGCGAGACGGCGGCGCCCGATGCGCCGATCGGCCGCTTCGCCCGCCGCGGCGGCGTCGAACGAGTGATCGGCGACGTCATCGCCATGCGCGGCCATGCGGCCTCCCGCCATCCCGGTCTGCCGGTGATCCTTTTCGGCCATTCGATGGGCGGCCTCATCGCCCTCAATGCTGCCGTCACGGCTCCGGCCGACTTCGATGCCGTCGCCGTCTGGAATTCGAATTTCGCCGTCGGTCTCGCCGGCCGAGCCGCCCAGGCGATCCTGCTTGCCGAGCGCATGTTGAAGGGCTCCGACGTGCCGAGCGGCCTCTTGCCCAAACTCACCTTCGGCACCTGGGGCAAATCCATCCCCGGGCGCCGCACCGAGTTCGACTGGCTGTCGCGTCTTCCTGATGAAGTCGACAAATATGTCGCCGATCCGCTCTGCGGCTTCGATGCCTCGGTCTCCCTCTGGCTCGATCTCTTCGAGTTGACCTTCCGGGCGCCGCAGAAAATCCACCTCGACCGGCTGCCTCGGAACATGCCGATCCATCTCGTCGGCGGCGGAGAAGACCCGGCGACGGAGCGTGGAAAAGCCGTGCTCTGGCTGTCAAACCATTTGAAAGGCCGAGGCTTCTCCCGTATCAGCACTGAGATATATCAGGACGTGCGGCACGAAACACTGAATGAGATCGGCGCGGATGCGGCGATCGCAGCCTTTGCGGACTGGTGCGACAGGGCCGTCGCAAGATCCTGAGTGACCAATATCCTGAGTACAGGGATTTCATCATGAACAGCACCTCCGCCCGCCGCGTTTCGTCCGCCTCCGACGTGACGATGGGGCTTGTGCTGATGTTTATCTCGGTGATGTTCTCGCCGCTCATCGATATTTTCGCCAAGCTTGCCATCGTCACAGTCCCGTCCGCGGAGATCACCGCCGGCCGCTTTGCCGTACAGGCGATCTGCATGCTGCCGATTGTAATATGGCGGCGCAGCTTTGCCGATTTTTCCTGGCGCCAAAACCTGTTCCATGCCATCCGCGGCGCGATAATCACTGTCTCGATGATCTCCTTCGTCACCACGCTGAAATATATGGCGGTCGCCGACGCGATTGCGATCTTCTTCGTCGAGCCGATCATGCTGACGATCCTCGGCGGTATCTTCCTGAAGGAGACGATCGGCTGGCGGCGCTACAGCGCCTGCGGCGTCGGCTTCTTCGGGGCGATGCTGATCATCCAGCCGAGTTTCGAAGAAGTCGGCTACATCGCGCTTCTGCCTGTCGTCAGCGCGCTCTGCATTGCCATCTTCGTGCTGATGACGCGCGTCCTCTCGCACAGGGAGGACCCTTGGGCGATGCAGTTCCAGATGAGCATCTGGGGCCTGCTCTTCTGCGCCATCCTGCTTTTCCTGGGCCAGGGAACCGGCTCCGATATCTTCGACCCGGTCATGCCGGATGGCCGCGCCTGGTTCTATGTCGCCGGCGTCGGCGCCATGGCCGCGATATCGGGCATCCTCGGCGTCTATGCCTATCGCGCAGCACCAGCCTCGACGCTCGCACCGCTGCAATATTTCGAGATCGTCTCAGCGACGATCTTCGCCTGGCTGGTCTTTGGCGACTTCCCGGATGCGGTCAAATGGCTCGGAATTATGATTATCATGGCGTCGGGCTTCTACATTGTCTGGCGCGAGCGTCGCTTTGCATCGAAACCGGTATCCGGTACATCAGAGGCGACGCTGGCGCCCTAGATCTAAGCCCTAGATCTAAGAACGAGAGCCCGGAGGAACATGACGGAGACCGTGACGAAAAAACCGCCGCTTGCCGGCATCCGGGTGATCGAGCTTGCCCGTGTGCTCGCCGGCCCTTGGGCGGGACAGATGCTCGCCGATCTCGGCGCCGACGTCATCAAGGTCGAAAATCCCGACGGCGGCGACGATACGCGCCAATGGGGACCACCCTTCGTCGAAGGCGCCGACGGCGAAAATCTCTCGGCCGCCTATTACCACGCTGCCAATCGCGGCAAGCGCTCCGTCACTGCCGACCTGAAGAGCGCCGAAGGTCAGGATCTCGTCCGCCGCCTGGTCTCCACCGCCGATGTGGTGATCGAGAATTTCAAGCTCGGCGGCCTCGTCAAATACGGGCTCGATTATGACAGCCTGCGTAAAGTCAACCCGAAGCTCGTCTATTGCTCGATCACCGGCTTCGGCCAGAACGGCCCTTATGCCAGCCTCGCCGGTTACGATTACATCGTCCAGGGCATGTCCGGCTTCATGTCGATTACCGGGGAGCCTGGCGGCCAGCCGATGAAGGCAGGTGTCGCCATCGCCGATATCTTCACCGGCATCTATGCCGTCGCGGCGATCGAAGCCGCTCTGATCCATGCCCTGAAATCAGGCGAAGGCCAGTTGGTCGACATGGCCCTGCTCGATGTGCAATCGGCCGTGCTCGCCAATCAGAACATGAATTACCTGGTCTCCGGGGAGGCGCCGACCCGCCTCGGCAATGCCCATCCCAATATCTCGCCCTATGAGGTCGTGCCGACGGCGGACGGTTACCTCATTCTCGCGGTTGGAAACGACGGCCAGTTCCGCCGCCTCTGCACCATCCTTGGCCTGGAGACCATCGCCGGCGACGAGCGTTTCGCCACCAACAAGGCCCGCGTCGGCAATCGCGGCGAAGTGCGGCGCCTCGTCTCCACCGAAACGTTGAAATGGCAGAAGGCGGATCTGCTGAAGGCCTGTGAAGAGAACGCGGTTCCATCAGGCGCGATCAACACGATCGAGGAAATGTTCGCCCATCCGCAGGTACAGGCTCGCGGCCTGCGCATCGACCTTGCGGATGCAGCCGGAACGGTGATCCCCGGTGTCAGGACGCCTGTGGTCCTGTCGGAGACGCCGCTGCGGTATATCAGGCCGAGCCCGCGTCTCGGCGAACACCAGGCAGAAATTCTGGCGGAACTCGCCGAGCGCGAGAGAAAGGCATCGTTATGAAGAAGGCATTGTCATGAAGAAGACGGGCGGGGAACTGATCGTCGAGGCGCTGAAGGCGAACGGCGTCAAGCGTCTCTCCTGCGTGCCCGGCGAGAGCTTCCTTGCCGTGCTCGACGCGTTGCGCGACAGCGATATCGACGTCCTCGTCTGCCGCCAGGAGGGCGGAGCGGCAATGATGGCGGATTGCTGGGGCCGGCTGACCGGCGAACCCGGCATCTGCATGGTGACCCGTGGCCCCGGCGCCACCAACGCCTCCGCCGGCCTGCATATCGCCAAGCAGGACTCGATCCCGATGATCCTGTTCATCGGCCAGGTGCAGCGGGAAGCACGCGAGCGCGAAGCCTTCCAGGAGGTCGAGTTCCGCCGCGCCTTCACCGAATTCGCCAAATGGGTGGGTGAGATCGACGATGCTGGCCGTATTCCCGAGTTCGTCACCCGCGCCTTTGCGGTCGCAACCTCCGGCCGTCCCGGCCCTGTCGTGCTGACGCTGCCGGAGGACATGCTGCGCGATGAGGTCGAGGCACCCCGCGCCAGGCACTATGCCAGCGTCGAGGCCCATCCCGGCCGCCGCCAGATCGACGATTTCTATCTCCGCCTGCTAAAAGCCGAGCGGCCGATGGTAATCCTTGGCGGCACACGCTGGAATGCTGATGCCGTCGCCGATTTTCAGAGCTTTGCCGAGCGTTTCCAACTGCCCACCGGCTGCTCCTTCCGCCGGCAGATGCTGTTCGATCATCTCCATCCCTGCTATGCCGGCGATGTCGGCATCGGCATCAATCCGGCGCTAGCAAAGGAGATCAAAGAGAGCGACCTGCTGATCCTGCTTGGCAGCCGCATGTCGGAAATGCCGTCCTCGTCCTATACGCTGATCGACATCCCCTATCCCCAGCAATCGCTGGTGCATATCTATCCCGACGCTTCCGAGCTTGGCCGCATCTATCGCCCGGATCTTGCCATCTGCGCGGCACCTGCCGATTTCGTCGCAGCACTCGCCGATCTGGAAGCGCCGGCCGAACCGCTCTGGGCAGAGCGCACCGCGCGCCTGCACCAGGCCTATCTCGCCTGGTCGAAGCCGCCCTTGAGCGGACCGGGCGCCGTCCATATGGGGCCGATCATGGAATGGCTGGAGGCCAATACCGGGCCGGAGACGATCTTCACCAATGGTGCGGGCAACTACGCCACCTGGGTGCACCGCTTCCATCGTTTTCGCCGCTTCAACACCCAAGCCGCCCCCACCTCCGGCTCGATGGGTTACGGCCTGCCGGCCGCCGTCGCTGCCAAGCGGCTCTTTCCCGAGCGCGAGGTTATCTGCTTTGCCGGCGACGGCTGCTTCCTGATGCACGGCCAGGAATTCGCCACCGCCATCCGCTACGGCCTGCCGATCATCGCAGTCGTCGTCAACAATGGCATCTACGGCACGATCCGCATGCATCAGGAGCGCGAGTATCCCGGCCGCGTCAGCAGCACCGATCTGACCAATCCCGACTTCGCAGCCCTTGCCCGAGCCTATGGCGGCCACGGCGAGACGGTGGAGACGACGGCGGATTTCGCCCCGGCCTTCGAGCGCGCCCGCGCCAGCGGCAAACCCGCGATCATCGAGGTCAAGCTCGATCCAGAGGCGATTACGCCGACGCGCACGCTCTCGGAAATCGCCCAAACAAAAAGCCGGTGAGAAAACTCACCGGCCTTGAAGGATAAAGCATGTCGCGCAAAAATGTGCAGCGGTTTTGCGACAACGACATGCGTAAAAACAAAGACTTAAAGCGCAAGGAGCGAATCTGAAAGATCGCGACGCGCTTTAGGGACGCGGCGACTTCAGTCGAGTGCGGCCGTGACGATGAACTCGACCTTGTATTTCGGCGCAGCGAGCTTGGCTTCGCTGGTGGCGCGGGCCGGTGGATTGGCCGGATCGATCCAGCCTTCCCAGACGGCGTTCATCTCGGCGAAATCGGCGATGTCGGCGAGGTAGATGATCGTCTGCAGGATCTTCGACTTGCTGCTGCCTGATGCAGCCAGCAGGCGGTCGACTTCGGCAAGCGAGGACTTGCACTGATCGGTGACGCTTTCGCCCTCGCCGACCTGGCCTGCGAGATAGACTGTATTGCCGTGAATGACGGCGCCGCTCATGCGCGAGCCGACGTCGATACGCTTGATGCTCATCATAATCTCCTGAGTGAATGGAAGGTGGTGGCGCTGGGGCTCAACGCCGGAAATGGCGCCCGGAACGGGGGCTCAATTGCGGATATGGTGGGTCTTCTGGTAGATCGCCGTCGAGCGTGCGCCGGAACGGCAATAGCCGAGCATCGGCCGCGGGAATTCGTCGAGCGCGTCGACCATGCCCTGCACGGCTTCCTCGGTCACGCCCATCGGCCCAACAGGCACATGGGCAATTTCGAGACCTAGCTCCCTCGCGCGCGCCTCGATGACGGAGAACGACGTCTGGTCGGGACTTTCGTGGTCGGGACGGTGGCAGACGATCGATTTGAACCCCAGCGCCTTGATCTCGTCGAGTTCCTCGAGCGTGATCTGGCCCGAAACCGAATATTCATCGTCGATCTGGCGAATATCCATCCTCTTGTCTCCTCAAAAATCGTGGGCTGAAGGTCTACGACGGAGGTGTGCCAGCGTCAACAACACTTCGCTCACAGGAAGGCAAAGGTCAGCGCATAGCTGCGGCTCTCGCCGGGCGCCAGCATGTCGAACTCATCAGCTGCCTCAAGCTCGTCGCGCGATATCCAGCGATGCGAAACCGGCTCGATGCCGATGATGTGGGCCGGCGCCTTCTGGTTCCGCCAGACCTGCAGATGGGGCAGCGTGTCGGCGCGGAAACGCACCCGCAGCGTCCGGCCGCCGATTGCGGCGATCGGTCCGAGGCGGACCTCCGCAAACCCCGCCTCCGTCGCCGGCGCGGCGACGCAGAAGATGCCGCCCGGCTCCTCGCCGAACGTCCAGGGGAAACCTCCATTTTCCAGCATCCGGCCTTCGAGCCGCGTGCCCTCGTCCAGCCATTTGCCGCCGGTGTTCATGTGGTACATCAGGAAGGTCGGAACCGTCCGATCGCTCGTATTGACGACCCGGTCCTCGAGCCGCACTTCGCCGGTTGCCCCATCGATCCGCCACAGCCGCTCGATGCGCTGCGGCAGTCCCTCGACGGTGGTGATGTCGATATCGGCCCGGCATTCGGCATTGCCGTTCTCGAACTTCGTCCACAGCACCTTCGCCGCATGACCGGAGGCCGATCCGTGCAGCGGATAGACCTTGCCGTCGTCTCGGCCGGGGATCGGCTGGCGGTGGCGGATATGGTCCGGCCCGCAGGTGAACAGGAAGCCTTCGAGCGAGTGATCGATTCGCGGATCGCCATCGTCGGGAATGGCGCGTTTCGGAGCGATGTCGACGCCTTCGACGATGCATCCGCCGATATCCAGCACCGATGTTTCATCCAGCATCAGGCGCGGCCCGCTTGCGGCGGCAAATTCGATCATCGCGGTCTCCTCAGGGATTATCGGCTCTTTAGCGCCGTGCGTCCTTCCGGACGCACAAAGGACGCCCTAACTCTTTGAATCGTCGCATCGTCCTTTTCCGACAATCGATTCCGATTTTCGGAAAGGACGATGCGCTAGCGTTAGGTTTCACGCCGCCATTCGTCAATCGGTGCGGCTCCTATCTTGTGTTTTTGCCGCAACCGTGGACTTTGCGGAACTGACACAAGGACGCAAACGTTTATGAGTAAAAGGAAATCTTAGTGATTTTCATATTTTGTTCAGCACGCTTTCATAAATTCCACACTAGCGTCAAAATTCGCAGGTGTGTGTCTGCCCAGTCACTGTTCGAGGTATGATACGTGGATCGCTTTTTGAAGTCGGCATTTTGCCTCGCGGCCGTCGTGGCCGCCATTGCGGTTACCGCGCCAGAGGCAGGCGCGCAGCAGTTCCGCGATCGCCGCCAGAGCGATATCGTGCTTGTGACGCCGAGCGGCGAAATCCTCGACTATATTCCAGCCGGTTATATCTACGCACGCGACCGTAGCGGCAATCGTGTGTTGATCGACGACTATGGCAACGTCGTCGCCACCGAGATGCGCGCCCGCGGCTACTATCCGCCGCGGCCCGGCCCGCGCGAAGTCTATAACGACCAATACGGCAACGACCCCTATTATTCCGACAACAATCCCTATGGCGATACGCGTTATTCCGAGCGCGGCGCCGTCACCGGCGGCATTCCACGCGATGCCGCGATCGAGCGCCAGCCGCTCGGCGACCAGCCCTACCCCGAGGATAACAGCATCGGCAATCCGCAGCCCGGCGACGATTATGCCTCAATCGATCCCGACCAGCAGATCCCGCCCGCCGATCAGCCGAAGGCCGCACCCGATGAACCTGTCATCACGCTGAACAACAAATCGAAGCCGGAGATCGTCGCTTTGCAGGTCTTCCTCGACCGCGCCGGCGTCTCTCCCGGCGTCATCGATGGCCATATGGGTTCGAACGTCACCAAGGCGATCTATGCCTACGATCAGATGACCGGCTCGAAGCTCGATCCGAACAACACCGACGCCATTCTGGAAGAGCTGCGCATGACCGGCGGGCTGCCCGTCGTCAGCTATACGATCACGCCGGCCGATGCGGCCGGCCCCTTCGTCGCCGAGATTCCGGAAGACTATTCGCATAAGGCGCTGCTGCCGTCGCTGGCTTACACCTCGACCACCGAGATGCTCGCCGAGCGTTTCCACATGGATGAGGCTTTCCTCAAGGAGATGAACGCCGGCGCCGACTTCACCGTTCCCGGCACCATCATCAAGGTCGTCAATCCAGGCGAGCCGAAGAGCGGCGCGGTCGCCCGCATCATCGCCGACAAGGGCCGTAAGCAGGTCTTCGCTTATGACGGCGCCGGCAATCTTCTCGCCGCCTATCCGGCATCGATCGGCTCCACCGACACCCCCTCACCGTCAGGCACTGTCAACGTCGAGCGTGTCGCCCTCAATCCCGGTTATACCTACAATCCGAAGATCAATTTCCAGCAGGGCGCCAATGACAAGATCCTCAACATTCCACCCGGCCCGAACGGTCCGGTCGGCACCGTCTGGATGGCGCTTTCCAGGCCGACCTACGGCATTCATGGCACGCCCGAGCCCTCGAAGATCGGCCGCACCCAGAGCCACGGCTGCATCCGTCTGACCAACTGGGATGCCACCGAGCTTGCCAAGATGGTCAAGCCGGGAGTGACGGTCGAGTTCGTCGACTGAAATCATTATCACGATAACAACGACAAGGCCGCCGGATCGCTCCGGCGGCCTTGTCGTTTCAGGTGGGGGATATTCAGGCGGCGGAGCGGACCATCGGGCTCGTCACGCGGGCGGATGCCGTCAGCCTCACCGGCAGCTTGCGCATTATTTCTTCTGCAAAACAGGTGGCGTTTTCCCGGGCCTTGTCGAGGTTGCTGACGCGCGCGGGATCGATCGTGTGCAGCGTGCCGCCACAGTCGAAGATGTCGCGGAAGGCGGAGCGTTCGATGATAGCCGTATCGAGCACCGGCACATGCCGCTCGCTGAGCAGCGACTTGACGACTTGCAGCGCCCGCGTCGTCACCATCGAGTTGACGCGGGTGAGCACCACCGAATGGCCGATCTTGATGCCGGCCTTCTCATCCAGATATTGCAGCAGTTCGAGCACCTGCGCGCCACCGCGCGCATCCATCGCACAGCCCTGAATGGGGATCAGCACATGGTCGGAAAGGCCGACGGCGGTGGCGAGCAGCGGATTGCGCGCACCCGGCAGGTCGACGATGAAATAGTCGGTATTGTGCTTGTTCTCGCTGATATGCAGCGGCAGCGACGCAGTCGTCACGAAATCGATCACCGAAACATTGGGCACATGACCTGATATTTCGTGCCAGCGTGAAATCCAGTGCTGCGGGTCGGCGTCGAGAATGGTGACGCGATAACCTTTGCGGGCAAGCTCGGTCGCGAGCAGCAGAACAGCGGTCGTTTTGCCGGCGCCGCCCTTGGTATTTGCGAATGTGATGACAGGCATGTTCGGTCCTCGGAAGGAATGGTGCGAGCTGGAATCGCTCTCTTACGCACCGTCGGAGCATCGTGCGGTTAATCCATCCTTTCTAATCATGGTTAACAAATTCGAAACACGCGCGGCGAAATTGCAGCCGGTATTTTTCACATCCCTAAAAATAGGGATGCCACCGAAACGAAAAAAGCCTGGAAAACCGAGGTTTTCCAGGCCAGTCTGTAGGTCCGCTTTTATGTTGTCAGAAGCAATCCCTGAACAGGGCCTTGGTATTTTGGAGTGTCATTGCAACCGGGTTGCCGCCGGCGCTCGGATCTTCGATCGCCATGGCCGACAATTCGTCGATGCGGTCGTCAGCGATTCCCATCGCCGACAGCGTCTCCGGCACGCCAAGTTCGGAGCGGAGCTTCAGCACATAATCGTAGAACCCGTCGAAACCGCCCGAAATGCCGAGATAGGCCGCGGCACGGCCGATCTTCTCCTCGATCGCCTTGCGGTTGAAGCGCAGCACCGCGGGCATCACCACCGCGTTGGTCATGCCGTGATGGGTGTTGTAGACGGCGCCGATCGGGTGCGATAGCGCGTGGATGGCGCCGAGCCCCTTCTGGAAGGCGACCGCGCCCATGGCGGCGGCGGCCATCATGTTGGCGCGGGCTTCCAGATCGGTGCCTTCCCGATAGGCGCGCGGCAGGAATTCCTTGACGAGCCGCATGCCTTCGAGCGCGATGCCGGCTGACATCGGGTGATAGAAGGGCGAGGAATAGGCCTCCAGGCAATGGGCGAAGGCATCCATGCCGGTGCCGGCCGTGATGATCTTCGGCATGCCGACGGTCAGTTCAGGATCGGAGATGACGACGCCAGGCAGGAACTTCGGATGGAAGATGATCTTCTTCACATGCGTTTCGGAATTGGTGATGACGCTGGCGCGCCCGACTTCCGAACCGGTGCCTGCTGTTGTCGGCACCGCGACGATCGGGGCGATGCCCTCGAGGCTCGCACGCGTCCACCAGTCGCCGATATCTTCGAAATCCCAGACCGGCCGCGTCTGGCCGGCCATGAAGGCGACGCACTTGCCGAGATCGAGGCCGGAGCCGCCGCCGAAGGCGACGACGCCGTCATGGCCGCCGTCCTTGAAAGCCCTGACGCCGGCTTCGAGGTTCTTCTCGTTCGGGTTCGGATCGACATCGGCAAAGATTGCGCGGCCGAGACCGGCATCTTCGAGGATATCGAGCGCAGTCTTGGTGATTGCCATCGAGGCAAGGCCACGGTCGGTGACGAGCAGCGGCTTCTTGATGCCGAGGCTTTTGCAGGCGTCGGCCACTTCCGCGATGCGGCCCCGACCGAGCTTGACCGATGTCGGATAGCTCCAGTTTGCGGTGATGTTGCTGCTCATGCTGTGACTTTCTTCAGATGGAAGGATTTCGGACGCGTCAGATTGTGGAAGCCGATGATCGACAGCGAGCCACCGCGGCCGGTTTCCTTGACACCGGTCCAGCAAAGCGCCGGGTCGAGATAGTCGGCGCGGTTCATGAAAACGGTGCCGGTTTCGATCTCGCGGCCGAGCCGCCCTGCCCGCTCGGCATCCCTGGTCCAGAGCGAGGCCGTCAGCCCATACTGGCTGTCGTTCATAAAAGCGAGCGCCTCCTCGTCGCTCTTCACCTTCATGATGCCGACCGCCGGACCGAAAGTCTCTTCGCGCATGAAGGCCATGGAATGGTCGACGTCGACGAGAACCTGCGGTGCGAGATAGGCGCCGCCGTCATCCTCGGGGAAAAGTTTGGGATCGACAAGCGCTTTGGCGCCCTTCGAAATCGCATCGGCGATCTGCTCGCGCACCACCTTGGCGAAGCGCTTATGCGCCATCGGCCCGAGCGACGTATCGGAATCGAGCGGATTGCCGAGTTTGTAGTTCGACACCCAGGTAACCGATTTTTCGACGAAGGCGTCATAGAGCGATTCATGCACGTAGATGCGCTCGATGCCGCAGCAGCACTGGCCGGAATTATAGGTCGCGCCGTCCATCAGCGTGTCGACGGCCGCCTCGATATCGGCGTCCTCCATGACATAACCTGGATCCTTGCCGCCGAGTTCGAGGCCAAGGCCGGTGAAGGTGCCGGCAGCCGCCCGCTCCATCGAGCGCCCGCCTTCGACCGATCCGGTGAAGTTGACGAAATTGAAGCTGCCGGCGGCAATCAAAGCCGATGTCGTTTCATGGTCGAGGAATACGTTCTGGAACACATCCTCGGGAACACCGGCCTCGATGAAGGCCTGCACCAGCCGTTCACCGACCAGCAGCGTCTGCGAGGCATGTTTCAGCACCACGGTATTGCCGGCCATCAGCGCCGGCGCGATCGTATTGATCGCCGTCATATAGGGATAGTTCCACGGCGCGACGACGAAGACGACGCCATGCGCCTCGCGCTCGATGCGACGCTCGAAACGCTCGCTCTCCTCGACCACAACAGGCGCCAGCGCATCCGCCGCGATCGAAGCGACATAGTTGGAACGCTCGTTGAAACCCTTGTATTCGCCGCCATACTTGACCGGCCGGCCCATCTGCCAGGCAAGCTCCGGCACGACGACGTCGGACATTTCGTTCAGCCGCGCAGCACCCTTCAGCACCAGCTGCACACGCTCTTCGAGCGGCCGTTTCGCCCAGGCTTTCTGCGCCTTGCGGGCGCGCGCCACCACGCCCTTGGCGGCATCGAGAGAAAGGGCTGCGCGCTCGGCATAGACCGAACCGTCAACCGGTGAAATGCATTGGATCATTGCCATGATCTGTTCCTGTCCTCGTATTCTTCAAAATTTGAGTGGGGCCGGGGCCCTCATCCGCCGGCCGGCACCTTCTCCCCGCCTGCGGGGGGAAGGGAATATGCAACACCGTTTTCCTCAACCGCAAACCCCGCGCAGGGCACGTCCCCTCCCGTTCAAAAGAGGAGAGGGCTAGCGTGACGGGCAAGCAACCGCAAATGCCTATTAAGCTCTTTCGAAACCGCGCGCCACTTCCCAGTCGGTGATGCGGCGGTCGTATTCTTCCTGCTCCCATTCGGCAGCACGGGTGTAATGGTCGATCACGTCGTCGCCGAAGGCTTTGCGCAGCATTGCCGATTCCGTCATTTCAGTCGTGGCCGCGCGTAGCGTGCGCGGGATCTCGCGAACGCCCTTGCCGCCATAGGCATCGCCGACGAAGGGGGCTTCGAGTTCGAGCTTGTTCTCGATGCCGTCAATGCCGGCGGCAAGGAGTGCCGCAAAGGCGAGATAGGGATTGAGATCGGAGCCGCCGACGCGGCACTCGATACGAATTGCCTTCGTCTCCTCGCCGCAGAGCCGGTAGCCGGCGGTGCGGTTGTCCTTGCTCCAGATCGCCTTGGTCGGCGCAAACGTGCCGGCCATGAAGCGTTTGTAGGAGTTGATGTAAGGCGCCAGGAAATAGGTGATCTCGCTCGCATGGGCGAGAAGCCCGGCGACGTAATTGTGCATCAGCGGCGACATGCCGTATTTGCCGGTATGGTCGAAGAATAGCGGCTTTTCCTCCAGGCTCCAAAGCGACTGGTGGATATGCGAGGAGCTGCCGGCGGCATTGTAATTCCACTTGGCCAGGAATGTGATGGCCTTGTCCTTCGACCAGGCGATCTCCTTGCAGCCGTTCTTGATGATCGCGTGCCGGTCGGCCATGGCGAGCGCATCGGCGTAGCGCACGTTGATCTCCTCCTGGCCGGCCGAAGCCTCGCCCTTGGAGTTCTCCACCGGGATGCCGGCACCCTGCAACCCGGTGCGGATCGCCCTCATTACCTCTTCCTCCTTGGTGGTCTGGAAGATGTGGTAGTCCTCATTATAGGCGCTGGCGAGCTTGAGGTTGCGGTAGCCGGAAGCCTGCGCCGCCTCGTAGCTCTGGTCGAACAGGAAAAATTCGAGCTCGGAGGCCATGTAGGCCTTCATGCCCATATCCTCGAGGCGCTTGACCTGCTTCTTCAGGATCGCGCGCGGCGAATGGGCAACCTCCTCATGCGTGTGATGATCGAGCACGTCGCAGAGCACCAGCGCAGTGCCTTCCAGCCAGGGAATACGACGCAGCGTCGCCAGATCCGGCTTCATCGTGTAGTCGCCGTAGCCCTTCTCCCAACTCGTCGCCTTGTAGCCGGAGACGGTCTCCATCTCCATGTCGGTGGCGATCAGGTAGTTGCAGCTGTGCGTTTCCTTCCACGCGCTCTCGACGAAATATTCCGCCTGGAAACGCTTGCCCATCAGCCGGCCCTGCATATCCACCTGGCAGGCCAGAACCGTGTCGATGCGCCCTTCGGCAACATCCTTTCTGAGATCGTCGATTGTGTAGCTGCTCATGATTGATCCGCCTGAACTGGGATTGAAAAATCGGGGCAACGAAATCGCATGCGCTCGGCCGGACTTTGCGGCCCGATGCCTTTTCGTTGAACCGGTGATGGGGCCGCAGGATGCGGCCCCGCCATTTGAGAGAGAAGCTTGTTTCTCAGGCTTCGCCGACCGCCGCTTCAGCCGCGGCGATTTCAGCCTGACGCTTCGCGATATCGGCGCCGATCGGCGGGCCCTTGAAGCGGCGGTTTTCAAATGCGAACCAGACGATGCCTGTCAGCACGAGGAAGCCGACGGTAATCTCCAGCGCCCAGTCGTTCGGCGGCTGGATACCGATATAAAAGATCAGGATCATCGAAATAATGGCAAGAACTGCGATCACCTTGTACAGCCCGATTCCCATATTCCACGGCCCCATCGTCGGCCATTTCGCCGTTCCGATCGAAACAAGGCCGAGCGCAATCGGCACCGCGAAGGACAGGAACAGGAAGATGACCGTGCACGACACGACGATCGAATAGGCCGGCGTGCCGGCAATGGTGATTGCCGAGGTGAACCAAACGAAGAGGACCGAAAGGATCGAGCCCGTCCAGATGGCGGCGACCGGCGTGCGGAAATTTGGGCTGACCTTGGCGAGGGCAGACGATGCCGGAAGGCCCTTGTCGCGCGAGAAGGCGAAGATCATGCGCGAAACCGAGGTGACGGTCGCAAGCCCGCAGAGGAACTGCGAGACAAAGATCAGGAAGTAGAAGATGCTCTTGATCGCTGGGTTCGTCTGCGCGTCCATCGCCCAGAAGAACACGTTCCAGCCCTGCTTTGCCGCATCGTCCATGTTCGGGATCATCAGCACGAAGGCGCACAACATGATGTAACCGAAAAGCGCCGACCAGAGTACCGCCGAAACCATGCCGCGCGGTACGGAGACGGCCGCCTTGACGGTCTCTTCTGAGGTATGCGCCGAGGCATCGTAGCCGGTGATGGTGTAGATCGGCAGCAGCAGGCCGAGCAGGAATGCCATGCCGGTCGAGACGGTGCCCGGCCAAACCAGCGATGCGCCTTCGGTGCCGGTATAATTAGCGAAGGTGAACAGGCGCGAAATATCCCAGCTAGGAGCAGCCGCCAGGCAGACGATCGTCAGCAGCAGCGCCGTCGCGAAGATCAGATACCCGGAAAAATCGGTGAGCTTGGCGGTGAGACCAATGCCGAAATGGTTGATGCCGGCCTGCAGCGCCGTGATAATCGCCACGAAGACGACTCGGTGAAGAAGCGTGTCCTCGATGCCGAACTGCGGACCGAAGGCGCCGAAGAAGAAGTAGAAAGTGCCGACATTGATGGCACCGAGCACGGTGACGAGACCGAGCAGGTTGAGCCAGGCAGACAGCCAGCCGGTGAAGCGATTGCCGAGGATCGAGCCCCAGTGATAAAGCCCGCCGGCAGTCGGATAAGCGGAGCCGATCTGTGCGAGGCCGAGGGCGAAGATGAACGATATTAGGCAGCCGAGCGGCCAGCCGATACCGATCGCAGCACCACCGGCGCCCGAAGTCGCCTGCCCGAGCGAATTGATGCCGCCGGAAAGGATGCAAATGATCGAAAACGAGATTGCGAAATTCGAGAACGAACTCATGCGTCGTTCGAGTTCCTGGGCATAGCCCATGGAATGCAGGATGTGCACATCCTGCTTCTTGTCCAGTTCGGTATAGTCCGACATGACTTCCCCCTGTTCACGACCGGCCGCGGAATTGCGGGCCGGTTCAGTGCCAATTGTCCGCGGCATTTGCGCCGTGCGGACGTTCGCAGTTAAACTGCTCCCTCGGGTCTTCTTTTTATTCAGGCGTCCAGACTTTGCTGGAGCAGCCCTTTCAAATAATCGGCCATGACCCCTTGGCCGATATCGTCTGCGATGAGGTCGTTGCGGACCTCGATCATCACATTGCGCAAGCCGTTCGAAAGCCCGTGCAGGATCAGCGTGTGGGTCACGCCGTCCTCAGGCCCGTAAGGCTCGTTGCGTTCCGTTCGGTAAAGCGGCGCCTCGGCCGCAGCCTCCAGCATGCGGTCGGCGAGCCGGCTGTCCTCATCGTGCAATATGCCGAGTTCGACGGCGCGTTCGCGCCCGTGATAGACCGGCGTGAAGCTGTGCATCGTCACGATGATGCTGTCCTGCCCCCTCGCCCGGCGATCACGGATCAGCCCGCGAATGGCGTCGTGGAAAGGCACATAAAGCGAGTCGGTGCGCGCAAGTCGTTCTTCCGGGCTCAAATCCCTGTTGCCGGGAATGGCGTAGATCTCGCTGGTCTCCGGCATGGCGCCGGGTGAACTGGGCGGCCGGTTGCAGTCATAGATAAGCCGCGAGAACCGCTGGTAAACGAGCGTCGCGTCGAGCGCTTCCGATATGCTGCGGGCGACCGCCAGCGCGCCCGGGTCCCAGGCAATGTGACTAGAGAGCGCTTCGTTAGGCAGGCCGAGATCGCCGAAAACGGCTGGAAGCGCACTCGAAGCGTGCTCACAGATAAGAAGCACCGGGCTTCGCCCGCCAATGCGCTCGATCCCGACGCAGTCACCGTCCGCTTCGCTGAGGATTTTCGGCCGGGCCAGCACCAAAGGCGCCACTCCTTATCCCTTAACAAATTCTTGATGAAGAAAAGAATTCTTCAGGTTTCGGCCAGTGTCAAGCATGGACTGAAAATTTCTTTTCATGACAGTGGTTGACATGGATTGTGACAGCGTTGTTAACTTTGAGTGGGAAAGTGGCGCCAGACCATCCCGGGGAGCATAGTTACGTGACAGTTGCGTCGAAGACGGTTTCGGACGTCATACACTCGCATTTGGGGGTGTTGACGCGCGCCGAGAAGCAGTTGGCCGAAAGCCTGCTCGACAATTATCCGGTTTCCGGCCTCGGCAGCATCACCACGATCGCCGAAAACGCCGGCGTCTCGACGCCGACCGTCGTGCGCATGGTGCAGAAGCTCGGCTTCAAGGGTTATCCGGACTTTCAGGCGCATCTGCATCAGGAAGTCGAGGCGACGATCTCGAACCCGATCGCCAAGCACGACCGCTGGGCGCAGAACGCGCCCGGCACCCATATTCTCAACCGTTTCGCCGATGCCATCATGGGCAATCTGCGCCAGACGCTGACCGATCTCGACACCGCGACTTTCGACAGCGTCGCCGCGCTGCTCTCCGACCGCAAGCGCGGCCTTTATTTCGTCGGCGGCCGCATCACCGGCGCGCTTGCCGAATATTTCTTCACCCATATGCAGGTGATCCGGCCGGCAACGACGCTGCTATCGTCGAATTCCAGCAGCTGGCCGCAATATGTCCTCAACATGAATGCCGGCGACATCCTGATCATTTTCGACATCCGCCGCTATGAGCAGGAGATGGTGAGCCTTGCGACCGCCGCTCGCAAACGCGGCGCCGAAATCGTCGTTTTCACCGACCAATGGGGATCGCCCGCCGCCAAGCTCGCCAGGCATACCTTTCGCGTCCGGATCGAGGCGCCGTCGGCCTGGGATTCTTCCGTCGTTACCCTTTTCATCGTCGAAGCGCTGATCGAGGCCGTTCAGAATTCGACCTGGGACGAGACGAAGGAGCGCATGAAGACACTGGAAGGCCTGTTCGAGCAGACCAGGCTTTTCCGCAAACCGGGTTAGGAGGACAAGACTAAAGCAGAAGAAAAACAATGGCGGATTTTTCGCGGAACAGACGGCGTTGTCGCAAATAAAACATTTGTCGCAACCCCCACTATTCACAGCAGAATTAACGTCATCGAACTGTCACACAAGCTTCACGTAATCTCATTAACAGCATCGCCAGACACTGAAAACCCGAAGGAGAACAACAGTGATCTCTAACATTTCTCGACTACTGTCGCTTTCTACTGCGATGATCGTGGCTTCGACCGCGATTGCCGCTGCCGAGCCGAGCGCCGAACTTATCGCCGCTGCCAAGAAGGAAGGGACCCTGACGACGATCGCTCTTCCGCACGACTGGTGCGGCTACGGCGAGGTCATTGCCGGCTTCAAGGCCAAGTATGGCCTCGAGGTCAACGAGCTCAACCCGGATGCGGGTTCGGGCGACGAAATCGAAGCCATCAAGGCCAACAAGGGCAACACCGGCCCGCAGGCTCCTGACGTCATCGACGTCGGCCTCTCTTTCGGCCCGTCCGCCAAGAAAGACGGCCTGATCCAGCCTTACAAGGTCTCCACCTGGGACTCCATCCCGGATACCGCCAAGGATGCCGAAGGCTACTGGTACGGCGATTATTATGGCGTTCTCTCGTTCCTCGTGAATAAGGATCTCGTCAAGGAATCGCCGGCCGATTGGGCCGATCTGAAGAAGAGCGACTACGCAAACAGCGTCGCCCTCGCGGGCGATCCGCGCGCCGCCAACCAGGCTGTCCAGGGCGTCTATGCCGCTGGTCTTTCCGCATCCGGCGGTGACGCGGCAAAGGCAGGCGAAGAAGGCCTGAAGTTCTTCGCCGAATTGAACAAGAGCGGCAATTTCGTGCCGGTCGTCGGCAAGGCAGCTCCGTTCGCCCAGGGCTCCACGCCGATCATTATTGCCTGGGATTACAACGCCCTCTCCTGGGGCGAAAGCCTGAAGGGCAATCCTCCGTTCGAGGTCGTCGTTCCGAAGACAGGCGTCGTTGCCGGCGTCTACGTCCAGGCTATCTCCGCCTTCGCTCCGCACCCGAACGCTGCGAAGCTCTGGATGGAATACCTCTATTCCGACGAAGGTCAGCTCGGCTGGCTGAAGGGCTATTGCCACCCGATCCGCTTCAACGATCTTGCCAAGAACAACAAGATCCCGAAGGAACTGCTCGACAAGCTGCCGCCGGCTGCATCCTATGAAAAGGCTGTCTTCCCGACGCTCGAAGAACAGTCTGCTGGCAAGGAAGCCATCACCAAGAACTGGGATTCCGTCGTCGGCGCCGCCGTCAAGTAACCTCTGATCCTGCCTCCCCGTCGCAAGGCGGGGAGGTTTTCTCACTCCGACGCCCCAGGATGAGCTTTTCCATGAGCACCGTTTCAACGCCTATGGTGCGCAGTGCCCCCTTGATCAACAGAGATCGCGTGATCGACTGGCTGGGCATTGCACCCTTCATCATTTTCTCCCTGCTGTTCCTGATCATCCCCACGCTTTATCTTGTGGCGGGCGCATTCCTGACGCCCGAGGGCGATTTGACGCTGAAGAATATCGGTGATCTCTTTACCCCATCCATCATGAGCGCCTACTCGATCAGTATCCGTGTGTCGGTGGCGTCGGCTCTGGGTGGTGCGCTGATCGGCTTCTTCCTCGCCTGGGCCGTCGTGCTCGGCGGCCTGCCCGCCTCCGTCCGCTCGACACTGCTGACCTTCTCCGGCGTCGCCTCGAATTTCGCCGGCGTGCCGCTCGCCTTCGCCTTCCTCGCAACGCTCGGCCGCACCGGGCTTGTGACGATTTTCCTGCGCGAATGGTTCGGTTTCAATCTCTACGGCACCGGCTTTAATCTGCTGTCCTTCTTCGGCCTCACCATCACCTACATGTATTTTCAAATTCCGCTAATGGTGCTGATCCTGACGCCGGCCCTCGACGGCATGAAGAAGGAATGGCGCGAAGCATCGCAGATTCTCGGCGCCACCAACCGTCAGTACTGGACGATGGTCGCGCTGCCGATCCTCTGGCCAAGCCTGCTCGGCACGACGCTGCTGCTCTTCGCCAATGCCTTCGGCGCCATCGCCACAGCCTTTGCGCTGACCGGTAGCTCGCTGAACATCGTGCCGATCCTGCTTTATGCGCAGATCCGCGGCGACGTTCTGCACAATGCCAACCTCGGTTACGCCATCGCGCTCGGCATGATCGTCATCACCGGCGTCTCCAACGTCCTTTACCTCATGCTGCGCATGCGCGCAGAACGGTGGCAGAAATGAAAGCTCAGCGTCTCGGAGCCTGGATCGCCGTCATTCTAGGTGCATCCTATTTCGTCATCCCGCTGATCGGCACAATCGAGTTTTCATTGCGCATGCGTCGCGGCGAATACAGCCTCGATGCTTATGAGTCGGTCTTCTCCGACATTCAGTTCCGGGAGACCTTCGGCTATTCCATGCTGATGGCGCTGCTCACCATCGTCTTCGGCATGCTGCTCGTCGTGCCGACGGCCTATTGGGTGCGGCTGCGATTGCCGCAGATGCGCCCCGTCGTCGAATTCATCACGCTGCTGCCGCTTGTGATTCCCGCAATCGTCATCGTCTTCGGTTACCTCAGGATGTACAATTCGTCGTCCTACCTGCCGCTGACAGGTTCAACGACCGGCACCAACATCCTGCTGGTCTTCTCGTATATCACCCTGTCCCTGCCCTACATGTACCGCGCCGTCGATACCGCCATGCGTGCCATCGACGTCCGCACCCTGACGGAGGCAGCCGAAAGTCTCGGCGCCAGCTGGACGACCATCATGTTCAAGTGCATTTTCCCCAACGTCATGAGCGGCGTGCTCTCAGGCGCCTTTATCACGCTCGCGATCGTCATGGGTGAATTCACCTTCGCCGCACTGCTCAACCGTCCGGCCTTCGGTCCCTACCTGCAGCTCGTCGGTGCCAACAAGGCCTATGAGCCTTCGGCGCTCGCCGTCATCGCCTTCTCGATCACCTGGCTCAGCATGGGCCTGCTCAACCTCGTTTCCCGCGTCGGCAAAGCCCGCCCGGCAAAGGCTTAAGGTAACTGGCTCATGTCCTTTCTCACACTGACCAACATTCAGAAATCCTTCGGCCCGGTGCAGGTCGTCAAGAACTTCAACATGACGATCGAAAAGGGTGAGTTCATCTCCTTTCTCGGCCCCTCAGGCTGCGGTAAGACGACCGTCCTGCGCATGATCGCCGGCTTCGAAACGCCGACCGGCGGCACGCTGACCATCAACGGCAAGGACCAAAGCGCGCTGAAGCCGAACCAGCGCAATATCGGCATGGTCTTTCAGGCCTACGCGCTGTTCCCCAATATGACCGTGCACGACAACGTCGCCTTCGGCCTCAAGGTCGCCGGCGCGCCGAAGCCGGAGATCGACGCCCGCGTCAAGGAAATGCTCGGCCTGATCAAGCTCGATCATCTGGCCGACCGCTTCCCCTATCAACTATCGGGCGGCCAGCAGCAGCGTGTCGCCCTTGCCCGCGCGCTTGCCGTCAAGCCGCAGGTGCTGTTGCTCGACGAGCCGCTCTCCGCGCTCGACGCCAAGATCCGCGTTTCGCTGCGCGAGGAAATCCGCCAGATCCAGCAGCAGCTCGGCATCACCACGGTCTTCGTCACCCATGATCAGGAAGAAGCCCTGTCGATCTCCGACCGCATCGTCGTCATGAATGCCGGCAAGGCCGACCAGATAGGTTCGCCCTTCGAGATCTACAACACGCCGGCGACGCGCTTCGTCGCCTCCTTCGTCGGCACGCTGAACCTCATCGAAGCCACGGTCGTCGATCCCGACACCAACCGCATCCAGATCGGCGATCAGGGTATCACGCTGAAGCAGTCGGTCGCAGCTCACAAGGCTGGCGAAACCATCTCGCTGGCGCTGCGTCCGGAAGCCGGCTCGCTCTCCGACAGCGTCAAGAGCGACACGGCGCTGACCGGCCAGGTCGTTTCGGCCCACTTCCTGGGGTCGGTCATCCGCACCCGCATGAATGTTGGGGGCAACGTCATCTCCTTCGACATGTTCAACAGCCCGGGCACTACCCCGCCGCAGGCCGGCGAAACGGTAACCCTGCGCTTCATGGCAGCCGACCTGCTGATCATCCGCGACTGATTTCGCCAATACTGTTGAGACAAAGGGCGCCGCGAAACGGCGCCTTTTTCATTTCAGGTCATCCGACCCGTCAGCAATCGTGATGCAGCCATCACCACAAGGCACTTGAACTCTCCGACGTCGGTGCCAGAAGTTGAGCGAACCAAATGAGCCGGGTAGCCCCCTGCTTGGCACTTTAAGAAATGGGATATGTCAATGATTACCTGCCACCTGCGCTATGTGATCGATCCGTACAAGCTTGCCGAATTCGAGGAATATGCCCGGCTCTGGATTCCGATCGTCAACAGGATGGGCGGCACCCATCACGGTTATTTCCTGCCATCCGAAGGCGCCAACAATATTGCCATTGCGCTGTTTTCCTTCCCGAGCCTTGCCGCCTACGAGGACTATCGCACACGCATGGCAAGCGATCAGGAATGTCAGGCGGCTTTCGAACTCGACAAACATAACCGCAGTATCGTCAGCTATGAACGCAGCTTCATGCGGCCCGTGCTCGGCTGATCGAACCGCGCACGACGGGAACGAGAATGCCCCGCCAGGCTGGCTGGCGGGGCATTCTCGTTCTGTCATCCGCTTATCGGATCGCCTGGTCGTCTACATCAAAGCGATGCACGTGCGCCTGGTCCGGCGTCGCATAGACGATCTCGTCCGGCTCGTACTGATGCTCGCCAAACAGACGTGCGGTCAGCAGGCCGCACTGGTCGGATTCCAGATAGATGATCGTGTCGGCGCCGAGATGCTCGACATGCACGACCTTCGCAGCCCAAGTCCCCTGTTCGCGCGACAACGTCAGGTGTTCGGGACGCACGCCGATCGTCTTGGCGCTGTGGTCGCCGACCTTCTCGGCCGCGATGAAATTCATCTGCGGCGAGCCGATGAAGCCGGCGACGAAGACGTTGGCCGGTCGTTTGTAGAGTTCCATCGGCGAACCGATCTGTTCGATCGCGCCGGCATTCAGCACCACGATCTTGTCGGCAAGCGTCATCGCCTCGACCTGGTCGTGGGTGACATAGATCATCGTCGCCTTCAGGCTACGGTGCAGCCGGGCGATTTCGAGGCGGGTCTGGACGCGCAACGCCGCATCGAGGTTCGACAGCGGCTCATCGAACAGGAAGAGTTCCGGTTCGCGCACGATGGCGCGGCCGATGGCGACGCGCTGCCGCTGGCCACCGGAGAGCTCGGCCGGCCGGCGCGCCAGATAAGGTTCCAGCGACAGCATGCCGGATGCTTTGCCGACACGCTTATCGATCTCATCCTTGGCGGTGCCGGCCTGCTTGAGACCAAGCCCCATGTTGTCTTTGACCGTCAGATGCGGATAGAGCGCATAGGACTGAAACACCATGGCGATGCCGCGCTTGGCCGGCGGCGTCAACGTCTCATCGCGGCCATTGATGACGACGGCACCTGATGTGACGTCTTCAAGGCCTGCAATGCTGCGCAACAGCGTCGATTTCCCGCAGCCCGACGGCCCGACGAAGATGACGAATTCGCCGTCCTTGACCTCGAGGTCGATGCCTTTCAGCACCTCATGCGTGCCATAGGTCTTGCGGATGGATTTGAGTTGAAGCGATCCCACGGGTCTTTCCTTATAATCTGACCGGCTGGCCGGTGCGCACGCTCTCGTCGGCGGCAAGGCAGATGCGCAGCGACGCCACCGCATCCGCCATATGGCGGTTGAGGTCCAGATCCTCGCGGATCGCCCTCAGCATGAAGGCCTGTTCCAGGTCGCAGAGCGCCTGATGACCGGGCTCTCCTTCCATTGTCATGTCCTGGTCGGGCCGGATGAATTTGCCGTCCGGGCCGGTCTCGGCCGTGTGCAGACGGATCACCGAGGTCTTGGTGTGCGTATCGATATCGTCGGACTTGGCGTTCGGATCCATGACGATCGACACCGCACCCTTCGGCGACATCACATCTTTCACAAAGAAGGCTGTTTCCGAGATCATCGGCCCCCAGCCGGCCTCGTACCAGCCGACGGAACCATCCTCGAACAGCACCTGCAGGTGACCGTAATTATATATGTCGGCAGCGATCTCGTCGGACATGCGCAGCCCCATGCCGCGCACCTCGACGGCCCTCGCATCGGTGATCTGGCACATGACGTCGACATAATGCACGCCGCAATCGACGATCGGCGAGGTCGTGCGCATCAGCGACTTATGCGTCGCCCAGGTCGGGCCGCTGGACTGCTGGTTGAGGTTCATGCGGAAGACGTAAGGCGGGCCGAGCTTGCGCGCCTCTTCGATCAGCTTCATCCAGGAAGGATGATGGCGAAGGATATAGCCGATCACCAGCTTGCGCCCGGCCTTCCTGGCTGCGGCAACGACGCGCTCGGCATCGGCGACAGTGGTCGCCAGCGGCTTTTCCACGAAGACGTCGCAGCCGGCCTCGAAGGCGGCGACCGCATAATCGGCATGGCTGTCGGAATAGGTGTTGATCGAGCAGAGGTCCGGCTTCAGCTCGGCCAGCGCCATCGTGAAGTCGGGGCGGATCGTGTAGCCCTGCAGCTCGGCCGCCAGCTCCGGCGTCGAGCGGTTGACGAGACCGACGATCTCGAAGCCGGGATTATTGTGATAGGCGAGCGCGTGGCTGCGGCCCATGTTGCCGAGGCCGGCAACGAGGACGCGGATCGGTTTTTCGGTCACTTGACGGCTCCTGACGTGATGCCGCGGATCAGCTGCCGCGAGAAGATGACGTAGAGGACGAGGATCGGCAGGATCGCCAGCGACAGCGCCGCCAGCACCGCGTTCCAGTTAGTAACGAACTGGCCGATGAAGATCTGCGAGCCGAGCGTGACCGTCTTGGTCGCCTCAGAGGGCGCCAGGATCAGCGGGAACCACAGATCGTTCCAGATCGGAATCATGGTGAAGACCGCAACCGTCGCCATGGCCGGGCGCACCAGCGGCAGCACCAGCCGGAAGAAGATCGCATATTCGGACAGCCCGTCGATGCGGCCGGCATTCTTCAGATCGTCCGAAACCGTGCGCATGAATTCCGACAGGATGAAGATCGCCAGCGGTATGCCCTGCGCGGTATAGACGAGGATCAGCGCCGTCAGCGTATTGACGAGGCCAGCCGCCACCATGCCCTGCAGGATCGCCACCGTGCCGAGACGGATCGGGATCATGATGCCTATCGCCATATAGAGCCCAAGCAGCATATTGCCGCGGAAACGGTATTCGGAAAGCGCAAAGGCCGCCATGGCGCCGAAGAGCAGTACCAGCAGGATCGAGACGATCGTGACGATGAAGCTGTTCTGGAAATAGGTGGCGAAATCGCCCTGCCCCAGCACCGTCTGATAGCCGACGAGGCTGAAGGTCGACGGCGTCGGGATCATCAGCGGCTCGCGGAAGATCGAAGCGCGATCCTTGAACGAGTTGACGATCGTCAGAAAGACCGGAAACAGCGCGACCAGCGTATAGGCGCTGAGCGCCAGATGTACGAGGCCGGTGCGGATGGGAGATGTGCGTGCCTTGGACATGCGCGCTCCTCAGAACTGGTAGCGACGCATGCGCCGCTGGATGACGAAGAGATAAAGCGAGACGCCGGCGAGGATGATGAGGAACATCACCGTGGCGATCGTCGCGCCCATCGAGCGGTCGCCGAGCTGAAGCTGGAAACCGAAGAAGGTGCGGTAGAGCAGCGTACCGAGAATGTCGGTCGACATGTCAGGCCCGGCAAGCGCCCCCTGCACGGTATAGACCAGGTCGAAGGCGTTGAAATTGCCGACGAAGGTCAGGATCGAGATGATGCCGATCGCCGGCAGGATGAGCGGCAGTTTGATTTTCCAGAACTGGGCCCAACCGGTAATGCCGTCGCATTCGGCCGCCTCGATCACCTCTTCGGGAATGCTGAGCAGTGCGGCATAGATCAGCATCATCGGAATGCCGATATATTGCCAGTTCGAGATCAGCGACACCGCGATCAGCGCCGAACCGGACTTGCCGAGCCAGGGCGCGAACAGGAATTTCAACCCGACGAGATCGAGCATCCAGGGCGCCACGCCCCAGATCGGCGAAAGGATGAGCTTCCAGATGAAGCCGACGATGACGAAGGACAAGAGCGTCGGCAGGAACATCGCCGTGCGGTAAAAGGCGACGCCGCGCAGCTTCGGCACCGAAAGCAGGGCGGCAAGTGCCACGCCGATCGGGTTCTGCACGCACATGTGGATGGCAAAGAAGATCAGGTTGTTGACCAGCGCATTCCAGAAATCGCGCGCCCAGCGCGCATCGCCGAACAGCACCTTGAAATTCGCCAGTCCGACGAAGGCCGGCTGCCCGTCGACCGTATTGTAGAGCGACAGCCGAAGTGTTTCGATGAGCGGCAGCACCATGACGGCGGAATAGACGATCAGGGCCGGCAGCATGAAGACGAAGATATGCCAGCGCACCGGGCGCCTGATCGGGACGATATCGACCGTGTTGTCGGTTTCGCTCATGGCTTTTGCCTGTTCTTGTCGACTGGCCGCAAGGTGCAGCGCAGATGGAAACATTGCGCCTCACCCCTGACCCTCTCTCCGGCTGCGGGGAGAAGGAACGTGCCCTGCTTTGATGCCATGTCGGGCTGGGAGGTCGCTGCGAGTCTCCTTCTCCCCTGAAGTGGGAGAAGGTGGCCGGCAGGCCGGATGAGGGGCGGCCAACGCCGCCCCTCTCACACGCTGTCACTTGGCCGGCTTGTACCAGCTGTCGAGGCCGTCCTGCAGCTTCTTGGCGGCAACCGCAGGCGTATCCGTGCCGTTGATCACGTTGGCCGATTCGACCCAGGTCTCGTTTTCGAGGTTCGGCGTGCCACGCGACAGGATCTGGTAGGTCGAGCGCACCGTCGACTTGTACGGGCCGCGCCAGGAAACGAATTCCTGAGCGAGCGGATCGGACATTTTGACCGGGGTGGAGTTCAGGCTGAAGAAGCCCGGCAGCGAGTTGGCGTAGATATCGGCGAACTCCGGCGAAGCGACCCAGCTGAGGAACTTCTTGGCTTCCTCGGCATGGGTGCTCTTTGCGTTCAGGGCAACACCGATATCCGGATGGTCGGAGATGTAGCCCGTGTCGCCTGCCTTCGGAACCGGCGGCGGGAAGGCGCCCATCTTGAACTGGGCTTGGCTGTTGAACAGCGCGATTTCCCACGAACCGGCCGGATAGATCGCTGCACGGCCGAGCGTGAACAGGTTCTGGCTGTCGGAGTAGGTCTGGGCTTCAAAACCGTCGCCGAGATAGGGCTTCCACTTGACAAGCTCTTCATAGGGTTTGACCCACTCGGCATCGGTCAGCTTCTGCTTGCCGGCGATCAGGGCTTCGCGGCCCTCTTCACCCTTCCAGTAGTTCGGGCCGATGTTCTGGTAGCCCATGGTGGCGGCCTCCCAGAGGTCCTTCGTGCCCATGGCGAGCGGGATGTAGGTGCCGTCGGCCTTGATCTTGTCGAGCGCTGCGTAGAACTCGTCCTGCGTCTTCGGCACGGAGATGCCGAGCTTGTCGAAGGCGTCCTTGTTGTAGATGAAGCCGTGGATGACCGAAGCCATAGGCACGCAGAAGGTCGACTTGCCGTCGTCGGTGCTCCAGGCGGCCTTGGCGACCGGCGAGAAGTTCTCCATGCCAGGAAGGCTGGTGATGTCGGCGAGTTGCTTCTTGTTGAAGAGTTCGAGCGAGGCATCGAACGGACGGCAGGTGATGATATCGCCTGCGGAGCCGGCATCGAGCTTGGCGTTCAGCGAGGCGTTGTATTCGGTCGGCGCAGTCGGCGAGAAGACGATCTTGATGCCCGGGTTCTTCGCTTCGAAGGCCGGGATGATCTTTTCCTGCCAGATCTGCAAGTCGTCGTTACGCCAGCTTTCGACCGTCAGCGTGACGTCGGCGGCATGGACGAGGCCCGCTGAAGTCAGCAGACTGGAGGCAAGCAGCAAGCTTTTCAGAGCAGTGTTTTTCATTTCCCTCTCCTGTTTTAAGCGCCGTTAGGCGCTGTTTTCGATCTGAAACAAGCAATTGGCGTGTTTGAGGTAACACCCAACGCCCCTTGGAGGACCGTCAGCAAGCCGGTCCCGAAAGCTCAACGGACACGAAGGCGGACGCCTGCGGCCGAACTGCGCACCTTCCCGGCGACTGCACCGGGGTGACGAAATGGCGGGGAAAGCCGATGGATGCCTGACCTTCGCCACCAGCTTGACGGGCCGGCGGGTCGTCATCTCGATCATCCTCGAAGCGGTTCCGGCTTGGTTTAACTGCCGGTTTTCGTGGGCCTCGAAGTGCTGTTCCCTTTTGCCGAATTAAGGCCAAAAAAATACCAATTGTCCAGCCGAATTTAACTTTTTGGCCGGATAAAATTGATTAAAAAATTTTATCTAGTAAAATCAATATGATAAAAAGACGAATTTTCTCCATCATTCCCACTTGGTAAATGGTATTTTTTTGGTATTGTATTAAAAACCATGGGGAACGGCATATTCGGAGGGCCCGATGACGGAGCTTGCAATCGGCATAGACGGCGGCGGATCGAGCTGCCGGGCCGCAGTCGCGGACAGGAACGGCAATGTTATCGGCCGCGGCAAATCGGGCCCTGCCAACATCCTGTCGGATCTGGAAAACTC
Source organism: Rhizobium leguminosarum bv. viciae (assembly GCF_012276115.1). Lineage (GTDB taxonomy): Bacteria > Pseudomonadota > Alphaproteobacteria > Rhizobiales > Rhizobiaceae > Rhizobium > Rhizobium leguminosarum_T. The sequence goes on along the minus strand of NZ_WIEU01000023.1, from coordinate 23,542 downwards.
TCTTCTCAACATTGTCGAATCCGCCCGGCAGGCGCTAGGTGATGCCGGGCTTACCGCTGAAACCCTTTCCTCCGTCGCAGCGGTCGTCGGCGTCGCTGGGGCGAACGTCGGCGATTACGGCAGGCGAATCGAAAAGGCCCTGCCCTTTGCCGAAGGCCGCGTCGTCACCGATGCGTTGATCGCCCTGCAGGGTGCGCTCGGCGATGCCGACGGCATCGTCGGCGCCTTCGGCACCGGCTCGGTCTATAATGCCCGCAAGAATGGCCGGCTGAACGGCATCGGCGGCTGGGGTTTCGTTGTCGGCGACCAGGCAAGCGGTGCCCGCCTCGGCCGCGATCTCCTGGAACGATCACTGCTTGCCCATGACGGGGTGCGTCCGGCATCGCCGATCACCGACGCGGTCATGACTGAATACGGAAATGATCCCGAGCGCATCGTCGAATTCGCCCATTCGGCAAGACCGAAGGATTTTGCCCGTTACGCCCCCACCGTCTTCGAACATGCGGCTAAGGGCGATGCCGTGGCAGTCGGCATCGTCACGGATGCGGCAGCGGCGATCGGCGAAAGTCTCGAAGCGCTGCTCTGGCCCGAATGCCCATCGATCTGCCTGCTCGGCGGTCTTGCTGAAGCTTATGAGCCGTGGCTTTCCGAACGCTACAGGCCTTTGCTTGCCAGACCGAAAGGCGATGCCCTGCAGGGCGCGGTGGAACTTGCGGTCAAGCTCTTGAACGACAAGCAGAGAGGTGCGGCATGACCGACGACCTCGCCACCCTCCTTTCCCTGGAGCGCCTGCAGGCAGCCGGCACAGGTCCGCTCTATGTCAAGCTGCGCCGCACGCTCGAAGGAGCCGTGCGCACCGGCACGCTCGGGCACGGCGATGCGCTGCCGCCGGAACGCGACATCGCCGAATTCGCCGCCGTCAGCCGCGTCACCGTGCGCAAGGCGATCGACGAACTCGTCGCCGATGGCCTGTTGGTGCGCCGTCACGGTTCAGGCACCTTCGTCGCCAAGCCGGTCTCCAAGGTCGAGCAGCGCCTGTCGCAGCTCACCTCCTTCACCGAGGATATGGCGCGCCGCGGCATGTCCTCCCGCTCCGAATGGCTGCACAAGGGCGTCCACACCCCCTCGCCCGACGAGATGATGATCCTTGGCCTCGGTACCGACGTCAAGGTTTCGCGCCTTTCCCGCCTGCGCATCGCCGACGACCAGCCGCTGGCGATCGAGAATGCCAGCGTCTCCGGCGAATTCCTGCCCGATCCCTCGGCCGTCACCAATTCGCTCTATGCCGAACTCGAACGCCTCCAAGTCCGCCCGGTGCGCGCCGTGCAGCGCATCTCCGCCACCAATATGAAGGAAGCCGACGCCCAGCTTCTCGGCGTCTCCGCGGGTGCGGCCGGCCTGTCGATCGAGCGTATCTCCTATCTGGGCTCCGGCCGCGCCGTCGAATTCACCCGCTCGCTCTATCGCGGCGACGCCTATGACTTTGTCGCGGAGCTGACGATCGCAGTGACGTAAGCCCTACCAGAAGCGGGCGATCCAAAGCTGATTTCCGACAAGATCATCGAAGATCGCATCGGCGGAGATAAGCGGTATCCCATTCTGCATGGCGGTCGCGGCAAGAAACCGGTCGAACGGATCGCGATGTGTCCAGTCCATCATGGCTGCGGTCAGACAGATTTCCGGTGTCAATGCCGCGGCAATGCCACCCTGCTCGTGCAGCAGTTCCGGCAGCCGGCCGATGAAAGGCTCCATCTCCGGCCATTTGCCGAGACGAACCTTCTGCCCGATTTCAAATAGGGATATTGGGCTGACGAAAATCGTCTCCGCCTTTTCGATCAGAGCGATCGCCTTGGCCGAGAGCCGCCCGTCGCCGGTCAGCGACCATGCCCACGCATGGGTGTCGAGCAAGAGCGAGTTCACTCGCCCCCTTCCCAAGCCGCAAGCTCGCCCTGATCCATGGGCTCAAAAAAGTCGGGTCCATTTCCAACAACTTGCCCTTTGAGCAACCCGATCTTGAAGGAAGACTGCACAATCGGAATGATCTTCACGACAGGCTTGCGCCCCTTGGCGATCACCACTTCCTCACCGGAAAGGGCAGCGTCGATCAATTTCGACAGATTGGTCTTTGCGACATGGATAGTAACTTGCATCGTCGCCCTCATTAGCTAACTTGGCTAAGCATACCACCTCATCGTCAATTCCGCTATCAAATTCAAACAGCCTGAATGCGGGCAATTATTGAGCCGAATCAAAATCATAAAGCCGGAAGGTGAACCCTTCCGGCTTTTCATTTATCGAATCAACCTCTGAGGACGCCGCTATAGAACAGGATGATTTTAGGCCGGGCCGGCCTAAAATCTGAATCCTGTCCTAAATTAAATAGTGAGAGCATGATGTCGTCCGAAAACCGCTCACACTTTTCGGCATCATGCTCTAAGCGACCGCGAAGCCTCGGCAATCAGGCCGCGTCTTCGATCTGCTCGTCCGTCTTGCGCGGCACGTAGTTCAGCACCGGCCCGAGCCAGCGCTCGACTTCAGACACCGCCATCTGCTTGCGCGCCGCATAATCCTCGACTTGATCGCGCTCCACCTTGGCGACGCCGAAATAATAGGAGTCGGGATGGCCAATATAGAGGCCCGAGACCGAGGAACCGGGCCACATCGCATAACTCTCCGTCAGCGTCACGCCGGCCGCTTTTTCGGCATCGAGCAACTTGAACAGCGTTGCCTTTTCGGTGTGGTCGGGCTGGGCGGGATAACCGGGCGCCGGACGGATGCCGGCATAGGCTTCGGTAATGAGATCCTCCTTGCTGAGCGTCTCGTCCTTGGCATAGCCCCAGTATTCGCGTCGCACCTGCTCATGCATACGCTCGGCAAAAGCTTCGGCGAAGCGGTCGGCCAGCGCCTTGACGAGGATCGAGGAATAATCGTCGTTCGCCCGCTCGAAACGCTCGGCGATGGCGATTTCCTCGATACCGGCCGTCACCACGAAGCCGCCGACATAATCCTGAACACCGCTTGAGACCGGCGCCACGAAATCGGAGAGCGCCACGTTCGGCCGCCCGTCCCGCTTCGAAAGCTGCTGGCGCAACGTGTAGAAGGTCTCAAGCTCGTGCTTCCGGCTCTCGTCCGTGAACAGCCGGATGTCGTCGCCGACGGCGCCGGCCGGCCAGAAGCCGATGACGGCGCGCGGGCGGAACCACTTCTCGTCGATAATCTTCTTCAGCATCGCCCGCGCATCAGCCCAGAGCGCACGCGCCGCCTCGCCCTGCTTCTCGTCTTCGAGAATGGCAGGATAACGGCCGCGCAATTCCCAGGTCTGGAAGAACGGCGTCCAGTCGATGTATTTGGCAAGCTCGGCCAGATCGTAATCCTCGAACACCCGCGTGCCGAAGAATTGCGGCTTCACCGGCTGGTGGGCAGACCAGTCGATCTTGTGGGCATTCTCGCGAGCCCGCGGCAACGGCAGGCGCACCTTTTCGGCCTCGCTGCGCGCATGGGCGGCCGCCACCTTGGCATATTCGGCTCTTATATCATCGACATAACTCTGCCGCGTTTCCGGCGACAGCAGCGCCGAGACGACGCCGACGGCGCGGCTCGCATCGGTTACGTAGACCGTCTGCCCCTTGTTGTAGCCCGGATGGATCTTCACGGCCGTATGCACGCGGCTGGTCGTCGCCCCACCGATCAACAGCGGGATCTCGAAGCCCTGGCGTTCCATCTCGGCGGCAACATGCACCATCTCATCGAGCGACGGCGTGATCAGGCCGGAGAGGCCGATGACGTCGACCTTCTCGGCGATCGCCGTTTCGAGGATCTTCGTCGCCGGCACCATGACGCCGAGGTCGACGATCTCGTAATTGTTGCAGGCAAGCACGACGCCGACGATGTTCTTGCCGATATCGTGCACGTCGCCCTTGACCGTCGCCATCAGGATCTTGCCGGCCGACCGACGCTGGTCGCCACCGTTGAGGCGCTTCTCCTCTTCCATATAGGGCAGCAGCACGGCCACCGCCTGCTTCATCACGCGCGCCGACTTGACCACCTGCGGCAGGAACATCTTGCCCGAGCCGAACAGGTCGCCGACGACGTTCATGCCGGCCATAAGCGGCCCTTCGATGACGTGCAGCGGCCGCGCGGCCTGCTGGCGCGCCTCCTCGGTATCGGCCTCGATATATTCGGTGATGCCGTTGACCAGCGCATGCTCGAGACGTTTCTCGACGCTCCATTCGCGCCAGGAAAGATCCTGGACGCGGCCTTCGCGTGCGGCGCCGCCACGGAATTTCTCCGCCACTTCGAGCAGCCGCTCGGTACCATCGGGACGACGGTTCAGCACCACGTCCTCGCAGGCCTCACGCAGCTCGGGATCGATATTGTCGTAGACGGCAAGCTGGCCGGCATTGACGATGCCCATGTCCATGCCTGCCTGGATGGCGTGATAGAGGAACACGGCATGCATCGCCTCGCGCACCGGCTCGTTGCCGCGGAACGAGAAGGACAGGTTCGACACGCCGCCCGAAATATGCACCAGCGGCATGCGCTCGCGGATCGTCCGCGTCGCCTCGATGAAGTCGACACCGTAATTATTGTGCTCTTCGATGCCGGTCGCGACCGCGAAGATGTTCGGGTCGAAGATGATGTCCTCCGGCGGGTAGCCGATCTTTTCGGTCAGCAGCTTGTAGGCGCGCGTGCAGATTTCCACCTTGCGCTCGTAGCTGTCCGCCTGCCCCGTCTCGTCGAAGGCCATGACGACGACGGCGGCACCATAATTGTGCAACAGCCGCGCCTGGGCGAGGAAATTCTCCTCGCCTTCCTTCAGCGAGATCGAGTTGACGATCGGCTTGCCCTGAACGCGTTTCAGTCCGGATTCGATGATCGAGAACTTCGACGAGTCGATCATCACAGGCACACGTGCGATGTCAGGCTCGGCGGCGATCAGGTTGAGGAACTCGACCATCGCCTTTTCGGAATCGATCAGGCCTTCGTCCATGTTGATGTCGATCACCTGCGCGCCGTTCTCGACCTGGTCGCGCGCCACATCGAGCGCTGCGGTGAAATCGGCATTGGTGATCAGCTTGCGGAAGCGGGCCGAGCCGGTGACGTTGGTGCGCTCGCCGACATTGACGAAAGGAATGTCCTTGGTCAGCTCGAAGGGTTCGAGGCCCGACAGCGACATGAACGGGCGATGCTCGGGGATCGGCCGCGGCTTGTATTTCGCAACGATCTCGGCGATTGCCTTGATGTGCTCGGGCGTTGAGCCGCAGCAGCCGCCGACGATATTGACGAGGCCTTCGCGGGCGAAGCTGTCGATCTGCGCCGCCATCAACTCCGGCGTTTCGTCATACTGGCCGAATTCGTTTGGCAGGCCGGCATTCGGATAGGCGCAGATGAAGGTATCGGCAACACCCGAAAGCTCCTGCAGGTGCGGGCGCATCGCATTGGCGCCGAGTGCGCAGTTGAGTCCGATCGTGAAGGGATTGGCATGGCGCACCGAATTCCAGAAGGCAGATGGCGTCTGGCCGGACAGGGTGCGGCCGGAAAGGTCGGTGATCGTGCCCGAGATCATCACCGGCAGGCGCACGCCCTTGGCCTCGAAGCGCTCCTCGCAGGCGAAGATCGCAGCCTTGGCGTTCAGCGTGTCGAAGATCGTCTCGATGAGGATAATGTCGGCGCCCCCGTCGATCAGCCCATCGATCTGCTCGCCATAAGCGGAACGCAGATCGTCGAAGGTGACGGCACGGAAGCCGGGATTGTTGACGTCGGGCGAGATCGAGGCGGTGCGGTTGGTCGGCCCGATGGCGCCGGCGACGAAGCGGCGGCGGCCGTCCTCGCGTTCGGCGCGCTGTGCTGCCCGTCGCACGATCTCGGCGCCTTCTTTGTTGAGGTCGTAGACAGCGCCTTCCATCTCATAATCGGCTTGCGCGATGCGGGTCGAGGAGAAGGTGTTGGTCTCGAGGATGTCGGCGCCGGCCTTGGCGTATCTGTAATGGATCTCTTCGATCGCGTCCGGCTGGGTCAGGATCAGAAGGTCGTTATTGCCCTTCTGGTGACAGGCGCAGCCGATGAAGCGCGTCCCACGGAACTGGTCTTCATCATAGCCGAGCCCCTGGATCTGCGTGCCCATGGCGCCGTCGAGAACAAGGATGCGTTCGCTCGCGGCTTGTCTCAAAGCTGCGAAAACTTCACTGCCGTCACGTTTGCCCGTTTCCGGACCAAAGAGATTGTCAAACACGGGAAGGCTCCTTGACGTCGTAAGACCAGACAGTCCAAATCACATAAAGATATCTTTATGTCAATATATGCCTGTCGATTTCGTGCTTAGCAAGGCTACAGCGCCGCGCGTCTTTTCAGACGCGCAAAGGACGTTGTAACAGTTTGAATCGACGCATCGTGCCTCCGAAAACCGATCCCGCTTTGCGGGCCAATGCGATAGCCGGATGACAGACTCGTCCGACCCCTATATAGGCGTTTACAACGCTTTGTGCACGAAATTGGAGGAGTATCATGGCACCCGCAATCGGCAACGCCGTGCTTGGAAACTGGGCGAGCCGCGCATATCACCGTAGCTGGCTGCTGGCGCAGGCAAACGGCCTCTTCGATTTCTTCCAGCACAATTCGGTCAATCCCAAGGGCGGCTTCTACGATCTCGACGCCGAAGGTAGGCCTCTCGACGCCGAGGGCCAGGTTCGCGGCATCCATATCGCGGCGCGCGCCGTGCATTGCTTCTCGATCGGCGCCTTGCTCGGCCGCCCAGGTGCAGCCGATGTCGTCGATCACGGTATGGACTATATCTGGAACCACCACCGCGACCGGAAATACGGGGGCTATTTCTGGTCGCTCAACAATGACGGTCCTATTGATTCCAACAAGCAGGGCTATGGCCATGCTTTCGTGCTGCTCGCCGCCTCATCGGCAAAGACGATCGGTCATCCGCTTGCCGACGGCATGCTCGCCGATATCACCGAGATCCTCAACACGAAGTTCTGGGAAGCCAAGCACGGCGCGATCGCCGAGGAATTCACCGCCGACTGGCAGCCGCTCGATGGCGGCGCCTATCGCGGCCAGAACTCCAACATGCACCTGACCGAAGCGCTGATGGCGGCCTTCGAAGCCACCGGCGACAGGGAATATTTGACCAAGGCCGAAAGCATCGCCGATCTCGTCATCCGCCGCGCCGCCGGTTCGGTCGACTGGCGCGTCGCCGAGCATTTCGACGCCGAATGGAACCTCGACAAGACTTACTATCATCCGAATGAAATGTTCCGCCCGGCCGGCACGACGCCCGGCCACTGGCTGGAATGGGCCCGCCTCATCCTGCAGCTCTGGGCGCTCGGTGGCAAACGCATCGAGTGGATGCCGGATGCGGCCAAAGCGCTCTTCGCCCAATCCATGGCGCTCGGCTGGGACAACGATAAGGGCGGTTTCTTCTATACGCTCGATTGGGACGACAAGCCCGCCAAGCGCAACAAGCTCTGGTGGCCGGCTTGCGAAGGTGCGGCCGCCGCACATTTTCTCAACGAGCACCTGCCGAGCGATTTCCACGAGGAAAGCTATCGCAAGATCTGGAACGTGATCGAGCGCGCCTTCATCGACCATAAGAACGGCGGCTGGCACGAGGAACTGACAGAGGATCTCGTTCCCTCTCACTCGCTCTTCCCCGGCAAGGGCGATATCTACCACGCGCTGCAGGCCTGCCTCATCCCGCTCTTCCCGGCAACGGGCAGCCTGACAAAGGGCATCACTGAGGCCGGCGGCGGTATATAAGGCTGGAGATCAGTAACCCGGCGCCGGCAGTTCGCCGTTCGGGTTCCGCTGGAACCACTCGACATCCTCGTTGACGCGGTCGAGATCGTCCTGCACGTCGCGCTGGTCTCGGCGGATGTCGTGCAGGTCGTCCTCCAGATCCTCGATCCGTCGGCGCAGCTCCGACTTCTCATCGTCTTTTGCATCCCGCAGCCTGTCGGAAAGCTCGTCTATGCTCGCCTCCTTGGAGCTATAGTCGTTCTGCATCGAGTTGAGGCGCGCCTGCAGCTCGTGCTGCTTGCTGCCGAGGCCGAAGCCGCGCAGGAAACCGGGCGCGGTCTCCGGCGGGCAGACATTGGCGTAGCCGCTGCCCGCCTGGCCGCGCGCAAGCCCGCTGAGCGGCGTGCAATAGCGCACCAGGCCCGCCTGGTAGCCCTGAAACCATTTCGTCTGATCGGGCACGATCTTGACCCGCTCGCAGGATTTCGCATGCGCGGCGAAGCGCTGTTGCGGCTCGTGGCCCGCCGCGCCGTCGCTCTCGCCGATCACCCGCCAGTCGGCGGCGACGCATTCCTCCTTGGACAGCGTGTTGCAGGAGGCAAGGAAAAGGCCGAAGCCGATGGTGGCGGCAAGCGCAAGGAACAAGCGGATCATGGCGTCCCGGGGTAAATGAGGAGTGCGATGCCGCAGCTTAGCCACAGGACAAGCCCGCGTCACCGGCACGGCGACGCGAATTTGCAGTTTTCATGGCTTTTTTCTGTCAAAATTACGGCGGGGGAGACCGCGTCAGAGTAGCGGAGCGAGCCGCAGCGTATCCAGATCCTTGGCGAGCATCAGCGCCAGCGCCTCGACCGCGAGATTGTGGTCGTCACGCTGCGGCAGTCCTGAGACGGTGACGGCGCCGATGCAGCCGGTGCCCTTGACGTTGATCGGGAAACTGCCGCCATGCGGCGCAAAGTCGGCGCCGGAAAGCCCGTTATCCTCGACCGTCTTGCCGTCCCTCTGCAGCTTCAGACCGGAGGCATAGCTGCTGCGGAAATAACGCAGCACCATGTTGCGCTTGCGGCGGACCCAATTGACGTTGTCGGGCGTCACACCCGGGAGTGCCGCATAGAAAACGGGCATCGAATGCAGGGTCACGTCGATCGCAATGCCGAGGCCGCGCTCGGTGGCGAGTTCCTGCAGGAGTTTGCCGAGCTGCCATGCCGTCGTCAGGTCGAAGGCGTCGAAGCTCAGCACTTTCTCCTGCTCCACGATCCGGCTGAGATCGTCCTCGGTTGTCATGATAAGCGTTCCTCTTGCGCGATGATCCGTGCAGACCATTCTCGCGGGGAGCAAAAAAGTAAAGCAAAAACTTGGGCCTACCGCTGGAGCAATTCCAGCAAAACTGCGCGGCGGTTTTGCGTCCGGAATTGCGCGAAGACAAAGAGATGGAGCATTTTCGTGACTCGAAGAAAACGGAAATGCTCTTCGTCAGAGCTTCGGCGTCAGCATCTCGAAAACGGTCACAGGACCGGCGAGAAACCGCTCATCGCCCCGATGAAGGGTTTCGGCAGCGGCGAGGCATAGGAGCCGCGCTTGCTGGTGGAAAGTCCGAGCGACACCAGCGCTTCGGCCTGCTTGACGGCGGCGGCGACGCCGTCGACGACGGGCACGCCGTAGATTTCCTGCAGTTCGCGCGCCAGATCGGTCATGCCGGCACAACCGAGCACGATCGCCTCGGCGCCATCTTCCAAAAGCGCCCGCTCGATCTCGGCCCTAAGCTTGCCGATCGCGCCCGAGCCTGCATCTTCCAGCTCCAGCACCGGGATGTCGGAGGCGCGCACCTTGGCGCGGTCGCCCATTCCGTAGCGGCGCACCAGATTGTCGATCAGCACCCGCGAGCGCTCCAGCGTCGTCACCACGGTGAAGCGCTGCGCCAGGAAGCCCGCCGTCACCACGGCGGATTCGCAAAGCCCGAGGATCGGCACATCGGAAAAGGTTCGCGCCGCTTCGAGCCCGGTATCGTCGAAACAGGCGATAACAGCCGCGTCATAATCCACACCCTGCCGCTCCTTGAGTTCGGCGAGCAGGCCGGGGATCGCTAAGGCCCCGTCGTAATGCCCCTCGATGGAAACCGGCCCCATGCGCGAGGTGGCCGCGATGATCTCCGTGCCGGATGCCGCCACCGCCCGCGCAGCGGTCGCGGCCTTCTCGGTCATGGAGGCCGTGGTGTTCGGATTGACGATGAGGATGCGCATGTCAGTTTATCTTTGCCTGCCGCCGGCTGAGCATCGTCATGATGCCGAGCGCGAGGAGAATGATGGTGAAGGAAAACAGCGTCGTCACCGTGCCGAGCGCATAGAGCACCGGCGTCGTGACATTGGTGGTCATGCCGTAGATTTCGAGCGGCAACGTATTGTAGGTGCCTGATGTCATCAGCGTGCGGGCGAATTCGTCATAGGAGAGCGTGAAGCCGAACAGTCCGACGCCGACGAGGCTCGGGGCGATCATCGGCAACACGACATGGCGGAACGTCTGCCAGGAGCTGGCGCCGAGGTCGCGCGCCGCCTCTTCATAGGCCGGCGAAAAGCGGTTGAAGACGGCAAACATGATCAGCACGCCAAAGGGCAGCGTCCAGGTGAGATGCGCGCCGAAGGCCGACGAATACCAAGCGGGTTTGAGCCCTCCCTCCTGGAAGACGACACCGATGCCGAGCGAGATGATGATCGACGGCACGACGAGACTTGCGACCGTGGCATAGAACAGCGCCGTCGAACCGCGAAAACGGCGGCGGAAAGCAAGGCCGGCGAGCAGAGAGACGACGACAGTCACCGCCATCACCATCAGTCCGAGGGTGAAGGAGCGGCGGAACGAGGCGCCGAAATCGCCGACCGCCTGCTTCTCGAACAGGTTGAAGAACCAGTGCGTGGAAACACCGTTCATCGGGAAGGTCAGGCCGCCATCCGGCCCCTGGAAGGAGAGGATCAGGATCGCCGATAGCGGCCCGTAGAGGAACAGCACGAAGATGATGAAGAAGAGCGCCAGCAGGTAGAATTCCAGGCCGCGTTTTTCGTGGCTCATCTCAAAGCTCCTTGCGGATATCGACGATGCGCAGGATGGCCGCGACCATCAACAGCACGACTGCGAGCAGCACCACGGCATTGGCGGCAGCGGCCGGATATTGCAGCAGCGACATCTGGTTCTTCATCATCAGCGCCACCGAGGCGCTCTGGCCGCCGGACATTACCTGCACCGTCGAAAAGTCGGCCATCACAAGCGTAACGACGAAGATCGTGCCGATCGCCATGCCGGGTTTGGCAAGCGGGAAGACGACATTCCACAACACCTGCCAGCCGGAGGCGCCGGCATCACGCGCCGCCTCGAACAGCGACCGGTCGATGCGCATCAGCGTATTGAAGATCGGCGTCACCATGAACAGCGTATAGAGATGCACCATGGCAAGCACGACGGCGAAATCGGAATAGAGCAGCCATTCGATCGGCTGCGGGATGATGCCCATCTTGATCAGCGTCGAGTTGACGAGGCCGTTGCGCCCGAGCACCGGGATCCACGAGATCATGCGGATGATGTTCGACGTCATGAACGGCACGGTGCAGACCAGGAAGAGGATCATCTGCGTCGATGTCTTGCGGATGTGAAAGGCCAGGAAATAGGCGACCCAGAAACCGATGACGAGCGTCAGCGCCCAGACGATCGCGGTGAATTTCAGCGTGTTAAGATAGATCTTCCACGTCACCCACGAACCGAGCGTGTCGGTGTAGTTCATCGTCAGGAAGTCGGGATAGAGACCGGCAAAGTCGTAGTCCCAGAAGCTGACGACCGCGATCATGGCGATCGGCAGCAGGAAGAACAAGCCGAGAATGACGAACAGCGGCGTCGCCTGGAGATAGGATATCGCCGATGGGGAAAGCTTCAGTCCGCGCCCGCCGCGCGCGCCCTGGCCGTCCTCCTCCGTTTCCGCTGCGATGGTCGCCATCCTTTGCCCTTTCGTTCGTCGAAGTAATGAAAGGAGGGATCATCAAAGACCCCTCCCCAACCCTCCCCACAAGGGGGAGGGAAAGTTTTGCCGCACCCTCGCCGGGCTCCCTCCCCCTTGTGGGGAGGGTTGGGGAGGGGAAGGCGACAACGCCTACTTGGCCTTAAGCAGCGATAAACTCGTTCCAACGGCGGACCATGTAGCGGTCTTCGTCCATCACCGAGTTCCAGCAGGCGACCGCACCCATGCGGGCTTCGAAGGAGCCGCCGTCGCGAACGGCGCCGGCCTTCTCCATGACCTTGCCCTCAGGCGACATGATGTCGCCGGTTGCAGGCTTGCCCTCGATCCAGTAGCCCCACTCGTCCGCCGTCATGAAGTTCTTGGCGGTGTCCATGCAGGCGGAATAGTAACCCTGGCGGTTGAGATAGCCGCCGACCCAGCCCGATGTGTACCAGTTGATATATTCATAGGCGGCGTCGAGCTGCGCGCCCTTGAGGTGCGAAGCAAGGCCGAGACCGCCGCCCCAGGCGCGATAGCCTTCCTTGAGCGGCTGATACTTGCAGGCGATGCCCTTGGAGCGGACGGCGGCGACGGCCGGCGACCACATCGACTGGATGACGACTTCGCCCGACGCCATCAGGTTCACCGACTCGTCGAAGCTCTTCCAGAAGGCACGGAACTGGCCCTCGCCCTTGGCCTTGATCAGGAATTCGATCGTCTTGTCGATCTCTTCCTTGGTCATGTTGCCCTTGTCGGCATATTTGATGTTGCCCATGGCTTCCATGATCATCGCCGCATCCATGATGCCGATCGACGGAATATTGAGGATCGAGGTCTTGCCCTTGAACTTCGGATCCATGATGTCGGCCCAGCTGGTGATGTCGCGGCCGACGAGATCGGGGCGGATGCCGAGCGTGTCGGCATTGTAGATGGTCGGAACCATCGTCATCCACTGTGTCGCTTCCTTGGCGAATTTCTTGGAATCCTGCGCTTCGACGAAGCCGACCGTGTGCGGCGCCGTGCCTTGGGCGATGACGCTGTCTGCCTTCAGTTTGCCGTTGATGAAGAGCGGTACGATCTTGTCGTAATATTTCAGCTTCTTGACATCCATCGGCTGCATCACGCCGGTCGGGAACACCTTCTTGGCGATCCAGTATTCGATGTCGGCAATATCGTAGCTGTCAGGCTGGGTGACGGCGCGCTGGGCGGCGGCGTCGGAATCGGTCGCCGTCATCTCCAGCGTGATGCCGAGATCGGCCTTGCACTTCTCGGCGATGGCATTGATGTTCGAAACGCCGGTGCCGAACTGGCGAAGCGTGATGTTCGTCTGCGCCCAGATGGTTGGAAAGCCGGTGATGGCGCCGGAGCCGGCGATGGCGCCGACGGCGGCAGCACCCGTCTTCAGCAGCGCGCGGCGGGAAAGACCCTTCTCCGCCTTGGTCGATATCGTTTCAGTCGTCATGTCAGTTCCCCTTTTCTTGGATATGGAAGGTTCAGTGTTCTTGATGGTGATGGCTCATGCGGACGAGCGGCCGAGAAGCACGGCATCCTCGAGCGCCCAGCTGAGCGAGACGGTGTCGCCAACGGCGAACGGCCGGGCGAAATATTCGCCGTCGTCGGCAATGACGGTGAAGTCGTCGCTGCCGGCGCCGATAACGGTGATCTTCACCGAAGAGCCGCGATATTCGATGTTGGAGACGATGCCGTCGAAGCCGAGCGTCCATTCGGTCGCCACCTGCAGGCGCACGCGGTCGGTGCGGATGCCGATATCGATGGGCTCGCCGACCTCCCTGCCCGTCCCGCGCACGGAAAAGCTCTGGCCTTCCGGCACGGTCATGACGAGCACGCCGTTCTCGCTCGACGTCACCCGGCCGGACAGCACGTTGTGGTCGCCCATGAACCGCGCAACGAAGGCCGTCGCCGGACGCTCGAAGACCTCGCGCGGGGCTGCCGCCTGCTCGATCCGGCCGTCATTCATGATGACGATGACGTCGGCGAGCGCCATTGCCTCTTCCTGGCTGTGGGTGACGTGCACGAAGGTGATGCCGAGCGACTTCTGGAGTTTCTTGAGTTCGGCGCGCATGCGGATCTTCAGGAACGGATCGAGCGCCGACAGCGGCTCGTCGAGCAGCAGCGCTTCCGGATCGGTGATCAGCGCACGCGCCAGCGCCACGCGCTGTTGCTGGCCGCCGGAAAGCTGGGCCGGACGCCTGGCGGCATAGGCCTCCATCTGCATCAGCTTCAGCATCTCGAGCGCTTTGGCCCGCCGCTCTTGCTTGTCGACACCCTTCATCTTCAGGCTGAAGGCGACATTGTCGATCAGGTCGAGATGCGGGAACAGCGCGTAGGACTGGAACATCATCGCCGTGCCACGCCTGGCCGGCGGAAAATCGGTGACGACGGCATTGCCGAGCCTGATGTCGCCTGACGAGATACTCTCGTGGCCGGCGATCATACGCAGCGTCGAAGTCTTGCCGCAGCCCGACGGGCCGAGGAAGCAGCAATAGGAGCCGGCTGGAATTTTCAGGCTGATCGCATGGACCGCCGTCGTCGCGCCATAGACCTTCGAAACGGATACTATATCGATCTCTGCCGCTTTCGACATCATGCCTTCCCCTGTTCGGAAAAGACGATGCATCTGCCGTGCCAAACTCCGCTGCTTAAAGGAAACCGTTGCGAAATAACGATTTTATCAACACCGCCATTGAGAGAGCAAATTATAGGCGTAGCGTTATCTGCACATGATTTAGGCTTCGTGCGCAATTTGTGCAAAACATCGTATACAATTTCGCCATCATTTCGGGCACAAATTCTGTTTAACTTTTGCTGCGAAGCCGGGTATGGTTTGCCGACCATCAGGAAATAAATTTCATGAAATCCGCCGCCAAGGCTCAGCAGGCCGAAGACTCCGCCGAAACAGGCGCGCAACAGATCCGCGATGCCATTCGCGAAGCGATCGTCGAGCGCAGGCTCTCGCCCGGCACCAAGCTTTCGGAAAGCGATGTCGGCAATCTCTTCAACGTCAGCCGCACGCTTGCCCGCGCCGCCCTGCAGGCACTGTCCTATGAAGGTCTTGTCAGCGTCGAGAAGAACCGCGGCGCCTTCGTCGCCTATCCCTCGCCGGAAGAGGCTCGTCAGATCTTTTCCGCCCGCCGGCTGGTTGAACCCGGCATTTTGCGCGAGGCAGCGGCGCGGATCACGCCTGATGACATTACCCATCTGCGACAGCTTCTGCTGGAAGAAGGCCGCCTGATGAGCGAGCGTGGCCAGACGGCGCGCCGCGCCGAAATCAAGGCATCGGGCGATTTTCATTTGATGCTGGCGGCCATATCGGGAAACTCAATCATGCAGCGCTTCATGGAAGAGCTTGTCGCCCGATCGTCTCTGGTGATTGCGCTCTACGGGCAGTCGACCGCATCGAGCTGCGGCCATTCCGAACATGGTGACATCATCTCGGCGATCGAAGCCGACGAACTCGACCGCGCCTGCCAGCTGATGCTGCATCACATCGCCCATATCGAGGCAGATCTCGACCTGCGCGAACGCAAGAGCCTGGGCCTCAAGGAAGCCTTCGAACTCTGAACATGCAAAAGACGCGGGACGCGGATGCTTCACCGCGCCCGCTTCAAACGGGCTCTCGAAACGCTACCAAGGCGTCTTCTTCGGCAACATCTCAAAGGCAGCGAAGATATCCTCGGCGCTCATCGGCTCGCTCGAGCGCAGCTTAACGGTTCCGTCGCGTCCGATCAGGATCAGCCCGAACTCGCCGGACGGCGGTCCCTGCAGCCTATCGCGAATATCGTCGGCATCGAGTTCCCAGTCATCGTCGAACAGCGCAAACGCGCCGCCGCCGGCGATGCTGAACACCTCGACGTCTTCCTCGATCAACCGCATATGCGCCTTGCGCAGCCATTCGTCCTGGATGAGCGCGCGGTCATCTTGCGCATCTGCAAAGATGATCAGCACCCGTTTCCTGTCGCGAAACTGCTCGAGCGATTGCGGAAGCTCAGGCTCACGCCTGGGTGTACCGATGATTTCATGAACAATAGATTTCAGCATGGTGCTTCATTCCTCGCCCGTCACCACTGCATAATTCTTAAATCGGGATCGATTTAAGGATAGATTATGCAGCAATTCGAAGTGCTACAGCGCCCTTTGCGACTGTCGAAAAGGGCGCTGTAGTGGCGGGCTGTGCCTGCCGAATTAAACGGCTGGGAATAAGCGAGGTTCCGCCAAAAAGCGGAAAAGGATCGCAGCCATGGCCGCGATCCTCACTTTGTCAATCGCGGCCCTGGTCTTCGGACGCGTGGGCCGAAACGGCGACGAGATCTGCAGCCCCAGTGACGTGAAGGCGCTTGCGCACCAAAACGCGCATGACACGCGCCGCCGTCGAGAAGGTCATCTGGTCGAGCGGGCCTTCGCCCTCCCACGGCTTGGTCAGCCGTTCGGTGACGGCGCCGACGATGTTCATCGGCACGATGTCGGTGCATTCGCGCATGGCTTCGAAAACGAAGCTGATGGGGATGACCCGTCCTTCGTGGGTCACGATCGGTTCGGTCAATTCACTGTCCCATTCCTCGAACGCGTAGAGCGCTTCGCGAAACAGCTGCTGGAGGTCGAACGGCGCATGGCCGTCATGAAGTGGCGGCAGTGCATTCATCATGTCTGTCTCCTCTTGATGGGTTGAGGCCAAAGTCCTCCGGTATCGGTCGCGCCAAACGCGGGGAACGGAACGTTTTGCTGCCCCTGCGAACCGAATAACACTATTGATTCTATAGAGTAACGCGCTGGGGTAAAGCCCATTTATCAGCGCGCATGGAAGCGAATTCCATAACGCCATGATATTCTTGCATGTTTTAGTGGAAATTTTCTCGGCATGCGCCATCCGTCAAATATTTTTGCCTCCCGCCTGCCATCGGTCCGGAATGGCACAAAGGGCAGAAATCGCTGCGAAATCACGGAACTTTTGGCGCTGTAATCTGTTTTGTTCTCACATTCGCCAAACCGACTGGGGTTACCACCAATGACGCAAATCCGTGAACCGGAGCGCCGAAGCAGGATCCTGCGCGGCCGTCCCTATAGCCTTGATGAATTCGCCGCCAAATATGGCCTGCGCGGCGAGCAGGCAGAAAGCCTGTTTACCCGTTTCGGGCCCTCCTCGATCGAACTCGACCTGCTGATGGCAGCCAAGCGCCGGCCGCCGGTTTTGCAGGACAGAATTGCCGAATAACACTTTTGATGAATGGAATGGATCGATGAGCGACAGACGCCACGAATGGATCAGCAAAAGAGCTTACGCGATCTGGGAAGAACAGGGCCGGCCTGATGGCCGCGACGACGAGCACTGGCGCCAGGCAGTTGCCGAACGCGAGGCGCTGGAGCGCACGCAGGCCTCTTCCGATGGCCGCGAGGTGCTGGTGAAGTTTCGTCCGAAACCGCAGCGGCCCGAAGCGCCACGTCAGGACTGGGTCAATCCTTCGACAAAGGTCGGCTGACCCTTCCCTCGTGCCGGCTCAGCTCAGGCTGAGCCGGAAGCGCGCCTGAAAATCTCCCTGCCACCACATCGGGAAATTGGTTCCCCACTTATTGTTGTGCAGATTGAAACGGATGCCGGCGCTAAAATCCGGCAGCGTCCTGCAAAACGTCATGAAATCCGAGCCTTGCGGCGCAACGAGCGGCGCATCGAAGGTTTCGATCGTCAGCGGACCATCGGCAAGATCACGGCGTGCTGATGTCACCGCCTGTAATTGCCCGCCGCCGCTCGTCGCAATATTCCCCGATCGGTGCCAAAGGCCCATCTTCCTGAAATTCCAGTCCCCGGCACCATCAGGCGTGAAAGAAAGGAAGCTTGCCTCCGGCATGCGGTTGGCCGGCTTGTCATGCAACGTCAGACGCAGGTCGAGGCGATCGCCCTCGGCGGTGAAATGCAGCATCACCTGCGGCGGCGCGCCATATTTCTGCACGGCCTCGGCCGGCATCGACAGAAGGATGCCCGCCCCATCAGTCGCTTCCAGCGCCGGCAGGAAAACCTTCGAAAGTGCTGCCCCCGACCGGGCAAGCCCCGGCTTGTCATGGTCGAGCACCGCCCATTCCTGGCGATGGGTCAGGTAGGTCTCCATATGCCTGATAACGTCGCCGGCATCGTAGCTCTCATATCGATAGGCGATCAGCGAGCCGTCGCGGCCGCAGACCGTTCTGCCGGAGGGAGAGGTGATTTCGGCCACATCGCCGCTCGCACCGTCGAGCCCGATCGACCAGCCACCGGTCTGCAGGCGGAGCTCCCGTCCACTACCCTCGATGACGGCGGGCGTGGCGAATTCGGCAAGCACCGCCTGGGCCGCCTTCCGATCCGCCTCGTCGAGTTCCGAGACCGCCTGGTCGAGATAGGCGCGCTGCTCGTCCCATGAGGCTTCGGTATAGGCGAAGCGGTAATCGGATCGGCGTGCGGCCTCGAAATCGGCCCGCGACCATGCCTTGTCGTCGCGCAGATAGGATTTGATATCGACGCCGCAGGTATGCTCGGCCACCATCGCCAGTCCGCGCCCGAAGGCGAGACGCCGCGCGTCGAGCCCATCCGCCGCCAAGCGATCGTAGAGCCGCTGCAGCGCGAGGAACCGCGCTGTCTTCACAGGATCGCTGCCGCTGCCATGGATCCAGCTGTCGCCGAGTTCCAGCTCGATAACGGGGAAACGCTCGCGCGCGTCCCAGAGAATGGCGCCGTAATCCTCGAGCGTCGCCGCGCGGATGAACGCATCCAACTCACGGGCGCGCAATTCGCGATAGGCCTCGGCCACCTGCGGTACGCTCTGCGGTCCGATATTGTCGTTGGTATGGGCAAAGCTCAGGCCGTCCGCAAAACCGTCGGGGAAACAGGTCTCGCCATAGGAGCACTGGTACATGACGACCACTTCCTCGCCGCCGGGCGCCCGCCAGCGGAAGATGTCGGGCACATCGGGCGGCGGTGAGGCCGTATTGACGCCGAGATGTAGGAAGCGGATGCCCGCCTCGGAAAGCAGCGGCACCATGCCGAGCGTATGGCCGGGCACATCGGTCATCTTCGCCGCGATCGTCGTCTTGCCGAAGCGCCGGTCGAGCTCCTGCGAATAGGAAAGCCCGGCCCGGAAAAGGTCGGGCGACATCAGCTCCGTATGTGTGGTGAACGGCAGGCCGTGCCAGCGGATCAGCCCGCGCTCGATCGCCTGTTCCAGCGCTGCCACCTCTCCCGCCGAGCGCGAATTCAGATGGTCCCAGATCAGCCAGGCGCCCGTCGTCCAGATGAATTTCGGCTCGTCGGGATTTTCGGCATGAAAATGCTTGGCGGTTTCGATCGCCTGCGGAATGAAGCGCTCGTGATATTGCCGGCGGACTTTCTCGGCATGATCGGTAAAGCCGATATCGAGATGGGTCTTGAAAACCAGATGCACGCGCTTTTCAGTCATTCCATTCCACTACATCGGTGATGACAGTCGAGACATTCTGCAGCCAGTGGCGGCACAGGTGAGGAGTGTAACCGTTTCCACAAACATCATTGCTCCTGCCGTAAATTCTTCGTCAACCCGTTTTGGCACAAATCGATGAAATCGTGCGGGTTTATTAACTATATATCCTAAAAGGCTATCGTCCGACGCTTTCATCGTAGAATCGAATCGCGACAAGAATGAAGACGTGTTCATCGATAATTGCATAGAAAGGCGGCAGGACTTCCTTGCTGCCGCGCCCGGGTGGTGCGCTGTTTAGCCAAGGAGAAAAGCCTGAGCCTTTCGTGAAAGCCGATTATCAGAAGGCGTTGGTTTCCTGGCAGAGCGCCCGGTGGACCTCCGTCCAGAATAGCGCCAGCGGCGTGTCGCCGTTGCGTTCGGCAACAAGGGCGCGGATCAGCGCTTCGGAGCCCGCCATGTCCTGCCAGCTGGATTTCAGGCCCTTGGCGGCCTGTTGGCATTCGGCAATCGCGAATGGTCTCTTGCTGTCCATATGAGGTCTCCTCATGAAAGGCGCTAACAGATGGGACCCGGATTGTCATTCCCCGCATATGTGGGGATGCCTTGTATTTGTGACAGCCCTCGCGGTAGGATTGAGGGGATTGGGGCAGTGGAAATGATTGAGAATACCTATAGCGAAAAGTTCGAGTCCGCTTTCGAACAGATCAAGGCCGCGGCCAATGTCGATGCCGCCATCCGCATTCTCCAGGCGGAATATGGCCTCGATTTCGTCACCTACCATCTCGCCCAGACGATCGCGGCCAAGATCGATTCGCCCTTCGTACGCACCACCTATCCGGATTCCTGGGTCTCCCGCTACCTCCTGAACAGCTATGTGAAGGTCGATCCGATCGTCAAGCAGGGCTTCGAACGCCAGCTACCCTTCGACTGGAGCGAGGTCGAACCGACGCCGGAGGCCTATGCCATGCTGGTCGATGCCCAGAAGCACGGCATCGGCGGCAACGGCTACTCCATTCCCGTCGCCGACAAGGCGCAGCGCCGCGCGCTGTTGTCGCTGAATGCCCGCATGCCGGCCGAGGAATGGGCCGAACTCGTCCGCCGCTGCCGCAACGAATGGATCGAGATCGCCCATCTCATCCACCGCAAGGCCGTCTACGAGCTGCATGGCGAAAACGATCCGGTGCCGGCATTGTCGCCGCGCGAGATCGAGTGTCTGCACTGGACGGCGCTGGGCAAGGATTACAAGGATATTTCGGTCATCCTCGGCATATCCGAACACACCACGCGCGATTATCTGAAGACCGCCCGCTTCAAACTCGGCTGCGCCACGATCTCGGCCGCCGCTTCGCGGGCCGTGCAATTGCGCATCATCAATCCCTAGGTCTTTGTTGGCGCATGTCGTTCTCGCAAAACCGCTGCACACTTTTGCGCGACATGCTCTGCCCCCCTCATTTGAGGGGGCCCATCTGAGGGAATTTCCGAACCGGCCCGCTTGAACCATTGTGCTTTCCACGAACTTGAAAACGCTGGAGGGCAAAATGTTCGTTATCATTCAGGCACATGAGTATCAGAAATACGCTGCCGTACTCGACCAGATGTTTCGCCTGCGCAAGAAGGTCTTCGCCGATACGCTCGGCTGGGACGTTCCCGTCATCGGCCCTTACGAACGCGACAGCTACGATTCGCTCGCCCCCGCCTATCTCGTCTGGTGCAACGATAGCCGCACCCGCCTCTATGGCGGGATGCGCCTGATGCCGACGACCGGCCCGACCCTTCTCTACGACGTCTTCCGCGAGACTTTTCCAGATGCCGCCAATCTTATCGCCCCCGGCATCTGGGAAGGCACGCGCATGTGCATTGACGAGGAGGCGATCGCCAAGGATTTCTCCAATGTCGATGCCGGTCGCGCCTTCTCCATGATGCTGCTTGCGCTTTGCGAATGCGCGCTCGATCACGGCATCCATACGATGATTTCCAACTACGAGCCCTACCTCAAGCGCGTCTACAAGCGCGCCGGCGCCGAAGTGGAAGAACTCGGCCGTGCAGACGGCTACGGCAAATACCCCGTCTGCTGCGGCGCCTTCGAAGTATCGGACCGGGTGCTGCGCAAGATGCGCGCCGCCCTCGGCCTCACCCTACCCCTTTATGTCAGGCACGTGCCGGCCCGCTCGGTCGTGACTCAATTCCTGGAGATGGCAGCATGAACCGCCTCGCTGAAACCGCCCCGCAGACCGCAATGCAGAAGGATATCGGCGCGCTGGAGCGCCATGTTCTCGCATCCCGCGACATCGCCACGCAGATAGGGGATCCCTTCCTCTCCTATCTCCTTTCGATGGCGCTGTTCACGATCTACGAGAAGAAGGCCCATCACGAGAACGAGGCGCTGAAGAGCAGCTTCAGCTGAGGGTGTGGTTCCCCTCCGCCCCGCCTGAAGACGAGCAAGTCTCCCGGCGCCTCGCGCGCAGCCGCAAAAACAGTCCCCGTTTTGCGGCTGCGCGGCGTGTTTACGTCATCAGCGTATCGATCGTTGAAATCAGCGTGTCGTGCAGATAAGGCTTCGGCAGGAAGGCGGTATTGGCGGGCAGCGCCATCGGATCGAGCCGCACCATGCCCGAGGTGATGATGATGCCGATATTCGGCCGCATCGCCCTCACCCGCTTGGCAAGC
The DNA here is from genome assembly GCF_012276115.1 of Rhizobium leguminosarum bv. viciae. Taxonomy (GTDB): domain Bacteria; phylum Pseudomonadota; class Alphaproteobacteria; order Rhizobiales; family Rhizobiaceae; genus Rhizobium; species Rhizobium leguminosarum_T. The sequence goes on along the minus strand of NZ_WIEU01000023.1, from coordinate 1,714 downwards.
TGGAGACCGTCCATCGAACCGGCCATGTTGACGTCGGTGAACAGGATATCGACATCCTGCCTGCCCTTCAGCACCACCAGAGCCTCGTCGGCATTGGCCGCCTCCAGCGCCACATGACCGACATCCTCCAGCACATCGAGGATATTGAACCGGATCAGCGGCTCATCCTCCACGATGAGCACCACGGCACTGTTCAAAGCCACCATCTGCGATCGCCCTCTTCATGCGGAATGTGACTTGAGTAAGTGTAGCCCGCGCCAGAAGGTTCCAGTGGCTGCCCACGAATTATGCATCGTCCACAGATGCGTGCGCTCCCCGCTTGTGGCTCCCTCGGATTTGCGTTAGAGCGGAAACCGTGCTGCGGGAACCATTGCCCCGGCACCCAAGCGCCGGACACGGCGCCAAGGGCCTGTAGCTCAATGGTTAGAGCCGGCGGCTCATAACCGCTTGGTTGGGGGTTCGAGTCCCTCCGGGCCCACCATTCCGTTTAAAATCAATGACTTAGAAACCAGTTTTTCTTGGGGAAACATCCAAGGGGAACATTGGTTTGTTCAATCCGGTCTATCTCGTAAAGTCGCGGTGCGGCGTTTTCTATCTGCGTTGGCCCATACCAAAGCAGCTACATCCACAGAAAAAAGCATCTACGCTCAAGCTTTCTCTACAGACCCGCGACCCACGAAAAGCATTGCGCTTGTCCCGTTCTCTGAGCCAGATAGGCGAACGATTGAACGAGTATGGAATTGCATACGGGATGCGGCACGAGGAACTGAGAAGCGTACTGACTGAGCATTTTCGCCAGTTGTTGAACGATGCTAAGGCCGAGATGAACGATACTGGGCCTCTGAGCGAGTTGGATAGACAGACTTACGAGACCAGCAAGCGTGTCGCCAAGCATGCAAGGAAAACAGATGCTCCGCTCTCCCTCGTCAAATCCGATGATGATCTTTTGGCCCGCTTCATCGAGAAGTACGACCTCGACATAAAAGAAGGCAGTTCGGAATACGGTTGGCTAGACCGGGAAATGAAGCTGTCGTTCCATGGTTTCTTGAAGGCAGTTCTTGCTCACGACAAGTCGTTGCAACGTTATGATTTCGATACCGGCCCAGCTTCATCCATCGCAGAGATGGCCCAGCCCGGATTTGGTATATAAATAACAGCAGCGTTACCGTGGAGATGTGTCCGAGTTTCCGTAGAGCAACTTCTCTGTATCCATGTCCGCTATGCTGTATAAATCGCCTTTTTTAGATAGTGCTCGACATCAGCAGCAGACAGGTAGAACTTATTTACCTCAGTTGCTCCACGGTATTCAAAAAATTCAAACATATGTGGTGATGTCCCCAAAAAGGTTACAGCCTTAGCATAATAGACACCGCGTTTTCTTTTATCGTTACGGTTCTCGCTCTGTCGCTAAAGCCGATGAAAGTCTCCGTCTTCCAATAAACGCCTATTCTTTTTGGAAAAATCATTTTACCTTAACCTTTATTATCGCCTGAAGATTGAATTAATAGTGACTCACACTAGGAGAGAACGCAATGGCTAACTATAACGACACTGTCGACCGGATTAATAGAAAGATCGAAGGTAAGCTTGACCTTGCCCCCAAGTTTTATCCAGTTTTGAGTTCGCTCCAGCGGTTTTTGGTTGCTGTTGTTGGTTCGGTAGCGGCGGGTTGCGGTGCGGAGCCATTTCGGCTGCGCAGCACCGCATCACGTCG
>NZ_WIEU01000022.1:0-111714 GCF_012276115.1 Rhizobium leguminosarum bv. viciae | reverse complement strand
GTATTCCCTATCAGAGCCGTGGAAGACGACCACGTTGATAGGCCGGGTGTGGAAGTGCGGCAACGCATGAAGCTTACCGGTACTAATAGCTCGATCGGCTTGATCGTTCTCATTGACTATGCTCATCGAACAAAGTTCGATGTGCCAGACCTTTGTCCTGACGCGCCAATGGCGCTGCGGACGGCGCGCCAAACGATTGGCGACGGCCTCTGGCCTGTATGGGTGCCACAAGCACCCGCAGCCGGAAGAGGTTCCAAAAGACGTGTTCAAAACCAGCGAAAGAGAATCAAATAGCCCTATTCGCTATTCGCTACTCCCTATTCGCTCCAAACCCAGCTTCTCAAAACAACAAAGTTGCGCTTTGCCGACCTGGTGGTTATGGCGGGGTGGCTGCACCCGTTCCCTTTCCGAACACGGCCGTGAAACGCCCCTGCGCCCATGGTACTTCGTCTTAAGACGCGGGAGAGTAGGTCGCTGCCAGGTCTGCAAAACGCAACTGATGTAAAACAATCTTCTCATCACAAACAAACGGCCCATGCCGTCACAAAAGGGCCGCTCACAAAGCGGCCTTTTGTGTTAGAATGCATCGGCAAGAAAACACGAGACAAATTGCAAAAGCAATTTGCTCGGGCAGTAAGAGTAAACCGCAAAAGCGGTTTACTCAGACGCGACAAATCCCTTCGGGATTTGCGCTAGGCGCGGGGTGGAGCAGCCCGGTAGCTCGTCAGGCTCATAACCTGAAGGCCGCAGGTTCAAATCCTGCCCCCGCAACCAAATCCCAACATACACATACTCAAAAACCCGCCCCGTGCGGGCTTTTTGCGTTGGTGCGCCAGGCATTTTCATCCGGCAGCGATGAGAGCCTCGGCGGTTTTTGATACGCAAGATGGCGCGGTGCAACCGGCGGAAACGCGAAGCATTCATCTTGCACAGCGAGCCACTCGTCTCAAAACGTCCTGAGCCCCGACACATCATAGCCGGCGGCGACATAACCGCGACGGCATTGTATGCGGTGCGTCGCCGTTGTACCATGTAGTCTGACAAGTGCGCGCAGTGCTCATTGTATAGCCGGAGCCAAAGTCCGGTCGTGCGCTTCAACCGATGAATAAGTAGCCGGGATCATGGAACTTATCGTCGCCCTTGGCCTGATCGTCTTGAAGGTCGCGTTCCTGATTGCGATCCTGCTGTTGCTACCCTTGCCGCTAACCTGGCTGGAACGCAAGATCGCCGGGCACATGCAGCAGCGGATGGGACCGATGCGCGTGGGATGGCACGGGCTGTTGCAGCCGGTGGCGGACGGAATCAAGCTCCTGACCAAAGAGGATCACATTCCGGCCGAGGCCGACCGGTTCCTGTTCAAACTGGCGCCAATCCTGGCGCTCGCCCCGCCCTTTGTGGTGTTCGTCGCGATCCCCTTCGGCGAAACTGTCTCGGTCCTCGGCCACGAGATCACGCTCTACGTCTCCAACATGAATGTGGCGCTCCTTTTCGTTTTCTCGGTGATCGGGATCGAGGTTTATGGCGTCATCTTCGGCGGCTGGGCCTCCAACAGCAAATACGCTGTTCTGGGCAGCCTCAGGACCTGCGCGCAGATGATCAGCTACGAGATCCCGATGGGGTTCGCGGTCATCGGCGTGGTCATGCTGGCGCAATCCATGAGCCTGCTCGAGATCGTGCGGGCGCAGGCCGATGTCTGGAACATCGTCTACCAGCCGGTCGGATTCTTCGTGTTCTTCGTCGCCGGGCTCGCCGAAGCACAGCGCATTCCCTTCGACCTGGCGGAGGCGGAGGGTGATCTGGGGGCCGGGTTCCATACCGAATACAGCGGTATCCGCTTTGCCTTCTTCATGGTCAGCGAATATGCCATCGTACTGCTTGTGTCAGTCCTGGTGGTGATCCTGTTCTTCGGCGGTTGGAACGGAGTTCTCATTCCCTTGCCACCGCTCCTGTGGTTTGTGCTCAAGATCGCGTTCTTCGTCTATGTGTTTATCTGGTTCCGCTTCACTTTCCCCCGCTACCGCTACGACCAACTGATGGCGATCGGATGGAAAGTCTTGCTTCCTCTTTCAATGGCGAACATAATTATAACCGGTGTACTTTTGGGGTCGTAGCGGCTCCGTAGCGAGGCGGCGATGTCGCGCGCGCAGGACAGAGTTGGAACATGGATTGGTTGGGCGTTCTTTGCCGATCTGGCGAGCGCCTTGGCTCTGACCTTCGGCTACATGTTCTCCAGATCCGTGACCATGCAGTATCCGGACAAGGAAAAGTGGCTGCCCTACTCCCGCTATCGCGGGCATCACTTCCTGACGCGTGATGAAGAGGGCGAGATCAAGTGCGTGGCCTGCGAACTCTGCGCGCGGATCTGTCCCTGCGACTGTATCGAAGTCGTCCCCTACGAGGACGAGAAGGGCAAGCGGCACCCGGCCAAATTCGAGATCGACACGGCCCGCTGCCTGTTCTGCGGGCTGTGCGAGGACGCCTGCCCGGCGGACGCGATCGCGCTTGGCCAACAATACGAATTCTCGAGTTTTTCCTCGGCTGACCTGGTAATCGGGCGCGATGATCTGCTCGCCAAGCCGGGTAAGGCGGCAACCGGCGGCGGCGTGGTTGCCGCGCGCCTGAATACGAAGCAGGATGTACTTGTCGAGACGAAAGAGACGCAGGGCTACAACTGGTGGCGGAATATCCGGCGAACATGAACGCGCGCCAGCTGTCAAACCGAAGCACTCGGAAGGAGGCTCAGATGTTTGTCGGTGAAATCATGAAAAACAAGGGTGTCGGTGTCATCGCAGTTGCTCCCGATCAGACGATGGTGGAGGTACTGCGGCTGTTTCGAGACAACAATATCGGCTTCGTCGTCGTCAGGCGATCGAACGGCAAATACCTCGGTACGCTGTCGGAGCGGGACTGCTGCAATGCGGTGGCGGAATACGGGGCCGAGGCGGCGGCAAAGCGGGTCGCGGACATCATGAACCGCAATGTGGCGACGTGTTCAACACAGGATTTGCTGCCCGTCGCGATGGGGATAATGACCCAGCGGCGTACGCGCCATGTGCTGGTCACAGATGGAGGCGACGTTGTCGGCGTGGTCAGCATCGGCGACGTGGTTAAACACAGGCTCGACGAAGCGCAGCGTACAGAGCAGGATCTGCAGGATTACATATGCGGGACCAGGTATCACTGACGTCGCCAACTCGATGTGAAGACGCCGGGGCGGGCAGCTTGCCGCGGAGCCTTGCGGTGCCCCGACCCCAAATCTTCAGACCCCACGCCAGATACGGCCTGGGCGGTCGACCTCAAGAGTGGCATGCGCCTTCTGGACTTCTACCGCGCATGGATATTCGCCCCGCCGCAGCAGGCTGTTGAGACGCAAGGCTCTATAGTTTTCCGGAACGAAGACGAGGCCCTTTGGAAACCGCCTGTCGACCTTGAGCTGCGCCGTCAGTTCGCCGCGGCCGGAACGCACGATTACCAGATCGCCATCCGAAAGGCCAAGCTCCACGGTATCCTGCGCGCTCATCGCGACATAGGGATCGTTGGCGACCGTGTTCAGGATGTCCGACCGTTCGGAAAGATATCCGTTGTGGAATAGGCAGTCGCCGGTGATCAGCATGAGCCCGTCGGCTGCTGTTGGAACGGGCGGTGGCGCAAGGGACAGGCCAGCCGGTAATGTTGGCACCGCCTTGGTGAATGCGCCGTCGGCGCCAAGCCCGTCCTGCGTCAACCCCTGATAGGCCGGAACCAGCCGGGCAATCTCGTCGAAAATTTCGGCTTGCGTCGATGGCCGCAGCGCCTGGTTGCGTAGCGCCGCGACGAAGTCGACAATCGCCAGATTGCTTCGCGCCTCGAAAACGGGCTCACGGAATTTGCGAACATTCTGGATCCGGCCCTCGTTGTTGGTGAACGTTCCGGATTCCTCGCCGTAGCCCGACGCGGGCAAGACGACCTCGGCCATGGCCGCCGTATCCGTGAGGAACGCGTCCTGCACGATCAGGAGATCGGCGGCGCCAAGCGCCCGCGTCACAAAGTCCCGGTCGGGATAGGCGACCAGGGGGTCGGTTCCGACGATGTAGAGCGCGCCCATCCGCCCACCGACGCAGAGCTCCAGCATGGCGTCGAGATCCGCGCCGGGTTCAGATGGGATTTCGGCGCTCCAGTTTCGTGCAAGAGTTGCGCGCGCCGCGTCATCAGCGACCGCCCGCAGCCCCGGCAGAGCCGCCGGCAGGACCCCCATGTCCCAGGCGCCCATCTGGTTGGCACGGTCGAAGAGAAACTGCATCGCCGGGCCCTTGCCTAGCAGGCGGAGAACGTGCAGCAGGTTGTTGAGCTGCTGCAGCGTCGCACGCGCTTCGGGTGATCTCAGGAGGCCGACGCTGACAAGCACGGTGACGCTGCGGCCTTCCTTGAGCGCGGCGGCCAGGCGATCCGGCCCGTCACTGTCGGCGCCCGCCGCTGGCCTGCCGATTGCCGCGTCGATGTCCGCAAAAGCGCCGCCCGGCAAGGCCTGACCAGCTACCGCTACGAGACCGGCGACCACCGCCGCAAGGCTCGCCGCTTCTCCGCCCGGAGGCACACGGACCACCACCCTGGCATCGGCGTCCAGACGCGATGGCCGCGCCGATAGCATGAGCAATCCGGTCTGCCGCCGCCGCGCGCCGTCCCGCAGCAGGTATTCGGTGACCGGGTTCTCCTCGGTTATATTGCCTCCGAGGACAAGCACGCAGTCGTTGCCGATTACGTCGTCCAGCGGCGTGCGGCTGTAGAAAGTTCCCAATAGCGGGCCGAGCGTATCGAAGGGCGCGGCCCAGCGTGACGAACAATCAATGTTGTTGGTCCGGAATCCTGTTCGCATCAGCTTCTGGAACTGATAAAGCACCTCGTTGGGCAGGCGAGGCGAGGCCAGCCCGCCGGCATCCTTCCTCTCGACGGCCAACAGTCGCCGGCGCAGATAGTCCCCCGCTTCGTCCCAGGAAACCGGAACCAGGGTGCCATCGTGACGGATCATTGGCTGCTTGATCCGGTCCCGGCTTGCAACGAAATCGAGGCCGAAGCGTCCTCGCACGCAGAGAGTTTCGTGGTTGACACCTTCGTCCCACTTCGAGCGCACCCGCATGAACTCGCCCTTGCGCGTGCCCACCGTCAGCTGGCAACCGGTGCCACAATGCGGGCAGACCGTGTCGGTCTCTACGAGATCCCAGGGGCGCGCCTTGTAGCGATAGGGGAAGCTCATCAGCGCGCCGACCGGGCAGACCTCGACGCAATTGCCGCACTGGTCGCAACTTGCCAGACTGCCCTCGAAGCCGGTGACGGCGGTATCCATGCCTTTTTCGACGGTGCCCAGCGCCACCGCGCCGACGACCTCCTCACACATCCGGACGCAGCGCTGGCACTGGATGCAGCGGTTGACGTTCATGATGATGACCGGACTCAGACGAATGTCCTCGGAGTGGAACACACGTTTGTCATCGCGGAATTGGCTTTCGCGGGGCCCGTAGGCCATTACCATGTCCTGAAGCTCGCATTCGCCGCCCTTGTCGCAGATCGGGCAGTCGAGGGGGTGGTTGGCGAGCAGCATGTCGAGCATGGAAGAGCGCGTTTCCTCGATCTGAGGCGTGTTCGTCCGCACCACCATGCCGTCGGTGACCGTGGTGGCGCAGGACGGCTGCAACCGCCGCAGCCCCTCGATCTCGACCAGGCACATGCGGCAGGAGGCCAGCGCCGGCAGGCGCTTCATATAGCAGAAGGTCGGGATATCGATACTCAAATGCTGGGCAGCCTGCAGCACCGTCGAACCGGGCTCGACTTCCAGTATTTGCCCATCGATCGTAACGCTAACCATACTTCCTCGCATCTGTGCCACGCAATCCTTCAGTGAAACGGGCACCTTCGTTCCTCAACATGGGCGACGAACTCTTCGCGGAAATGCTTAAGGGCTGCCCGCAATCCCATCGCGGCGCCATCACCCAAAGCACAAAACGTATTGCCGAAAATGCCTTTGCAGAGCATGTCCAACTGCTCCAGATCGCCGGGTGCGCCATCCCCGCCTTCAACCCGGCGCAGGACCTTCACGACCCAGTTCAATCCTTCCCGGCAGGGCGTGCACTTGCCGCAGGACTCATGGTGGAAGAACTCGATGATCCTGGTGGCGACCTTGACCATGCAGGTGCTATCGTCGATCACGATAACGCCAGCCGAACCGAGCATCGAGCCGGCGGCAGCCAGCGAGTCGAAATCCATACCCACGTCCAGCCCATGCTCCGGGATGACCGGTGCCGATACACCGCCGGGGATCACCGCTTTGATCTTGCGCCCCGGTGGAGGGCCGCCGGCGTGATCGACCAGTTCGCGCAGCGGTATGCCCATCGGCAACTCGTAGAGGCCGGGTTTGCGCACCTGCCCGCTGACGCAGTAGAGCTTCGGGCCGGGGCTCTTATCCGGGCCGATGTCCCGAAACCAGTCCGGCCCCCGCACAACGATATGCGGCACGCAAGCGAGCGTCTCGACATTGTTGATGACTGTGGGGCTGGCATAGAGCCCGGCCACGGCCGGAAAGGGCGGCTTCAATCGCGGCTGCGCCCGCTTGCCCTCGAGGGACTCGAGCATCGCGGTCTCCTCGCCACAGATATAGGCGCCGGCGCCGCAATGGATGTGGACGGTGAAACTGAAATCCGAGCCTAGAATGCGCGATCCCAGATAACCCTTTTCGTGTGCCTCGGCGATCGCCTGCTCCAGGCGACGGATCGCCGTCATATATTCTCCGCGGATGTAGACATAGGCGGTTTTGGCTCCAATCGCATAGGCGCTTACCGCCAGCCCCTCGATGAGTTGATGCGGATCGCGCTCCATGATGATCCGGTCCTTGAAGGTGCCTGGCTCGCCCTCATCGGCGTTGCAGCAAAGATATTTCGGCTTGTCGACCTGCTTCGGCACGAAACTCCATTTCATGCCCGTCGGGAATCCGGCACCGCCGCGACCGCGCAGGTTGGACCGTTTGACGAGGTCGACAACCTCGTCAGGCGTGTATTCGCGCAGCGCTTTCGCCAGCGCCTGGTAGCCGCCGCCAACCTCGTAGGTCGACAGCAGGTGACTGTCCGGCATGGCGACATTCTTGAGGAGAACCGGCTCGAACATGGCGCTACTCTCCGGGCGGTGTGGCGGCGAGATCGACACCTGTCGCTTGCCCCGCCTCAGTCCGCAACCTGTCAAGAAGCGCGTCGATACTCGCGACATCAAGGGCGCCGTGGTAATCGTCGCCGACCTGCATCACCGGAGCCATCTCGCAGGCACCGAGGCACTCGACGGTGGAAAGCGTGAACAGCCCGTCCGGTGTGGTGTCGCCCTTCCTGATCGCCAGCGCCGTTTCCAGATGCTTCAGCAGGTCCTCGGCTCCGCACAGCATGCAGGAAACATTGTCACAGAGTTGCAGGTGGAACATGCCCACCGGCTCGGTATGGAAGAGCGTATAAAAGGTCGCCAGCTCGTAGACCCAGATCCGCTCGACTCCGAGAGTGTCGGCGACTTCTTCCAGCACCTGACCAGGCAGATGGCCATGCTCCCTCTGCGCGATCAGAAGCGCGGGCATGATCGCAGAGCGCTGGTCGGGATACCGCGCCGCTGCCTCTTTTATCTTTTCGCGCATGGTCATTGCATTCAAATCCCTGCTACTTGTCCACCTCCGCCATCACCGGGTCGAGACTGCCGAGCACGGCGATCATGTCCGCCAGATAGCGGGCGTTGGTCACCCCGAACAGTCCCTGAAGGTTGACGAACGAGGGTGCCCGCACCTTCATGCGGAATGGTTTTGGCGACCCGTCGCTGATGATATAGAAGCCAAGCTCGCCCTTTGGCGCCTCGATCGCCGAATAGACCTCGCCCTTCGGCACCTTGAAGCCATAGGCCGACAGGTCGAAATGCTGGATCAGTGCTTCCATCGAGCAATGCACCTTGTCCTTGTCCACCGGGAAGGCGATTGTTGGCATGTCGATCTGGAACGGCCCCTCGGGCATCTGGTCGAGGCATTGCTCGATGATCCGGACGCTCTCGCGCATTTCCTCGACCCGACATTGCCAGCGCGCATAGCAGTCGCCCTCGTCGCGCGTGATGATGTTGAAGTCGAGCCGGTCGTAGATCTCATAGGGCTCGTCGCGACGGATGTCCCAGTCGACGCCCGAAGCGCGCAAGTTCGGACCGCTCAGGCCAAGATCGATGGCGTCCTCGGCGGAGATCACGCCGATCCCCTGCGTGCGCTTCAGGAATACCCGGTTGTTTTCGAGCAACCGCTCATAGTCGCGGATCCGGTTCGGGAAGATGTCGCAGAACTCCCTGATCTTGGGAAGGAAACCGTCAGGCAGGTCCTCGCGCACTCCGCCGACCCTGCAGAAGGACGTGTGCATGCGCGCACCGCTGATCATTTCCAGGAGGTCCATGATCATTTCGCGCTCCCGCATGGCGTAAAGCAAGGCGGTCATGGCGCCGAGGTCCATCGGCAGCGCGCCGGTGATCAAGACATGGCCGGAGATCCGCGCCAGCTCGGCCATCATCACGCGGATATATTGTGCGCGAATCGGTGCTTCTATGCCGAGGAGTTTCTCCACCGCCAGCGCGAAGGCGAGGTTGTTCGACGGTGGACAGAGGTAGTCGAGCCGGTCGGTGAGCGGAAAAATCTGGGTGTAGGTGAAGCTCTCCGCCAATTTTTCGGTGCCGCGATGGAGGTAGCCGATGTGTGGATCCACGCGCTTGACGTACTCGCCGTCCAATTCCAGGACGAGCCGAAGAACCCCATGCGTGCTCGGGTGCTGGGGGCCGAGATTGAGAAGCACCTCCTTGGTGTCGAACGCTTCGCCTTGCGGGCTGATCAGTTCGGTGACTTCGGTCATTTTAAGTTCCCGGCGTGGAGCGGCCTCCCTTATGGAATGTTCTTGGTGGCGAGGTCGGGCTGCGTCGGCGGCGTGCCTTCGGCGCCAAACGGGTTCAGCTTGTCCTTGTAGCCACGGAGCGGAAAATCCTTGCGCTGTGGGAAGCCCTCGAACCCTTCCCACATGTAGATCCGGCGCAAATCGGGGTGGCCCTCGAACCTGATCCCGTACATGTCCCAGGCTTCGCGCTCATGCCAATTGGCGGTTCGCCAGACTCCCGTCACCGACGGGAGCCGCGGCGGATCGGCGAGGCGGCATTTGATGCGAACGCGCCATTTGTTCGGTAGCGAATAGAGGTGGTACACCGTCTCGTAGCGTGGCATCTCAGGATAATGATCGACCCCGCAGATGTCCGACAGGAAGTTGAACCGCAACGCCGGGTGTTCCTTCAGAAACCGGCAAAGCTCGACGATCATGTCAGGCGGAGCGGCGAAGGCATGTACACCATGCGCGAAACCAAGATCGTCGATTGCCTCGCCGAACCGCTCCGTGATCGTAGTGCGGATGAGGGGCGTTTCCACACTCATGACGCTGCAACCCGATCGAGAGGAGTCCCGGCCAGTGCTCGGGATTTTTTAATCTTCTCCTGAAGTAACAGGAATCCATGCATCAGCGCCTCGGGCCGCGGCGGGCAACCGGGCACATGCACGTCCACCGGCACGAAGGTCTCCGCTCCCTGCACCACGGCATAGGTGTTGTAGACCCCGCCCGAGATAGCGCAGGTGCCCATGGCGATAACCCAGCGCGGCTCCGGCATCTGGTCATAGAGCCTGCGCACGACGGGAGCGAATTTCCGCGTCACGGTGCCGGCGATGATCATCACGTCGGACTGGCGCGGCGAAGGCCGGAACACCACGCCGAACCGGTCGAGATCATAGCGGGCGCACCCCGCCGAGATCATCTCGATGGCGCAGCAGGCAATTCCGAAGGTCTCGGGCCACAGCGCCGATTGTCGGCTCCAGTTGATAACGCTCTCGGCCGTGGTGAACAGCACGCTGTCGCGGATCGAATTGTTTACGCTTCCCATTCCAGCGCTCCCTTCAGCCAGGCGTAGGCGAAGCCCACAAGAAGCAGCACTATGAAGACGAACATCTCGACATAACCGACGAGCCCGATGTCTTTCAGGACAACGGCCCAGGGAAAGAGGAACATCGTCTCGACATCGAAAACGACCAACAGGATCGCGAGAATAAAGAACTGCACCCTGAAGCGGCCCCCGGCGGCCTCGCCTGCTGGGTCCATGCCGCATTCATAGGGCATGTTCTTTTCGGGATAGGGATTGGACGGGCGCAGCAGTGAGGAGACAAAAAGCGTCGTCCCTGTTACCAGAACAACTCCGGCGACCATGAAAAGAACGGGCAAGAATTCCATTGCAGCCATATCGCACTGCACCGGTTACCCACTGAAAGCTTTCCTAAGGCCGCGACCGCCCTGTTCAGGATGGTAATGCGGTCGCCCCGGGAAAGGGCTTGGGTAATCCTTTCTTGAGCTACGAGTTTATTCCGTCGGGCAGATCATTGCAAATTCAATCGGTCAGCCGCCAAACACCGAGTTTTGAGCAAGCCTCAGAAACCACGCGGGAAACAGGCCGATGCCGATGGTGCCCAAGGCGGTGAAGGCGAGCGTGGTGCGTACCGAGGGAGTCAGCGCCGGCTCGAACGTCCTCTCCGGCTCGCGCATGTAGATCACCATGACTATGCGGATGTAAAAATAGGCGGCGACGGCGCTCAGCAGTACCGCGATCACCGCCAGCATGACGAAACCTCGCTCGACCAGCGCGACCAGCACGTAGAATTTGGCGAAGAACCCGGCCGTCGGCGGAATGCCGGCCAGCGAGAACAGATAGAGCAGCATCAGAAGCGCCAGACCGGGATGCGACTTGGCGAAACCCGCGTAATCTTCAATGACCTCGCCTGAGAAATCGCCGTTCCGCATCATGATGACGGCGCCGAAAATACCAAGATTCATGAGGGAGTAGATCAGCAGGTAGAGCATCACGCTGGCGATTCCGTCCGCACCGCCGGCCACCACGCCGAAAAGGGCGAACCCGGCATGGGCAATGCTGGAATAGGCCAGGAGGCGCTTGAAATTATCCTGCACCAGCGCGACGAAACTTCCGAGCGCCATCGTCACCACCGCAATGACCGCGACGATGATCCAGACGTCCGAGGCCGCGACCAGCGGGTTGAGGAACACCCGCAGGATCGCCGCAAACCCTGCTGCCTTAGGGCCTACCGACATGAATGCGGTGATCGTCGTCGGCGCGCCTTCGTAGACGTCCGGCACCCACATATGAAACGGCACCGCGCCAACCTTGAAGACCAGCCCCGCGACGATGAAGACCTCTGCCAGGAGCAATCCCGGATCGAGCGGGTCGCCGGTCACAGCCGCAGCCATCCCGTCCAGTTGCGTCGTGCCGGTGAGCCCGTACATCAACGAAACGCCGTAGAGGAAAATCCCGGTCGAGACCGCGCCAAGGATCACGTATTTCAGCGCCGCTTCGTTCGACCGCCGCTCTCGCCGCAGGAAGCCGGTCAGCACATAGGTGCAGAGCACCATCAGTTCGAGGCCCACATAGAGCGAGAGGAGATCGGTCGCCGAAGCCATGATCATCATTCCCGACAGCGAAAAGAGCAGCAGGACATAGTATTCGCTGCTCCCGATCCGCTCGATATCCGCATATTTTCGCGACAGGAGGAATGTCAGTATGGTGGCCAGGTAGAACACGAACTTGAAGAAGACCGCGAAGCGATCGGCGATGAACATGCCCGTGTAGGCCGGCCGCACCTCGCTCGAAAGCATGAGTGTCGCCAAGGCGGCAATCAGCACGACCGCGACGGAGGCCCAGACAAGGAAATGTTCCTGGCCCTTGCGCACAAGCTGTCCCAGGATCAAAAGGATGCAGGCTCCAGTGATCACCACGATCTCGGGCAGGCTTGCGAGAGCCGACTGGAAAAGTGCTGCGGCAGTCATTGGCCGCTCCCTTTATCATGCACCTGAGCCAGCAGATGCTTCACCGAGACGTCGATGATGTTGAGAAAGGGTTTCGGATATAGCCCGACCCAAAGCACCAAGACGGCCAGCGGCAGGATCGCGACCATCTCGCGGGCGTTCACGTCGCGTATCTGGAATCGGACACCGACGCTGGCCGGACCAAGCGCGACTTTCCTGTACATGCCAAGCAGATAGGCCGCGCCCAACAACGCGCCAAAAACGGCGGACGCGCCGACGGCCAAGTTGGCCGCAAAACCGCCCGACAGCACCAGCAGCTCGCCCACGAACGAATTCGTCCCCGGCAGCGCCATTGACGACAGAGTGAACAGCGCCAGAAACGCCGTATAGACCGGCGCCGCCTTCATCAGCCCGCCATAATCTGCAATGCTTCGCGTGTGTGTCCGCTCGTAGATCAGCCCGACGAACAGGAACAACGCGCCGGTCGTTACGCCATGATTGAACATTTGCAGGATGCCGCCCTCGAGCCCGCGGAGGTTCAGCGCAAAAATCCCCAGCGTCACGAAGCCCATGTGGCTGATGCTGGAATAGGCCACCAGCTTCTTCAGGTCGTCCTGCGCCAGCGCAAGCAACCCGCCATAGACGATCGCAAGCGCCGAAAGCGAAAGCATCAGCGTCGAATAATACACCGACGCCTCCGGCAGCATCGGCAGCGAGAACCGCAGGAACCCGTAGGCGCCCATCTTCAGGAGCACCCCTGCAAGGATGATGCTGCCTGCCGTCGGCGCCTGTACATGGGCGTCCGGCAGCCAGGTATGGACCGGCACCATCGGCACTTTGACGGCGAAGGCGATCAGGAAGGCGAAGAATAGCCAGGACTGGACCGGGAACGGCAAATCCTGCGCTGTCAGCGCGAGGATGTCGAAGGTCTCGCCGCCGTTGAAATAGAGCACGATGACACCGATGAGGAACAGGAGGCTGCCCGCCAGCGTGTAGAGGAAGAACTTGAACGCCGCATAGACCCGGCCTTCGCCGCCCCAGACGCCGATGATCAGGTACATCGGGATCAGCATCGCCTCCCAGAAGACGTAGAACAGGAACAGGTCGAGCGCGCAGAACACCCCCAGCATCAGCGCCTGCATGGAGAGCAGACTGACCATGAACGCCTTTATCTTGCGGTCGATCGCGACCCACGAGGCGAGCACGCATATCGAGCCCAGCAGAGCGGTCAGGAAAACGAAGAGCGCGCTTATCCCGTCGATGCCAAGCGCATAAGTGATCCCGAGCGCGGGCACCCATAGGCGTCTCTCGGTGAACTGCATCGCGTGGGTCGTGGTGTCAAAGCTCGCCAGCATGGCGATGCAGAGAGCGAGGTCGAGGATGGTGACGGCCAGCGCGGTCCACCGCACTGCATCGTCGCTGCGCAGAAACATCAGAACCGCTGCCCCGGCGACTGGCGTGAATACGATGACACTGAGTAGCGGCAATCCCATCACGCCCCCTACCGCCACACCACGGTGAGGACGACAGTGGCTGCGATCACACCTGCGATCATCGCCAGCGCGTAATGGGTCACGACGCCGGTCTGGAGGCGCCGCAGCGTCCCGCCACCATTCAGGATCGCCCGGGCGACGCCATTCACGATGGCATCCACACCGGCGAGATCAATCCACAGTCCCGCCCGCGCCGCCCCATGCAGGAAAGGCAGAACCGCGGTCTCGGACACGTCACTCACCGTCTTCTCGTAGCGCGTCAGCGGTTTTCCGGCGATCCACATGAAGACCCGCGCGCCCTTGCGGTAGAACCAGTCGGTGTCGATGCTGATCGTGTTCTCGGGGTCGAGCGCCCTGAGGAATATGACAAAACCCAAGGCGGTGAACATCAGCACGCCAAGGCTCTCGGTGACATGGACGCCGGTGTAGGGCTCGAAGTCGACCGGATAGGGTAGAAGTGCGTAAAGCGGCTGCGGGACAACGCCGATCGCGATGCAGAGCACCGCCGCCATGCCCATCGCAACCAGCATGTTGCGGGGCGGCTCCCGCGCCTCCAGCTTCCGGTCCGTGCCGAAGAACATGTAATAGGGGAGCTTGAGACCGGTGTGGAGGAATGTCCCCGCCGAGGCCATCGTCAGTGCCAACACCACCAGCGCGCGGTGATCCTGTCCGGCGGCGGCCACCACCATCGACTTGGTGACGAAGCCCGAGAAGAATGGAAATGCCGAAATCGCGAAAGCGCCAACCATGTAGAGCGCCACGGTCACCGGCATGGTCTTGTAGAGCCCACCAAGCTCGGTGAGCTTGCGCCGGCCGGTGACGTAAATCACCGCCCCAGCACCCATGAACAAGAGCGCCTTGTAGAGGATATGTGCGAAGGCATGACTGGTGGCCCCGTTCACCGCCATCTCGGTGCCGATGCCGACGCCTGCCACCATGTAGCCCACCTGGCTAACGATGTGATAGGCCAGTAGCCGCCGGCAGTCGTTCTCCAGCACCGCGTAGACGACGCCGTAGAGCGCCATCGCGATGCCGAGCCAAACGAGAAGTTCAGTTCCCGGAAACGCCCGCGCCAGCACATAGACGGCGGTCTTGGTGGTGAAGGCGCTCATGAACACCGCGCCGGTGACAGTCGCCTCCGGGTAAGCGTCGGTCAGCCAGGCGCTGAGCGGCGGCACAGCGGCGTTGAGCATGAACCCGGCAAGGATCAGGTAAGCGCCGACGCCCATCTCGCCTGCGATCGGGCCGAAGAGCAGCGAGCCAGTCGAGAGCCCGTAGAGAATGACGCCGCCAAGTAGGACGACGCCGCCAGTGATATGGACCATGAGATACCGGAACCCGGCGGCGATCGCCCGTCGGCCGCCTTGGGCGAAGACCAGGTAGGCAGAGGCAAACGCCATGCCTTCCCAGAACAGGTAGAGCGTAAGGTAGTCGCCGGCGAACACGACGCCGAGGGCGCTGCCGACGTAGACAAATGCAGCGACATGCTGGCCGGGGCGAGGCAGGTGCAGCGCATAGACCGTTCCGATCAGCGCCATGATGGTGAAAACGGTGGCGAAGACGATGCTCAGCTTGTCGACCTTGGCGATGAGGATTTCCTGCCCGATGAACTGCGTCGCGCCGTAGGTTCCCGGTTGTATCGTCAGCACGGCGAGGATCGCCAGCGCCGGGATCAGCAGCAGATAGGCTTTGCGGATCGATCCGTTCAGGAAAGGGATCGGCAGGGCGCCGAGAATGAACAGCAGGGCGGGATGGACGAAGTCAGTCATAATAGTCCTCGCGCCGCATGAGCCCAGCCCGATGGCCGAGGAATTTGGAAACGAAAATCAGCAGCACGCAGGATAAGAAGCCGTAGACAGCCGACCAGCCCGGCAGGCGGTCCCAGAGGTATTCGGCGTGTTCGCGGTGGACCAGAAAGTCGGCGATGACGATCAGAACGAGCACCAGATAGAACAGCCGGCGGCGCTGGTTCGCATGTTCCTCGTCACCAAAGAAGTCGACGACACGCTTGATCATCTGACAACTCCTTCCGCCAGGGCGAGGAAATAGCCGGGAAAGATGCCCATCGACACCGACAAGATGGCAGTCGCAACCAGCGGGATCGTCATCATCGGAATTTCACGGACCGTCGCCGGGCTCCCCTGCGCTTCCGTCCCGAAAAAGGCGACATAGCTGACAGGCAGGAAATAAGCTGCGTTCAGGACTGAACTCGCAAGGAGCACGACCAGGAACGCAATTTCGCCCGCCTCCACCGAGCCCCGCGCCAGATACCACTTGCTGACGAAGCCCGCGGTCGGCGGCACCCCGATCATGCTCAGCGAGGCGACGAAAAAAGCACCCATCGTCCAAGGCAGCCTGCGGCCGATGCCGGCCATGTCGCTGATATTCCGCTTTCCCGACGCGCAAAAGATCGAGCCGGCGCAGAAGAAGAGGGTGATCTTGGAGAACGCATGAGCCGCAATGTGGATGATGCCGCCGACCATCGCGACCGGCGACAACAGAACCGCGCCCAGAACGACGTAGGACAGCTGGCTGACCGTCGAATAGGCGAGCCTCGCCTTCAGGTCGTCCCGCGTCAGGGCATAGACGGACGCCATCAGGATCGTGAAGGAGACCAGATAGGCCGTGGCGATGCCCAGCCCCAGCCCGCCCACCAGCCCCGTGCCGAAAACGTGGAACACCACCCGCAGCACGCAGAACACGCCCATCTTGACCACGGCCACTGCATGCAGGAGCGCGCTGACCGGTGTCGGCGCCACCATCGCGGCAGGCAGCCAGGCGTGCATCGGCATTACCGCAGCCTTGGCGAAACCGAAAAGGTAGCAGAAATAGACGACCGTCAGCATCGCGGCAGAAGCATCGCTCCCTGCCAGCAGTCCCCCCGACACAAAATCGAACGACCCCGCAATGTGGTAGGTCAGCGCCAGCGCGGCGAGAAGCAGGCTTTTCGACGCGCCCATCAAATAGACGAGGTACTTGCGGCTGCCCGCCCATCCCTGTTCATCCTCGTGGTGGTAAACAAGCGGATAGGTCACGAGGCTAAGCATCTCGTAGAAGATCACCAGCGTGAACAGATTGGCGGAAAAGGCGCCCCCGACGGCCGCCGCGAGGCTGGCGGCGAAGCAGGCGAAGAACCTAGTCTGCGCATGCTCGTTCAAGTGGCGCATGTAGCCGATGGAATAGATCGCCGCCACGATCCACAGGAGCGACGAGACGGTGGCGAATACCATGCCGAGCGCATCCACCCGGAAAGCGAAGTCTATCCCCGGCAAAATCTCGAACAGGCGCAATTCGACCGTCCCGCCCGCCAGCACCGTGGGCGCCATCGAGGCGACAATCGCGAACATGGCGATTGCAGCGAGCGGCGAGACGATATCGCGGAGCTTCTCGCGGTTGTGCAGAAGGAGAACGGCAAGGGCCGCCAGGCCTGCTATGGCGACGGCAAGCAGCGGCCGGATCGATATCACCGGGTCCAAAGCCGCTATCCTTTCATCATGGTCACTTCGTCGACCTTGAGGGTGGATTTGTTCCTCACGAGGGCGACCAGGATACCGAGGGCGACGGCAACTTCCGCCGCGGTGATTGCGATGACGAAGATCGCGAAGATCTGCCCGCGGAAATCGCCGTAGTAACGCCCGAAAGCGATGAAATTGATGTTGACCGAGTTGAGCAGCAGCTCCAGCGACATCAGCACGACCAGGATATTGCGCCTGACCAGCACGCCCGCTGCTCCGATCACGAACAGGACCACTCCGAGTAGAATGTACCACGAGAGCGGAACCATCAACCCTACTCCTTCCGCGCCAGCACGATGGCGCCGACCAGGGCGGCCAGAAGGATGACGGACGCAGCTTCAAACGGCAGGAGATAGTCGGCGAAAAGTGTCGTGCTGAGCTGCCTGGTCTGATCGCCGCCGCCCATGGCAGCGGGCTCCGTGATCGAAAAGCGGTCGGTCCAGAGCACCAGCACAAGCATCTCGATTCCAAGCAGGAAGAGCAACACCATGGCCGGCAGGTTGCCGCCCGGCAAGAACCGCTGCAACACCGCTTCGCGTACATCGATCATCATGATCACGAACAGGAACAGGACCATGATCGCGCCGACATAGACGAAGATCTGGATGACCGCGAGCAACGGCGCCTCGAGCATAACGAAGATTGCCGAGATGTTGAGGAAACACGCCATCAGCGCCAATGCGCTGTGCACCGGATTCCGGGCCAAGACCACCGTCAGGGCCGTGATCACGGACACCGTAGCGAACACAAGAAAGAACCCCGGTTCCATCGACGCCGACCCTCCGACGCGAACTGCTACCCGGCGCGAGACGGCCGGAATTGAGATTGCGCCGCAAATTCCGATGCGTTCACAAATTGTGCCCTAATATCGGATTTTTCACAAGATTATTGTCATTGGCGGAGCAAACCAGGCCAGTCCGGATGTGGGGAAGGTCGCTTGCGAAACGATTCCAGACGTCGGTCGAGGCAAGGATCCAATGAGCAGCAATCGGATCCCGATCCTTCAGTCCAATTCAATGCGGCCCAGGAATTCTGCTGCCTGCAATGTATCCAAGGCGCTCGCTGTCTCCCGGAAATAAGGCAGGCCCTCCCAGAGGCTGCGATCGCCGACGATATAGAATCGGCGCTTGGCGCGCGTGAGGGCAACGTTCAAGAGGTTCGGCTTCGAAGCGGCCCAACTGGCCGCTCCGCTATGGTCGGCATCGGCGCCGAGCACCATGAAAACGATGTCTTCTTCCTTGCCCTGGAAGGTATGCACCGTGCCTATCCTTTCCTTCAACCACCTCGACAGCTTCGGTGGAGATGCGCGCATATTTCCGTTCGGATCGATCCATGTCGCGTGGGTGAGAGCCTGCCTCAGACTGTTCTTGATCTCTTTGAACGGCGAGATGATATAGAGATCCGGCAACGCGCCGTCCCGGCGATAGGTGGCGGTAAGGAGATCGACGATGAAATCCGTCTGTTCCGCAACGGCCTGTTTGCCCGATACCCTGCCCTTGACATCGATCCAGGCGCTGTCGCCGTAAAACGGCGGCACGTCGCCGGCCGGCCGGCGCTCTTCCAGCCCGAAGACCATCTTGTTCTGATAGGCGATCCGGTTGGCAAGGGCAAACATCGGATCGATGCAGCGCCGATGTACCCTGAGGGGGCTGCCGATCCAGAGCCCGTCGGCTTCCTCGCCCGAGACCGCCGTCCCGTAGCGGTTGGTGGCATCGGCCAGCATCTGCACCGACGCCCTGTTCGGCGAATATTGTCCTGCCGCCGTGTGGGGCGAGAGAGCCGAGATGGCGGTGATCAGCGCGCTGGGCAGCGTGAAGACCGGTTCGATCTGCTGGGGATCGCCGATCACCATAACGCGCCGGGCCCGCAACAGGGCGCCGACGGCCGCTTGCGGCACCGCCTGACCAGCTTCATCGATGAAGACCCAGCCGATCGAGCCGGTGTCGAGACCGCGGAACTGCCGGGCAAAGGAGGCGAAGGTCGTCGAGACGATGGGAACGATCATGAAAAGGCTCTGCCAGATCAACGCAATGTGCTCGCCGTCGGCGGGTCCGTTGTTGGAAAGCAGTTTGTTGATGGCGACGATGTTTCCTCCAAAACCTCCGCCTTTCTTCCCCACGTCAGCCAGCCACGCTTCATGCAGCGTCAATGCCGCTTCCAGCAATGCAGAACGCAGACCTGCCAGTTCGTCTCGATGCCACAGACCGTCAATCTGGAACTGATCGGTCTCGAGATCGGCGAGACGCCCGGGTAGGATGGGATGATCGAGAATCTTTCCGAGGCGATCGTATTCCTCTCTCTTCCTCGACCAGATTTCCCGTTGCGATCCTAGCGTCTGTTCCGCCCGCTGATATCCCCGCAGCGCCCGTTTCAGCGCAGGTCCATGGGTTTTTGCAATATGACGCTCGCATTCCGCCAGTGCCTTGCGCAATTCCAGCTGCCTGCGCGCATTGGCGATAACATTTTGCCGATGCTGGCGTGCAGGATTGGCCGGCAGCACTTTCTCCCACCACGCGGGAGCGCTGCGGTCGAGCAGTTGTTCCTCCTCCTTCAGCTGAGACAATCCTTCCCTGATACGGAGCATTTCGGCCGCGACCATGTCGCATCGGTCCTGCGCATGTCGAAGCTCGCTTGCGGCCGCCCTAACCTTTTCAAGCGCCTCGCGGCAGAAAGCATCCTGCGAAATCAGGGAGATTTCGTCATGGAGATCGGCATAGCGTGCATATTGGCCGATCTTGTCGCGAACCACCCTGTCGGCGGCCTGAAATGCCGCCGATGCTTCGGCGAAGTTTGGTCCCTTATAACCCTTTAGCCACTCCCAGATGGTCTCTGGTTTGTAGGCACCGGACCAGCCGGGCTTCGGCCTTTCGGCGATCTCCATGAAGGCGAAACGTTCCTTGAACGCTCGGCGATTCCGGGAATTGCCGAGCGCACAGGTAATCAGCCCCCATGGGCGGTCGCCGTCCGAGAGCCTGACGACCGCCCCGTTGTCCTTCTGGCAAGCGATTTTGTGCGCGATGGTCTGCAGATATTGGAAGGAAGACGTTCTCGCGACCGAGCTTCGCTTCGGAAGGTCGCGCGAAATATTCTCCACGGCGGCGTTGTTGGAGGAGGCGACGACCATTTCGAATCCTGCCAGGGCCGGGATCAGCGCCGATATCGAGGCCGTGCTCCGGTCCGAGAAAATGACGCGGCGCGGCGCGCCATCGAAGGCATCGCGCGCCGTCTTCAAGGAGGCCAGGATGCGGGCGCGCCGAACGATATTATCCGCGAACATGTCGCGAAGCAGCGTCGTCTTTCCCGTCCCTGGCGGGCCGTTGACCGAGAACAGTCCCGTTTCCGACAGGTCGTCGATCGCCGAATTGATCGCGAACTGTTGCATGAGGCTCATGGCGTGGTGAGGTTCGCTGAGCCAGCGCCCGCGGTTGAGTTTTCCAGGATGCAAGGCCCGAACGATCGCCCGGCGTCCGTCCTCCGAGTAGAGATCGATCCGTTTCTCATGCGCCAGCGGGGTGAGATATTGCCTGAGTGGCGCGGAGATATCGCCATGCGTGACGCGTATCATCGCCCGCTCGATGTCCTCGATGAAGAAGCTGTTCAGGATGCCGATGTCGTCTTCAACGCTTGCACTCTCGTCCTCCTCGTCGTCGGCATCGAGCGCATTACTATCAGGCGGTGGCGGCAAGGAGATGAGCTCAGGTTTTTCCACCCGGTCTCGATAGCGTATTTCAACAGCGGCGATGGGCTTTTCGTGCTTCGAGGCAAAGCCGGCCCAATCGCAGAGCAATTCATGCAGCGTCAGGATTTCGTTGGCATCGATCGGTTGATCTGCCGTGTCCTCGGCGGACGAAGATCTCAGATGCCGTTGAGCCCGAAAGTTTTGAAGCAATTCCGAGAGCTGCCGTTTGCTGTCGGCAAATGCCTCATGGCTGAGCGAGGAGAGGCCGGATTTCCGCACCCGTCCCAGAGCCCATGGAAGGGTGGAAACCGAAAATGTTTCAAACATCGGCTGCCCCAAAGGGGAGAGCTGGAGGCTGGCAAAGCAGGTATCGCCATCGAGATCACTGCGTTCGGCATCGTCATATTCGGCGATATCGGCTGTAACGCTATCGAAGTGTCTGCGGATATCGGCAATTTCGGATTTGTTGAAAACCCCGAGGAAGAGGGTAAAACCCGTGATCTGCTTCTCCTCGGGGATCGCTGGACGGCTGAGTGCTGCACCGTCATCCCCGAGTGTTTTCGCATGCAACCAGAAAACAGTTCGGCCTTCACCGGAGACGATACGACTGGAGAGATCGTAAGGAATGAAGAACTCGATCTTGTGCCAGAAATCGAGAATGGCCAGAAGCCGTTCCCTTTCGGCGCCGTCTGCAATTGTCTGCATGACTTCTCACTGAGGAGTTGCAAAAGTAGGCTCGCGCTTTCTTTTAGCAACGATTGCAGCTCAAAATCAAAGACCATGGTGGCGGCGCGTCCCGGAGCCGCCGGACCGCATTTCCGCACCATGGCAAGGCCAAATCAATGCAGACGCGGTCGGCGTCGCTCGCTGAGTTGCCGTCCCCTGTTCCAGCGGGCGATGGTCTCCGGCACGACGTCCGTCTTGCCAACGGCGGGCTCGGCGATCGAGCGCAGGCGTTCGAGGGCAATCCCCGCCTTGGCGGCATAATCGAGCGAAGTCGGATCGTCCGAATGCACGTCTTGGATCGCGGCGAAGACGGCCTCGGCCTCGGCCAGCCGTTTGCTGGCCGCAAGGGCGATGCCGCGCTTGTAATGTGCCTGGATAAGATGCGGCCCGATCTCGCCGACCCGGCGGAAAGTCTCTGCGGCCTGCTCATATTGATGCAGGGCAAGCTGCGTGTCGCCAAGCCGCATTTGGATCGGTGTCGGATCGGGCGCTTGCTCGACGAGAACCTTGTAGGCAGTCAATGCCTCCGTCAGCTTGCCGCGGTCGAATAGCAGATTGGCGAGCCCGAATTCCGCGCCGGTATGGCCTGGAGCCGATTGCAGGACCTGGTTGAAGGCGATCTCCGCCTTGCTCCGGGCTCCGTTGCGGTACATGTCGAGCGCCTGTTCATAGACGAAACGAATGCTGCGCGGGTTGAGCACGCCATGCAGATTCTGGCCGTTGCGGGTGCGGAACAGGGTGCAGCTGATCCGCCTTTCCTCCGCCCCGAACATATATTTATAGGGTTCGTTTCCACGTAGGAAGTCATAGGTCTTGAAGCCGTGCTCGATCGCTCGCCGGATGCAGTAGCCATGCAGAATGAGACCGGGAGACGGCGTCTTCCAGTTTTCGTCGCGGCCGGTGATATAAAAGAGGATCGCCTTCTTCCGCCGGTCGACGATATTCGCCAGCGCGCCGAGCGGCTGGTCGCCATGCCAAAACACCGGCACCTCGAGATTGCCGCAGTTGAAGCTGTCCATCAGCATTTCGCGTGTGGTGATGATCAGCCGCTCGGTCCGCTCCGCGCCTTTGCGGGCACTCCACTTGATCCGCCAGAGATTGAAGAGGATGTCCAAGTCCCGATCGATGGTCTCGGTGGTTGCCATCGTGATCCGGTAAATATCGTCTCCTTCGACCTTGCGCAGGAACCGCCGGAGCTTCTGGCGAGTCTGGCTACTCATGCGCTGTTCGAGATAGTCGTCGAAGCTTGCCGGCAGGGGGACGATCGGGCAGATCGTATTGTCGATATTCTCGCTGTTTTTGGGCGAGCTGTCGCGAAACATCACCTCCGGCCCCTGCAGCGCCTCGATCATCTTCTCGCGCCGGCCGGCAGGGCCGCTGAAATATTCGAGCTTCAGGTCGGTCCAGTTCTGATGCTTGAGAAACGAAGCAAAGCCGGCAATGGCGTGATGCTCGTAATCCGGTCTGACGATGAAGCCGGTGTAATCGGCCGCAAAATTCCCGGCCATGATGATCTCGTCGTAGAAGAGCCCGGTCTTCTCGTTCAGATGCGTGATGAGGCGCAGCGGAAAGAAGGCGACATAGGGTGCTTCGGGATCGCGTTCGCGAAGGGCGAGGATGAACCAGCGGCGTCGGCGGGAGAGATAGTTCTTCAGCCATATCCAGGAGAGGAAATGCTGCGCGTCGGGATCTTCCAGGAAAACCTGATCCCAGTTCTCGCGGACCGCCTCGAACCCCGCAATGGTGTCGATGATATCTATGCGCATGTCCGCCCCCCCAATACCCCATACGTCACTCGGGAGGTTTCATTCTAATGGGAAACACCGATCTTCAAATAAACCGTCCGGATGATTTACGGAGCCCAAATGGGATTAGTCCTGAGCCGGCGCATAACCCAAAATCGCATCCGGTTTTTGGTAGGAATTATACACAGATTCAAAACGATAGGGTGCAGCGGGTCCTGAAGGATGTAGCGCTTCAACGGACCTCGCCCGAAAGTGTGCAGCGGTTTTGAGAACATGATACATAAGGATTAGATCAGAGTTCGCCGGAGATCCGCGGGCTCGCATGGATGAAGGCCCAGAGCGTCCGGCTGATGGCGACGATCTCGGCGATCGACTTTTCGAGAAGGTCGAGCTCGCGCGCGTCCATCTGTTCGATCTTGCCGTAGCGGATCTGCTTGTCGTCCTCGACGAGCCGCATCAGCTGTGTGCTCGAAATCTCTCCTTTTTCGTCGAAGGAATAGATGCAGTGATTGTACTTGTTGCGGATCTTGGATTCCTTCTTCAGCCGCGCCATGGCCGAAAGGATCGCCTTCCGGTCGGAAGGGGAGGTCGAAGCGAGCTTGGACAGCCGTTCGATGAGATCGATCCGGGCGCGCGTGGTGTTCAGCGTCAGGAACACGACGATTGCTGCATCCTTTTCGACCCGGAGAAGATGGGCGATGATGTAGATCAGCAGGCTTTCGGTGTTCGTCCAGACATAGTTCAGGCGGCCGACCCGCAGCAGGACATCGGACATCGCCGCCATGCTTGACCCTTTCTCCCCGGAGGGATCCATCCCTCAGGGGATGGACATGTGGACATTACATCAGAACAACGGGCAGGTCCGTCATATCTACCGGACCGCCCATGCCGGATCTTGAGCGATCAGCGCTCCTTGAAAGCGCGGGACATGCTGTCGGTGATCGGTTTGCTCAGATATTCGAAGAAGGTGCGTTCCGACGTCTGAATCAGCACTTCGGCCGGCATTCCAGGAACGGGATGGAAATTGTGCACCCGCGCAATCTCGGAATCGGGTATTCCGACGCGGACGATATAGACGTCCTTGACCGAAGCTCCCGCATTTTCCTCGATCGAATCGGCTGAGACGTAAAAGACCTTGCCCTGCAGAACAGGGGTCGTGCGCCGGTTGAGCGCCGTGAGGCGGATCGAGGCCGTTTCCCCCTCATGCAACTGGTCGATCGAAGTTCGCAGCACCTTCGCTTCCAGGATCAGCGGCACATGCGACGGCAGGATCTCCATGATCGGCTTTCCTGTTGTGATGACACCGCCGGCTGTGTGAAAATAGGAGCGCACCACCGTGCCCGACACCGGCGAACGGATAGTGGTGCGTTCGAGCACGCCGGCGGCCTCGCGCATTTGTTGGCGCACACTGTCCAGATCTGTTTCGGCGGTCTCGAGCGCATCGAGTGCTGCCTGCTTGTTGGAGTTGACGGCGATGACGGCTTCCTGGCGGAATTTGGCGATCTCCGCCTCGCTCTCGTTGAGCTCGCCGTTCAGTCGGGCAATGTCGCCCATCGCATCGGCGATCGCCCGCTCGATTGCCAGCAGATCCGTCTTGCGCATATAGCCGACCTTGACCAGCCGAGCCTTGGAGTCGCGTTCCTCGGTCAGCAGCGACAGCTGCCTTTCGAAGGATTCTCGCTGGCCCCTATAGCCGGCGAACCGGAATTCTAGCGATGCGATGTTCTTCCCGATCAGATTGAGCTGCTCCTCGAGCTTGATCTGCTTGCTGTGGAAGACGACGTTCTGGCTCTGGATGATCGCGTTGATATCAGGATCGCGGGCCTCCTTCGTCACGATATCGGGAAGCTGGAATTCGCGCAGGCCCTGCGCTTCGGCACGGAGCCTGGCGACGACGGCTTCAAGGCGCAGGCGACGAAGCTGCAGCATCCGCTCGTTCGAGCGGGATGCTGTGGGATCGAGGGTCAGCAGAATGTCGCCTTCCCTGACCGTATCGCCTTCGCTGACGCGCATCTCCTTGATGATGCCGCCTTCCAGATGCTGGATGATCTTGTTGTTGCCGGTCGCGACGAAGCTTCCCTGCGCGATAACGGCGGAGGCGAGCGGCGCCGTCGCCGCCCAGAAGCCGAAGCCTCCGAACGAGGTGAAGAGAACCGTCAGGCCGACGATGCTGTGCACACGGATCGAGCGCGGCACATCGCTGTACCACTCAAGCTGCGCCGGACCGGTCGTCTCCCGATTTTTCCGTCCCATGTCGTTCATCCCTCGATGCGCGGTGCTTGTTGACCGTTATTGCCGTTGTTCTTGGAAAGCGCCTGCAGCACCTCGATCCTTTCCCCGAACATGGCGACAGTGCCGTCCTTGAGCACAAGGATCTTGTCGACGCATTGGAGAAGAGCCGGGCGCTGGGTGATGGTGACGGTGGTAATGCCCTGCTTCTTGGCGTGGATCAGTGCCTTGGCAAGTGCTGCCTCGCCCTGCGTATCGAGGTTCGAATTCGGCTCGTCGAGCACCACGAATTTGGGATTGCCGAAGAAGGCGCGGGCGAGCGCGATGCGCTGCTTCTGACCGCCCGAAAGCGGAGCGCCATCGGCCGCCACGATGGTTTCGTAGCCCTGCGGGAAGCCTGCGATGAGTTCGTGCACGTCGGCCAGCACCGCGGCCTCGTAGATCTGGTGATCGTCGACGTCGTCGCGCATGCGGCAGATATTGGCCTTGATCGTGCCGGGAAAGAGCTGCACGTCCTGCGGCAGATAGCCGATGCTTTCGCCGAACTGGCGCTGGTCCCAGTTGCGCAGATCCATCAGGTCGAGGCGTACATTTCCCGATGTCGGGACGATCGAGCCGACGAGCATCTTGCCGAGCGTCGTCTTGCCTGACCCGGAATTGCCGATGATCGCAAGCGATTCCCCCTTCCTGAGCGAGAAGGAGATGCCGTTGAGAATGACCTTCTTTTGCGGTGGCGGCACGAAGAGAATGCGTTCGACATCGAGCCGGCCTTCGGGATTGGGAAGACGCAGGCGCGGGAAGTTCAATGGGGAATTCAACAGCAGTCCCTTGATCCTGCTATAAGCGGCTGCCGACCGGTTGAACTGGTTCCAGCCTTCGATGGCGCCTTCGATTGGTGCCAGCGCGCGTCCCGAGATGATCGAGGCCGCAATCACCATGCCGCCCGTCAGCTCGCCGGAGAGCGACAGATGCGCGCCCCAGCCGAGCAGGGTGACCTGGGTGATCATGCGGCAGGCCTTCGATATGCCGGAGAAGATGATGTTGCGGTCCTGTGCCTCGACTTGCGATTTCAGCGAACCCGCCGTTTCCCGGCCCCACATCTTCACGGCCTCGGGGATCATCGCCATTGCGTTGATGATCTGCGAATTGCGCGACATGGAATCGAGATGGAAATTCGCCCGGCTGAGATAGCCGTTGGATTCGGCGAATTGCCGGGCGGTGAATTTCTGGTTCAGATAGGCGATGACGAAAAGCACCGCGCAGCAGACCATGATGATGATGCCGAGATGCGGATGCACGAAATAGACGACGACCACGAAGAACGGCATCAGCGGCGCATCGAGAAATGCGATCAGCGTGCCGGATGTCAGGAAGCCGCGCAGCAGCTGCAGATCCTGCAGCGTCTGGTAGTCCTTGCCGCTGCCATGCAGCGATGCCCTGGCTGCAGCGCTGAGGATCGGCGCGCCGAGCTGTACTTCGAGCTCCACCGCGGTGCGCATCAGGATGAAGCGGCGCACCGAATCCATGAAGGCCTGTAGTAGCACGGCGCCGAGCACGGCGATCGAGAGCATGACGAGCGTGTCGACGGAACGGCTTGTCAGCACACGATCGGATATCTGGAATAGATAGAGCGGGATTGCCAGCAGAAGGACGTTGATGGCGATCGTGAACATCATGACGACCACCATGTTGCGCCGTACCGCCGCCATGCCCCGCGAGAGGCTGGCGGCGAAATTCACAGGCTCGCTACGCTTGTGAAAACCGCCGCCGCCGGTGCGCAGCCGCCTGTTGTTCTCGCTGATCGGACCGCTTTCGCCTTCGATGGTCTTGCCGAAAGGCATCGTCGGGCTCGATTTAAGCTCGGTCTTCTCTTTCGGCAGTTCGGGGGTCACCCGCGCTTCGATCTGCGGCCGGGCTGGCGCTTCCGGCGTTTTTGCTGTCGCCAGGCCCTGCGCCACCGCGACAGGAGGTGCCGTTTCCACTTTAGCTTCCGGCACCACCATCTTTTCCGGGAGCGGCGCCCGCGTAGCGCTTGCGCGTCCGATATTGGCAGCCTCGTTTGCCGCAGCTTCGGACGTCTTCTTGTGGCGATCGGGAGACGAAGCAGCGGCGCCGCTCAGCCTGCGAAGGTTCTCGACCGCCTCGTCGATCGCGGATATGCACACATCGGTCATCGGCGCATCCGAGGGAGCAGCGGAGGGAATAGTGCCCGATCTCAGATCGAGGGCGCTGCCTGCCGCAAAGATTTGTTTCGAAATCTGGTTCATCGTGGTTTCCTCGCAATACTCAAGGTCAGGCGACCATGGCTTGCATTACGTCGGCGGGGTGCGTCGACGACCATGAAAAATCGTGCCCGGCATTGATGACGCCGTCAGCGGAATCGCCGCCCGCCGGATCGTCGTTGTCGAGAAAGGCGATGACTTCATTGGCGAGCCTGTCGTCGACCGGCTGCGGCTGTGTCGTGTCATGCTCCACCAGTCCGCCCTGAATGAGGATGGCGTCTGAATAGAGCTGGCCTGCCAGATAGGTCGTCTGGCCGAAACTGTCGTAGTCGACGATCTCGGCGATGTTGACGACCGCATTGCTGCCCGTGTCGATCATAACCGTTGCGTCGGGATTGTTTTCGAGGATGGTCGATGCCGCATGGGTCACATCGTCGGAATCGCCGAGGATGCTGACCTGTTTTATGATCGTCATGTCGTAGAGATTGCCGGTGATATAGAGAATGTTGAGGCCGGCATATCCCTGGAAATTCATATCGAAGGACAGCCCTTCCGGCATGTTGGGATCGCGATCTTCGATCGCCTTCTGCGTCTCGACCATGTAGTCCGGCATGGCCGCAAACGGGCCGCCCGTCCCGACATTGTGGATCGAGGCGAAATTCCAGATCAGGTTGTTGCCGGTTTGTAGGTCGGCGCCGGGATCGAGGTCGCCCTCTGCCCGCACCCAGTCATTGTCGTAGAGCAGCGAGACCTGCGTGATGCTGTTGATATCGAGCACGTTGCCGCCGATGATCACCAGATCATATTGCAGGCCCATCTGGAAAAAAGAGGAGAAGTTGATGGAGGTATTGCCGCCCGTCAGAACCGTGGCTTCGGACCCTGAGGTGGTGACCGTCATCGTGTCGTTGTCGGTGACGAAGTGATATTGCTCGATCCACTGTACGAAGGAGACGTCGCCGTCTATGACGCTGACGCGCCAGCTGGTTGGGAACGTCGGCTCGGCTGCATCTGTGTCGGCATGGCTCGATGCTTCGAAGGTGCTGTGTTCGAAGAGGGCG
Source organism: Rhizobium leguminosarum bv. viciae (assembly GCF_012276115.1). Taxonomy (GTDB): domain Bacteria; phylum Pseudomonadota; class Alphaproteobacteria; order Rhizobiales; family Rhizobiaceae; genus Rhizobium; species Rhizobium leguminosarum_T. The sequence continues at coordinate 83,180 of NZ_WIEU01000022.1, read as the reverse complement.
ATATTCTTGGCGATCGTTCCCGCCTCTTCGGCCGAATGGCCGGATGAGCGCAGCGTCGAAGCGATCTCGTCGTTGTCGCTGTAGACAAAGGCCTGGGAGATCGCGTCGACCTGGTGATAATTGCCCATCACCGCCGAGACCGAGGCGATGACGCCGGTATTGATCACCGAGGCGACGTTGACAACGAGATTTGCACCGGCGGTGACATCGAGGCTGTTGCCGCTCGGGTCGGTCTGCTCGACGGATGTATTGCTGTCATCGGGTTCCTCTGGCAGCTTTGCGAGACCGCGGTCGGGCAGGAAATCGTCAAGGACGGGTATATCGGCTTCGACCTTGCCGTTGACATAGACTTTGTCGTCCATGGGTTCGGTGGTGACGAAATGATGGTCGGGCGAGGCCACCCCGCTATCCTCGGTATTTTGGGCATTCTGGATATAGCTTTCGAGATCCTCGGCGATCTTCAGGGCGCCATCATAGGTATCTGTCCGGTGGAGGCTTGCAAAAGGCGTGAAGATCTCGGCCTTGGTGCTGAAATCCGCGAGCCGCTCGATGACGAAGCTCGTGTCCCGCGGCGCATGGACGCCATCCGTCATATCGAGATAGTCGTCGTCGTAGAGGGCGTTGACCTGGAGGACATGACTGATCGCCGAACCAGGCCCGGCAAAGACGGTCAGTTCCGGCTCATCCGTGAGCACGATATCCGTAGGATCGCCGAAATGCGGTAACGGGATGTCCTTTCCGGCAATCGCCGCCAGCTTCTCGAGGCTCTCTTCGAAGACGCGGCCGAAATGGCGCGCCGGGCCAAATTCGATTTCGTAGCTGCCGCTTTTGTAATTGATGCCCGGATCGTAGTCCTTGAGTTGGAGATCGGAAGAGAAGGCGGCGGTAAAGGCATCCTGATCCGGCAGAGCCGGTCCATCCGCGCCCGGTCCTGCGCCTTCGGCATAGTTGGTACGCAACCTCATCTCGTCGGTCGACATCTCGAAGAGACCGATGAAGTGCGCAATGATTTCCGAAATCTTCTCGATATGCATGGTTCGGCCCTCCCATTCGAGATGACGATCGGCCTTGGTGGCGCCTGCCGGGAGCCGTGGTGTGGTCGTCAAATCGTTTTCAAGCAGTCAAACTGCACCGGCCTGAGCCGGTGCAGTTCGTCTTGGTCGCTGGAGGTCGTGTCAGGTGCCGGTATCCTCGCCGACGTCGGAGGCATGAGAATTGCCGCCGATGACGCTGGAGTCGACTGTGTTGCTGAGCAGGTTCGCACCCTGAACGAGCTCTAGGTGGAAGCCGGAATTGGCCAGGATCGCCGAAGCATCGGCCGCGCTCGATCCGCTCGCGTCGTCGCCGGCCTTGAGATCCCAGCCTTTGCCGTCCATCTCCATGCCTTCTGCGCTGTCGGCGGTGCCGCCATTGGCATTCAGGTGGTTCTGAGCGCCTGCGTTGTCCATCTTGGTGTTCCAGGCGCTATCCTGGTCGGCGAGATGGTTCGCCTGGACGGCGCTGAAGCCGCTGTCGTTGCCTTGGCCGTTCAGCGAATCGTTGAGGATGCTGTCGACGTCGAGAGTGAAGGAGAAGTCGTCCCCGAGGTTGAAGGTGAGGTCGTGTCCGGCAACGCCGAGATTGGAGTCCTTGACGTCCTCGATGACGGCGAAGTCTGTGTCCGTCTTGTTGAAGCTATCGGAGGTGTTGAAGCTGTCGGTGACGGTCTTCGTATCCGTCTCCGTAACGGTCTTGATATCGGTGTCGGTCACGGTCTTCGTATCGGTGTCCGTGATCGTCTTGGTGTCGGTATCGTTGTCGTTGTACGACTTGCTGTCATAGCTCCAGTCGTAGTCGGTCTTGGTGTCGGTATCGGTGATCGTCGTGGTCTTGGTGCTCGTATCGTCGTCGGACTTGTAGCTCCAGTCATATTCGTTGTCGCGGTTGTCGCCATTGTTGGTCGCGACATCGATTTCAGCCTTGACGTCGACGTCGACGCTGTTGTCGGTATTATCGCGATTGTCGCCATTGGCGACGCCGCCGACATAACCGGTCGAATCGTCGTCGATTTTAGTCGAATTGATCGCGCTGTTGGCAAAGCCGTCGGCAAGCGCCCCGACCTTCGTGATTTCGGTGTCGTCAGACATTGCATTCTCCAGAAAAAACCGGAGCAGCTTTTCGAAATCCCTCTCATCTCAAATGGGATTTTACTCGCGCTCGCTCCGATGCGGTTAACATCGGCAGATGTATTCGATACTAGTCATCTGCAGCTTCATCGCGATTTGTTGATCAAACCGTTGGTATTGGGAACGTACGTACTCAGTACAAGGCCGCACATATCCGGCTCCGAATCCTGAGAGGATAGGGAGTGGTCAGGTTTTCTTTTCGTTGAGTTGCCCTATAATGGAGACCGTGCATCAAAAACGCATGACGATACCTGGCTTTTCCATGTCGCCACTTGGACGACGATCACAGGATGCTGGAAAAAATGCGAATCCGATAGACATCAATTCGGGCTAAGGCGGATCTGCCCTGCTCGAGTAGCCCTCGGATAGCTCCTGTCGTCGGAGCGCTAAGATCTGTTCGGCGGCGGCGTCGGCGAGCAGCGATAATCCGGGGCTCCCGGCATTCACCGCAGAGTTGACGGGCACCTGTCGACATTTCGCTGTCTCATATCGGGCCTGCCCTGCACAACTAAAACATGAAAATTTGTACTGAAATATTACATTCAACTGATCATCTATAGTCGGAGCAAATATAGCCTTGAAGTATATATTGCGGTGAAAATACAACTAAAGCTTTGTATCGTATCGTTTTTCGCCCACTAAAACTAATCACTTTGGGCCATTTCCTTCCTTCTCAATCCGTATTAACATAATTAAGAAATGTCTAAAAAATAAGGCGATGACATTCGGGACCGGCATTTCATACTATCTAATACCCGCCATCGCTCCACGTTTGAGTAAAGTGTAACGCTAGGGGAGGCGTATATGTTCATGACAGGCTCAGGGATGGAGAATGCGGACCAAGGAAGGAAGTTGGGTCCGTCCGGAGATACTATACTAGTGGTAGCCAAGGCGGATCTGTTTTCAGAATGCATGGTAGAAGCACTAGCGAAGAAATTTCCGAACTGTGAAGTGACAAGCATAACGAGTACAAAGCCGATTCTGGAAAAAGATGCCAGCGATATAAAACTCGTTTTATTCTATCATATACCCGGCCCGGAGCTTCATGAAGCGCTGCAGGCCGCCCGCGAAAACCACCCTGAAACCTCGATCGGACTTGTCGTCGAAGCTATCGACATGCTCGAGCCCTATGTCAGCCGGTTGGTAGAAGCGCGGATCATCGATGGCGTTCTGCCACTCAACCTGCGGCTCGATGTCTTCATGGCTGCAGTGGATCTGCTGATGAAGGGCGGCGAACATTTTCCGTCAGCACTTCTCAATCGCCTCACCAACAAAAACTCCCAGCTGGAGCCTTCGCTCTATCAGACAAAATCGGTCGATGCGGCCCGCAGCAATGCGCTCAAGCTCAGACGCGACAGCATCTCCGCTTTGACGACCCGGGAGGTTCAGATCCTGGATCTCATATGCAAGGGCACCCAGAACAAGATCATCGCCGACAAGCTGCATCTATCCGAAAATACCGTGAAGGTTCACGTCCGCAACATCTACAAGAAGATGAACGTACGAAACCGTACGGAAGCTGCATCCCGTTTCTTCAATGAGCATCCCGCCGGTGAAGACGATATGTCCAGCCGTTGGCGCAATTGATCTGACGCTTTTGCTTCAGATCGAGGGGCGTGCAAAGCAGCGCGACTTCTGTCCGAAGCCGCTTGGAGAGCAGATGTAGGGCGCCGAGCCATGATAGGCTACGGTCCGGGTCGTTGCCCCCGCCGGGTGCGCGGCCCGCTTTGCCGGATAGGCATAGGCCTTGGAAACGCGCGGCGCCTCGACCACGGCGGCATTCTTCTTCGCGACGACCGCGATATCGTCGCCGACGGCCGTGCAGGCCGTCGGTCCGATCGCAAGAAGCGCCGTTCCCCAGGCGAATATCGCCGAGCGGATACGCCGGCCCTTCAGCTGCGCTGCATCGTGTTTTTTCAACATCCCAAACCCCTCGCATATGGCGCTTCCGGATGCAAGACCGGCGGTGCGTTGAGCTCGGCCAATCTCCCGCCTTCCCTTTTATATTAGCTGCATTGAGTGAAGCTTGAGCGGCAGTGAAAGCATTGTGACGGAGAATGGTTAAGTGTGATTAATCATTCGTTATCTTGAAGAATACTTGTGTAATTATTTTGGATACTAGAACTTTTTGAAGTTGACCTTCACGCCAATCGTCTTATCATTTGAGTAGTAAGTCAGTTACCCGAAGAATAACTACAAAGCTATTCATGATTTGATAGGAGGTTCGTGAACATCCATACGGATAGGAAGACTTGAGACGCACAAATAAATCAAAAGACTAAAAACCTGGGAAGGAGTTTGTAATGCGTAGTTTCGTTCCCAACGAAGGCTATTCTGAAGTGTCAGGCGTACCGGTGCTCCAAGGGCGACGCACCGTTCTTGTGAATGGCGGGGGAGGTTTCCTCGGTTCACATCTCTGCGAAAGGCTCCTGCAGCGCGGCCACAGCGTCACATGCCTTGATAATTTTTCGACCGGCCGCCGTGCGAATGTCACTCATCTTGCATCGAACACCCGCTTCCGCATCGTCGAGCACGATGTTCGCCAGCCCTTCGATATCGACGCGTCGCTCATCTTCAATTTCGCCTCCCCCGCCTCTCCGCCCGATTATCAGCGGGATCCTGTTGGAACGCTGCTCACCAATGTGCTCGGCGCCGTCAATACCCTGGATTGCGCGCGAAAGACCGGTGCGATCGTCGTCCAGTCGTCGACATCGGAGGTTTATGGCGACCCGACCCTGAGCCCGCAGCACGAATCCTATTGCGGCAATGTCAACCAGATCGGACCGCGCGGCTGCTACGACGAGGGCAAGCGTAGCGCCGAAACCCTGTTTTTCGACTATCACAGGACTTACGGCGTCGACATCAAGGTCGGCCGCATCTTCAACACCTACGGACCGCGCATGCGCCTGGACGACGGGCGGGTGGTTTCCAATTTCATTGTGCAGGCCCTGCGCAATGCGGATCTGACGATCTATGGCGATGGCCAGCAGACCCGTTCTTTCTGCTATGTCGACGATCTCATCGAGGGTTTCCTGCGTTTTTCGGCCGCCGGCAGCGCCTGCAACGGCCCGATCAACCTCGGCAATCCGGCCGAAATGACCGTTCGACGCCTGGCCGAAATCATCCGGGACCTGACGAACTCGCGTTCCCGGATCGTCCACCTGCCGGCTGTCACCGACGACCCCCGTCAGCGGCGGCCGGATATTTCCCGGGCCATGGCCGAGTTGGGCTGGCAGCCCCGCATCGGGCTCGAAGCCGGCCTAGCTCGCACCGTCGAATATTTCGACGGATTGCTGGCCGGCACAGAGAAGGCGGAGGTCGTATGAGATGCCCCGCTACATTCTCGTCACCGGCGGCGCCGGTTTCATAGGCAGTCATATCTGCAAAGCGCTGTCGCGCGCCGGCATGATCCCGGTTACCTACGATAATCTCTCGACGGGACATGCCGACAGTGTCCGCTGGGGGCCGCTCATCCGGGCGGAACTTGCCGACGTCGCCACCCTGCGCCGGACCCTTGCGGAGTTTTCGCCCGATTGCGTCATCCATTGTGGTGCCAATGCCTATGTCGGCGAATCCATCGAGATGCCCAGGAAATATTACCGCAACAATGTCGTTGGCAGTCTGACCCTGCTCGAGGCCTGCCTCGACCAGGATATCGACCGGATTGTCTTCTCGAGCAGCTGCGCCACCTATGGCGTTCCCGCCTCGCTGCCGATACGGGAGGAAAGCCCGCAGCACCCGGTCAATCCCTATGGCCGCACCAAGCTGATCTTCGAGATGGCGCTCGAGGATTTTGCCGCTGCCTACGGCATCCGCTATGCCGCGTTGCGTTATTTCAACGCCGCCGGAGCCGATCCCGATGGTGAGCTTGCCGAGCGTCATCAACCCGAGACCCACCTCATTCCGCGCGCCCTTCTCGCCGCCGCCGGCAGGCTGGAGCGGCTCGATATCTTCGGAACGGACTATGCGACCGAGGACGGAACCTGCGTTCGCGACTATATTCATGTCAGCGATCTCGCGCAGGCGCATCTCGCCGCCGTCAACCATCTGATGGCGGACGGCGGCTCGCTCAGCGTCAATCTCGGCTCCGGTCGGGGCACCTCGGTGCGGGAGATTCTCGAGGCGATCCATCGCGCCAGCGGCTGCGAAGTCCCCGTCCGTTATTGCTCGCGCCGCATCGGCGACCCGCCGATCCTCTTTGCCAATACTGCAAGGGCGCAGGCGGAACTCGGCTTTGCCCCCGTCCTCTCGGACATCGATACGATCATTCGCACCGCCGGTCCCACCTTCGGGCTGCAGGTGACTGCATGAGCGATATTTCCCAGACCGGCCATGGCGTCAGGACGGCCAAAGCCGCCGCAGCGGACGCGTTCGATCCTGTTTTCACCGGCTGGAACCGCGTCGCCTATGGTTTCGGCATCCTCTGCTGGTTGACGGCACTCGGCTATTTCTGGATCTGGTGGTGCCAGTCCGCCCATATCATTTCCTGGGCCACCTTCGTGCTCGTCACCCTCGTGCTTGCCTGGATCACGCTTGTGCCGGCCTATTTTATCCTGATCTTTCTCGATGCAAGGATGGTCAGCCCTCGCACGCGGCTGCCGGAAGGGCGGGTGGCTATGGTCGTCACCAAGGCGCCGTCCGAGCCCTTTGCCATCGTCCGCACCACGCTGCAGGCGATGCTCGACCAGATCGGCGTCGATTTCGATGTCTGGCTCGCCGACGAGGATCCTGCGGAGGAAACCAGGCGTTGGTGTGCGGCGCACGGCGTGCTGATCTCCACCCGAAAGGGTGTGGCGGAGTATCATCGCACCACCTGGCCGCGCCGGACGCGTTGCAAGGAAGGCAACCTCGCTTATTTCTACGACCATTTCGGCTATGCGCGCTACGATTTCGTCGCCCAGTTCGATGCCGACCATGTGCCGACGCCGACCTACCTCCGTGAAATCCTGCGCCCCTTCGCCGATTCTGAGATCGGCTATGTCTCCGCTCCGAGCATCTGCGATGCCAATGCCGGGACAAGCTGGGCGGCGCGTGGCAGGCTCTATGCGGAGGCAAGCCTGCATGGTTCGCTGCAGACGGGTTACAATAATGGCTGGGCGCCTCTTTGCATCGGTTCCCATTATGCGGTTCGCACATCAGCCCTTCGTCAGATCGGCGGCCTCGGCCCGGAACTTGCCGAAGACCATTCGACGACGCTGATGATGAATGCCGGCGGCTGGCGTGGCGTGCATGCCGTCGATGCGATCGCGCATGGCGACGGACCGGCGAATTTCACCGACCTCGTCGTCCAGGAATTCCAGTGGTCGCGCAGCCTGGTCACCATTCTGTTGCAACATTCCCGCCGTCACATCATGCACCTGCCCTGGCGGCTGAAGTTCCAGTTCGTGTTCTCGCAGCTCTGGTACCCGCTCTTTTCCGCCTTCATGGCCATGATGTTCCTGCTGCCGGTTGCCGCGCTGCTGACGGGCCGTGTCTTCGTCAATGTCACCTATCCGGATTTCCTGCTGCATTTCGTGCCGATGTCGGTCGTGCTGACGCTGTTTGCCTTCTTCTGGCGGGCCACGGCAACCTTCAGGCCGCACGATGCGAAACTGCCTGGCTGGGAAGGGCTTGCCTTCATCTTTCTGCGCTGGCCGTGGTCGCTGGCCGGCAGCCTTGCCGCTGTCCGCGATTATATCTGCGGCTCCTTCGTCGATTTCCGCATCACGCCGAAGGGAAGGCAGCAGCAGCAGTCTTTGCCGCTGCGCGTCATCGCGCCCTATATCGGGCTCGCCGGCTTTTCCGCCGCCGCAATGATGTTTGCGACCGATACGGCGGCCGCCCAGGGTTTTTATGTTTTCGCCATGATGAACCTCTCGGTCTACCTGTCGCTGACGGTGCTGATCGTCGTTCGCCATGCGGTCGAAAATGATCTGCCGCTGCTGCCGCAATCGCGCGGGCTGTGGCTTGCGACAGCCACCGGGCTGGCGATTTTCGTCGCCGGCGGCACGCAGGCGGGGAGCCACGGCCTGCGCGGCCTCGAAGCTCTTTCGCACGGCCAGACGTTCGTCAGTTTCACCGAAACGCAATTTGCCGTGGCCGGCGCCGGCCTCGGCGGCGGCAAGACCAGGATCGTGAAATTCCACCTGAGATGGAATGGTTTCGGCAGAACCGGCCGAGACGAACAGGGTGCGTGAGCCGGCGGAACCGGCAAGTGTCGAGTATGGAGGATGTAATGAGTATCGGATCGAGACTATGGGGAGCAGCGCTTGCTCTCAGCCTGTGCCTGCCGGTGGCAGCGCACGGCGCCGAGGTTGCCAAAAAGGACGCGCCCACGCCGCTCAGCGCCTATGAGCTCTATCGGATCTACGGCGACAAGACCTGGACCTGGAACACCGGCGGCGGCCGTTTCTTCGATGACGGCCGGCGGTTCGTCGCCTGGAGCAACGACAAGGGGAAGCCGTCCTTTGCCGAAGGCAGATGGGTGGTCGATGATCTCGGCCAGCTCTGCATGCGCGCCACCTGGACGAATGCCGAGGGCGCGGCCCGCGCCAGCACCTGTTTCGGACATCGCAAGATCGGCAACACGATCTACCAGCGGCGCCAGCCGAACGGCGAATGGTACGTCTTCCGCCACGCATCGGTGCGTCAGGGTGATGAGTTCCAGAAGCTTGTCCCCACGGACACCGTGAGCGCGAAGGCAAGCGAACTGAAGCAGATCCTGCTGAGCCAGGAAGTAGCCCGAAAAGGAGGGTGAGCCATGAAGAAGCTGATGAAAAAAAACCTCTCGACCGCCGCGATAGCGCTGCTGCTACTGTGTGTCGCGGATCTGCCGGGCCGAAGCGAAGTGCAATATGCCGGCATTGCCCCGAACCCGGCGGCGGCCGTGCGGACGATCATCGACAAGCGCCCCGTGCTTCATGCCGAGGGCATCAAGTTCGGTGCCTATGATCCGCACGGCGATTTCGGCGCCCAGGCGAATGTCGCGACTGAAGCCCTGTTCCTGCCATGGGAGGACGTCGACCTCGAGACGTTGCGCGTCGCCGATGCCTATGCGCAGGCCAGAGGCCGCAACCTGCTGATCACCGTGGAGCCATGGTCCTGGGACGTCGATTGGCGGCTGACCTCCGCCGAGCTTCGCGCAAAGGTTCTGCGCGGCGACTACGATGTCAACATGCGTGCGATCGCGCAGATGATATCGGCGCTGAAAAGCCCGGTGATCGTCCGCTGGGCGCAGGAGATGGAAGACAAGTCAGGGCGGTTTTCATGGTCTGGCTGGAACCCGCAGGACTATATCACCGCCTATAAGCGGATGATGGACATCGTCCGCCAGGAGGCGCCTGGCACCGAGCTCATGTGGTCGCCGAAGGGAGAGCCTGGCCTCCAGGCCTATTATCCCGGCGACGATTATGTCGATCTCGTCGGGCTCTCGGTCTTCGGCCTCCAGCGCTACGACGAGCTTGCCTACAATGAGCACCGGACGTTCTCGGAAGCGCTGAAGCAGGGATATGATCTCGTCGCCGGCTACGGCAAGCCCATCTGGGTGGCTGAGCTCGGCTATGAAGGCGGCGACGCCTATATGAAGCCGTGGATCGAAACGGCCACCTTGAAGCAGAGCGCCTTCCCGAATCTGCAGGAAGTGGTCTATTTCAACGATCGGGATGTGCACGCCTGGCCCTTCAATCTCGGCCGGCCGGACTGGCGCGTGGTCGAAAGTCTGGCCAACTGATAGCCAGAAAACAGAAAGGCCCGCCGGGGTGTTGCGGGCCTCTCCTCTCATATCAGGCGACCGATCATCCCTTGAGCGTTGCCTTACCCTCTTCGATGAGCCGTGTTGCCGCATCGGCGGGCGAGACCCGTTCGAAGGCGAGTTCGTCACAAATCGGGCGCAGCACGCGCTGGTCGAATTGGGTTGCGCCCATCGGCACCGGCGGCGGATATTCGCCGACCTGATCCTTGAGCAGGTTCACATATTTGACCGTTTCCTGCTCCGTCGGGTTAAGCTGCGGCAGGATGGCTTCGCGCACGGCAGGCGACATCGGCACGCCGCGTTCCACACCGAGAATCTTGCCGGCTTCGGGATCGTTGACAAAGAAGCTGATGAACTTCGCGGCAGCTTCGCCCTGCTTGGTCGTTGCGCCCACACTCCAGATCAGTGCCGGGCGGTAATAATGGCCGGATGGGCCGCCCTTCTTCTCTCGCGGCAGCATGGTGATGCCGAGCTTGTTCTTGATGATCAGCTGATAGCCGATCATCTGGTTTGAATAGGCCATGCCGATCACCGACTTGCCGAGACCAAGCGCATTGGTGTCGATGGTGTTCTGATCGAGCGTCTGTACGTCGGCGGCAACAGTGCCACCCGCTTTGCGCAGTTTCTCCCAGTAGTCGAACCATTCCCTGGCATCGTCGGCCGTGAAGCCCAGCCCAACGCTTTCCCTCGCAAAGAGGCTCTTGCCGCGCTGGCGCAGCCAGGCATCAAACACATAGGCGTAGCGCGCCGCATAGGGGCCGCCGCTCTTGCCGGAGGACTTGGTAAGTTCTACGGCGAGCTTGGCATACTCATCCCAGGTGAGGTCGGGCGTCGGCACCGGGATGCCTGCCTTTTCGAACTCGACTGTGTCGAAGAACATCGAGAAGGAGTTGAGGCCGAGGCCAACACCATAGAGCTTGCCGTCGATGGTGGTCAGTTTCAGCATGTCGGCGCCGAAGCTATCGACCTGCAGCGTCGAGGGGACGAATTCATCGAGCGGCATGCAGGCGCCGCGCTTGGAATAGTCCGAGATGGTTCCTGGCTCGAGCTGGAAGATGTCGGCGATCGAGCGGCCGGCCATCTGCGTTGCGAGCTTCGTCCAGTAGCCGTCGCCCGAAAGCGATTCACCGACGATAGTGACGCCGGGCGTCTTGGACTGATAGAGCTTGGCGACGTCAAGTGTGCGCTTGGCGCGGTCGTTGGACCCCCACCACATGGCGCGTAGCTGTGCGTCTTCGGCAAAGGCTGGAATGGCGCTTCCGGCGCCGAAGGCGAGGCCGGCGGCCGCACCGGCTGAACCCATCAGGAATGAACGGCGATTGACCTGCATGATAGATATCCTCCTTGTTCCAATATGCCCGCTGCCATCCTCCAATGGCGTTGTCAGGGCATTTCAGCAAATAGACTACGCAAAATAAATTTATTTGCAAGAACCAACCATTTTCTTGCAAATTTGCATTATTTGCATAATGTTTGCCCCATGAACGACCAAAAAATCAGACGGCCGCGTCAGGCCGATATAGCCACATTGGCCGGCGTCTCGGTCTCCACGGTGTCACGCGTGCTCGCCAACGAACCTGGGATCAGCGAAAGCGTGCGCCGCCAGATATTGAAGGTGGCAGCCGAGAACGGTTATCCTGTCAAACCTGCTTCCGAAGCCGTTGCAGGCGGACTGGCGCTGATTGCCAGCGACGGCGTCACCGGCACCCTCAGCGTCTTTTATGAAGCGATCGTCGACGGCCTGCGCGCCGGCGCTGCCGAAGCGGGCATGCCCTTCGAAGTCCGGCTGGTCCGCGAGGATCGAACCACCCCGGATGCCGTGCGCGACTATATGCAGACCGCGAGCGCTGAGGGCCTCTTTCTCGTCGGTATCGATCCGAACGACATGTTGCGCGGCTGGCTGCAGGCCAGCATGACGCCCACGGTTCTTGTCAATGGCACCGATCCGAGGATGCAGTTCGATGGCGTTTCGCCGGCTAATTTCTTTGGCGCCTATGAGGCGACCAGCCGGTTGATAAAGGCCGGCCATCGCCGCATCCTGCATCTGAGCGGCTCCCACCGCCATACGATCCGGGAGCGCGTGCGCGGTTTCGAGGCGGCGATCACCGCCGTCCCCGGCGCCGAGGGCCGTTTCGTGTCCCTGACCCTCCAGGGCAGCCCCATCCGTGAGGCGCATGAACGCACCGCCGCAGCACTTGCCGAGAATGCCGGTTTTACCGCCGCCTTCTGCATGAATGATTTCATCGCCGTCGGCGTGCTCGAGGCCGTCACCGAGGCCGGCCTGCGTGTGCCGGAGGATTTCGCGATCGTCGGCTTCGACGATCTGCCCTGCGCGCTGATGACCAATCCACGGCTGTCCACCATGCGCGTCGATCGCGCTGCTCTCGGGCGTGAGGCCGTGTCGCTGATGCTTGCCCGTTTCCGCAACAGGACGGCACCGGCCCGCCACATTTGCCAGGCGGTCGTTCCCGTTCCGGGTGGAACTGTTCCGAATCCGAATGCCGAAAACCCGTGAGAGATGCGATGACCTATGATCCCGCCAGCGCCAACCCGCTCGCAGGCAATCCGCTGGAAACCCGCGCCGATATGAGCCGCGCCCTGCTTGCGCTCTTCGATCCGCTGCTTGCCTGTTTCTCAAACGGCAATGCCCGCGTCACCCTCAATGGCGGCGGCGCCCATTTCGACCGGGCGGCGGCCGACCTCGAAGGGTTCGCCCGCCCGCTCTGGGGATTGGCGCCGCTTGGCGCCGGCAACGGCGACTTTGCCCATTGGCATCGTTTCGCCGAAGGCCTCGCAAACGGCACAGACCCTGCCCATCCCGAATATTGGGGAACGGTCAATGGCCGCGATCAGCGGATGGTCGAGCTTGCCGCGCTCGGTTTTGCCCTGGCGCTGGTGCCGGAAAAGATCTGGGAGCCGCTCGATGCGCGCGCCCGCGGCAATGTCGTCGCCTATCTCAAGCATGTCAGGCAGTTCGACTATGCTGACAACAATTGGAAATTTTTCCGGATCTTCGTCGATATCGCGCTCGATCGTCTCGGCGCCGATTTCGACCGTAGCCTGACGCGGCAATATCTTGAGGAGCTCGAAGGTTTTTATATCGGCGACGGCTGGTATCGCGATGGAAACGTCCGCCGCATCGACCACTACATTCCCTTCGCCATGCATTTCTATGGCCTGATCTATTCGAAGCTCGTCGATGACGATTATGCAAAGCGCTACCGCGAGCGCGCGGTCCTCTTCGCTCGGGATTTCCGGCATTGGTTTGCCGCCGACGGGGCGACGATCCCCTTCGGCCGCAGCCTGACCTACCGCTTTGCCTGTGCCGGTTTCTGGTCGGCGCTCGCTTTTGCCGATGTCGAGGCTCTGCCCTGGGGCGAGGTCAAGCATCTCTGCCTGCAGCATCTGCGCTGGTGGAAGGATAAGCCGATTGCCGATCGCGACGGCGTGCTGTCGATCGGTTTCGGCTATCCGAATCTGCTGATGTCGGAGAGTTACAATTCCGCCGGCTCACCCTACTGGGCCTTCAAGGCCTTCCTGCCGCTGGCGATCGCTGAAGATCACCCATTCTGGACGGCGAAGGAAAAAGTGCCGGAGCAAGCACCTGACATCATCCCCCAGCGTCATCCCGGCATGGTGATCATGCGGGCGGGCGGCGATGTCGTGGCGCTGTCTTCCGGCCAGGAAAACCTGCAGATGCGGTGCGGCACGGAAAAATACGCGAAATTCGCCTATTCCGCCCGCTACGGCTTCAGCGTCGAGGCCGATGAGCGTGCCTTTGCGCTTGCCGCCTTCGATTCAGCGCTTGCCTTCAGCGATGACGGCCTGCACTACCGCGTGCGCGAAACGAACGAGGAAGCCAAGATCGCAGGCGACGTGCTGTTTGCCAAATGGTCGCCTTTTGCCGATGTCGACGTCGAAACCTGGCTCGTGCCCGCCGCACCCTGGCATATCCGCTTCCATAGGATCAGGACAAGCCGGCCGCTGCGGATTGCCGAAGGCGGATTTGCCATCGGCCGCCGGGATTTCGAGCTGGATACGCTGTCCGCTTCGGCTGGGATTGCCTTTGCGGTCGGCGAAGCCGATTTCACCGGCATTCTCGATCTCGGCTCCTCGGTCAAACGTTCGGGTCTCGTCCAGAAGGCAATGCCCAATACCAATGTGATCGTCGCGAAAACCCTGGTGCCGCAGCTGCGCGGGCAGATTCCGGCCGGTGAAACCATCCTGGTGACGGCAGTGCTGGCACTTGACGATCCCGCCGCCCTCTCGTCTGCGTGGACGAGACCGCCGAAAGCGCCTGAGATTGCAGCGCTGGAGGCCCTGGTGAGGGAAAAGGGCGTGACGGTCAGCGCCATCGAAGCGCCCGGACAAATGCCATGAGCCAGCCGGCCATTGTCCTTGCCATGCAACCGTCGCGCACGCAGCATGTCCTTCCGGATGAGGTCCTGCGCCGGTTGAGTAGTATTGGTCGCCTGCTGGATTCCAAGCCGCTGCAGCGCTTCGACGACGAGCATGCGAGACGTCTGCTGGCTGAGGCGGAAATCCTGATCACCGGCTGGGGCGGGCCTTATGTCGGGCCTGAAATTCCCGCCGCGGCGCCGCATCTGAAGTTCATCGTCCATGCGGCGGGCACGGTAAAAGGCGTCATCGACGACGCCATCTTCGAAGCCGGTATCCCGGTCAGCCATGCGGCCGAAGCCAACGCCGTGCCGGTGGCCGAATTCACGCTGGCGGCGATCATCTTCGCCGGCAAGCGTGTTTTTCGTTTCCGCGATGTCTACGTTGCCGACCGAAACCGCAACCGGACACATTTGATGCAGCGTGAAGCGATCGGAAACTACCGCCGCACCGTTGGCATCGTCGGCGCTTCGCGCATCGGCCGGCGCGCGATCGAGCTCTTGAGACCTTTTGACTATAGACTGCTGCTCTCCGATCCGACGCTTGATGCCGCCGAGGCAGCCGGCCTGGGAACGGAAAAGGTCGATCTCGACGAATTGATGCGGCAATCGGATATCGTTTCCTTGCATGCGCCGTCGCTGCCGTCGACACAGCATATGATCGATGCGCGAAGGCTGTCGCTGATGAAGGACGGCGCGACGCTCATCAACACGGCGCGCGGCATTCTCATCGATGAGGCCGCCCTGCTTTCGGTGCTCAAGACCGGCCGTATCGACGCGGTCCTCGACGTCACCGATCCGGAAATCCCGGAGGCGGGCTCTGCTTTCTACGATTTGCCGAACGTCTTCCTGACACCGCATATTGCCGGCGCCATCGGGCTGGAACGGGCGCGCCTCGGCGAGATGGCGGTGGATGAGATAGAGCGCTTCGTGGCCGGCAAGCCGCTGCTTTACCAGATCCACCAGGCAAATCTCGAAAACATCGCCTGAGGCGCTTCGAGCGGCTTAGAGCAATTCAAGCAAAAGCCCGAAGGGGTCAGGTATCAGCGCGACGTCCTCAGCGAATTCGGCGAACCGTCATTGGCAAGTTCAGGCATCAGATCGGCAATTTCGACCACCTTGCCGGTGCGCGAACTCGTCAGCGCGGCAATGCCGCAGAGCACCGACATGGCGCCCGCCCGCGTGCCGGCGCGCTGGGCGAGCCTGTCTTCCATTTCGGGCTTGAAGATCATGTTGCGCATCCGGTCGTCGCCGCCGTAATGGCCGCCGGTGAAATGCGGAACGACGATACGCTCCACTGCCTCCTTACCATCAGGGAAATTGCGGATGAGCAGGATCGTGTCCTGCTTCGGCTCTTCCCAGGGCTGGGCCTCATACTGGCGAAGCTCGATCCGTCCTTTGGTGCCGTTGAAGGCAAGGTGATGGCCTTCGATCGGCTGGAAGGTGTTCAGCGAATAGGAGACATGGACGTTGTTGCGGTAACGGAGCGACACCACCATCGTATCGGGAATGTCGATGTCCTCGCGGAAGACGCAGCCGTCTCGGAAGTAGCCGTCGATCTTCGAGGGATCTTCGTAGAGTGAATCGAGGAAGGGATCGGCCTCGAGATCGAGATAGTAGTCGCATTCATGTGCGTGCGGACAGAGCTTGCAGCGCGGACCACGAAACGGGCCCTTGCGGCCGTAATTCTGCAGGTCGGCGAAGGAGGTGACGGAATCGGGATCGCTGTCGAGATACCAGTTCAGCAGATCGAAATGATGCGTCGCCTTGTGGACGAACAGGCTGCCGGAATTTTCCGTATAGGCATGCCAGCGGCGGAAGTAGTCGGCACCGTGCTTGGTGTTCAGATACCAATGAAAATCGACTGAGGTGACCCGGCCGATCTCGCCGGCATTCAGCAGCTCCTTGATCTTCGCAGCCGTCGGCGCATAGCGATAGTTGAAGGACACATCGACCCGGCGACCAGTGCGCTTTTCGGCATCCAGAATCCGGCGAATCTTTTCGACCGAGGTCGTCATTGGCTTTTCGGTAATGACATCGATGCCGGACTCCAGCGCCCGCACGACGATATCGTCATGCGTATGGTCGGGCGTACAGACGATGACGAGATCCGGCTTCTGCTCAGCAAGCATCGAATCGATGTTTTCGTAGAGCGGCGCATTGCTGCCGATCATGTTGCGGGCGCGCTCGCCGCGCAGCGAATTCTTTTCGACGATGGCGGTGAGGTCGACATGTTCGCGCCAGCCGGCAAGCAGATCCTTGCCCCACATGGTGGTGCCGCGGTTTCCCGTACCGATCAGGGCAAAACGGCGTTTCTCCATCGAATGATCCTCCTGCATGCGTGATGAAACTTTTAATGAAAATCAGGCCCAAAGCGCGTCGCGATCTTCCAGATCGCCTAGCCCGCGCTTTGGTCTTTGGTTCGTCGCATGTCATGGTCGCAAAACCGCTGCACACTTTTGCGCGACATGCTTTAGCAGCAGCTCCTGAAGCGCTCGACGCAGGTGGCGATCACTTCGTCGGCCGGGCGTTTCCACCAGTTTTCAGCCGAAAAGATCTCCACCTCCTGAGCGCCGAAGAAACCGGCGGCCTCCACCATCCGTCTTATGCCTTTGAGGTCGATCACACCATCGCCCATCATGCCGCGGTCGAGCAGCATGTCCTTTGTCGGCACCAGCCAGTCGCAGATGTGATGGGCAAAGATGCGTTTCATGCGCCCGGCGCGGGCAATCTGGTTGGCAAGATCGGGGTCCCACCAGACATGATAGACATCGACCGCAACGCCGACATCCTCGCCGAGCTGCTCGCACATATCGAGCGCCTGACCGAGTGTGTTCACGCAGGCACGGTCGGCGGCATACATGGGATGCAGCGGTTCGATGGCGAGCTTTACGCCCGAGGCCTGCGCATGCGGCAGCACGGCGGCGATGCCGTCGAACACCATCTGGCGGGCGGCGACGATGTCCTTCGACGCGCCCGGCAGACCGCCGACGACGAGGACGAGGCAATCGGCTGAAAATGCCGCCGCCTCGTCGATGGCACGCCTGTTGTCGTCGAGGTTTTTCTGCCAGTCGGCATCGTTTGCCGCCGGGAAGAAGCCGCCGCGGCAAAGACCGGTCAGTTTGATGCCGTTCGATTTGACGATCCGCACCGCCTCGTCGAGACCGACCTTGGCGACCTGGTCGCGCCAGGGCGCGATCGCGGTGATGCCGTGTTTCAGGCAGACGTCGACGGCTTCTGCAAAGCCGCATTGCTCGCGGATCGTCGCCAGGTTGATCGAAAGTCCTTCGACCTGCATGTCATTCTCCTCCATCCGGTGTCTTCAGTTGACGCCGTGGACGGCGAGCATTTGGCGCATGCGGCTTGCGGCAAGCTCGGGATCGGCCAAAACCCGTGCCTTGTCGGCCAGGCGGAAGAGTTCGGCCAGATGTGTCAGCGATCGGGTGCTCTGCTGGCCGCCGACCATGACGAAATGATCCTGCAGGCCGTTGAGATAGGCGAGGAAGACGACGCCGGTCTTGTAGAAGCGGGTCGGCGCCTTGAAGATGTGGCGCGACAGCGGCACGGTCGGCTCCAGCAGGTCGAAGAATTCATGGTTGCTCTTGCGGCCGAGCGCCTCGAGGGCTGCAGAGGCAGCCGGAGCGATGGCATCGAAAATGCCGAGCAGGGCGTCGGAATGGCCCTCTTCGTCGCCGGCGATCAGTTCGGCATAGTTGAAATCGTCGCCGGTATACATGCGCACGCCTTTCGGCAGCCGGCGGCGCATCGCCACTTCCTTCTCCTTGGAGAGCAGCGAAATCTTGATGCCGTCGACCTTGTCGGCATGGGCCTCGATCACCTCGAGGCAGGTGGACATGGCTTCGATGTGGTCGCCGTTGCCCCAATAACCCTCGAGCGCCGGATCGAACATTTCACCGAGCCAATGGATGATGACAGGTTCCTTGACCTGGCGAAGGATCCGGTCATAGACGCGGATATAGTCGTCCGGCCCTTTGGCGGCGGCGGCAAGCGCCCGGCTCGCCATCAGGATGATGCGGCCGCCGGCGGCCTCCACCGTTTCGATCTGCTCTTCATAGGCCCTGAGGATCGTGTCGACGGTGACGTCGGGTCCCGGCGTCAGATGGTCCGTGCCGGCGCCGCAGGCGATCAGCGCGTCCTTGCGGCCGGCCGCTTCGGCAAGCGCCCGGCGGAGGAGGTCGCGCGCTTCCGGCCAGCCGAGGCCCATGCCGCGCTGTGCCGTATCCATCGCTTCGGCAACGCCGAGGCCGAGATCCCAGAGCCGGTGACGGAAGGCGAGGGTGCGCTCCCAATCGATAACAGGCGTTAGCCATGGATCGTTGTCGGCGAGCGGATCGGCGACGACATGGGCGGCGGCAAAGGCGATGCGCGGAAAGGCCTTGGCGTCGCGCTTGGCGAGCGCGATCGGCGTACCAGTCAGCGTGTAGGGAACGATCTTGCCGTCGAGAGGGAGATTGATCGTCGTCACGGCTCAGAACTCCAGTGCGGGAACGTCGAGCCAGCGACGCTCGGCCCAGGATTTCAGGCCGAGTTCGGCAAGCTGCACACCCTTGGCGCCGGCTTCCAGGCCATAGGGCCACGGTGCGTCTTCGACGACATGGCGGATGAACATTTCCCACTGCGCCTTGAAACCGTTCTCGAAGGCCTGCGTATCGGGAACCTCGTCCCAGGTCTTGTAGAAGTCGATCGTCTGCGGCTGGTCCGGGTTCCAGACCGGCTTCGGCGTGTTGACGCGGTGCTGGCTCCAGCATTTCGTCAGACCGGCGACGGCCGAACCATGCGTGCCATCGACCTGGAAGGTGACGAGGTCGTCGCGGCGGACGCGGACGGCCCAGGAGGAATTGATCTGCGCGATCGCGCCGCCTTCGAGCTCGAAGGTCGCATAGGCCGCATCGTCGGTGTCGCAGTCATAGGACTTGCCCTGCTCATCGATGCGGCGTGGAATATGCGTAGCACCGAGGCAGGATACGGCTTTGACTTCGCCGAACAGATTGTCGAGCACGTAGCGCCAGTGGCAGAGCATGTCGAGGATGATGCCGCCGCCGTCGCCCTTGCGGTAGTTCCAGGAGGGGCGCTGGGCCGGCACGCCCCAATCGCCTTCGAAAACCCAGTAGCCGAATTCGCCACGCACCGAGAGGATCTTGCCGAAGAAGCCGGAATCCCTGAGCAACGCCAGCTTGCGCAGGCCGGGCAGGAAGAGTTTGTCCTGCACGACGCCATGCTTGAGGCCGGAGCCGCGCGCCTTGCGGGCAAGATCGAGTGCCACCTGCAGATCGTCGGAGATCGGCTTTTCGCAATAGACATGCTTGCCGGCATCGAGCGCCTTGGACAGCAGCTCGGCGCGCATCAGCGTCGTGCCGGCGTCGAAGAAGATCGTGTCGTCGGGATTGGCGAGCGCGGCATCGAGATCGGTCGACCAGCGCTTGATGTTATGCTTCTTCGCCAGCTCTTCCATCTTGGCGCCGTTGCGGCCGACGATGATGGGGTCGATCTCGAGTTTCTCACCCGATTTCAGCGTGATGCCCCCCTGATCGCGGAGGGCGAGAATAGAACGCACCAGGTGTTGATTGTAACCCATGCGGCCGGTGACGCCGTGCAAGATGATCCCCAAGCGTGCCATTTTTTCCTCCCAGCAGATTTTTGCGGCGGGAGCGGGCGTCCTGGCCCGGCCCTCCCAAGCCGGTAACTAAACAGTTACTTGATGGCAGAAGAGCGGCGCGGCTGTCAATAGTCAAATCCGATTTTAGAAATTCAGCGCTTGATCGAGGCGAGCGTGACGTGGACGATGTGTCTTTCCCAGGCATTGAGGTGGGCCGGTTCGATCAGGTCGCGGCCGAAGATCGTCGAAAGCGTGTACTGGTTGGACAGGTAGAAATAACCGAGCGAGGCGATCGTCAGGTAGACATGCAGGGGATCGGCGGTCTCGATGAAGACCCCCTGCTTCTTTCCCCGTTCGAGCACGTCCGAAAGCTCGCCGATCAGATGCGAATGCAGTTCCTTGAGCCGGACGGACTGGCGCAGCCAGCGGGCCCGATGCATATTTTCCGTGCCGAGCAGGCTGAGGAATTCCGGGTGCTGGAGGAAATAACGCCAGGTGAAGAGCGCCAGTTCGCCGATGCCTTCCTCGGGGCTGCGGTCGCCGATATGCAGCGCGCGTTCGGCGGTGCGGATGCCGACATAGGCTTCTTCGAGCACTCTGAGGTAGAGCTGCTCCTTGTCGCCAAAATAGTGATAGAGCATGCGCTTGTTGGTGCCGGCGCGCTCGGCGATGGCGTCGACACGAGCCCCGCCCATGCCGTTTTCGGCAAATTCCCGGGTTGCCGCGTCAAGGATAGCAGCGCGTGTCCGCTCCGGATCGCGTTGGGCCGTGCGTTCGGCAGATGGGCGCCGAGACCTTTTCTTTTCCCCATTCCCCCCGCTGTCGTTCATCTCTCCACCTCCGTCTCACATGTTGCGCTCATAAGCCTTCGGTGCGAAATTGTAAAAACCGAATTTGAAAGCCCCGCGAGCGACACCGCTTGACACGCTCGCCGCTTTGCCCGTAGCTTGTAACCAATTAGTTATTTATGCAAGGGTAACTAGGTTCGGAAGCGTGTGGAGGCGCTTCCCTTTGGAGGAGGAAAAGAAATGACATTCCGTGTAAGCAGACGCAATTTCGTCGCGGGAGGCGCCGCGCTTCTCTCGCTCTCGGCGCTGGGAACCAGCGCTTTGGCACAGGAAACGCGACTGCGTCTCCTGTGGTGGGGCTCGCAACCGCGCGCCGACCGCACCAACAAGGTATCGCAGCTCTATCAGTCGAAGAAGCCGGGCACGTCGATCACCGGCGAATTCCTCGGCTGGGGCGACTACTGGCCGCGCCTTGCGACCCAGGTGGCAGGCCGCAACGCGCCCGATGTCATCCAGATGGACTATCGCTATATCGTCCAATATGCGCGGCGCGGTGCGCTCGCCCCGCTCGAATCCTATATGCCGGCCAAGCTCAACCTCGATGATTTTGACAAGGCGCAGATCGAAGGCGGCAGCGTCGACGGTCATCTCTATGGCGTCAGCCTGGGCGCGAATTCGGCGGCCACGGTCCTGAACACCGCGGCCTTCAAGGAGGCCGGCGTCGATCTGCCGACCCAGGCGACCACCTGGGAAGAGTTCGCCCGCATGGGTGCGGAGATCACCAAGGCAGGAAAACGCAAGGGCATGTTCGGCATCGCCGACGGCAGCGGCAGCGAACCGCTGTTCGAAAACTGGCTGCGTCAGCGCGGCAAGGCGCTTTATACTGCAGACGGCAAGATCGCCTTCGACGTGGACGATGCCTCCGAATGGTACGACATGTGGGCCAAGTTCCGTGAGGCCGGCGCCTGTGTTCCTGCCGATATCCAGGCTCTCGACAAGAACGACATCGAAACCAACACGGTCTCGCTCGGCAAGTCGGCCGCCGGTTTTGCCCATTCCAACCAGTTCGTCGGCTATCAGGCAATGAACAAGGACAAGCTGGCGCTGACCAACTACATGCGCGTCAAGGGGGATTCGAAGGGCGGCCACTATCGCAAGCCTTCGATGTTCTTCTCGGTCTCCGCCCAGTCGAAAGCCATAGATATGGCCGTGGACTACGTCAATTTCTTCGTCAAGAACCCCGAGGCAGCGCTGCTTCTGGATGTCGAACGCGGCATTCCGGAATCGAGCGCCATGCGCGAGGTGGTCGCGGCGAAGCTTGATGAGAACGGCAAGGTTGCGCTGGCCTATGTCAGCGGCCTCGGCGATCTCGCCGGCAAATTGCCGCCGCCGCCGCCGGCCGGCGCCGGTGAAGCTGATCTGATGTTACGCAACATCGCCGAACAGGTCGGCTTCGGACAGCTGTCTCCTTCCGACGGCGGCAAACAGCTTGTCGCTGAAATCACGCAGATTCTCGCACGAGGCTGATCCCGTATGAGCAATGCGATGCGCACGCCCGCAGGGGCCATCAATGTGGAAAGATATCAGGGGGTCGTGGCCGAAGGACGCTTCAAGCGTCTCTGGAATGCCAATGCTCCGGGCTATCTTTTCCTTCTTCCATGGCTCATCGGCTTTTTCGGGCTGACGCTCGGGCCGGCCCTGATTTCGCTCTACCTTTCCTTCACCGACTTCGACATGCTTCAGTCGCCGCGGTGGGTGGGGATGGCGAATTACGTGCGCATCGCCACGGCGGATCCGAAATTTTCGGCCGCCATGTATGTCACCTTGACCTATGTCGTCTTCTCGGTGCCGTTCAAGCTGACCTTCGCATTGCTGGTCGCCATGGCGCTGAACCGCGGCCTGCGCGGGCTGTCGGTCTATCGTGCCATCTTCTATCTGCCGTCACTGCTGGGCGGTAGCGTGGCCATCGCCGTGCTCTGGCGCCAGCTTTTCGCCGGCGATGGCCTCGTCAATGCTGCGCTTTCGTATTTCGGTATCGAAGGTCCGAGCTGGATCTCGCATCCGAACTATTCGATCTATACGCTGGTGGCGCTGTCCGTCTGGCAGTTCGGCTCGCCGATGATTATTTTCCTGGCCGGCCTGCGCCAGATCCCGCAGGATATGTATGAGGCCGCGAGCCTCGACGGCGCCTCCAAGTTCCGGCAATTCTACAAGATCACGCTGCCGCTTCTGACGCCGGTGATCTTTTTCAATGCCGTCGTCCAGACGATTGATGCCTTCAAGGCCTTCACGCCGGCCTTCATCATTTCCGGCGGCACCGGCGGTCCGATCAACTCGACGCTGTTCTATACGCTCTACCTCTATCAGGAAGCCTTCGGCAATTTCCGCATGGGCTATGCCTCGGCGCTCGCCTGGATCCTGGTGGTGATTATCGCGATCTTCACCGCCTTCTCCTTCCTGACCTCGCGTTATTGGGTGCACTACGATGACTGAGATGACCGCTTCCGTCACCGCGGCCAGGCCGCCATCCGACATCACCAAACGCAGCCTGCCGGCGTCGCTCATCATCCACGCCCTGCTGATCGCCGCTTCGCTCCTCATGCTCTATCCGCTGTTGTGGATGGTTTCGGCATCGGTCAGGCCGGAAACCGAGATCTTCTCGTCGACCTCGCTCATCCCGTCGTCGATCGATTTCTCCTCCTATGCGCGCGGGTGGGTCGGCCTCGATGTCAGCTTCGGCCGGTTCTTCTGGAATTCGCTGGTCATCTCGCTGCTGGTGGTGACCGGCAATGTCATCGCCTGTTCGCTGACGGCTTTCGCCTTTGCGCGGCTGCGTTTTGCCGGCCGGAATTTCTGGTTCGCGATCATGCTCGGCACTTTGATGATCCCCTATCACGTGACGCTGATCCCGCAATATGTGCTCTTTCTCGATCTCGGCTGGGTCAACACCATCCTGCCGCTTGTCGTGCCGAAGTTCCTGGCAAGCGATGCCTTCTTCATCTTCCTGATGGTGCAGTTCTTCCGCGGCATCCCGCGCGAATTGGACGAGGCCGCGATGATGGACGGCTGCAGCGCTTGGCGCATCTACTGGAAGATCATGCTGCCGCTGTCGCTGCCGGTGCTGGCAACGGCCGCCATCTTCTCCTTCATCTGGACCTGGGACGATTTCTTCGGCCCGCTGATCTACCTGAACGACATGAACACCTATACGATCCAGCTCGGCCTGCGCACCTTCGTGGATTCCACCAGCGCGTCGGATTGGGGCGGTTTGTTCGCCATGTCGACCCTGACGCTCGTGCCGGTGTTCTTCTTCTTCCTGTTCTTCCAGCGCCTGCTGATCGAGGGCATCGCCACGACGGGCATGAAGCGTTGATGGCGATGACGGGAAAGAGCGACATGAGCATCAGGACGGTCGCGATCGTCGGCTGCGGTATCGGCCGCTCCCACATCGTCGAGGGTTACCTGCCGCATTCCGACAAGTTCAAGGTCGTGGCGATCTGCGACCTGAATGAGCAGCGCCTGGCAGCGGTCGGTGATGAGTTCGGCATCGAACGACGCACCACTTCCTTCGCGGAATTGCTGGCCGACGACACGATCGACATCATCGATATCTGCACCCCTCCCGGCATCCATCTGGAACAGGTGGTCGCAGCGCTTGCCGCCGGTAAACATGTCGTCTGCGAAAAGCCGCTGACGGGCTCGCTTGCCGCCATCGATACCATCATGGCAGCGGAAAAGACCGCCAAAGGCGTGCTGATGCCGATCTTCCAGTACCGTTACGGCGACGGCATCCAGAAGGCCAAGCGGATCATCGACGCCGGTATTGCCGGCAAGCCCTATACCGCTTCGGTCGAAACCTTCTGGCTGCGCAAGCCGGAATATTACGCCGTGCCTTGGCGCGGCAAATGGGCGACGGAACTCGGCGGTGTGCTCGTCACCCATGCCCTGCACCTGCACGATATGCTGATGCATCTGATGGGTCCGGCTGCCAGGGTCTTCGGCCGCGTCGCCACCCGCGTCAACGATATCGAGGTCGAGGATTGTGCCTCCGCCAGCCTGCTGATGGAAAGCGGCGCCTTTGTCTCGCTTTCCTGCACCCTTGGTTCGCAGGAACAGATTAGCCGGCTCAGGCTGCACTTCGAGAATGTCACCTTCGAAAGCAGCCACGAGCCTTATACGCCCGGCAAGGACCCCTGGAAGATCATCGCCGCAAATGACGACGTGCAAGAGCAGATCGACAGGGTGGTTGGCGACTGGCAGCCGGTCGCGCCGCGCTTCACCACCCAGATGGGCCAGTTCCACGCTTTCCTCAGCGGCCATGCGCCGCTGCCGGTGACGACAAAGGACGCCCGCCGCGCGCTGGAACTCGTCACCGCCATCTACCAGTCTTCCGACAGCGGTGCCGACGTGCCGCTGCCGGTCGGCCCCGACAGCCCGAAATACGCCGATTGGCGCGCAAGAACGAAGTAACCGACAAAATAAAAAGAGAGGGTTTTGACAAGATGGCAACCAGTGTCGTTCTTCAGAAGGTCGAGAAGCGCTACGGCTCGCTGGATGTGATCCATGGCATCGACCTGACGATCGATCCCGGCGAATTCGTCGTTTTTGTCGGCCCCTCGGGCTGCGGAAAATCGACCCTGCTGCGCATGATCGCCGGTCTCGAGGAGATTACCGGCGGCGGGCTGCTGCTCGACAACGAGCGCATGAACGAGGTGGCGCCTGCCAAGCGCGGCATCGCCATGGTCTTCCAGTCCTATGCGCTCTATCCCCATATGTCGGTCTACAAGAACCTCGCCTTCGGCCTGGAGACGGCGGGTTACAAGAAGGCCGATATTCAGCCGAAGGTGAAGCGCGCCGCCGAGATCCTGCAGATCGAGAAACTCTTGGAGCGCAAGCCGAAGGCACTCTCCGGCGGTCAGCGCCAGCGCGTCGCGATCGGCCGCGCCATCGTGCGCGAGCCGCGGATCTTCCTGTTCGACGAGCCGCTGTCGAACCTCGATGCCGAACTGCGTGTGCAGATGCGCGTCGAGATCTCCCGCCTACACCGCAGCCTCGGCAATACGATGATCTATGTCACCCATGACCAGGTCGAAGCCATGACGATGGCGGACAAGATCGTGGTGTTGAATTCCGGCCGTATCGAGCAGGTCGGCGCGCCGCTCGATCTCTACAACAACCCGGCCAACCGCTTCGTCGCTGGCTTCATCGGCAGCCCGAAGATGAATTTTTTGAAGGCCCGCATCGAGCAGGTCGGCGAGACCGAAACCAGCATCCATGTCTGCGGCAATTCCGTCCGCCTGCCGCGCCGGCTGAAAGGCGGCACGGGAGAGGAGGTCACCTTCGGCATCCGCCCCGAGCATCTTTCGCTGGCCGAAGGCGCAATCACACTGTCGACCGTCAACGTCGATCTCGTCGAAAATCTCGGCGGCGCCACCATGCTCTACACCACGACGCCGGATAACCAGCTCTTGACCGTCGCGCTCGACGGCCAGCAGAAGGTGGAGCGCGGCGCCAATGTGAGGGCTTCCTTCGACCCGGCCCGCTGCCACGTCTTCGATGCTGCCGGCAAGACGATCTAAGCGCACCGCTGCTTGACAGCCGATCCTCCTCTGGCCCATCATTTCACGAGGGGCCGCAAGGGGGTTGAGCATGACGCCTGAAGATAGGATTCATGCGCTTGGCATCTGGCAGGGGCCGATCGCAATCTCGCCGATAGCAGGCGGCATCACCAATAGAAACTATCTGGTCAGCGATGCCGTCGCGCGCTGCGTGGTCAGGCTCGGCACCGATATTCCGATCCATCACATCAACAGGCAGAACGAGCTTGCTGCAAGCCGCGCGGCGCATGCCGCCGGCATATCGCCTGCCGTCATCCATCATTCGCCGGGCGTGCTGGTGCTCGAATATATCGAGGCGCGGGCGCTTTCGCCGGAGGATGTCAGGACGCCGCACATGTTCGCCCGGGTCTTGCCGCTGGTGCGCGCCTGCCATCGCGACATCGCCCGGCATTTCCGCGGCCAGGCGATGATCTTCTGGGTCTTCCACGTCATCCGCGATTACGCCGCCAATCTGAAGGCGTCGGCGAGCAGCTATCTTCCGCTGCTGCCGGGGCTCGTCGGCAGGGCTGAGACGCTGGAAGAAGCGGCAGGGCCTTTCGAGATCGCCTTCGGCCACAACGACCTGCTGGCCGCCAACTTTCTCGATGACGGCAAGCGGCTCTGGCTGATCGACTGGGACTATGCCGGCTTCAACACGCCGCTTTTCGATCTTGGCGGATTGGCCTCCAACAACGATCTCTCGCAAGCGGCCGAGCGCACGATGCTGGAGACCTATTTCGACCGGCCGCTGACCGATGATCTCAGCAAGCGCTATGCCGCGATGAAATGTGCCTCGCTGCTGCGCGAGACGCTCTGGAGCATGATTTCGGAAATTCATTCCAGCATCGATTTCGATTACGCCGGCTATACGGCCGAAAATCTTGCGCGCTTCGAGCGCGCCTATCAAGCCTTTGAACAGGACCGATAAATGACGAAGGAATTACCGAAGACGGCGAAAGCCGTGGTCATCGGCGGCGGCATCATCGGCTGCTCGACAGCCTACCATCTCGGCAAGCTCGGCTGGACCGATACCGTGTTGCTGGAGCGCAAG
Source organism: Rhizobium leguminosarum bv. viciae (assembly GCF_012276115.1). Lineage (GTDB taxonomy): Bacteria > Pseudomonadota > Alphaproteobacteria > Rhizobiales > Rhizobiaceae > Rhizobium > Rhizobium leguminosarum_T. Next base: position 55,836 of record NZ_WIEU01000022.1, on the reverse strand, counting down.
AAGCTTACCTCGGGCACCACCTTCCATGCCGCCGGCCTCGTCGGCCAACTGCGCACCAGCGCCAACATCACCCAGCTTCTCGGCTATTCCGTCGATCTCTACAAGCGGCTGGAGGCGGAAACGGGTCTCGGCACCGGCTGGAAGATGAATGGCGGCCTGCGCCTTGCCTGCAACGAGGAACGCTGGACCGAGGTCAGGCGCCAGGCGACCACCGCCCAGTCCTTCGGCCTCGAAATGCAATTGCTGACGCCGCAGGAAGCCTTCGACCTCTGGCCGCTGATGACGGTCGACGATCTCGTCGGCGCCGCTTTCCTTCCGACCGACGGCCAGGCCAATCCCTCCGACATCACCCAGGCGTTGGCGAAAGGCGCCCGCATGTCGGGTGTTTCGATCTTCGAGGATACCGAAGTCCTCGACCTTGAAATCGACAAGGGGAGGATCCGTGCCGTCGTCACGGCGCAAGGGCGCATCGAATGCGAGCACATCGTCGTCTGTGCCGGCCAATGGACGCGCGCCTTCGCCGCCCGCTTCGGCGTCAACGTGCCGCTGGTCTCCGTCGAGCACCAATACATCATCACCGAATCTTTCGGCGTGCCCTCCAACCTGCCGACGCTGCGCGATCCCGATCGCCTGACCTACTACAAGGAAGAGGTCGGCGGCATCGTCATGGGCGGCTACGAACCGAGCCCCATTCCCTGGGCGAAAAACGGTATCCCCGACGGTTTCCACTACACGCTGCTGGACAGCAATTTCGACCATTTCGAGCAGATCATGGAACAGGCACTTGGCCGCGTTCCGGCGCTGGAGAATGTCGGCGTCAAGCAGTTGCTGAACGGCCCGGAAAGCTTCACGCCGGATGGCAACTTTATTCTCGGCGAAGCGCCGGAGCTTAAGAATTTCTTCGTCGGCGCCGGTTTCAACGCCTTCGGCATCGCCTCGGCCGGTGGCGCCGGCATGGCGCTTGCCGAATGGGTGACGAAGGGCGAACCGCCCTATGATCTCTGGCCGGTCGATATCCGCCGTTTCGGACGTCCGCATTTCGATACCGACTGGGTGCGGACACGCACGCTCGAAGCCTATGGCAAACATTACACCATGGCCTGGCCGCTCGAGGAACATTCGAGCGGCCGCCCCTGCCGTAAATCGCCGCTCTATGACCGGCTGAAGGCGCAGGGCGCCTGTTTCGGCGAAAAGCTCGGCTGGGAGCGGCCGAACTGGTTTGCCGATCTCTTCGCCAACGAGGAGCCGAAGGATATCTATAGCTACACCAGGCAGAACTGGTTCGATGCGGTCGGTCGCGAGCATAAGGCCGTGCGTGAGGCGGCCGTCATCTTCGACCAGACGTCCTTTGCCAAATTCGTGCTGAAGGGCAGGGATGCCGAGGCAGCCTTGTCCTGGATCGCCTCCAACGATGTCGCAAGGCCGGTGGGATCGCTCATCTACACGCAGATGCTGAACGATAAGGGTGGCATCGAATGCGACGTGACGGTCGCCCGCATCGCCGAGAACGAATATTACGTCGTCACCGGTACCGGCTTCGCCACCCATGACTTCGACTGGATCGCCCGCAATATCCCGGCGGCGATGCATGCCGAGCTGGTCGATGTCACATCCGCCTATTCCGTGCTGTCGCTAATGGGACCGAATTCCCGCGCCGTGCTGGAAAAGGTGACGGGCAGCGACGTCTCGAATGCGGCCTTCCCCTTCGGCAAGGTCAGGACCATCGGCATTGCAGGCTGCCCCGTGCGGGCGCTGCGCATCACCTATGTCGGCGAGCTTGGCTACGAGCTGCATATTCCCATTGAATATGCGACCACGGTCTACGACGTGCTGATGGCATCAGGCGGCGAGCTCGGCCTCGTCAATGCCGGCTACCGCGCCATTGAGAGCTGCCGCCTGGAAAAGGGTTATCGCGCCTGGGGTTCGGATATCGGTCCCGACCATACGCCTGTTGAAGCCGGCCTCGGCTGGGCGGTGAAGATGCGGAAGAATATTCCCTTCCGCGGCCGTGAGGCGATCGAGCGGCAGCTTGCGGGCGGCGTCAAGAAGCGCCTCGCCTGCTTCATTCCCGAGGATGCCGATGCCGTGCTGCTCGGCCGTGAAACGATCTATCGCGATGGCAAGCGCGTCGGCTGGCTGTCGAGCGGCGGCTTCGGTTATACGCTGGGCAAGCCGATCGGTTACGGCTACGTCCGCAGCCCCGACGGCGTGACCGAGGATTTCGTCCTCTCCGGCACCTATGAGCTTGACGTCGCGCGGGAACGCATCCCCTGCAAGGTATCGCTGTCGCCGCTCTACGATCCCGATATGGCGCGGGTGAAGGTCTGACCATCCCGTATGGTTGAGAAGAGCCTGTAACCCCGAACTCCCTCATTCCTGTGCCCGTCACAGGAATCCAGCCACGCGCGTCGGCGCGGTGAAAGACTCTTTACGATCTTGTGGGGGAGATGCCCGGCAGGGCAGAGGGGGGTGCCATACGGCAACCCCAAGCCTCAGAACAGCGGCAGCCGGTCGTCCTGGATCAGGATCTCCAGCTTGTCAGCCACATCCTGCGTCCATGCCCGGTGGCCTGTCAAAGCCGCTGGGAAAAGTCCCGGAAGGGTGAAGAGAGCCGCTGAGATCGCCAGGCCGGTGCGCGGGATATCGGCAATGAGAGCGGCAATTTCCGCAGCCCTGGGATCGCGCAGTTCGTAGCGCTCACCGTTGCCATGCTCGCCGATCGCATAGCGCATCCACGCTGCAACGGCGATCGCATAGGTCTCCGCCCTGTCGCCATGCGCCAGCGCCTCGCTTGCCGGCTCCAGCAGCCGCTGCGGCAGTTTCTGCGTGCCGTCCATGGCGATCTGATAGGTGCGATGTGCGATCGCCTTGTTTGCAAAGCGTGCTATCAATTCGCTGGCATAGGCATCGAGATCGATGCCCGGAACCGCATCGAGCGTACGCGCGGCCGCATGCATGTGGCGGTAGGCAAGTGCTGCCAGGGCTGCATCGTCCATCACGTCGCGGATGAATTCATAGCCGCCGATGTAACCGAGATAGGCGAGCAGCGAATGGGCGCCGTTCAGCATCCGCAGCTTCATTTTTTCGTAGGCCGAGACTTCCTCGACCATCAGCGCGCCGCGGACCTTTTCCCAGGCCGGCCGGCCATTGGCGAAATGATCTTCTATGACCCATTGCGTAAAAGGCTCTGTCTCGACCGCCGCCATGTCGGTGCGGCCGGTGAGCCGCTCGGCATCGGCATAGGTCGCTTCGGTGCTTGCCGGCGTGATGCGGTCGACCATCGTCGAAGGGAAGGGCACATTCGCTTCGATCCAGCGATGCAGGTCGGGATCGATGCGGGAGGTGAATTCGAGCACGAGGCGTTTCAGAACGGCGCCGTTGCTCGGCAGGTTGTCGCAGCTGAGCGGCGTAAAGGGCGCGATCCCCTTCTGCCGGCGGCGCGCAAGGCCTTCGACGAGGTAACCGATAACGCCGCGCGGCGCATGCCGGCTGGCGAGATCGGCGACGATATCGGGGTGCTTCAGATCGAGGCCGCCGGTTGCCGGATCGAAACCATAGGCCTTTTCCGTCACCGTCATGCTGACGATGCGGATAGCGGGATCTTCGAGCCGCGCCAGCAGGCCGGCCGGATCGCGCGGCGCCACATGCGCCTTCAGGATCGAACCGATCACCTCAGCCGTCGTGCCCGAGCTGTCGCGGATCAGCGTCGTATAAAGCCCGTTCTGAGCGCTCAGGTGATCGGCGACATCGGCCGTTCGCAGGCTTGCCACCTCGATGCCCCAGTCTCCGCCCTCTGCGGCAAGTGCGGCATCGGTAAACGGCGCGAAATGCGCGCGGAAGAAGGCGCCCGGCCCAAGATGCAGGATGCCGCTTTTCAGCTGGTTGCGGTCATAGGCGGGAAGCTTCGCCGTCGAGGCGAGGCCTGAAAGGGTCTGCAGTCGTTCGGTCACAGCTTGTAAGCCTTCTTTGCATTGCCATAGGAGAGCTCGCCTGCGACGATCTCGGCTTCCCGCTTGGAAAGCCGGTGCTCGGCGGCGAGCTGGGCAAGGAAGCGGCAGACTTCGCGGCGCCAGACGTCATGCCGGGCCGGGATCGAAAGCAGCGCGCGCGTATCGTCGTTGAAACCCGCCATATTGGCAAAACCCGCCGTCTCGACGACTTGGTCGAGGTAACGGCGGATGCCGAGCGGGCTGTCGTGGAACCACCAGGGCGGGCCGATCATCAGGCAGGGCCAATGGCCAGCCATCGGCGCCAGCTCGCGTGCATAGGTCGTCTCGTCGAGCGTGAAGAGCAGCACACGCAAACCCGGTGCGTGGCCATATTTTGATAGCAGCGCATTCAAGCCGCCGACCCAGTCCGTGCGTGTCGGGATATCGGCGCCCATATTGGGGCCTCGGGTCGAGAAAAGCCCACGGTCGGTATTGCGTCTGGAACCGGCATGGATCTGCATGACCATGCCGTCTTCGGCCGAAAGCCCGGCCATCTCGGTCATCATCTGGCCGCGGAAGAGCTCGGCTTCCTCAGGCGAAAGCGGACCCTTCAGCGCCTTGGCGAGCAGCGCTTGTTTTTCCGCAAGCGGCAGGTCTGATGTAAAGGCGGTGGGCACGCCGTGATCGGTCGCGGTGGCGCCGAACTGGCGGAAATAAGCGCGCCGGCGCCGATGCGCCTCGATCAGGCCGTCCCAGCGCGTGACCTCAGTGCCGGTGATCTCTCCGAACTTGACGAGATTGTCGCGGAAGCCGACGGCATCGGGATCGGTGACGCTGTCCGGCCTGTAGGTGGTGCGCACCTTGCCGATCCAGCCGTCGGCCGCCATCTTCTGGTGATGTGCCAGAGGGTCGAGCGCCCCATCCGTTGTTGCGATCGTTTCGATGCCGAATCGCTGATGCAGCGCCCGCGGGCGGAATTCGGGAAGGGCAAGCTGGGAATTGATATGGTCGTAGAGCGCATCGGCATTATCAGCCGTCAGCGGCTCGGTGCAGCCGAGCACGGCCGAGATGGCGTGGTCGACCCAGAGGCTCGAAGGCGTTCCGCGGAAAAGGTGGTAGTGCGCGGCAAAGGTCCGCCAGATCGTCCGTCCCTCAGCCACCGGTTTGCCGTCGAGCCGCGGCACGCCGAGCTCGTCCAAGGTGACGCCGACGCTGTGCAGCATGCGGAAGAGATAGTGATCGGGAATGACCAGCAGCGAGGCCGCATCTTCGAAGGGTTTGTCGTCGGCGAACCAGGAGGGTTCGGTATGCCCGTGCGGGCTGACGATCGGAAGATTGCGCACCGTCTCGTAGAGGTCTCGCGCGATGGTCCGTGTTGCCGGATCAGCCGGAAAAAGCCGGTCCGGATGAAGAAAGCCGTTTCCTGCATCCATCAGTATTCCTCCCAGATGGACAACTGGCCTACCCCACAACATCAGGCACGGCAAGGTCTTTTAGTAACCAAACGGTACAGTTTTGCGCGTGGCCGCGCCGGGCATGGAAAGCATTGACGAGGTGGCCTATTTCCGCTTTGGGAGAACCATCTGTTCTGCCGGTTTCGGCAAAGGAGGATCGATGTCCGACGAGACGAGCCGCATCACCCAACTGGAAGAAATGCTGGCCCACCAGGCAAAGACGATCGAAGAGCTTTCCGATCAGCTCGCCGAGCAATGGAAGACCGTCGAGCAGCTGCGCACCAAGCTCGACCGGCTGGCCGAACGCTTCCTGTCGCTGGAGGAGCAGTCGCTGGACGCGCCAGCGATCACCCGCCCGCCGCATTATTGACGACACGCGGCGCAATGCCGCGTGCCCTCTCATTAGGATGATGAATCAGACGCCGCCGATGCAGAGATATTTCATTTCCAGATAGTCGTCGGCACCGTGCCGCGAGCCTTCGCGGCCGAGGCCGGATTGCTTGATGCCGCCGAAGGGCGCCGTCTCGGATGACATCAGGCCGGTATTGATGCCGATCATGCCGTATTCCAGCGCTTCCGCCACCCGCCAGACCTTCTTCAGGTCGCCAGCAAAGAAATAGGCGGCAAGACCGAATTCCGTATCATTGGCTTGGGCAATGACATCTTCGACCGTCTCGAAGCGAAAGAGCGGCGCCACCGGCCCGAAGGTTTCCTCGCGCGCCACCTTCATGCCGCGCGCAACGCCGGTCAGCACCGTCGGTGTGAAGAAGGTGCCGGCGCCGTCGATGCGCTTGCCGCCGGTCAGCACCTTGGCGCCCTTGGCAAGCGCGTCGCTGACATGGTCTTCCACCTTGGCAAGGCCCTGTTCATCGATCAGCGGCCCGATCACGACACCCGGCTTGAAGCCGTCGCCGACCGACATCTCGGCGACCTTGGCGGCAAGCTTGGCGGCAAAGGCGTCATAGACGTTCGACTGGATGTAGAGGCGGTTGGCGCAGACGCAAGTCTGGCCGGCATTGCGGTATTTCGAGGCGATCGCGCCTTCGACGGCACCGTCCAGATCGGCATCGTCGAAGACGATGAAGGGCGCGTTGCCGCCGAGCTCCAGGCTCACCTTCTTGATCTGGTCGGCGCATTGCCGCATCAGGATACGGCCGACCTCGGTCGAGCCGGTGAAGCTGATCTTGCGCACCTTTTCATTGCCGCAGAGCTCGCGACCGATTGCCGGACCGTCGACCCCGACGATGACGTTGAAGACGCCGGACGGAATGCCTGCCTGCTCGGCGAGCACGGCAAGCGCGATCGCCGTCAGCGGCGTCTGTTCGGCGGGCTTCGAGACCACGGTGCAGCCGACGGCAAGCGCCGGGGCGATCTTGCGGGTGATCATCGCTGCCGGGAAATTCCACGGCGTGATCGTTCCGACGACGCCGACCGGCTGCCGGATGACGATCATCCGTTTATCGTCGGAAGGCGCGGGGATCGTCTCGCCATAGATGCGTTTGGCCTCTTCCGCATACCATTCGATATAGGCCGCGGCATAAAGGATCTCGCCGCGTGCTTCCGGGAACGGCTTGCCCATTTCGGCGGTCAGGATCGCGGCGAGTTCATCGGCATTGGCGACGATCAGGTCGAACCATTTACGCAGGATCGCGCTGCGCTCCTTGGCCGGACGGGCCGCCCAACCCGGCTGGGCGGCATGGGCCGCATCGATCGCCGCCCGCGTCTCCGCCGCACCCATACCGGGCAGCGAGGCGAGCAGCTCGCCGGTTGCCGGGTTCAGCACGTCGAAAGTCTTTGTGGCATCGCCTGATGTCCAGACGCCGTCGATATAGCCGGCATCACGCAGCAAGGGCGAGGAGAAGGGAACGTGCTTGGTCAGTGCGCTGGTGAAAGCCATGTCATATCCTCCTTGGGAGTGCGGCTGCCGGTTGCCGGCAGCCATTGAAATCAGGTTCGGGTGCGATCACTTGGCCGCGCTTGCTTCGAGCATCGAAGCTTCGAGGATATCGAGGGCTTCGCCGAGGATCTCGTCCTGGATGGTGATCGGTGCAAGAAAGCGGATGACGTTTCCATGGACGCCGCAGGTGAGCAGGATCAGGCCCTTGTCGAGCGCGATCAGACGCACCTGGTTGGCGAATTCCGCGCTCGGCAGTCCCGTCGTCCGGTCGTTGAATTCGACGGCGTTCATGAAGCCCGGTCCGCGGATATCGACGATCTCGGGCACCGTCTCGCGCAATGATTCCAGCCGCTGCTTCAGCCGTCCGCCAAGCTGGTTGGCGCGGTTGCAGAGATCTTCGTCGACAATGACGTCGAGCACGGCATGGGCGGCCGCGATCCCGAGCGGATTGCCGCCATAGGTGCCGCCGAGCCCGCCCGGTCCCGGCGCATCCATGATTTCGGCGCGGCCGGTGACGGCGGCGAGCGGAAAGCCGCCGGCCAGGCTCTTTGCCATCGTCGTCAGGTCGGGCACCACCTCGTGATGATCCATCGCGAACATCCGGCCGGTCCGGGCAAAACCGGTCTGCACCTCGTCGGCGATCAGCAGAATGCCGTGCTGGTCGCAGAGCTCGCGCAGCGCCTTCATGAAGGCGGCAGGTGCGGAGTAGAAGCCGCCTTCGCCTTGCACCGGCTCGATGATGATGGCTGCGACGCGCTGCGGATCGACATCGGCGGCGAAGAGCTTCTTCAGCGCCGCCAGCGACTGATCGGCGGTGACGCCGTGCAGCTCGACCGGGAAGGGAATATGGAACACGTCGCCGGGCATCGCGCCGAAGCCGACCTTGTAGGGCACGACCTTGCCGGTCAGCGCCATGCCCATGAAGGTGCGGCCATGGAAGCCGCCGCCAAAGGCGATGACGGCCGAGCGGCCGGTTGCGGCACGCGCGATCTTGACGGCGTTCTCGACCGCTTCGGCGCCCGTCGTGACGAAGATCGTCTTCTTCTCGAAATCGCCAGGCAGCAGCGCGTTCAGCCGTTCGGCAAGGTGCACGTAGCTTTCATAGGGCACCACCTGATGGCAGGTATGGGTGAAGCGGTCGAGCTGATCCTTGACCGCTGCGATGACCCGGGGATGGCGGTGGCCGGTATTGAGAACGGCGATGCCGGCGGCGAAATCGATGTAACGGCGGCCCTCCTTGTCCCAGATCTCCGCATTCTCTGCGCGATCGGCATAGATCTGCGTGGTCATGCCGACGCCGCGTGAAATAGCGGCGTTCTTCCGGTCGGTAAGGCTTGTCGCGTTCATCGATGGCTCCTGCGTTGAAAGGGGTTTGAAAGCTATCTTGCATAATTTCTGCAAGGCGTATATAAAACACCTACATTTTTCCTGCAAGAAAACAAGCGGCATTTTTTGCTTCAAACATCACGTTTTTTGATGAAAGCTCTGGGGCGATTGGAATCAGGGATATTGGCGGATGAACGATAACGGGCCTGTGCGCTACAAGGTGGCGGAAGCCGCGCGGCTGGCGGGCGTTTCGGCCTCGACGCTGCGCCTCTGGGAAAGCCAGGGCCTGGTGGTTCCCGGTCGTTCCGAAACCGGCCATCGGCAATACAGCGCCGACGATGTGGCGCGGCTGAAGCGCATCTCCTGGTATCGTGTCGAGCGCGGGCTCAATCCCGCGGCAATCCGCGAGGCGTTGGAGAGCGAGGAACCTTCCGCCAATGGCGCCGAGGCAAGTCAGGATACCGGCCTCGGCCGTAAGCTGCGCAGCCTGCGCCATGCGAGCGGCAAGACGCTCGATCAGGTGGCCGGCAACATCGGCGTCACCTCGTCGACGCTCTCGACACTGGAGCGCACCTCGCAGGGCGTCAGCTTCAAGACGCTGCACGATCTGGCAGAGTATTACGGCACCACCGTCTCGCGCCTCTCAGGTGAGGAAAGCGGGGAGGTGCCGGCGCTGGTGCGCGCCGGTGAATGTCGCGCCTGGCCGGAAACGACGCCGGGTGTCACCGTACAGCTCCTCGCCGAAGGCCGCCGGATGATGGATTGCCATCGTTTCGTGTTGGCGCCGGGTGCTGCCAGCGAGGGCGCCTATCGCCACGAGGGCGAGGAATTCATGCATGTTCTGTCCGGCCGGCTCGAACTGGTGCTCGACGGCGATCAGTTCTTCGATCTCGGCCCCGGCGATTCACTTTATTTCGAAAGCCGCCGCGATCATTCCTGGCGCAACCGCCACGATGGCGAAACCGTGCTTCTTTGGATCAACACGCCGCCGACATTCTGAACTGCAGCGCATCGGCCCGAAAATCGGATTCGATTTCCGGAAAGCGCGATGCGGAGATTGAAAAAGGTAGAGCGTCCTTGTGCATCCAGAGGACACATGGCGCTCTACCGCAGCAAAGCGGTTTCGCACTCTGCGCCTTTGCGCTATAGCCCAAAGAGATGCATTCGTACGAAAGACAGTCTCATGGCGGCCACCATACGTTACCACGAAGGCGATATTTCCGCGGCCGATGCCGCTCGCTACACCGGCGCGATTGCGATCGACACCGAAACGCTTGGCCTAGTGCCGCGCCGTGACCGGCTCTGCGTCGTCCAGCTTTCGCCGGGTAACGGCACCGCCGATATCATCCGTATCGCCGCCGGTCAGAAAGAGGCGCCCAATCTCGTCGCCCTGCTTGAAGACCCCACCCATCAGAAGATCTTTCACTACGGCCGCTTCGATATTGCCGTGCTCTTCCATACCTTCGGCGTCACGACGACCCCGGTCTTCTGCACCAAGATCGCCTCGCGCCTGATCCGGACCTATACGGATCGCCACGGCCTCAAGGACAATCTCAAGGAGATGCTCGACGTCGATGTCTCCAAGGCGCAGCAATCCTCCGATTGGGCAGCCGAGACGCTGTCCCCGGCCCAGCTCGAATATGCCGCCTCCGACGTGCTTTATCTGCATGCGTTGCGCGACAAGCTGACGGAGCGGCTGATCCGCGACGGCCGTTACGATCATGCGACGGCCTGCTTCGAATTCCTGCCGACCCGCGCCAAGCTCGATCTGCTCGGCTGGGAAGAGGCGGATATCTTCGCCCATAGCTGAGCGAATTGCTTTCATTCTGCGTTTGCCAATAGCCGTACGGCAGGCTTGCCGGCGGCCGTTAGCGATTCATTAACGCTTGTTCATTAATATTCCTGTTAATTTTTATGCATTTCGATGGCGCCGGAACTGCGTCATGCGGACAGGAGGATCTGCTGGGATGCAAGGGGACCGGATGAGCGCGGTCCTTTTCTAGAGCCTGCTTTCATCGTTACTTTACGAAAGGAGCATGCCATGTTGACTCCCGTTCGTGCAGCGTCCAATGCAAGCTTTTCGTCCCAGGGTCAGACAGCGGCGATCGTCGCCAGTGGTCTCGGCCGCTCGGTGATTGCCCCTGCGCCTGTCAACGCCGTCGAAGCCGCAGACCTCAATTCCGCCATTGCCGGCAAGCTCAATATTCTGCTCCTTGCAGCGCGCGAGCGCATGGTCGAAGCCCTTTTCGATGTCATCGATGCGGCAGGCCGCGCGATTTCGCTCGATCGTGGAGATGATGAGAGCAATCTTGCCTTCGCCTCCCGGCTTGCCGATGCGATCCGGCGGCTGCCGGCCGCGAGAATCGACGAGGTCGAGCGCCAGCTGACCGCGCAAGGCCACGGTCTGCCGCTGCGGACCATTGCCGAAGCTCTGAAAAACCCGACAGGCCCGGAAGCCGCCCGCATCGTCGCCTATCTGGAAATCGTTCGCTACAAGGATCGCGATCTCGCCGCCCGCGCCGTTATGCGCTCCTATCGCCAGAACGACGCTTCGCCGATGCGCGCCGAAGCCCGCCCGGAAATCCAGCTGCATGAGGACAACAGGCCGGCTGCCGCCACGCGCCAGCTGGCGGAAAAGGTGCCGGTATTGGTCGCTCCGCTGACCGAGGCTGCAGCGCTCGTGACTGCCGAAGAGCCGCTTATCGCCGAAACTGTCGAGGCCGCCGATCCGGAAACGCCACAGCCTGAAGAAGCCTCGGTCCAGCCTGCCCCGGTGGCGGCAGCGGAAGTCGCCGCGGAAGAATCCCTGCCGCAGGAGATCGAAGCCCAACAATTACTGTCAACGGATCTGGACAAAATCGAGGATACGCAGGAGGCGGTGGAGCAATCGGCCGTTCAGCCCCGTATAGCGTCCGACAAGGCCGATCCCGTCATTCCCAGGAACTGGGCAGGGATCGTCGCCTCCATGACCGAAGAAGCCTCGGAGATGATCGCCACCCTCATCCGCGAGCAGGAAATCGAAACCGTGCTGGAGGATGTTCCCGTCGAGGCGGCGGTGGAAATCGATACGATCCTCGATGAGGCCGTCATCAGCGAGGCGACCGGGAGCTTGACCAAGCAGCCGGTGGAACTTGCCGTGCCGGACGTCCGCCAGACCGCAGCGCTCCGCCCGTCGCAGCCGGGTATCCCGCCCTTGGTTGTCGAGACCCGCCAGCCGAGGGAAGTCTCCGCACAAGCGGAAATGATGCCGCTCCCGGCGACGATCGAATCCCCCTATGTGCCGCTGGTGGCAAGAATGCCGGAGGGACTTGCCTACACCCAGCTGCCCTATCAGTTCGCCAAGGATATCCTGTCGAACGAAAAGGCAGGCGAAACCCACCACCAGCACCAGCACCATCGCGACGGCGCCCCACGGGATCAGAACCAGGACGAGCAGCAGGCGCAGCCCGGCGGCGAGGATGCCGAGCCCGACGGCGAAGAGACCGACGCAGCACCCGCGCGGAGGACCCCGAGGATGATCGATGCCGAACCGGTGGCTCATCAGCCGGCAGGCGCGGCCGCCGATCCGGTCTATGCTCTCTATCAGCGCATGGTCGGCTGGGAATAGCTTTTTTTAAAGCCTGAAAATGAAGAACCCGCCGGAGCGATCCGGCGGGTTCTTCAATTCAAAGGCGGATGCGAGGCTTATTCGCCGCCGCGGTTCTTCAGGGCTGCGCCGAGAATGTCGCCGAGCGAAGCGCCGCTGTCGGACGAACCGAACTGGGCGACGGCTTCCTTCTCTTCCGCAATCTCCAGAGCCTTGATGGACAGCATGATCTTGCGGTCCTTCTTGGAGAAGTTGGTAACGCGGGCGTCGAACACCTGGCCGACCGAGAAGCGCTCGGGGCGCTGCTCGTCGCGGTCGCGGGCGAGGTCGGCACGGCGGATGAAGGAAGTGATGTCCTCGTGGTTGACGAGCTTCACTTCGACACCGCCGTCGTTGACCGCGACGACTTCGCAGGAAACGACTGCATTCTTGCGCAGGTCGCCAGAAGCAGCGGCGTCGCCGACTGCATCCTTGCCGAGCTGCTTGATGCCGAGCGAGATGCGCTCCTTCTCGACGTCGACGTCGAGAACGACCGCCTTGACGACGTCACCCTTGTTGAACTCCTCGATGACCTGTTCGCCCGGACGGTTCCAGTCGAGGTCGGAGAGGTGCACCATGCCGTCGACATCGCCGTCGAGGCCGATGAACAGGCCGAATTCGGTCTTGTTCTTGACTTCGCCTTCGACTTCAGTGCCGGCCGGATGGCTGCGGGCGAATGCTGCCCACGGATTTTCCAGCGTCTGCTTGAGGCCGAGCGAGATACGACGCTTGGACGGATCGACTTCGAGAACGACGACTTCGACTTCCTGGCTCGTGGACAGGATCTTGCCGGGGTGAACGTTCTTCTTGGTCCAGGACATTTCCGAGATGTGGATCAGGCCTTCGATGCCCGGCTCCAGCTCGACGAATGCACCGTAGTCGGTGATATTCGTAACGGTACCGGAAATCTTCTTGCCTTCGGGATACTTGGCCTGGATGCCATCCCACGGATCGCTCTCGAGCTGCTTCATGCCGAGCGAGATACGGTGGGTTTCCTGGTTGATGCGGATGATCTGAACCTTGACCTGCTGGCCGATGTTCAGGATTTCCGACGGATGGTTCACACGGCGCCATGCCATGTCGGTGACGTGCAGCAGGCCGTCGATGCCGCCGAGGTCAACGAACGCACCGTAATCGGTGATGTTCTTGACGACGCCGTCGACAACCTGGCCTTCTTCGAGGTTCTGAACGATTTCAGAACGCTGCTCGGCACGGGATTCTTCCAGAACCGTACGGCGCGAAACCACGATATTGCCGCGGCGCTTGTCCATCTTGAGGATTTCGAAGGGCTGCGGGTTGTGCATCAGGGGGGTCACGTCGCGGATCGGACGAATGTCGACCTGAGAACGCGGCAGGAAGGCGATCGCACCGTCGAGGTCGACCGTGAAGCCGCCCTTGACCTGGTTGAAGATCACGCCTTCGACGCGCTCGCCAGCTTCGAACTTGGCTTCGAGCTTGACCCAGCTTTCTTCGCGGCGAGCCTTCTCGCGCGACAGAACGGCTTCGCCAAGCGCGTTTTCGATGCGCTCGACGTAAACTTCGACTTCGTCGCCGACCTTCAACAGGCCGTCCTTGGCGCGCGCGCCGAATTCCTTGAGCGCGATGCGGCCTTCAACCTTCAGGCCGACGTCGACAACGGCGACGTCCTTCTCGATGCCCGTGACGATGCCCTTGGTGACGTAGCCTTCGGCCAGGTCGTTCTTGGCAAAGGACTCTTCGAGAAGAGCCGCGAAATCCTCGCGGGAGGGGGTAGCTACTGACATAAAATCTCCTGCGTGTCCTGAAACGGAAGCGGACACGTATGCGCCGGTTGGTTTGCGTTGAACGGGCCTGAACCCAGTCCGCCCTCTCTTACGAAGGCAATCCGGCGCTTGGACGGAATTTCAGGCTTGCTATATTAGAAGCGATCCATGCTCAGAGCACGCAAAATCGCTTGAATTTAGGCATTTCGGCTCAAGACCGCATCGATGATCGATTGAGCAGCTTGAAACGCGGCCTCTATACTCATTTCCGACGTATCAAGCAAGTGCGCATCATCAGCTGGTTTCAAAGGGCTGTCGGCCCGTCCCATGTCGCGTTCGTCGCGCCGCTTGACGTCCTCGAAGATCGCATCGAAATCCGCCGTCAGGCCTTTGCCGAGGATCTCGTCATAACGGCGTCTTGCGCGGACTTCCGGCGACGCCGTCACATAGAGCTTCACCGGTGCATCCGGGCAGACGACCGTGCCGATATCGCGCCCATCGAGCACCGTTCCCGGCGCTTTCGTCGAAAACCGTCGCTGCGCCTCGACCAGCGCCCGGCGCACCGCCGGCATGACGGCAATCTTCGAGGCGGCTTCGCCGATCTCATGTTTGGAAAGTATATCGCGATCCAATCCGGCGAGTTCAACCTCTCTCGCGATCTTTTCCGCCACCGCCTCGTCGTCGAGCGGCAGGCCGGCATCGAGCAGTGCCTTGGCCGTGGCGCGATAGGTCAGGCCGGTATCGAGATGGTGATATCCGTAGCGCTCTGCGATGAGGCGCGAGAGCGTCCCCTTGCCGGCTGCCGCCGGGCCATCGATGGCGATGGTGAAGGTCTCGTTCGTCATACGATCAATCCTGCGGCAGCGCACCGAAACGGCGAATGAGTTTGTCTTCGCGGAAATGCGGCAGCTGGCAGATCATTCCGCCACCAACTCGATCTTCGCTCCAAGGCCGGTCATCAGCTGCATGAATTCCGGAAAGCTGGTCGCGATCATCGCCGCATCGTCGATCGTCACAGCATGCTCCGAGGCAAGCCCCAGGACAAGGAAACTCATGGCGATGCGATGGTCGAGATGCGTCCGGACTTTACCGCCGGCAGCGTTGCCGAGGCCCTTGCCGTCTGGCCGGCCGCGCACGATGAGAAAATCCTCGCCCTCGTCGCAGTCGGCGCCATTCAGCTTCAGCCCGTCGGCGACGGCGGAAAGACGGTCGGATTCCTTGACGCGCAGTTCCTCCAGCCCCTTCATGACCGTCGCGCCCTCGGCGAAACAGGCAGCGACGGCGAGGATAGGATATTCGTCGATCATCGACGGCGCCCGTTCTTCGGGAACGGTGACGCCCTTGAGCTCGGAATGGCGCACGCGCAGATCCGCCACGTCCTCGCCGCCGGCAAGACGTGCATTCACCACCTCGATATCGGCCCCCATCTCCTGCAGCGTCAGGATCAGCCCGGTGCGGGTCGGGTTCATCAGCACGTTGACGATGGTGATGTCGGAGCCGGGGACAAGCAGCGCCGCAACCAGCGGGAAGGCGGTGGAGGAGGGATCGCCCGGAATGTCGATCACCTGGCCCTTAAGCTTGCCACGGCCTTCGAGCCGGATCGTGCGGACGCCATCCCCGTCCGTCTCGACGGAAAGGGCGGCGCCAAAACCCTGCAGCATCTTTTCGGTATGGTCGCGCGTCATCACCGGCTCGATGACCGTGGTGACACCCGGCGTATTGAGACCGGCAAGCAGCACGGCCGATTTCACCTGGGCGGATGCCATCGGCACCCGATAGCGGATCGGGCTCGGCGTTCCCGGGCCTCTGAGCGTCACCGGTATCCTGTCGCCTTCGGATGCGCTGACCTGCACGCCCATTTCGCGCAGCGGAGCGAGCACACGGACCATCGGCCGTTTCGAAAGCGAGGCGTCGCCGATGAAGGTGGAGCGAAAATCGTAGGTGCCGACGAGGCCCATTGTCAGCCGCACGCCGGTGCCCGCATTGCCGAAGTCGAGCGGCGCGTCGGGCGCGAGCAGCGCACCGTTGCCGGTGCCGTCGATCACCCACTGCGCGCCATCCTTGCGAATTCGGGCGCCCATCGCCTGCATTGCCCGGCCGGTATTGATCACGTCTTCGCCTTCGAGCAGGCCGGTGATCCGCGTTTCGCCAGAGGCGAGCCCGCCGAACATGAAGGAACGATGCGAGATCGACTTGTCGCCCGGAATGCGGACGCTGCCACTGAGACTGGCGGATTTGCGGGCGGTGGCGGGCCTGGACGCAGAGCCGTGCAGCATGGCGTAATCCTTTGCAAACGCAGTCTATTTTTGCCGCAAGACAGGCTTGGCCGGTCGCAATTCCCGCCCGCTTCTGCAGCTGTTGCGGCTCGTTAACATAAACGCGCCGGGCGGTCATCCGTCGGCTTGCCAAAAACCCGGCGCTCCGATCGCAAAGTTTGGCTTTGACATGGGAAGCCACAGCGATTAAGGGGACCGGCTTATAAATTCCGATGGAACGCCGGCTTGAACGGCATCTGCCGAATCTCATATTCGGCTATTCACACGAGGCTTATAGTGGCGAAAGCGGAACTTGGAACCAAGCGTACCGATCCGGAAACCGGCAAGAAGTTTTATGATCTGAACCGGGATCCGATCGTCTCTCCTTATACCGGCAAGTCCTACCCTCTGTCCTTCTTCGAAGAAACCTCGGCGATCGCCGACGTTGCCGAGGAAGAGGAGGTCGCGGAAGTCGATACTGAAAACACCGAAGTCGAACTGGTTTCGCTGGAAGATGCCGATGATGCCGCCTCTGGCGACGACATCCCCGATATCGGCGACGACGATGTCGAAATCGAAGGCGATGACGACGACGATACCTTCCTCACCCCCGACGAAGATGACGATGATGACGACATGAGCGATATCATCGGCGTGACCGGCGACGACGACGAAGTCTGAGACCGCATTTCGGCCCGGCGAGGAAAAAATTCTCCGGGCCAGATTTTTTAGGCTTGCTATCTCCGGAATCCGGAAGTAATAAGCCGCCACTCCGCAGGGCACGTGCCTTACGAGTATCCCAGGACCGGCCATGAGCCGGACCACCTTGATGGGGCTATAGCTCAGCTGGGAGAGCGCTTGCATGGCATGCAAGAGGTCAGCGGTTCGATCCCGCTTAGCTCCACCAAATTTCCTCGGGTACGCTGTTGTTCATTGAAATCAATGGGATATGGCAACCCATGAGTCGGCCTAAGTACCCAAGAAAGTACCCACGGGAAGTACCCACCGCCGTGGGTATCGAGGATATTAACCACCAGCAGCGTAGCTTTTCGATTCGCGTTAGGCGAAACTACAGGCCAACCATCGGAGAGATGAGCAATATGTCATGAGCGGGGGATATGACCCACGGGCTGTAGCGAACCTCATGCTGGATGAAGCGGATAGGCTTGGCATTCAGCTCACGAACCTCTCCCTCCAAAAGCTGCTTTACTTCGCCCATGGCATTTACCTGATGCAGACCAAGACGCCACTTGTCTCAGGCTATTTCGAGGCATGGCAGTACGGTCCGGTGCACCCGTCCGCCTATCGCGCATTCAAGGATGCCGGTTCATCGGCAATCACGTTTCGGGCTAAAGGCCAAGACATCCTCACAGGCCAACCCCGCGCGATAACGACTCCTAGCGACGTTCGGTTGACCGGCTTGCTTCAGCAGGTTCTCAATTCCTATGGTCGCATGCCCACCGGCCGTCTCGTGGACCTTTCTCACGCAAAGGACTCTCCATGGTCGCATGTGGTGGACCGGGCAAAGGCAGAAGTTGCATTCGGTTTGCGAATCTCCGATACTGTAATCATTGATCGATTCCGTCACCATAAGGTCTCGATCGGTGCGGAACCGTTATCTGGAGACCCAAGTGACGACACCCCTTTTGCCTGACACTGATCTAGCGCGGATTGCTCCCCTCCCGGACGACATGAAGCGGGCCGCTCTGAGGCAAATGAAGTCCGGCTTCTCTACCTTCTCCTACAAGCATGTTCGCTCCTGCTTCGGTGACCTCTTCAACATACAGCCTGCTTTGTTTGGTCTCTCCGAGGCGACACCTTACGACAAGGTTGATGAGCGGTTGGTTCGGGTCTGCAAGGCGGGCGCTGAGCTAAAGAACAATAGGCAAATTGCCAAGGCGCTACACGCGTTCGCCACCTCAGCCGGGGTTACAGGAAGGCACCATGATTTTTTTCCGCTGGCTATGGGGATTGGGCGCAAGGTAAGTTTCTGGCTACCTATGGTCTTGGCGCTCGAGGAGCAGCCCTACGCAGTCTTCATAGACCCTCGCCGGACCCGAGGTTTGACCCAAGATGCGCGGCGATTTGCATTCTCCATGATGCATGAGCGCATTCGGGCCTCTGATGACGATTTTTCAGACATCAACTTTGCTATTATCCGCTTCGGTGCTGATGACGAGCAGGACTGCCGCGCCGTTCGGTTCTTCAGTGATGACGGCGTTGACCTTTATTCGCTGGACGAGCTGGAAAGTTTGGTGGCCTCTACCTATCGCATTTGGCAGGAAGTCTGGGACGAGCGCACCGCCGAGACCCGGCGGCGCAAAGGCACCGGCAGCTTCTTCTAGGATCAGAGCCTAGTCGAGTTCATCATGACGTGGTCCGCAACAGAAACTTATCGGCCGGGCGCAGGGGTGATGGCGAGCGGAGCGGGAACCATTGCCATTTCCACCTGTGGCTACCAACGCTAGCTGTAGCATGCAGGTCTGCATCCAGGTTGGGGGAAACACTTCTTTTGCAACTTGGAGACTTGCAATTAAGCGGTTGCATCTCCTATATATACTCGCGCTCCGCAAATGGGTCGCATCTGGCGCGATAGTCTTCAGACTGGAGGCGTCCGAGCTTTAGTTGAAACTGTCAAGGTTTCCGAGAATATTTATGATGAGATCCATTAGGATTTCCTTGTGATGACGACGATGCCATATGCTGGACAGCATACTGACAATATAGACGATTACATCGAAGAAGTGCCTTACATCCTAAACGGTGCGGAGCAAGGTTGTGACTATAAGGGCACATGGTCACCTTGCTCCCTCTCGCTCGTCTGCTTTGGACGGTTGGGCCTTCAGGCCGAAAATGTATCCTCACTTTGATTCTTTTCTAACTGAGACAGAGGCTCGTGCGCTTGCTTCGGACCCTGCAAGAGTTGCTGCTCATTCCTTCTATCCGTTCATCTTGTATCACCAGCGATGGACCAAGTTCACCGCAAAGGGCACGAAGGGCAAAGTCAAGGAGCGGCCCATTCGCTTCGCGGCTCGCGCCGACGCCTATATCTTCAGCTACTATCGTCACCTTCTTTCAGCTCCATTCGAAGCCAGGCTCAAGGAACTCGACCTCGGTGACAGTGTTCTTGCATATCGGCGAATCGCGAACCCAGGTGGTGGCGGCAAGTGCAACATCCACTTTGCGCTGGATGCCGTGAACGCAATTAGGAAACTTGGTAACTGCAGCGCAATCGCTCTCGATATCAGTAGCTTCTTCGAAAGCCTTGATCACGAAATGCTTCGGGCCCGTTGGTGCGATTTACTAAAGGTCAGCCGCCTCCCGCCCGATCACTATGCAGTGTTCAAGGCAATGACCCGGTATTCTGTGATAGATCGAGAGGGGCTTTACGAGCGCCTCGGTTTTTGGGGACAAAAGCACGTCTCCAGAGATGGCGTCCCTATCAAAGGGTTTCTGGTGGATGAGAGCGCGATACCATTACAGCTTTGCAACGGGACGGATTTCCGTCAGAAGATCGCAGGCGGAAATGGTCTACGTTCGCTCATCGAAGTTCACCGCAAACCTTACGGAATACCACAAGGCTCCCCCATCTCGGACCTGCTCGCAAATTTCTATCTCATGCAGTTTGACAAGGTTGTAGCAACCAGAGTGAGAGAGCTGGGAGGGGCCTACTTCAGATACTCCGATGACATTCTTATCGTTGCGCCAATCGAGGCAGATGCTGCTGTCGACCTGGAAGCGTGGGTTCGTCAAGAGATTGTCTGTCACGGTCCGAAGCTTCAAATCAAGGCTGAGAAGTCTGCCATCTTCCGATATTGGGGAACCGGTGGAGACCAAACTTGGATCAGAATTGCTGGAGAACAGGGTAAGAATGGCATCGAGTACCTGGGTTTTCGCTATGATGGAAACAGCATGTTCCTTCGAGACAGCACGCTAAGCGGGCTCCAAAGGAAGGCTGCGTCAAGTGCAATGAGGCTAGCGCTTTCGTTGGTCCAGCGTTACCCCGGCAAATCGTCAAGCGATATTCTTACCGATGTCAACCTAAGCACTTTCCTTCAACGATACGGCCGAGTCCACGACTTCGAGTCTAAGGCCGACAACGTCAAGAATTGGACTTTCTGGACGTACGCCACCAAGGCAGCAAGCATCACCGCCCCACTTGGACTCCCAATTTTCAAGCAGCTCCGCAACTATCGGCGAAACATGCGGAACCATGTGAAGAGAGCCTTAGAAAAGAAGGCCTAGCACGTGTTCCAAATCCTCGCGTGTTCACTTCTTAATAGCGTGACGCCTTTTGAGCGCCGCCGATTGCTAGAAGCGGACGAGCGTCATAATGCAGGCACTTCGAGGACTGCTGCTTTCGAACGAAAAAGGCGTTCCCACCTAGACGGATCAGAGCAGATCGAGACATGGTGTATGAAATGGAGGCCACCCCGGATGCCTTCACGCCAAGCGGATTGGTGATGGCCGCTGACTATACCAGCTGGCGCAAGAACCGGGTGATGATAAAGGGACCAGGGGAGGTCTGGAGTTGAGCAACACATCTGACTGGCAAACGACTGAGCCGCCTATCGAGACGGATATCGAGTTTGAGCGCGACGACAATACTTTCGGCTCTGGTAAGCTGATAACGTTCGGAACTATGAGCTTGACCGGCACCCACGAGAAGCTGGGCAGCCGACCCTCTCAACTCTATTGCCAAAAAGACAATCAAGACGCTGCGTTCGGCGTCCGCAAGTGGCGGAGTGTGCAAGGCCCTATCCTTGTTGGGGGAGGATGAGCGATTGACGGCTGGCACGCATATTCTAACCCTCCCTGCCGCTATGCTCCGCAGGGGCTTTTGGCTGTATGTTTGGCGTGTGGAGACCACGAAGGGTGAGATGCTCTATGTTGGCCGCACAGGCGACAATTCCAGCCCCCACGCAACCGCTCCGTTCACTCGCATGGGCCAACATCTAGGTTATGCTCCCAATCAGAACGCACTACGCAGACACCTCAAAGCTGAAGGCATAGAGGCCGAGGAGTGTGGGACCTTTCATCTCATTTCGCATGGCCCCCTTTTCGAAGAGGTGAGAAGAAAGGACGGTGACGACCGCGCGGCGTTGATGGAATTGCATATACCGGTTCGAAATATTGTCGGTGCGTTTGAGAAGGTCCTTGCGGAGGAGCTGAAATCCGCCGGATACAGGGTACTCAATACAGTCAAATGGAAACACCCCCATGATATCGAAGGGTGGAATGCAGTGAGGGAGGCCTTCTCCTTGCACTTCCCACGCTTAATGTCATCATGCGGTTAAGACTCGGCCTGCACCATTGCAGCTAGCCGTCGAGCACACCGCGATACATGATGCAGTTAGCTGACATGCCCAATGTTCGCGTTGGGATCTGCGCTAGGTCAATTCCGAAGGTCGGGAGGAACAGCTCTTTGCTGCGCTTCCAGGCCTCCCGGCTTTTAGCATCTTGGCTGGCGTCATGAAGCGCAACGCGCCCAACAATCTTGCGGCAGTCATTCTCATAATGGGCGGTCGCTAGGTGAGCGTGCCAAACAAGATCAATTGCGACGAACGGAACGCTACCGAGGGAGAGTCCCCCTTGAATTTAGGGGTCACGCATCTCAGAGGCCAGCTACGTGCCAGTGACCGCGCGATTTCCCCCCGGTACCCCTCGATGGGACCCAAATACATGCGATTTCTGAGCCACGCCGGCACTAGATTGGTTCAAGCTTTCGATACCTCTATGCATCTCGCAAGCTGTTCGCGAGGTGCCACTTCTCTCCGGGCCGACGTATCCAAAGGTCTCGCCACGCGTTGCGCGAGGTATTGTTGGCGGCCATGCTGGCGAATTGCGATGGGGAGCACGGGTTACCGTCAAAGTAAATCTGCTGATGCCTTACTTCTGCGGTGCTTTCTTTTCCCTTGTAGTGAGCTTTGAGTAAGGTCCCGTTGGGAAGGAAGACCCGATGCCAGTAATATCCTTTCGTCGGGTCCCCGAAGTGCTCTTCTTCGCTCTGCAGGCTTTCGGCAACCTCTTCTGCGTGCGAATCCGACCAGATAACGGCGTCCCCTAGCGTCCGATCAAGGTAGTCACCAACAATATTTGAGATAAGGCCAGCAACGTCGGCACGTCCTCTCGACCGAATAACGATTTCGGAAACGAGGTGCTGTGGGATGGCAATCGAGATGTCGGACATTGAGTTCTCCGCTCCTAGGCGCTCTACTATTACAGAACTATTTTTGCTACACCAATCGTCTCACTAGAGCAAGCCGTTGTGAGTCCGTACCAAGCCTCGCCTTTGAGCCTCACACAAGTACGATTGACAATTTGAGACTAAGCGCTTGCCTCCATTCAACCGAATGGATCGCACCATCACACTGTGGGATCTGCGGCAGGCCACCTTGGCAGGATCGAGGCTCCGGCCGATCGTCGATCTTCACGCGGCCTCGGGGCTGAAGTCCGAGAAGCCGAACTTCGACATCTGCAGCCCGCCGGGAAACAATATGCCGTTGAGAAGAGAGACGGCTTTCTCGCTTCGATGGCTGGCGAGCGAATAATAGATCGTTTGAGCTTCGCGGCGCGCCTTGACGACCTGCTGGCGTTTGAGCACGTTCCGATGGTGCGATAACGCCGACTGGCTGAGGCCGACACTTGTGGCGAGTTCCGTGGCTGAGATCTCACCCTTGGCCAGCGTGCGCAGCACAGATAAACGGCTGGCGTTGGCGAGCGCGGAAAAATAGTCCGCCAGTTCACGGTCATTTACGATCATCGCGTGCCTCCTCTGAACACGAAATGTACATTAGCGGCGGGCGAGATTTGCTCATTGACCTAACGCAAATCGCATAGTGAGAAGGCCGCGTCATCAAAACGCGCTGAAGGTCAGCACGGCCCGTGGTGAAAACGGACGCTGTTCGATCCGCAATCGTCCGGCGACGAAAGCAGGGCGCTGGCTTCAGCTTGACTATGCCAGCCATTTCGCCTGACGGCATCATGCGGTCGCGCTAGCGGACGGCTGATGCGGCTCAGGACGAGCAGTCTGCCGGTTGACAGGGGACGGGATCGAGGACTTTTGCCTTAATGCGCAGCATGATCTCCTCGGCGAGCCTTTCGGCGGGCTGCGTGGCGTCGAGGCGCGGCCATGCGACGGCGCCTGTCTCATGCGCGAGCTGGTGCGCCAGGATATCGACCGTCGCGTCGGAGGGGCTGCCAACCCGTGCCGCAACGCGCTGCCACAGCAGTGCCGGATCGGCTTCGAGCCAGAAGGCCGAAAAGGGATGGTGGCCTTCTTCCGCCGCTTCCTCGATCATCCGCCGGTGGACCGGCTTGTCGAAGACCGCATCGGCCACCGCCGAACTGCCTTCCGCAAGGATGAGACGAGCGCGCCAGGCCATCTCCTGATAGACCTTTGCCGAGACCTCTGGCCGGTACGCGGCCTTCGGCAGCCTGGTCTCCGCCGGAACGCCGTGCATTGCTTTGCGGATGCGGTCGCTTTCGATGATGCGTGCTCCCGGCGCGAGGCCGATCCGCGGCGCCAGCACTTCTGCAAGCGTTGTCTTTCCCGATCCGCTGAGGCCGCCGAGCGCGACGAGTTGTCCCGGCACCTGATGCAGGAGAGACCGGGCGAGCTGGAAATAGGAGCGCGCCTCATCGGTCAACATGGCCGCACGATCACCGGCATCCTCCGTCTGAGTGGCGATCACATGAGCCCGCACGGCAGCGCGTACGGCAATGAAGAACGTCAGTGCTGCAAAGCCGTCGTCCTCGTCCGTCTCGTCGAGATAACGGTTCATCACGAGGTTCGCGAACTCGGGATGCCCACGATGCCAGAGATCCATCAGCAGGAAGGCGAGGTCGTAGAGAATGTCAGTGGTGGCAATCTGATCGTTGAACTCGATGCAATCGAACAGGCATGGTTCGCCATCAAGCAAGAATATATTGCGGAGATGCAAGTCGCCATGGCAACGCCGGACCTTGCCGGCCAGCCCCCGTCGGTCCAGGAGCTGGGCGAGCCGCGCGAGGTGCCTCTCGAAGGCCCCGGTCAGTTCCTCGATCTCCTTGGCGGAAAAGACATGGCTGGTCGCAAAGCCGGCCTTATTGACCTTCAGCACCGCAGCCATGCTAGCCGCCCCGCCGTTGGCATTCACGACCGGCGCGAGACGATGAAAACCGACGATCGCCCTTGCAAGGGATGTCATCATCGACGAGGTCAATCCGCCGGAGGTGGCGATATGATCGAGTAGCAGCGACTGATCGAAACGCCGCATTTCCACCAGAGCATCATGCAGGGTCCCTTGACCATCAAGCGCAAGGCCACCGTCCTTTTCCAGCGTGATCGTCCTGACACCGAGATAGATGCCGGGCGCTGTGGGCGTGTTCAATTCCACCTCTCTCCGGCATGTCGCCAGCCTTTTCTCCGCCGAGGAGAAATCGGCATAGGGCAGCTTCACGGCGCGCTTCATCTTATAGGCGCGGTCCCCGGCAAGAAAAATGCGCGAGATATGCGTCTCGATCACTTCGACCGGCTGCCCATCCTGGGGCAATGCGTCGTTGAGAAAGGAAATGGTTGCCGACTGGTCTTCCGTGATCATCTGCAAACTTTCAGCTGACATGCCGCACTATCGAAAGCATCGCCCTGCCTCCGCGACAATGCATTGACCCGCATCAATGATGAAAATGAACCTGTCTTCGAGAAGGCAGCTTGTCGAAGCGCTGATCCCGGTGATCCGGAAAGCCGGCGATGCCGCGCTCGCGTTGCAGGACGACGACGTTGCGGTAAGAGCCAAACAGGACGGTTCATCCGTCGCCTCCGCCGATCTTGCCAGCAATGACATCCTGCGCGCAGCATGCCTGGCGCTCTTTTCGGCAATGCCTGTCGTCAGCGAAGAAGATAGCCTTGTCTTCGAGGCCCGCAAGGACTCAGATGCCGTTCTCGTAATCGATCCGCTCGACGGCACGAAGGAATTCATGGAAGGCCGAGACGAGTTTGCTGTCAATATCGCCCTGGTCGAGGATGGCCATGCGAGCGCGGGACTGATCTATGCACCCGCCCGTGACCGGCTTTTCTTCTCCTACGGCGCCGGACTTGCATTCGAGCAAACAGCCGGCGGTCAGCGCCGCAGTCTGCGCCGCCCTTCCGCTCCGCGGCGTCATCCGATCGCGGTCGTCAGCCGCTCTCATCACGATCCCCGGACCGAAGCGCTCCTGGCCGTGCTGCAGCCCTACGATTTTGAAGAAATCGGCTCATCACTGAAATTCGCTCTGCTGGCCACGGCCGAGGCCGATTTCTGTCTGCGCCTCGCCCCGACGATGATCTGGGACTGCGCTGCCGGCCAGGCGATCATCGAAGCAGCTGGCGGCGTCCTGCAGACGGACGGAACGTCCCTCATTTGCGACTGCAAGGGGAAACTCAAGCTGAATGGCTTCATCGCCGCGCGAACGCCACCGCTTGCTGCACGGCTGAGTGCAACCCTGCGGGAACTCGAAACCACATCCGCAGTTGCAGCCCAGCAATAGGCCCGTGGCTCAAGGCTTCAAGACGGCCGCTCCGCTCAATCGACCGGCACGCAAGTCGTCAAGCGCCGTATTGGCTTCGGTAAGCGGATAGACAATCGTATGGGTTCTGATGCCTGCCTGGCGGGCGATGGGGAAGAATTCCTCCGCATCCTTGCGCGTGAGATTTGCGACCGAAACAACGCTTCTCTCCCCCCAAATCAGCGCATAGGGCATAGCCGGAAGATCACTCATGTGGATACCTCCGCAGACGACCCTGCCGCCCTTGCGCACCGCCTTCAGCGCTGCCGGCACGAGTTCGCCGACCGGAGCGAAGATGATTGCCGCGTCGAGCATGACGGGCGAAGGTTCATCCGAGCTTCCCGCCCACGAAGCGCCAAGGCTGAGCGCGAAACGTTGCGCTGCCTCATCGCCGGTGCGTGAGAAAGCATAGACCTGACGGCCCTGCCAGCGGCATATTTGCGCGATGATATGGGCGGCTGCACCGAATCCGTAAAGTCCGATTCGGGCACCGTCACCAGCCTTTTTCAGCGAACGCCAGCCAATGAGACCCGCGCATAGCAGCGGCGCAAGAGCGACCGGATCGGTCTCGCCGTCAAGTGCAAATGCATAATCTGCGTCGGCAACCACATGGGTGGCAAAACCTCCGTCGCGCGTATAGCCGGTAAATTGCGGCTCGTCGCAGAGATTTTCATCTCCGGTGCGGCAGAACGAGCAGCAGCCGCATGTGTGGCCGAGCCAGGGCACACCAACCCTTTGCCCTATGCGCGATGACGCGACACCTTCCCCAACAGCCTCGACGATGCCGACGATCTCATGGCCGGGAACGAGTGGAAGCTTCGGGTTCGGAAGATCGCCGTCACAGACGTGAAGATCCGTCCTGCAGACGGCGCAAGCTTCGATCCTCAACATCAACTGGCCCGTTCCAGGTGCGGGATTAGCGCGCTCTACCAGACGCAAGGGGGTCCCGATCCTTTCCAAAATCATCGCTTGCATCAGCTTCTCCTCATCTCGCAAACCGGCACCCTTTTGAAAACGCGTCAATCGGCATGGACGCGCGTCAAGGATACGTCCTGCCCATTCTCGTTTGCCGTTTTCGTTACGTGACGACGGCCCAGATTGATCCTTCTCAATGCAACGGCATTCCAATGTCACATGTGGTATAGTTGAAATGAAATAGCGGGCGCGGAGGCCACTTCATGAATGACGCTGTGAACGAGGCATGGAGGCCGAGCATTTCGCCGGAGACCGTCCGCTTTCTCATCCTCAAGGGCAAGCAGTTCGACGTCAAGGATGTTGTCACTGAACCCGATCCGGGCTCGAATGCGAGTGACGATGGGATGATCGAAGTGCTGGAGGACCATGACGACGATCCCGTCGAGGCGGAACTCAGGAGTGCAATCTGGGCTCTCAACGAAGACGAACAGATCGACCTGGTCGCGTTGGCATGGCTCGGCCGAGGCGATGGGAATGTCGATGATTGGGATGAACTGCGCAGCTTGGCTGCCGATGCGCACAATACGCGCACGGCGGCTTATCTTCTCGGCCTGCCCCTCCTGCCGGATTATCTCGAAGAGGCGCTCGACCAGTTCGGGCAGACGTCCACGGACGACGCGCTGGGCCGGCTCTGATATCGCCGGCACCCAAAGCGGCAGCCGGGGAATTTCCTCAGCTGCAATGAATGTCGATCCAACGCCATGACCTGAGCTGCATGACTGTGAATGGCTCTGGAGAGCAAGGAGATCAGCAATGAACCGTCGCCGTTGGCAAGACCACGTCGCCTTTATCGTGGGAATATGGCTCATCAGTTCCCCTTGGGCATTCGGAAGATTTAGTCCGGACTCCATGCCTATGGGGTCGGCCGCCTGGAATTTCCTTGTCTGCGGAACCGCTATCTCTATCCTAGGCTTGGCTGCTCTGGCATCGTACCGTTTTTGGGAAGAATGGGTTAATCTTCTGATCGGTGTCTGGCTTGTCGCCTCGCCATGGATTCTCCAGTACGTTCAAGAGCCGCTCCTCGTTTGGAATGCTTTCATCTGCGGCATTCTCCTCGTTGTTCTCGGCGTATGGGCGCTTCGCGGCGCAAACCTATCTGAACGTCGCTGAAGGACGGCTTGCGGATGACGAAATGACATATACGGCGCAGGTGCCTTCACGATTGGATGGGCCGGCAACGTCTGGACCCATCGGATGATCACGCTCCAGCTGCAGAGTTTTCACTCCGAAATCCGTCCAACGTTTTCCGGCTTGGTTTTGACATGCGCACGTTGCCGCCATGCAAGGAGATCATCTGCGCCATTCGGATGCGCCCATCCGGTTCGACCTCGCCACGATCATATTTCGCGGACGCAATCCGGCTGAACAGATCGATATTTTCCCGCAGTGTCTTGGAAAAGGCGCTCCCCCGACCTGAACTCCGGCGGGCCGCTTGCGCAGCCAGCCGGCGCCTCACGCTCTTCACATCTCGACGATAACAGCCGTCACCCGCTTGACTACTGGCAGAACCAATAGCAGGACGGGAAAGGCGATCGCCCAGGAGAGTGCCCATGCGGAGGGCCACATGGCAAGTGCAGGCGCGGTCAGGCCCTGTGCTCTCACGATGCTGATCGCCGAGACGACTGATGTCATCAGCAGCGAGAGGATGAGTGGCATGACGATCGTATTGTAACGTTTGGGGAGTTTGCCTTTGGGCATTTTGATCTCCGTAAGGTGTCGATCAGACAATTGCGCAGCACCGATCGACGGGTTGCGCGTTGATTGACGTAAACGCTTACGGAGCTTCGATCTGAAGCAACGCCGCCTCTATGGCCGAAAATATGTTGTCGTTCAAGTCCGCCCCACCTTCCGATCGCCTTTGCCAATTCCTCAATGAGTAGATGTATGTTGTTGCCGCAATCTCAGCGATTCGGCTCCAGGACCCTCACCCAATGACCAGATCAAGACGCCGCCGCATCATCCGGACCCGCCGAACCCTGACCGGGCTCGCCCTCGTCGGCTCGATTTCCTTTCTGGCCGGCATGACCGATGCGACCGGTCTTCTGCTCACCGGCGACTTCGTTTCCTTCATGACAGGCAATACGACGCGTGCCGCACTGGCCTTGAGCGAGGGCAATCTTTATCACGCGGCAGTCCTGGTCTGCGCCATCATCGTCTTCGTGCTTGGCAATGCGGCAGGCATCGTCATCTCCCATGTCTCCGAGCGCCGCATCTTCGTGGTGCTTGGCTGCGTCGGGCTGGTTCTGGCACTCGCCTCGATGATGACGGTGCAGAACATGCTCTTCGCACGGTTCTACATGATCGTTTTTTCCATGGGCATGGTGAATGCTGCCGTCGAACACATCGAAGGCCTGCCGATCGGGCTGACCTACGTGACCGGCGCCCTGTCGCGTTTCGGCCGCGGCATCGGCCGCTGGATCATCGGCGATCGTCGTGTCGAATGGACGATCCAGATCGTGCCCTGGGGCGGTATGGTGCTCGGCGCGATCGCCGGGGCCGTCCTGACACGGCTGACGGGTGCGCACGCGCTGTGGCTGGTCTCCATCTTCGCCATGGTGCTTGCGCTTGTCGCCATGCTCATCCCGCGGCCGCTTCAGCGCCGCTTCAATCAGAAGATCGCACCGAGCGGATCGGCCATCACGCGCGCGAAATAAAACCGTCGCATTCCCGTTACCGTCGAATCGGATAAAAAGGACCGCCGCCAATCCTAAAGGAGTGGGTCTTGTTTCTGATTTCGAAGCTTGTCTGGATTTTCGCTCAGCCGCTGTCGTTGGCATTCTTCCTCGTCTTCTTTGCCCTGCTTGCCGGACTTCTGCGCTGGCGTATCTTAAGTGTCCTCGGCGCAGCCGGTTCAGCCCTCATCCTCTTCGTCACGCTCTACACCACGGCCGGCAACCTGCTGATGCAGGGTCTCGAGCAGCGGTTTGCAAAGCCCGTCGTCGATCCCGATAGCCTGCAATGCATGATCGTGCTCGGCGGCGCCTTCGAAAACGAGGTGAACACGGCGCGCCACGGCATAGAATTCAATGGTGGAGCCGACCGCTTCGTCGAAGCCCTGCGGCTGGCGCAGAAATTTCCGCAGTCGCGCATTCTGGTATCGGGCGGCGACGGCTCCATCTCAGGCATCTATGAAGGCGATGCGGCGGCATCCGAGCGTTTCTTCCCGCTCTTCGGCGTCGGCAGGGATCGCCTGATCGAGGAGAGGCAATCGCGCACGACCTTCGAAAACGCCGTCAACACCAAGGAATTCCTGGCAAGCCAGGGGCTTTCCAATTGCCTGCTGATCACGTCGGGTTTCCACATGCCGCGCTCCGTCGGCATCTTCCGCAAGCTCGGCATCGATATCGTGCCCTGGCCGACCGATTATCGCACCGACGGCCAGGTGAGGCCGGGGTTGGATTTTACCCAGCCGAACCTCAATGCGCAGAACATGGCGACGGCGATCCGCGAATGGTACGGCTTGGTCGGTTATTATCTCGCCGGCCGCACGTCCGAACTCTATCCGAGCTGAGAGCTACTTCTTCGAGATGGTGACGAATTTCGTGCCGCGGACGCGGGCCGTCACGATGCAGGGATCACCTTCGGTGCGGTCGCAGAAGCGCGGATGCATCTTCATCGCCAGGACCATGTTGCCGAAGCGCTGGACGAAATCGTAGCCATAGATCTGTGCCGTCGCGATCATGAAATAACCGCCTTCGGCAACCTGCAGGTAGAAATTATAGGTGCAGCCGTCGTCATTGCATTGCGGCCCCTTCTGCCCGTCGCAGGTCAGCTGGCCCTCGTTGACCACCGCGTCGATCAGGCCGTCATTGTTGATGTCCTGCCGGATGATGAAACCGTCGGCAAACTCGGCCGTCTTGCACTGCTCCTGGAAATGTTTCTTCTCGTAGATCTCAGGGTCGGAGATCAGTGATTGCTGACTGAGGGCGACAGCCGGCATGGCAAGCAGCAGGACGATATTCAGAACGGCGAGCACCAGCGTTTTCACGGCTTTCCTCTTTTGGATAAAGGCTCTGTAGCAATACATGTCATCCAAAACTGTGCAGCGGTTTGGGACAACGACATGCATCGAATAAAGACTTAAAGCGCGTCGCACGAATCCGACTCGACAAGACGCGCTTGGCTTTATGGCGCCGCCGCCTTGCGCCGCCCTTGCCGCCGTGATTGATTCCCGAGAACAGGATGATTTTAGGCCTAGTTGGCCTAAAATCTGAATCCTGTTCTCAATTCAAGAGTGAGAGCATGATGTCGTCCGAAAACCGCTCACACTTTTCGGCATCATGCTCTGAACTTCCGCCGGTTCCGGGGCTCGCATGTCTCTGCTCGTCTATCTCGATTATGCCGGCATTGCGCTGTTTGCCGCAACAGGCGCTCTTGCCGCCTCGCGCAAGCAACTGGACCTGATCGGTTTTTTGTTTTTCGCCATGGTGACGGGAACCGGCGGCGGCACCGTGCGCGATATCGTGCTCGGCCGCGTGCCGGTCTTCTGGGTGCTGAACCCCGCCTATATCCTCGTCTGCTGCATCGTGGGCGTCATCGTTTTCTTCACCGCTCACCTGCTGGAATCGCGCTATCGGCTGCTGATCTGGCTGGATGCGATCGGCCTTGCCGCCTATTGCGTGATCGGCGCTGCCAAGGGCCTCGCCGCCACCGGTTCGCCGACAATTGCGATCGTCACCGGCACGCTGACGGCGACCTTCGGCGGCATCCTGCGCGATCTGATGGCAAACGAGCCTTCGGTGCTGTTGAGGCCGGAAATCTACGTGACCGCGGCCCTCATCGGCGCCAGCGTGTTTACGCTCGCCAATGCGCTTGGAATGCAGCTCTATCTGGCGTCTGCCTGCGGCGTCGTGGCGGCCTTTGGGGTGCGCGGTGGAGCGCTGTGGTTCGGCTGGACCTTCCCGACCTACAGGCACAAGCCCGGCCGGCATCCCGACGATGTCATGTGAAGCCTAATGCATGTCGCCCAAAAGTGCGCAGCGGTTTTGGGACAACGACATGCATAAAAATAAAGATCTAAAGGGCGTCGCATGAGGCCGATTCGGTGCGACGCGCTAAAGCATGTCGCGCAAAAGTGTGAAGCGGTTTTGCGACAACGACATGCGTAAAAACAAAGATCTAAAGCGCGAGGAGCGAATCTGAAAGATCGCGTCGCGCTTTAGAGGCGTCGTCAGCTCTGCTTCGCTCGCAGGCGGATCACCACGTCGACATGGGCGATCTCCATGCCTTCGGGCGGTTCCGGCAGATTGGCGATCGTGAGGTTGCTGACGGGAATGTCGAGAACCTCGTTTTCGCCTTCGACGAAGAAATGGTGATGGTCGGAAACATTGGTGTCGAAATAGGTCTTGGCGCTCTCGACGGCGAGAACGCGGATGAGACCGGCTTCCGTGAACTGGTGCAGCGTGTTGTAAACGGTTGCCAACGACACCGGCACACCGGCGGCAACCGCCTCCTCATGCAGTTCCTCGACGGTCAAATGCCGGTCGCCCTTGGCAAACAGGAGGTCGCCAAGCGCGACACGCTGGCGAGTAGGCCGCAGGCCCGCACCGCGCAGCCTTACCTCTATTGCGATCGGGAATGCACCCGTCATCAAAACCAACTCCGGTTATTCTGGCATAAAGCAATCATGTTTCTTTAAGCGGTATAACTTTTGCATCGGAGCCTTTCAATAGTTCAATGGGGACGGGAGCCTGATAAACGCGGCAAAAACGGGCTTTTGACGCAATTAGGTCTGGTCCCAGCCCTAGCCTTCCTGTATGCGACCACCAAATAATGGCGCAAGCCTGGTCCGGGGCGATGAATGAAGCTGCCTTGCTTGTGCTTCATTTTCTGAAGAACTTGGACTACACGTTCACATCCATCGGCTTGACGCGGGGGGAAGAAGAAACTTTATGACGACCAGACAGTCCAGCTTCTCGTATGAAGAACTCATCGCTTGCGCACATGGCGAGCTGTTCGGCCCCGGCAATGCGCAGCTGCCCCTGCCGCCCATGCTGATGGTTCACCGCATCACGGAGATTTCCGAAACGGGCGGCACCTTCGATAAGGGCTACCTCAGGGCGGAATACGACGTGCGCCCGGACGACTGGTATTTTCCCTGCCATTTCGAAGGCAATCCGATCATGCCGGGCTGCCTCGGTCTCGACGGCATGTGGCAGCTGACCGGTTTCTTTCTGGGTTGGCTCGGCGAAGAAGGCCGCGGCATGGCGCTTTCGACCGGCGAAGTAAAATTCAAGGGCATGGTCCGGCCACAGACGAAGCTGATCGAATATGGCATCGACTTCAAGCGTGTCATGCGCGGCCGTCTGGTCCTCGGCACCGCCGACGGCTGGCTAAAGGCGGACGGCGAGACCATATATCAGGCGGCCGATCTTCGCGTCGGTCTATCGAAAGACAAGACGGCCTGAAACCGCATTTCGAGCGGCTGACGAAAACAACAAAGGTTTGATCAGATGAGACGGGTAGTTGTCACGGGTCTGGGTGTCGTGTCCTCGATCGGAAACGACGCGACCGAAGTCACCGAATCCTTGCGGCAGGCAAAGTCGGGTATCTCCTTTTCGAGCGATTTCGCCGAACATGGGTTCAAGTGCCAGGTCTGGGGCAGTCCAAAACTCGGTTCGGCGGAACTTGCCGAACTGGTCGACCGCCGCGCCATGCGTTTCCTGTCGCAGGGCGGCGCCTGGAACCATGTCGCCATGAAGCAGGCGATTGCCGATTCCGGTCTCGAGGACAAGGATATCGGCAACAATGAGCGCACCGGTATCATCATGGGCTCCGGCGGCCCGTCCACCCGCACCCTGATCGAAGCTGCCGAGATCACCATAAAAAACAACAGCCCGAAGCGCATCGGCCCCTTTGCCGTGCCGAAGGCGATGTCCTCGACTGCATCGGCCACGCTCGCCACCTGGTTCAAGATCCACGGCGTCAATTATTCGATCTCGTCGGCCTGCTCGACATCGGCGCATTGCATCGGCAACGCCGCCGAGATGATCCAGTGGGGCAAGCAGGACGTGATGTTTGCCGGCGGCCACGAGGATCTCGACTGGACGATGTCCAACCTCTTCGACGCCATGGGCGCCATGTCCTCCAAATATAACGACACGCCGGACAGCGCCTCGCGCGCCTATGACATCAACCGAGATGGTTTCGTCATTGCCGGCGGCGCCGGCGTGCTGGTGCTCGAGGAGCTGGAACGCGCCAAGGCCCGCGGTGCCAAGATCTATGCCGAAATCGTCGGCTACGGCGCAACCTCGGACGGCTACGACATGGTCGCCCCGTCGGGCGAAGGCGCTATTCGCTGCATGCGCCAGGCGCTCGCCACCGTCAAAGGCGATGTCGACTACGTCAACACCCACGGCACCTCGACGCCGGTCGGCGACAGCAAGGAAATCGGCGCCATCCGCGAAGTATTCGGCTCGAAGATCCCGCATATCCAGTCGACCAAGTCGCTGACCGGCCATTCGCTTGGCGCTGCCGGCGTGCAAGAATCGATCTATTCCCTGCTGATGATGCAGCAAGGCTTCATCGGCGAAAGCGCCCATATCACCGAGCTCGATCCCGAATTCGAAGGCGTCCCGATCGTGCGCAAGCGTATCGACGACGCCAAGATCGACATTGCCCTCTCCAACTCCTTCGGCTTCGGCGGCACCAACGCTACGCTCGTCTTCCAGCGCTATAACGGATAATAATAATATGACGGGAATCATGCAGGGTAAGCGCGGGCTCGTCATGGGCGTCGCCAACAACCACTCGATCGCCTGGGGAATTTCAAAAGCTCTCGCCGCACAGGGTGCGGAACTCGCCTTCACCTATCAGGGCGATGCGCTCGGCAAGCGCGTCAGGCCGCTTGCCGCCGAGGTCGGCTCGGATTTCGTCCTGCCCTGCGACGTCGAGGACATCGCCTCGGTCGATGCCGTGGTCGACGCGATAAGCGAGCGCTGGGGCAAGCTCGATTTCATCGTCCATGCCATCGGTTTTTCCGACAAGAACGAGCTGAAGGGTCTGTACGCCGACACGACGCGTGAGAATTTCAGCCGCACCATGGTTATTTCCTGTTTCTCCTTCACCGAGATCGCCAAGCGCTGCGCTCCGTTGATGGAAGATGGTGGTGCGATGCTGACGCTGACCTATAATGGCTCGACGCGCGTCATCCCGAATTACAACGTCATGGGCGTTGCCAAGGCAGCGCTCGAGGCTTCGGTGCGCTATCTCGCCGCCGACTACGGCCCGCGCGGCATCCGCGTCAATGCCATTTCCGCCGGTCCGATCCGCACGCTTGCCGGCGCCGGCATCTCCGATGCGCGCGCGATCCTCTCCTGGAACCAGCGCAATGCGCCGCTGCGCAAGACCGTGACCATCGATCAGGTCGGCAACTCGGCTCTCTACCTGCTTTCCGACCTTTCCTCCGGCGTCACCGGCGAAATCCACTTCGTCGACGCCGGCTTCAACGTCACCTCCATGCCGACGCTGGAAGCACTGCGCAGGGCGGACGTCGAATAAGATCTGTCCGATAGTTCTGAAAGGGCCATGCGCATTATAATGTGCATGGCCTTGTTGTTTTTACCCAGAAGAGTTATATTGGAAAAGGATTTGGGGCGGTCTTGTGGAGCGAAACAGTCAGAAGATTATCGCTAGGCTGAAGCGGGAAGGCTTCGAAGTCGTTTCGATCAAGGGCTCGCACCACAAGCTTCGAAGAGGCAATCAGACAATCATCGTCCCGCACCCGAAGAAGGATCTGCCGATCGGCACCGCGCTTGCGATTGCGAAACAGGCTGGATGGAATGCGAGTGACAAATCATGAAATATTTCATTGCTCTCGTGCACAAGGACAGGGACAGCGCTTTCGGAATCAGCTTTCCGGACCTGCCGTCAGTATTCTCCGCTGCCGATGAGGAGGAGGATCTGACCGCAAACGCTATCGAAGCACTTCGTCTCTGGGCAGAGGATGAAACCCTGCCGATGCCGTCCTCATACGATGAGATCAGTTCCAAGCAGGACATCCGCGAGCAACTGGCTGCGGGCGCTTTTTTGACGCGCATTCCATTTATCGAAGATGCGACGCGCACCGTTCGAGCCAATGTCACCTTCGACAAAGGCATGCTGGATGCGATTGACAAGGCCGCGAAAGAGCGCGGCCTTACCCGTTCGGCTTTCCTTGCGAGTGCCGCACGCAAGGAAATTGAGGCTGCTTGAGCCCTATTTCTTTGCCCACAGCACCTTGAACCGGGCGTTGCGGCAGGTTTCGCCGCTTTCCCTGAAATTCGCCGCCAGAACCGGCTCGTAAGGCAGGCCGCGATTGGCGACGAGCATCAGGCGGCCGCCGCCGCGAAGGGCGGATGCGGCAGTCTTGATCATTGCCTGGCCGAGCGCCGGCTCGGCCGCGTGTCCCTCATGGAACGGCGGGTTCATGATGACGAGATCGTATTTATCCTTGACCTGCTCACCCGCCAGATCGTGCCAGAAGAAGCGCACAGGCGCGTTCGGGCAGTTCTGAGCCAGATTATCCTTGGCAGCCTCCAGAGCCGCGTGATCGGCCTCGTAGAGGTCCAGGCGCGTCAGTCCACGCGACTTCTGCGCCATCTCGACGGAGAGATAGCCCCATCCGGCTCCGAAATCCGCCACGTCGCCGGTGAAATCCTCAGGCAGGCGCGAGGCCAGCAGCTCCGATCCGGCATCGATGCGGTCATGCGAGAACATGCCGGCGGTTGCATTGAAACGGCCGTCGACGCGCACCGGCGCCTTTGCCAGCTTGGAGATAATCTCGTCTACCTCCGCCGGCCGGCCGAACCAGAAGGCGACGCCGTGATATTTCGGCATATGATCGACGGCAAGATTGAAACCTTCCATCCGCTTGCGCAGCGGCTGGATACCGTCCTCCTTGGCGCCGGCAACGACGATCAGGCCGCCGAGCCGCGTACGGGCGATAGCAGCGGCAAGATTGGCCTCGTTCTCGCCCTTGTGCTTGGTGCAGAGCACCAGAGCCGCATCGTAGTCCTCGCCGTCGATCTCCGGCTTCGCTTCGATCCGCTGCGCCAGCAGCTGCCGATAGAGCGGCCGGAAGCCCTGAACGGCGCTGAGCGAGGCGGCAAAGCCTTCCGGCAGCGCAAAGCCTGCCTCGGCGCCGAGGAAGAGCACGCGCTCGCCCTCGCCGGGCGCCGCGACTGTGCCGCTGGCAAAGGGATGGAACAGGGTCTTCAGCGTCTCGCTGCTCATGGTCTCGTCTCGTCTTCTCATACAAAAAGGGCGCGGAAGCATTCCCGCGCCCGGTAGCAAATCTGGAAGGCGGCTTATTCGGCCGCTTCTTCCTTCTTCTTCTCGTTCGGGATTTCCTGGCCGGTGGCTTGGTCGACGACCTTCATCGACAGGCGAACCTTGCCGCGTTCGTCGAAGCCGAGCAGCTTGACCCAGACCTTGTCGCCTTCCTTGACGACGTCCTGCGTCTTGGCAACACGCTCGGAAGCAAGCTGCGAGATGTGGACGAGGCCGTCGCGGGCGCCGAAGAAGTTGACGAAGGCGCCGAAGTCGGCGGTCTTGACGACCGTGCCTTCGTAGACCTGACCGATCTCTGGCTCGGCGACGATCGAGTGGATCCACTTGCGGGCCGCTTCGATCTCCTTGCCGGAGGACGAGGCGATCTTGACGGTGCCGTCATCCTCGATGTTGATCTTCGCGCCGGTCTTTTCGACGATTTCGCGAATGATCTTGCCGCCGGAGCCGATGACTTCACGGATCTTGTCGACCGGGATGTTCATGACTTCGATGCGCGGAGCGAATTCGCCGAGCTGGCCGCGGCTTTCGGTGATCGCCTTGGACATCTCACCGAGGATGTGGACGCGACCGCCTTGGGCTTGGCCAAGGGCGACCTTCATGATCTCTTCGGTGATACCGGTGATCTTGATGTCCATCTGCAGCGAGGTGATGCCGTCGGCGGTACCGGCGACCTTGAAGTCCATATCGCCGAGGTGGTCTTCGTCACCGAGAATGTCGGAAAGGACAGCGAAGCGATCGCCTTCCAGGATCAGACCCATGGCGATACCGGCAACCGGCTTTGCCAGCGGAACGCCGGCGTCCATCAGAGCGAGCGAGGTACCGCAGACGGTCGCCATCGAGGACGAGCCATTCGACTCGGTGATCTCGGAGACGACGCGCAGCGTGTAGGGGAACTGCTCAGGCGTCGGCAGCATCGGACGGATCGCGCGCCACGCGAGCTTGCCGTGGCCGATTTCGCGGCGGCCCGGGGAGCCCATGCGGCCGGTCTCGCCAACCGAGTAGGGAGGGAAGTTGTAATGGAGCAGGAAGCGCTCCTTGTACATGCCCGTCAGGCTGTCGACATACTGCTCGTCTTCGCCGGTGCCGAGGGTGGCAACCACGATCGCCTGGGTTTCGCCGCGGGTGAAGAGCGCCGAACCATGCGTGCGCGGCAGAAGACCGACTTCCGAAACGATCGGACGGACGGTTTCGAGGTTGCGGCCGTCGATGCGGCTCTTGGTGTCGAGGATATTCCAGCGGACGATCTTCGCCTGCAGATGCTTGAAGATCGCGCCGACTTCTTCGGCCGTGTACCGGGCTTCGTCTTCCTCGGGGAGGAAGTGCGCCTTCACCTTCGCCTTGACGGCGTCAACGGCGGCGTAGCGGTCGGCCTTCTGGGTGATCTTGTAGGCTTCGCGAAGTTCACCTTCGGCAAGGCCGAGCATTTCGGTTTCGAGAGCGGAGTAGTCTGCCGGCTGGAAGTCGCGCGGCTCCTTGGCGGCCACTTCGGCGAGCTTGATGATCGCATCGAGGACCGGCTGGAAGCCCCTGTGGCCGAACATGACGGCGCCGAGCATGACGTCTTCGTTAAGTTCCTTGGCTTCGGATTCCACCATCAGCACGGCGTCGTAGGTGCCGGCGACGACGAGGTCGAGGCTCGATTCGTCCATCTCGTCGAGATGCGGGTTGAGAACGTATTCGCCGTTGATGTAGCCGACGCGTGCACCGCCGACCGGGCCCATGAAGGGAACGCCGGACAGCGTCAGCGCTGCCGAGGTAGCGACCATCGACAAGATGTCCGGGTCGTTTTCGAGGTCATGCTGGATAACGGTAACGACAACCTGCGTGTCGTTCTTGTAGCCCTCAGGGAAAAGCGGGCGGATCGGGCGGTCGATCAGGCGGGAAACCAGGGTTTCCTTTTCGCTCGGACGGCCTTCGCGCTTGAAATAGCCGCCGGGAATCTTGCCGGCCGCATAGGTCTTTTCCTGGTAGTTGACGGTGAGCGGAAAGAAGTCCTGGCCGGCCTTCGGCGCCTTGGCCGAGACGACGGTGGCGAGAACGACGGTTTCGCCGTAGGTGGCGAGAACCGCGCCGTCGGCCTGACGGGCGATCTTGCCGGTTTCGAGTTTCAGCGGGCGGCCGGCCCACTCGATTTCGACTGTGTGTGTATCAAACATGTCTTGTCCTTCAATGCGGGAGCACGCGCCATCGCCGATATCAAGGCGCAGCGCACAGTCGACCGCAATCAATGTGACGTATCACGGGCAAGACAACGGGAGGCTTTTCATCCTCGGTTTCCTCAGGCTTTCCAGAGAAACCGGGCCAAAGCTCATTGACAAGCCTTGGCCAAAGCATCCGGCAATCCTGCCCCATGACAGGTCAACGGTTGGTTTGGCAGAACCGGCCCATCCGGGTCTGCCGGTCTTTCCACCGCTAAAAGATAGGGCGCGGCTGGAATATTTCATTGGGAACCGTGTCCCGAAACACATCCGGCGGGCGCTCAGAAAGCACCCGCCGGACAATCTTAGCGGCGGATACCCAGGCTGGTGATCAGCTTGGAATAGCGGCCTTCATCCTTCTTCTTGAGATAGTCAAGAAGCGAGCGGCGGCTCGAAACCATCGTCAGCAGGCCACGGCGGGAATGGTTATCCTTCTTGTGGTCCTTGAAGTGTTCGGTCAGGTTGTTGATGCGTTCGGTCAGGATCGCGACCTGGACTTCCGGAGAACCGGTATCGCCCTCAACGGTCGCATATTCCTTGATCAGCGCAGACTTGCGCTCAGCAGTGATCGACATCGGGTGATCCTTTCTAAGAGGAGGAGATAAAGTCGCCAAAAGCCGGGATGTCGTCCAGCTTTGGCCGTGAATGCGAGCAGGCAAACCTGACGCTGGCGCTGCCTATAAACCAAATAAGCAGCAATGGAAAGAGGGGAGCTCCCGCAGCGGTTTTCAGCGGCCCGCCATGGCGTCCCGGATCATCGCATCGTAACCCGCGGGATCCTGCAGCATGGCGAAATGGCTGGCATCTTTCAGGATCACGAGCTTGGCGCCCGGAATGTCTTTCGCCATCATCTCCGTATGGTCGAGCTTTACGGCCTCATCATGGTCGCCGATGGCGAGCGTGACCGGCACCGTGATCTTTCCAAGATCCGCTGCCGTCCAGGCCGGCTGGGTCTCCCACATGTGGGAAATCTGTTTGACGAAGGCGTCGTATTCGTTCGGCGTCGGCGACAGCTTCCGGTAATAGTCGCCGGCGACGTTGATGTAGTCGTTGAAGGTCTTGTTGTTCATCACGTCGGCCTTGACGCCGTCAGTCGTGACGTTGGCGGCCTGGGCAATGACGCGCGTCAGCTTCTCCGGATTTTTCATCGCCATGTCGATGCCGATGATGCCGCCGTCCGACCATCCCACAAGCGTCACCTTGTCGATCTTCAGATAGTCGAGAAGGGCGACGTAGTCAGACGTCATCAGGTCGTAACCGAAGGGCTGCTGGCTGCGCGTCGAGCGCCCATGTCCGCGGCTGTCGGCAACGATGACCCGATGATCCCTCGCAAAATCGACGACCTGGTGACCCCAGACGTCGGCATTTCCAAGACCGCCATGAATGAACAGGATGGGGTCGCCTTCGCCATATTCGGCGTAATACATCTTGATGTCGTTCACCTCGGCCATGCCGCTCGTCTTTGCCGCCGGCATCGAAGGAAAGGCCGGAAGCTCGGCCCAGCGCTCGGCGGATCGGGCGCCGGCAACGGCGAGAAACATCGAAAAGAACGTTAGGATTCCGATAGCAGTTCGGCGCATGATCTTTCCCTCTGTCGGGCTCCCATGGCCCGACAGGGAAGATATCGCATCGCTACCGCCTGACAATCGCTGTCGTTGTCAGAAAGCCAGATAGGCTCAGGCGAAAACCCGCTTCGGGCGAAACTCACCCTGGCCGATCTCGCCGATCGCGATCAGCTTGCCGCGGGCCGTCGCATAGGCTTCGCTTTCGGCAACCGGCGCATCGCGGCCACGCACCAGGATCGGGTTGCCCATCTTCAACCGGTGCGCCTGGTCGTCGTTGATGACGAGATGGGGCAGGGAGGATAGCGCTTCGCAGGTGTCGATCAGCAGCGCGTCGAGGGCCGCCAGCCGCTCGTCCATATCCTCGATCGCTTCCAGTGCCACGAGATCTGCGAGCGGCACCATGGCCTCTTCCGCGAAAGGCGCGACGAAGGTGCGCCGCAGGCCGGACACATGGCCGTAGCAGCCAAGCTCGCGGCCGAAATCGCGCGCCAGCGCCCTGACATAGGTGCCCTTGCCGCATTCCACTTCGAAATGCGCGCTGTCGACGTCCGGGCTGGCGAGCAAAGTCAGCCGGAAGATATCGACCTCACGCGAGGGGATTTCGACGGTTTCGCCTTCGCGCGCCAGATCATAGGCGCGTTCACCTGCGATCTTGATAGCGGAAAACTGCGGCGGCACCTGGCTGATGGTACCGATATATCCAGGCAGGATATCGCGAATCTGCTGTTCGCTCGGGCGTTTGTCCGAACTCTTGGTCACTTCGCCCTCGAGATCGTCGGTCGCACGCTCCTCGCCCCAGCTCACCGTGAATTCATAGATCTTGCGGCCGTCCATCACGTAGGGAACGGTCTTTGTCGCGTCGCCGAGCGCGATCGGCAGCATGCCGGAGGCGAGCGGATCGAGCGTGCCGGCATGACCGGCCTTCTCGGCCTTGTAGAGCCACTTGATCTTGGAGACGGCTTCCGTCGAGCCGAAATCCACCGGCTTGTCGAGGATCAGCCAGCCGGAAATCGGCCGGCCTTTGGGTTTGCGTGGTTTGGACATGCGTCTCTTCTGTTTATTGTTCGTCATTATCGCCGTCGAGGTCGCGGCTCACCTCGGGCGAACGCAGCAGCTCGTCGATCTTCTTGTAGTTGTCGAAGCTGGTATCGTCGCGGAAGCGCACCTCCGGCATGTATTTCATCTGCCGAAGCTGCGGCCCGAGCCGGCCACGGATGAACCTTGCATGACGGTTCAACGCCTGGATGACAATGCTGTGGTCGGAAACGCCGAGCGGCGTCACATAGGCGGTGGCGATCTTGAGGTCCGGCGACATGCGCACTTCCGAGATCGAGATCACGGTCGCTTCGATGACGTCGTCACGCACTTCGCCGCGCTGCAGCACCTGGGTGATCGCGGCGCGAACCTGTTCGCCAATGCGCAGCATGCGCTGCGAAGGCGCGGAAGAAGTTGGTCTGGTCATTGTTATCTCTATTTGCCGATGCGGCTGGGAATCGAACCCGTCAAAGGAGAGCGTCCATGACTCTTTTGGTCGAAAAGGTCAAGTCAGCAGATGCCCGAAAGCCATCCGCCGGCTGGCGGATGGCTTTCGGAAAAGTTCAGGCGCAGCAGCTTAGAGCGTGCGCGTGATATGCTCGACGCGGAAGCACTCGATGACGTCGCCGGCGCGCATGTCCTCGTAGTTTTCGAAGGCCATGCCGCATTCCTGACCCATCGGCACTTCGGACACTTCGTCCTTGAAGCGCTTGAGCGTCTTGAGCTTGCCTTCGTGAACGACAACGTCGTTGCGGATGAGGCGGACGCCCGCACCACGTTCGACCTTGCCTTCGACGACACGGCAGCCTGCAACCTTGCCGACCTTGGTGATGTTGAACACCTCGAGGATCTCGGCGTTGCCGATGAAGGTTTCGCGCCGTTCCGGAGACAAGAGACCCGACATCGCTGCTTTCACGTCAT
Source organism: Rhizobium leguminosarum bv. viciae (assembly GCF_012276115.1). Classification (GTDB taxonomy): domain Bacteria; phylum Pseudomonadota; class Alphaproteobacteria; order Rhizobiales; family Rhizobiaceae; genus Rhizobium; species Rhizobium leguminosarum_T. The sequence goes on along the minus strand of NZ_WIEU01000022.1, from coordinate 13,120 downwards.
CCACGAGGTCGTAAATGATGTTGTAGTAGCGGATTTCGATGCCTTCGCGCTCGGCGAACTGGCGTGCCTGCGTATTCGCACGAACGTTAAAGCCGATGATGGCCGCGTTCGAGGCTTCGGCGAGCGAGATATCCGACTCGGTGATGCCGCCGGCACCCGAATGGACGATGCGGGCGCGGACTTCGTCGGTGCCGAGCTTCTCCAGTGCGCCGGCAATCGCTTCGATCGAGCCCTGCACGTCACCCTTGATGACCAGCGGGAACTCCTTGATGCCGACGCTCTGGCGCTGCATCATCATCTGTTCCAGCGAACCGCGCTGTCCCGACTGGCGGGCAGCCGCCTTGTCGCGGGCCAGACGCTGACGATATTCCGAGATTTCGCGGGCACGGCTTTCGCTTTCGACGACGGCGAACTTGTCGCCGGCCTGCGGCGTGCCGGAAAGACCGAGAACCTCGACCGGCGTTGCCGGACCTGCTTCCTTCACATGGTCGCCCTTATCGGTGACGAGAGCGCGCACGCGGCCCCAGACGTCGCCGGCGACGATGATCTGACCCGGACGCAGCGTGCCCTTCTGGACGAGCACGGTCGCGACCGAACCACGGCCACGATCGAGCTGGGCTTCGATGACCGTGCCTTCGGCGGTCCGGTTCGCATTCGCCTTGAGATCGAGAATTTCCGCCTGCAGCAGGATCGCCTCGAGCAGCTTGTCGAGGTTCTTGCCGGTCTTGGCCGAAACCTCGACGTCAAGCACTTCACCGCCCATGGATTCCACGAAGACTTCGTGCTGCAGCAGCTGGTTGCGGACCTTCTGCGGATCAGCCTCGTGCTTGTCGACCTTGTTGATCGCCACGATGATCGGAACACCGGCCGCCTTGGCGTGGTTGATCGATTCGATCGTCTGCGGCATCACGCTGTCGTCGGCTGCGACGACCAGGATCGCGATGTCGGTCGCCTGCGCACCGCGGGCACGCATTGCCGTGAAGGCGGCGTGGCCGGGCGTATCGATGAAGGTGATCTTCTGACCGTTCTGCTCCACCTGATAGGCGCCGATATGCTGGGTGATGCCACCGGCTTCGCCGGAGACCACGTTGGCATGGCGGATGGCGTCGAGCAGCGAGGTCTTGCCGTGGTCGACATGGCCCATGATGGTAACGACGGGCGGACGGGAAACCAGTTCGCCATCGTCGTCGGACACGTTGAAGATCCCGAGTTCGACGTCGGATTCCGACACGCGCCTGACCGTATGGCCGAATTCGCCGGCGATGATTTCGGCGAGGTCGGCGTCGATGACGTCGCCCGGCTTCATCATCTGGCCTTCCTTCATCAGGTACTTGATGACGTCGACGGCGCGTTCGGACATGCGCTGCGACAGTTCCTGAATGGTGATGGTCTCGGGCAGAATCACCTCGCGGGAGATCTTCTCGCGGGTTTCCTGCATCTGACCGCGGCGGAACTTCTCCTGCCGGCGACGCATCGCCGAGAGCGAACGGCCGCGGGCATTGTCCTCGCCGTCGACGTTGGCAGTGGTGATCGTCAACTTGCCGCGACGGCGCTCTTCATCCGTCTTTGGACGAGTCGTGACCGGCTTTGCGGGTTCCGGGCGAACGACGCGGCCACGGACCGGACCGCCGCGCGCTGCGCCACGATCGTCTTCTTCCTTTTCGTCGCGGCGGCCGCGAACGGCGCCGGGGACGGCAGCGCCGGGTGCCGGACGAGCAGCAGGTGCTCCAGCCGCATCGGGACGGCGTGCGGCCGGTGCCGACGATGCGGGCTGCTGCGGCCGTGCCGCGTCGGTGCGTGCTTCGGCCGGAGCCGGTTCTGCGGCTGCGGATTCAGCAACAGCGGGTGCCTCAGCCTGCCGGATAGCCTCTTCAGCGGCCCGGCGGGCAGCGTCTTCCGCTTCGGCTGCCTTGCGGACAACCTCTTCGGCGGCACGGCGCTTTTCTTCCTCGGCGCGGCGGATCGCATCCTGGGCGTCACGCGCCTGGGAGTCGGCAAGCGCGCGGCGGCGGGCATCCATCTCTTCCGGCGACAGATGGTTCAGCACCACCGGGCGCGGACGATCGTTCTGGCGCGGCGGCTGGTGAGACTGCTGCGGCGGACGCTGGTTCGTCTGGTTGTTGTTGCCCTGCTGAACCCGCGGAGCCGGCGTCGGCTGTTGCGGACGCGCCTGCACGGGTGCGGGCGCCGGTTCGGCTGCGCGCACGGGGGCCGCCGGAGCGACGGGCGTGATCGGCTTTTCGTCTTCCGGGCGCATCGGACGCCGCTTACGGGTCTCGACGACGACCGCCTTGGTGCGACCTCGACCCATATCCTGGCGAACGGTGCCCTGGCTCATCCCCGATGGTTTCAGGGTGAGTGTCTTTTTGCCCGCTACGCTGATTGTCTTGTCGTCGTTACTATCAGTCATTCGTTCCCGTTCCTTCGGACAGGGAGCGATGACTAGATCAGACCCTGTCGTTCAATACTGTCGATCAATGAGTATGGGACCGGCCGATGCCGGTGACCGCCTCATTGTTTTTGCCGGCCAGCGCCGCCCGCTGCCCGGGACTGACCGCCATTACGGTACTGTTCGAGCATCTTTGCGCGCTTCACTACACCTTCACCCGCCTGCCCTGCAAGCACTGCGGCATGGATAAAAGCATTCTGGCCCATCAGGCCTTCCATTTCGCTCTCCGAGAAGAGACGGAAGGAAGGTATCTCCTCCTCGGTCTCCATTCCGAGGTGCCAGGCCTTGCGGGCCTGGTCGATTTTCCGGACGCCGTCGTCCGCTGCGCCAGTCGCGTGGAACACCGCAAGGGCTGCTCCGCTTCTGACCGCGGCATCCACTTTCGAGGACCCGCTGACGAACTGGCCGGCTTTCCGCGCCATGTTCATCATCTGCATCAATTGCGCCGCGAGCAGCCGATCGACACTCGCGCCGAGATCGTCCGCCGCCTTCGCATCCGTCTTCAGCGCGCGCGCGAAGAGCTTCTTCGCCACCGCCCTGTCGACCAGCGACCGGTCGATCTTTACCCAGCATCCGCGTCCCGGAAGCTCGCGCTTCAGATCGGCGACAACTGTTCCATCGGGAGCGGCGACGAAGCGGATCAGCTCTTCCGGCGATCCGCTTTCGCGCGTCACGATGCACATGCGTCCGTTCACGTCATAACCTGCAAGATCGTCGTCCTCGAGAGGAGCGTCCGGTTCATGCGCGGTCATCATGCTTCTTGTTCGGCTTCGGTGACCTCTTCTTCGGTCCCCTTCGCCAGGTCCTCTTGCGTGATCCAGCCAGCCGAAAGGCGGGCCTGGACGATCATTTGTTCTGCTTCGACGCGCGAGACGTCGAACTTCGAGAACAGGCCCTCGAACTTCTTCGTTTCGCCGTTCTTGCGCTCCGACCAGCCGACGAGATCGTCGGCAGCGCAGCCGGCAAAGTCCTCGATCGTCTTGATGCCGTCTTCGCCGAGCGCCACCATCATCTGGGCGGTCATGCCGTTGATCTCACGCAGTTCGTCCTGGACACCGAGCGCCTTGCGCTTCTCGTCCATCTCGGCTTCGAGACGCTCGAGGAATTCGCGGGCGCGCTGCTGGATTTCCTGCGCCGTCTCCTCGTCGAAACCGTCGATCGACGAGATTTCGTCGAGATCGACATAAGCCAGTTCTTCAACCGCGGCAAAACCTTCCGAAGCCAGAACCTGGCCGACCATCTCGTCGACATCGAGCGAATCCATGAACAGGTTGGTGCGCTCGTTGAATTCCTTCTGGCGGCGTTCCGATTCCTCGGCCTCCGTCATGATGTCGATATCCCAGCCGGTCAGCTGCGAAGCGAGGCGGACGTTCTGGCCGCGGCGGCCGATCGCAAGCGACAGCTGCTCGTCGGGAACAACGACTTCGATACGCTCGGCATCCTCGTCGAGAACGACCTTGGCGACTTCGGCCGGCTGCAGGGCATTGACGACGAAGGTCGCCGGATCTTGGCTCCACGGAATGATGTCGATCTTTTCGCCCTGAAGCTCGCCGACCACGGCCTGAACACGTGAGCCGCGCATACCGACGCAGGCGCCGACCGGATCGATCGAGCTGTCGTTCGAGATCACGGCGATCTTGGCGCGCGAACCCGGGTCGCGGGCGACCGACTTCACCTGGATGATGCCGTCGTAGATCTCCGGCACTTCCATGGTGAAGAGCTTCACCATGAATTGCGGATGCGTGCGCGACAGGAAGATCTGCGGGCCGCGCTGCTCGCGACGGACGTCATAGACGTAGGCACGGACGCGATCGCCATAGCGGACGTTTTCGCGCGGGATCATTTCGTCGCGGCGGATGATGCCTTCGCCACGGCCGAGATCGACGATGACATTGCCGTATTCGACGCGCTTGACGGTACCGTTGACGATTTCGCCGACGCGATCCTTGAATTCGTCGAACTGGCGGTCGCGCTCGGCTTCACGCACCTTCTGCACGATCACCTGCTTGGCCGACTGTGCGGCGATGCGGCCGAAATCCATCGGCGGCAGCGGATCGGCGATGAAATCGCCGAGTGCGGCGTCCGGGTTGCGGTCGCGGGCAAGCTCCAGCGGGATCTGCGTCGAATAATCCTCGGCCTTCTCGACGACTTCGAGCAGGCGCTGCAGGCGGATTTCGCCAGTCTTCGGATTGATGTCGGCCCGGATGTTGGACTCGGTGCCGTAACGGGAGCGTGCCGCCTTCTGGATGGCATCGGCCATTGCGGCCAGCACGATCTCGCGGTCGATGACCTTTTCGCGCGCCACTGCATCTGCGATCTGCAGAAGTTCGAGCCGGTTCGCACTGACTGCCATTGTCTTGTTTCTCCGTCTTTACCCCAGGGTTCCCGTCCCTGGAGCGGTCTGTTGATCGGTTATTCCTGGTCGTCCGCTTCGTTCTGGTTGGCGGCCTGGGCTTTCGCCAGCTTGTCGGCGCGCAACGCGTCGCGGATTAGGTCGTCGGTCAGAATGAGCTTCGCATCGCTAAGCGCCGTGAAGGGAATGGTGACCTTCTGCTCTTCCCCATAGGCAACCTGGTCACGCTCGAGCGTGAAACCATCTGCGCCTGCTTCGACGATCTTGCCGCGGAAGCGCTTGCGATTGTCGATCAAGATCGACGTCTCGCATTTCACAAGGTGGCCCTGCCAGCGGACGAAATCGGATTTCCGCACCATCGGACGGTCGATGCCGGGCGAAGACACTTCCAGATGATACTCTTTATCGATCGGATCTTCCACATCGAGGACGGGAGAAATCGCCATCGAGACTTCTTCGCAATCCTGAACCGACATCGTGCCGTCGTTGCGTTCGGCCATAACCTGCATCGTCGCGCCGTTCTGGTTCAGCATACGGACGCGGATAAGCCTAAAGCCGATGCCGACGAGAACGGGTTCGATGATATCGGCAAGACGCTGGTCGAGCCCGGTTTCGGTAATCAGCCGCGGCTCACGTTCATTGTCTGCGTTTGTCATGTCCGACAAGCGGTGCGCTCCTCGCAATTTCATGCTGTTTAAGCGATCGCGGTAATAAAAAAGAGCGGGTCCTTGCGGCCCACTCTTCATCAAGCGATCAAGAATTTGAGAGGCATATAGTCGGGTTTTTCCGAAATTGCAAGGTCTGCGACCGATTCGGCCAATTCGCTTCCGGTGACGTGATGAGGCCTATGGCTAGCGCCGGTCTTGCGCATATATTGCCGTTGGCGCGCAATAACAAAAGCGGGAGAAATCGTGGCCTACACTTCGTCGACATTGGCGCCTTTGCGGCACGATACCTACCGCACCATCTGGTTCGCGAGCCTTTCTTCGAATTTCGGCGGCCTGATCCAGGCGGTCGGTGCGGCCTGGATGATGACGACGATCACCGCGTCGGAGGACATGGTCGCGCTGGTGCAGACCTCGACGGCGCTGCCGATCATGTTGTTTTCGCTGATATCGGGTGCGCTGGCCGACAATTACGACCGGCGCCGGGTCATGCTGACGGCGCAGTGCATGATGCTCACCGTCTCGGCGCTGCTGACGGCCTCAGCCCTGCTCGGCTGGATCACGCCCTGGCTGCTGCTCTTCTTCACCTTCCTGATCGGCTGCGGCACCGCGCTCAACAATCCCTCCTGGCAGGCCTCGGTCGGCGATATGGTGCCGCGCGCCGATCTGCCGGCAGCGGTCACGCTGAACAGCATGGGTTTCAACATCACCCGCAGCGTCGGCCCGGCGATCGGCGGCGTCATCGTCGCGGCTGCCGGCGCGGCCGCGGCCTTCGCGGTGAACACGCTGAGTTACCTCGCCTTGATCTACGCCCTGCTGCGCTGGCGGCCAGCCGCGCTCGTCTCGACCCTGCCGCGGGAGGCGCTCGGCAGCGCCATCTTTGCCGGCCTGCGTTATGTCTCGATGTCGCCCAATCTCGAAAAGGTCCTCGTCAGAGGGCTGCTCTTCGGCATCGGCGCCAGCTCGATCCTGGCGCTGCTGCCGGTCGTCGCCCTCGATCTCGTTGCCGGCGGCCCGCTGACCTATGGTTTCATGCTCGGCGCCTTCGGCATCGGCGCGATTGGCGGTGCGGTGCTGAATGCCAGGCTTCGCCAGGTGCTGTCCAGCGAGATAATCATCCGCCTCTCCTTTGCCGGCTTCGCATTGAGCGCGGTTATTGCAGCCGTGAGCCCGAACGCCGTCTTGACCTCCGCCGGGCTGCTCGTTTCCGGCGCCTGCTGGGTCTCCGCACTTTCGCTGTTCAACACCATCGTCCAGCTTTCGACGCCGCGCTGGGTGGTCGGCCGGGCGCTGTCGCTTTATCAGACCGTCACCTTCGGCGGCATTGCCGGCGGCAGCTGGCTGTGGGGCATTGCCGCCGATCGCTACGGCGTCGCCGATGCGCTGCTGATGTCATCCGCCGTCATGCTGCTCGGCATCGCGATCGGTCTGCGTTTTTCCATGCCGGCCTTCGCCTCGCTGAACCTCGATCCGCTGAACCGCTTCACAGCGCCGGCGCTCAGCCTCGACATCACGCCGCGCAGCGGCCCGATCGTCATCCAGGTCGACTATGAGATTGCCGACGACGACCTTGCGGAATTCATGGCGCTGATGGGCGAGCGCCGCCGCATCCGCATCCGCGACGGCGCCCGTAATTGGGCGCTGATGCGCGATCTTGAAAATCCGGGGCTGTGGACGGAGACCTATCATACGCCGACATGGGTCGAATATATAAGGCACAACCAGCGGCGCACGCAGGCCGATGCCGAAAATATCGACAGGCTGCGCGCGCTCCATCGCGGCGAAGGCCCGCCTCATGTTCACCGCATGATCGAGCGCCAGGCCATTGCGCCAGGTGACGATGTCTTCCACAAAGCGCCGATCGATCTGCATCATTGAGAACAGTCAATGCATAATTTCAGGCTCGCCCGCCTATCCGATCTTGCCGCCATCGTCCGGCTTCTTGGCGATGACGATCTCGGCGGAGCCAGAGAAATCGTCTCCGATCCCGTCGATGCACGTTATCTCTCGGCCTTCGCCGCGATCGAGGCGGATGCCAACCAGCTGTTGGCTGTCGCGACCGACGCGGCCGATCAGGTCGTCGGCTGTCTGCAACTGAGCTTTCTTCCCGGTCTTTCGAGGACGGGCATGTGGCGCGGCCAGATCGAAAGCGTGCGTGTGGCAAGGGATCTTCGCGGCTCGGGCCTCGGCGCGCAATTCATCGAATGGGCGATTGCTCAGTGCGCCGAGCGCGGCTGCGGCTTGGTGCAGCTGACATCGGACAAGGCGCGACAGGATGCGATTCGCTTCTACGAGAGGCTCGGTTTCGTTGCCAGCCATGAAGGGCTGAAACGCACTCTCTAGAGCAATTCCAGGAAAAGTGCGAAGCGGTTTTCCGTCCGGAATTGCGTCAAAACAAAAGGTTAGAGCGGTTCGGCGTTTCCATGAAAAGCTGAACCGCTCTAAAGCCGATTACTTCAGCTTGCCTTTCATCGTCGCCTCGGGAAAACATGTCGGCTTCATGCCGTTCTTAGCCTGCCACTGGCCGATCGAACGTCGGGTCTTGTAGCCCGGCAGACCGTCGGAACCTCCGACATCATAACCCTGCCGTTCCAGCGCCTTCTGCATGGCGGCGACGTCCGATCGCAGCATCTTGCCGACGTCGCCCCATCTGCCCTGGAAGGCGCCGCCATTATAGGCGATCCGGTCGGCAAGATTGCCGATATAAAGCGCGTAGAGATCGGAATTATTGTATTCCTTGATGATGTAGAAATTCGGCGTGACGATGAATTCCGGTCCGTCGCGGCCGGCCGGAACCAGCATCATGCCCTCAGCCTTCATTTCGCCGGAGGGAAAGCCCTTGCCGGAGATGCGGTCGATGCCGAGCGAGGCCCAGTGCGACAGCGGCTTTGCCAGATCGGGTCCCTCCTGCGCGCAGGAGACCGCCTCCGGTATCGACACCTCGAAGCCCCAGTCGCGGTTGCGCTGCCAGCCTTTCTTGACCAGGTAATTGGCGATCGAGGCGAGCGTATCGGGCACCGAGGTCCAGATATTGCGGTGACCGTCGCCATCGAAATCCACGGCATATTTCAGATAGCTGGTCGGCATGAACTGCGGCTGGCCGAGTGCGCCCGCCCACGAACCCTTGAAGTTGGCAGGTGTGACGTCGCCGCCGTCGAGAATATGGAGTGCGGCCACCAACTCGGTGCGGAACATCTCCTTGCGCGTCGACATGAAGGCCTTGGTCGCCAGCACCTCGATCGCCGAATTCGGGATCTTCGCCGCACCGAAGCCCGTCTCCCGGCCCCAGATGGCCAGCACGATCGAGCCCGGCACGCCATAGGTTTTTTCGATCCGCTTCAGCGTCGAGCCGTATTGGGCGGCAAAGCCGCGTCCCGTTGCGGCAAGCTTCTTCAGCTGGTCCTCGTTGAAATAGGGAGCGGGCGAGGAAAATTCGGCCTGCGTCTGCTTCTGCTCCTTCGGCGGCGGGAAACCCGGCGGAGCGAGATCGGGCAGGTTCCAGTTCAGCGTGATGCCGGAGAAAGCGGCTTGAAAGACCCTCTCCGAAATGCCGTTCGCCTTCGCCTCCGGCCAGAGGTCGGCCTGCACCCATTTTTCGAACTGCACCTCGACATCGGTTTTTGAAGGGGCCGCGTAACAGGAGAGGGGCAGGAGAGCTGCCGTTAAAGCGAGTGCGAATATCCCCGTGCTCTTCGGCATAGCCAAACCCCTCATATCACAGTCCGCGCTCGAAGCGCGGCCGCAAGCGTGCCCTCGTCGAGATAGTCGAGCTCGCCGCCGACGGGCACGCCGTGCGCCAGCCGCGTGATCTTCACGTCGAGCCCCTGCAACTGGTCGGTAATATAATGCGCCGTCGTTTGTCCCTCGACGGTGGCATTGACCGCGATGATCAGTTCCCGGATACCGCCTTCCCCGACCCGGTCGATCAGGCCGCGAATGTTGAGATCATCAGGACCGACCCCGTCGAGCGGCGACAGGGTGCCGCCGAGCACATGATAGGCGGCGTTCATCGCGCCTGCCCGCTCCAGCGCCCAGAGATCCGATACGTCCTCGACGACGATGATGACGGATTGATCGCGTTGGACGTCGGTGCAGACAATGCAGGGGTCGACCGTATCGACATTGCCGCAGCGCGAGCAGATCTTCACCTTGTCATAGGCCTCGCCCATCGCATTCGACAGCGGGCCGAGCAGCTGGTCCTTCTTCTTGATCAGATGCAGTGCCGCCCGGCGCGCCGAGCGCGGCCCGAGGCCCGGCACCTTCGCCAGAAGCTGGATGAGTTTTTCGATTTCGGGTCCGGTGACTCGTTTTGCCATGCGCCGTTCTTAACTGATATGGAACGAAAACGGAATCGCGGAAGGATCGGCCATCTCATGAAAATCCTGGCCCTGTGCATCAGCAATCCGGAAAGACTGCCGGGCAAGAGCTACAAGACCGGCATCTTCAAACACGCCGTCAACGGCGCGGTGATGATCGACGCCGAAGGTCTCGTCGGCGATGCGATCTGCAACCGCAAACATCATGGCGGCGTCGACCAGGCGGTCTATGTCGAGGGATCGCTGACGCTCGACTGGTGGGGCACGGAGCTTGGCCAGCCCTACGAGCCCGGCACCTTCGGCGAAAACATGGTGATCTCAGGCCTCGACAATCGCGACGTCGCCGTCGGCGACCGGTTCACATCGGGGGACATCATCCTCGAAGTCACCGCATGTCGCATGCCCTGCGCCACCTTCGCCGCCAGGATGGCCGATCCGAAATTCGTCAAACGCTATACAGCCGCTGCTCGTCCCGGCATCTACTGCCGCGTCATCCAAGGTGGCGTAGCCGAGGCTGGGATGCCTGTCGATTATCGACCCTTTGCGGGAGAGAAAGTCACGATGCCGGAGCTGATAAAGACGTTCGGCCGCCGCCTGTCCGAGGCGGACCGATCGCGATATCTCGCCGCACCGATCCACTACAAGCTGAGAGCGTTGTTGGAAGCCGGACGCTGACCACTGGGCATACGTGGCGTATAGATCAAAACGGCAGCTTGAAGCCCGGCGGGATCGGCAGGCCTGCCGTCAGCGCCTTGGTCTTTTCGGCGGCCAGCGCCTCGGCCTTGTCCTTGGCGTCCTTGTGGGCGGCGACGATCAGGTCCTCGAGGATCTCGACATCGTCTTCCTTGAACAGCGACGGATCGATCTTCAGGCTCTTCAGCTCGCCTTTGCCCGTGATGACCACGGCGACGAGACCGCCGCCCGCCTTGCCTTCGGCCGTGAGCTCGGCGATCTCCGCCTGCATCTGCTCCATCTTGGCCTGCATTTCCTTGACTTTGCCCATCATGCCCATGATGTCGCGCATCGTCTCGCTCCTTGTTGAAACTTTAGAATTCTATGTCGTCGCCCGGCAGGATGTCACCTTCCTCGGATTCGGCGGCGGCCGGTGGCGTCGCCTCGCCTTCCTCCTCCGGTTCGGGCGCCCGTACGCGCACGTCGATGATCTTAGCACCGGGAAAATGTGCAAGGATTGCCGCCACGTCAGGGTCCTGGCGCGCGTCGATCACATGCTGTTCCCGCACCCTGGCCTCCGCTTCGACAAGCGTCGGCTGACCCTCGTCGCGGCTGAGGCTGACGATCCAATGGATGCCGGTCCATTCCTTCAGCTTGACGGCAAGCTCGTTGAGCAGCGTCGTCGGCGCACCGGGAGCCAGGCTGACGTCGAGCCGGCCGGCTTCGATCCGAACCGGGCGCAAGAAGGTGCGCACCATCGCCTTCAGCTTCGGATCGCGTTTCTCGGTGGCGAGGTTGACGATATCATTGACCGAATTGACCGGGACGAGCGGCTTCGGTGCCTCCGCCGGTTTTGGCTCGATCCGCCCGACAGGCATGGTCTCCGGCTGGCTGCTCGGCACGGCACGCAGCATCGCCACCGGCGCGGAAGACGGCGGCTGGCTCGGCGCGGTTTCCGCTGCACGCGCCGCGACACTGCTTTGATAGGGAACCCGTGTACCGTTGCCGCCGCCATTGCCGGACGGCGAGGAGGAGGGCCGTGTCCCGGCATTGTCGCCGGAAAATTCGGCAAGCCGCCGCGCCGCGTCCTCGGGCGCCGGCAGATGCGCGGCATGCGCAAGCCGGATCAACACCATCTCGGCCGCCCCTGCCGTCCGCGACGAGCCTTCCGTTTCCGGAATGCCCTTGAGCAGCATCTGCCAGATGCGCGACAGCGTCGTCACCGCAACGCCCTTGGCGAATTCCGCCGCCTTGGTGCGCTCGACCTCGCTGAGCGAAGGATCGTTTGCCGCATCCGGCACATATTTCAGCCGCGTCACCAGATGGGTGAAATCGGCAAGATCGGTCAGCACCACCACCGGATTGGCACCGGCTTCGTACTGGTTCTGGAACTCGCCGAGGGCGGCGGCGACATCGCCTTTGACGATATGCTGGAAGAGATCGACGATCCGGGCGCGATCGGCAAGGCCGAGCATGCCGCGCACGGCTTCCGCCTGCACGACGCCCGCGCCATGGGCGATCGCCTGGTCGAGCAGCGACAGGCCGTCGCGCGCCGAGCCTTCGGCAGCACGCGCGATCATCGCCAGCGCGTCGGCTTCCGCCTCGATGCCTTCCTTGGCCGCGATCGTCGTGAACAGCCCGACGAGATCGGAGGCGCTGATGCGGCGCAGGTCGAAGCGCTGGCAGCGCGACAGCACGGTGATCGGCACCTTGCGGATCTCGGTGGTGGCGAAGATGAACTTCACATGCTCCGGCGGCTCTTCCAATGTCTTCAACAGGCCGTTGAAAGCCTGTGTCGACAGCATGTGCACTTCGTCGATGATATAGACCTTGTAGCGCGCCGAAACCGGCCGGTAACGCACCTGCTCGATGATCTCGCGGATATCGTCGATGCCGGTATGAGAAGCGGCATCCATCTCGATTACGTCGACATGCCGGCCTTCCATGATCGCCTGGCAGTGCTCGCCCGGCGTGCGAAGGTCGATCGTCGGCTTGTCGATTTCCGATGTCTTGTAGTTCAGCGCCCGCGCCAGGATGCGCGCCGTCGTCGTCTTGCCGACGCCGCGCACGCCGGTCAGCATGTAGGCTTGCGCGATGCGGCCGGTCTCGAAGGCGTTGGTGAGGGTACGGACCATCGGCTCCTGGCCGACCATCAGGTCCGTGAAATCCTTGGGGCGGTATTTGCGAGCCAGCACTCGGTATCCGGTGCCCGTCGAGGCGGCATCTTTTGATTGTCGCTCGGTGTCGCTCATCGCCCTGCTTGTCGCCCGGATCGTCGGGCACTTCGTGGAGAGAAGGTGGGAGGCTGGCACGATGACCCGTGCCGGGCTCGTTAGGGCTGCTTCCTTCCGGACCTGACCCGGTTGGCGAGTGGCTCGTCCACCACCAACCTCCCGGATGCACATATCGGCAATATCGTCATCAAAAGCAAGCCAACATGCGAAAAAACTGCTAGAGCCTTTCCCGATCAGATTGCAGCATTCTGCCGGAGCAGATTTTCGTCAGGGCAGAGGCGATTGGCGAAGGGCATACCCCTTGGTACGTCCGAGCCGATCGCCTCTGCCCTGGCGGAAAGATGCCCGGCCCTTCGGGTTGGCTGAAACGGGCCGCCTGATCGACCGGCCGGCTTGGCCGTAGAGCTTGGCTACGACGCGCGCCGGCCGGT
>NZ_WIEU01000021.1:0-118006 GCF_012276115.1 Rhizobium leguminosarum bv. viciae | reverse complement strand
GAGCGCGTTTGGCAACCCGCGGCATCGCCAGCAGAGGGGCGACGAGCGCTTGCATCGGCATTAAGAACCATCCTGAGCGCGGCGTCTCAGTGGGGGTATTTTCGGGCATTGCTTACCAGCGTCTCGCGGATCAATCAGACAACCACCTTCTTGTCATTTTCTGCAACGAGCGCAACTGAAATAATCGGAAAGTAAGGTCTCCCGCACCGCTTTATCTATCAGAAGTAGGTAGCTTAATGTCTTATTCCCCTACGGCGGATTACCTTCTCGGCCGTCATAAACAGGATGCTTATGTCGAAGCCGAACGAGCGACGTTCGAGATATTCGACATCGAATTTTACCTTCTCCGGAATCGGCAATTCGTCCCGCCCATTGATCTGCGCCCATCCCGTCAATCCGGGCAGGAGCTTGTCGACTCCATGGGCTGTCCGCAACTCTATCAGATCATGCTGATTGTAGAGTGCCGGGCGCGGGCCGACGAAACTCATCTTCCCTTCGAGAATGCACCAGAGCTGCGGCAGTTCGTCGAGGCTGGATTTGCGGAGAAACGAGCCGATGGGTGTCAGAAACCGATCCGGATTTTCGAGCAGATGCGTGGCAACTGTCGGTGTGTCGACGCGCATGCTGCGAAATTTGGGCATCAGGAAGATCTGATTGAAACGGCCGACACGTTTTGACCAATAGAGGATCGGTCCCGGAGAGGTGAGACGAACACAAAGAGCGACGACAAGGATTGGAACAAGCAGGATCGCCGCCGCAATCAAAGCCAAGAAAAAATCCACCGCCCGTTTCAAACCCATGCTCCGCAGTTCTTCCGCCTCACCGACCGACCATCCGCCATTCGCGCTATCGCGTTGCCGTATCGTCAAAAAGCGTTTCGCGTCAACTGCAGGGATGTAGTGTTTTTTCCATGGATCGGCTTGGTCGATCATCCCCTGCGGGGGCTCTTCCGTCTCTCAAAATTTTCTCGGCCCTAACCCCCTGATCCGAAAGCGAGAAGCCGCCAACCAGAAACTATTTCAGCCTTTATTTCCGTTACACTCTGTTAACCATAATCGTTCGTGTCGGCAGACCGTGAAGCGGGCAGCCGGCATCACAACGCCGATGGCTTAATGTCGCTGCTGCCTTCACAAAGCCTGCTTGCGTTTAGAAGCCCCCAACCGAACACCGGGTCTTTCCCTGGCTTCCCAATGTCGTCGGTAAATTGCCTTATCTTTGCCTCCAGACTTTCAAGCGACATATCAGGATCGCCAGCGATCAGCACCGAGACCGCCGCCGTGATGAAGGGCGCAGCGAAGGATGTGCCGGTTTTTTGTCGGGCGCCGGAGATGGACGCCGCAGTCCAGACCCCCACGCCAGGAGCGGCAATGTCAATATAATCGCCACGCACGGCTCGGCGATAAGGGTTGCGCCCCCTGTCAACTGCCGTCACGGCAATCACGTCGTCATAGGCCGCAGGGTAAACAGGCTTTGCGTTCGGGCCATCATTGCCGGCGGCGGCCACCAGGATCATCCCGCTTTCGGTCGCCGCTTTCACGGATTTTTCGAGCACCGCGTTCGCCGGGCCGGTCAAGCTCAGGTTGACGACCTTGACGTCGCGCTGAACGAGCATATCCAGCGCCCGCACGAGGTCGTAAATGTTGGCGATATCCGCAGATTTTCCGGGTCGCTGAAAGGCATCGACGGCGATGAGTTCCGCCCCAGGCAGGAGGCCGGGGACGCGGCTGTCCGATGCACCGATCAAAAGGGCAGCAACGGCAGTACCATGCTGCGCGCCCGATTTTGTCGCCTCCCCTTCGCTGAGGCGAATGACCTCCAACCGCGTATTCGTCAGGGTCATATGATCGATATTGATCGCCGTGTCGATGAGACCGATGCGGGGCGGCTTGGCGCATCGGGTGACCTCACTGGTCGGCCACCCGACGATCTCGCGGACGAGTGCGCACCCCTCCCCCGAGCAGCCTGCCTTGTTCTCCGATTGCGGCTGGTAGAAATGGTTGAGATCGACCACGGCCGTCGCACTGCGGGCCACGACGGCAGCGCGCGCCGAATCGAGCGTCATGCCCGCCGGCACGATGAGCCTCACCATTTCGCCGCCGATGAGCGAAACCTGGATGCGATCATCAACGGCAAAGCCCTCCTGGGTCAATCCGGCAATCGCCTCTTCTTCAAGACCAATCGCGACGAGCTCGTTAGGCGCCTGTTCCGGCGTTGGGGCTGGGCGGCGCATGGGTATACGACGCTCGCGAGATGGCCAGCGAAAGAGCGAGCGTAGATCATGGAAGCCGCCTCCGCCCCGATGGTATGCGGGATTGTCGCGGTCTCCACCGCGGCCGTTATCGTCGCCACCACCACTGCCGCCGTCATCGTCATCTCCATCATCGTCATCGGCAAGCGCAGCGGGAATGGTGAACCCGGCGTCACCCGACGGTAGGGGCAGAACAGTAAGTACCCCGCCGATAGTTGCAGCAGCGAGGAGGCGCAATGACTTAATCTTGACGGTAAGCAGCATGGTCGGTCTCCTGCGGCAGTTTCCGATTGGCTTCTCAGATCGAGAAGCCACTTTCGATCAAACTATCCCGAGAATACGTTTGACTCGACAGCTTATTCCCTCGCGTGCGAAAAAGCGGAATGACCAACGACACGCAGACAGTACCCGAACGGCTGGTTGCCTTCCTGCCGAACCTCAGGCGTTTTGCGATCTCGCTGTGCCGTTCCCGGGAATTGGCAGACGACCTTGTGCAGATGGCCTGTGAGCGCGCTATCCTGGCAGCCGACAGCTTTGTACCCGGCAGCCGGTTCGATGCCTGGATGTTCCGCATTCTGCGCAATTTGTGGATCGACCACCTGCGCCGCCAGAAAACGGCTGGCCCCCAAGGCGATCTGGAGGATGCGCGCGATGTGTCGATTCCGTCCGGCGAGGCTGCATCGCTTGCGCGCATGGATCTGCTCGAAGTGACCGCCGCCCTCCAAAAGCTGCCGGCCGAACAGCGGGAAGTGCTGGTGCTTGTCTGCGTTGAGGAGTTCAGTTACCGCGATGCCGCCGAGGTTCTCGCTATCCCGATCGGCACGGTGATGAGCAGGCTTGCCCGCGCACGGAAAAATCTGATGGAACTGACGGGAATAAGTTTTGGCGAGAGCCGTTCGCCCGATACGAAAGGCGGCGTTCTATGAGCAGGAAAGATTTTGACGATGAAACATTGATGGCATTTGCCGATGGCGAACTGGACGAGACGCAAAGCCGCGCGCTGGAAGAGGCGCTTGCTGACAACGAGGCGCTCTGCGAACGCCTCGCCGTCTTCCTCGACAGCCGCCGGTTGGTGGGTGATGCGCTGAAACCCCTGATCGACGAGCCGGTGCCTGAGGCGTTGCTTGCTTCGGTCCGCAGGATGGCGGATGAGGCACGGCGCCAAACGCCGCAGGATAACGTCGTTTCCTTCCGTCCAAAACAACAGCAGCAGACGATGCGGCGCTGGCTCGTGCCGGTGGCGGCAAGTCTTGTGGCGATCGTGACCGGCATTGTCGGTTTTGCGCTGGGCCGCATAAACCCGTCTGCATCGAATTCCGGCGCAGAGATCGCCGCTGTCCTCGACCGCGAGGTGTCTGGTCGGGACGTGACGCTGCCTTTCCCGGACACGGTGCTGCATGTCGTCGCCTCATTCCGCGACGAACGCGGCGAACTCTGCCGCGAATATGAGCTGAAGCAGCCGAAAAGCAGCACGCTCACCGTTGCTTGCCGGCAGAACGGCGCCTGGGCGACGCGGCTCGCACTAACATCTGCGAAAGCCGACGGATACGTACCTGCCTCGTCACAGGAGACGATCGACGCCTATCTGGCCTCGATCCAGGCGGGGGCACCACTTTCGCCTGAGGAAGAGCGAAAGGTTCTGGCCCCCGAATAAATATTTGCCATCATCAGGAATAAGTCTTTCCGGGCGCCGTTCTTCCCGCATCGATTGATGGGAGAACAGCGATGACAATGGCCTTTCTGAATAAACCGCAGCCCCGATTGACATTTCTCTGCCGCAAGGAGGACGAGGGGGTTATCCCCGCTCCCGTGCGCGCCAAGACGGCGCTGCCCGACTGGTTCCGCAGGCTGCCTGCCGTCGATGAGGCACATGTCTCATCCAACAACAGCGGCTTGACCGTGAAGCGTTGCATGCCCTTCCTCGACGCGATGGCGACGGGCTGGGTGATCGGGCTGGCGGCAAGCGTACGCATGGAAATCTCCGACGATGGCAAAACGGTCGATTGCGGTTGGGATTTCGACCGCACGCTCATCAGCAACCATGCCAGCCATCAGGTCGCTGGCAATCCGCGCGAGCCGTTACCGCCGTGCAAGTTCCACAATTATTGGACCATCCGCACGCCGCCCGGCTGGAGCTGCCTGTTCGTGCCGCCGCTCAATCGACCGAACGGCGCCTTCGAGGTCGTTGCCGGGGTCGTGGATACCGACACCTACCAGTCGGAAATCCATTTCCCGTTCTTCGCCACCGGTGAGGACGGCCTGCATGTGCTGGAGCGCGGCACACCGATTGTCCAGGTCATTCCATTCCTCCGCGACGCATCCGACCTCGACGCCGACATCCGCACGGAAAACCCGGAGGAAGGCACCGTTCGTAAGACGATCCTGCGCAAGACACTCGCATCGGACGGCTGGTACCGCCGCTTCGCCCGCGCGCAGCGATAGTTTTTTGACACGGATTTTCCGGTTCGCCGTCGCTGCCCATCGCAGCGGCGGTGCTTCCGCGTGTGTTGCAGATTCAAATTATCCTATTGAAAATATTTTAGTTTTTTGAGGAATAACCATCGCTCACCGCCGTTTCTCCCTCGCAGCCAAGGAGGCTGTCACTCAAAGGAGAAACGTCATGAAGAAGTTCGTCGCAATCCTGAGCGCGTTCCTGGTGGTCGGTGCCGCGGCACCCGCGCCCGCCCTCGCCGATGACCCGGTCACACGCCTTTTGCAGAAGATGACGCAAAGCAACAAGGCGAGCCACGCCCGCTATAACCGCGACCGGGACGATGACCGGCGCAGCAGCTGGAGCTCGAACCGCAATTCCAACAGTTCGTCGAACTCCTCCCGGAATTCCAACTCGAATTCCAATTCCAATTCGAGCTCAAACAGCAGCTCCAACTCGTCGAGCAACTCCTACTCGAACAGTTCATCCAACTCTTCGAGCAATTCGAACTCGAATTCTTCCTCCAATTCTTCGTCAAATTCGTCCTCCGACGACGACTGAGGCTCAGTCTGAAACCCGAAAGGAGGGCGATCGTGGCCCTATATGCAATCGCCCCTCTGGACCCCCACGCCAACCGGCGCGGGGAACCCTCTACGGCAGCCGAGCGCACCGTGCCGCTTGCCCGCGTCAAGCAGATCGTCGCGGCGATCGTGCTCGCCTTCAGCGCCGTGCTGATCTTCCTGGCGATCGACGACCTCACCCTGAGGATGCGGCTGACACTCGCCGTCTTCGTCGCAACGATCACAGCCTGGACCATCCTCGACCTGCCGGACACGCCCGTGGCGCTCGCCGCCGCCGCTGTTCTGCCGGTCGTCGGCGCGATTGACGAGGATGTGCTTTACCGCTCGCTCGGCAATGATATTGTTTGGCTGATGCTGGCGGCCTTCGTTGTGGCCGGCGTGCTGCGTCAGGTCGGCGTAATCGAACAAATTATCCGTCGGCTGCTCGCCCGGTTCGCCACCGTGCGAGGCTTGTTCTGGGCGCTGACGCTCTTGATCTTCGCCACCGCCTTCATCATCCCCTCGACCTCGGCGCGCGCCGCCATGCTGGCACCGGTCTATCTTGGTCTCGCCACCGCGATCGGCAATACGCGGGTCAACCGGGCGCTCGCGCTGCTCTTTCCCTCGGTCATCCTGCTCTCCGCCGGCGCTTCGCTGATCGGCGCTGGTGCCCACCTTGTCGCGGCCGGGATGATGGAGCGCCTGCAGGAGAAAGGGCCCGATTTCCTGGGCTGGATCGCGCTTGCCGGACCCTTTTCGCTGCTATGCTCGCTGCTCGCCTGCGCCGTGCTGCTGCGTCTTTTTCTTACCCGCGAGGAGCGAGCGATAGCGATCGCCGAGCGCGACGCCGACGAGGCCCCGACCCCTTTGACACGCCAGCAATGGACCGTGCTCGCCGTGACCGGCGCGATGATCCTGCTCTTTGCAGCGCAGCCCATGCACGGCATCGGCATGCCGCTCATCGGCATCGCCGCTGCCCTGCTGTTGGCGAACCAAAAGGTCTCCGGCCTACCGCTGAAGGCGGCGCTCAAGAGCGTGGAATGGAACCTCCTGCTCTTCCTCGCCGGCACGCTCGTCATCGGCGAGGCGCTGTTGGAGACCGGCACCGCCAAAGTGCTGGCCGAGCGGATGGTCGACCTTGCCGGAAACAGCATCGCGGCATCGCCCGCACCCCTGGTCTTTTTCGCTGCCGTAGTCGCGACACTTTCCCACCTCGTCATCACCTCGCGCACGGCGCGGGCAACCATTCTCATACCTGCGCTTGCCCTGCCGGTCGCAGCCCTCGGTGTTGACCCGCTCAATCTCGTCATGGTCGTTACGTTGGCGAGCGGCTTTTGCCAAACGCTGATGGTCTCCGCTAAACCGGTAGCGCTATTCGGCGCGATGGATCCGCCCCCCTTCGGACAGGCCGACCTGTTCCGGCTCGCCGGTTGGCTGATCGTGCCCTTCGTCGTGCTACTGGCCGTCTTCGCCACACTCGTCTGGCCGCTGCAGGGCCTGCCTCTGTACTGAACAGTACGGATAGACAAAAGGGAAAGACCGCTGCGTGCGGTCTTTTTATTTAGTCGGCTAATTTATTTTTATGATGCTGGAATAGCCTCGGGGCTGTCCCGTTCCTCCCCTGTCACATCATTGTCATAGTAGAAAGGAACATTCCATGTCGTTCACGGTTCTCGTCGCGCCCTCCGGTTTCAAGGAAAGTCTGTCGGCAGATCAGGCGGCGGATTGCATCGAAAGTGGCGTTCTGCGCGCCTTTCCCAGCCTTACCGTCATCAAAACGCCTATGGTCGATGGCGGCGAGGGTTTCACCAAGGCGCTCATCAAGGCGACCGGCGGTACGCTTCACCAGCTGACGGTGAGCGGCCCGGTCAACGACCCAGTCGAGGCGCATTTCGGCTTCCTCGGCGGCAGCGACGAGCCGACCGCCGTCATCGAGATGGCTGCGGCCGCCGGGCTCAGCCTCGTACCGCGCGACCAGCGCAATCCCTGCGTGACGACGAGTTATGGCGTTGGCGAACTGGTGCGTGCCGCGCTCGACCGAGGTGCACGCCGCGTCCTTCTCGGCTGTGGCGATAGCGGCATCAACGATGGCGGCGCCGGCATGGCCGAAGCGCTCGGCATCCGTCTCCTCGACCAGGACGGCAATCGCCTGCCCCACGGCGGCGCAGCTCTTTCCCGCCTCGCCGCCATTGATATGAGCGGCCGAGATCCTCGTCTTGAAGGCGTGCGCATCGATGCTGCCGTCAACTGGCACAATGTCCTCCTCGGTGAACGCGGAGTTGCGCGCATTTTCGGGCCGCAGAAGGGCGCAACGCCGATGCAGGTGGAACTGCTCGCTGCCGCCATGGAGACGTATGCCACGGCGATTCGGTGCACGACCGGCATCGATGTCGGCATGGCGCCCGGGTCCGGCGCCTCCGGCGGACTTGGAGCCGCGATACTCGGCCTCCTCGGCGGCAGATTGCATCCGCGTTACGACATCGTCATGCAGTATCTGGAGCTCGACCGGTTTATCGCGCAGGCTGATTTGGTCATCACCGCGGAGGGCAGCCTTGACGGGCAAACCCCATATGGAAAGGTGCCTGCCGAAGTGGCTGCACGGGCAAAAATTGCCGGAGTGCCCGTCATCGCACTCGCCGGCACCATCGGTAAAGGCGTACGCCTTAATTTCGAGCATGGCATTGATGCCTTTGCGTCGATACTGAGCAGACCCTGCTCGCTGGAAGACGCCATCTTCAGCGCCCCGAAACTACTCTCCCGAGCGGCAGAGGATGCAGTCCGCATGGTCATGGTGGGCATGAAGCTTGGAGCACGATGGCGCCATGTTGCATGACCTTGAGCAAGGGTAAAGGGGACAAAGTTAGCTTCTGCAAGCACCATTTCATCCCGTCTTCGCTCTCATCGGCGAATTGCTGCGGGCAAGGGCCATCAACATCGGCCCGATGGCGAATTCCCCTTTCTCGGCGCGTCGCGTCAGGTCGCGCAGGTAACCGCCGGCGGAGTTGATGTGCCCTGCCCTTTCGAGAACGCAGGCCATGACGGTGGCCGCATTTTCAGGTCCCATGATTTCGCAGGCCTGCTCATAGGCCGATGGGCTGACGCCGAGCATCGAGCGAACGACCACAGCCGCGGCCATCAGCTCGCGCCATGTGCCGACCGAGCCTTGCGGTCCATAGGCTGCGATTTCCGGGCAGGCC
This sequence comes from Rhizobium leguminosarum bv. viciae, assembly GCF_012276115.1. Taxonomy (GTDB): domain Bacteria; phylum Pseudomonadota; class Alphaproteobacteria; order Rhizobiales; family Rhizobiaceae; genus Rhizobium; species Rhizobium leguminosarum_T. The sequence goes on along the minus strand of NZ_WIEU01000021.1, from coordinate 109,570 downwards.
TGCAGCACCAGCCCCAGTGGGAAGGATTTGAGCGCGGCGTTGGCAGCGGGGGCAGAACTTGCGGCCGGCACACGCCCGTTCCTCTCTTCATCTTTCTGTATTCGGACTGTCGGTTCGGCTCGACCCGCCGATCGATCGTCCACCGTTGCGCCCTGCTTCTTTTCGGAAGCTGGTTCAAGTTCAGTAATGGAGTGTGGATTTGAATTCTGTATGTGCCGCTCATAATGTTGGGCATTGCCGCTTTGATTTTGAGTTTTAACCTGCATTTCCAACTGATTGATGATTTCTTCGCGCAGCATCTCCAATTCGTCGAGGGCGGCTGCGACCTGTTCGGCGGAAGGCGACCTTGGCAGCCGCCCGACGATCTCACGAAAATGCAGATGAATCCGGCTCCAATCGCCCGCGGCGCCCTCCTCCAATGCCATCTCGATGAGCTTGGCGACATCGCGCCGGCAGAGCGTCAGGCGTTCTCTGAGCCGCTGCAGGTGCAACCGCTCCGCAACCACCTCCGCCGCCAACCGCTCGATTTCCTCAGCGCGCACCAGCAGCGGCGCCAGCGAAAAACCGAATGCCTCGCGAATCTCCCCGCCATGCTCCTTGCGGGCGTAGCGCTTGCCGTTCGGGCTGTCCTTGCGGATCAGCAGCCCGGCCTCGATCAGGGCCGCCAGGTGGCGACGGATCGTCTGCTCCGCCATTCCATGCGCACGTAGCGAGAGCTGTGCATTGGAAGGGAACACCACGAGCCCGTTTTCCTCAGAGAGCTCTCCCTTGGGATAAAAGCTCAGCAAGGCGTTCAGGATAGCGAGCGCCCGGTCGGTGATGCCGAGCAGCGGCTTGGCCTCGCACAGGGCACGATAGAGTTTCCACTTGTCGATAGATTGGCCGGGTTCGATTTCTCGAGCAGCCGCCTGGCTTGCTAACATGCCAAGCGTCATCGGCCGCCGCCCGAAGGGCGTCGTCACATGTCCGCTTTCCATTTTCTTCGCCTTCTTCAAGGCAAAAGATCGCGGCTCACCAAATTCGGTGCCAAAGACTCTTGACTATGATTCGCGGAAATGTGATTCTCTGGGTGTCTAGATCAGAGAGGGCTTCCGCGACGGCAACGTTCGGGGGCCTTTTCTTTTGCTTATTGATCTCCGTTCTTGGTCAAATCCTGCGTCTTCTCGAACGCCTCGTAGAGACGATCCAGATTGCTGGCGATGTAGGCTCCAAAGGCAGACGCCTTCTCCGCCTTCAGCGCGATGGTGAACTGTTTCCCGTCATCCTTGATCTTCGCCTTGACCGCGCCGTCCTTGCGCTGCCAGGCGTGAGCGGCGGGCTGAATCGCCGCTATGGATGAGGCCTGTTGTTGCCTCCTGCTGATGAAGGCAACCAGCATATCGAAGCGGGCATCCGGCTCCGCCGTCCCGAATTCCCCCGATCTGGTGAACTCGATCGCTCGTGCGCCAATGTTTTCGGTTTCGAATTTCACTGACAGATCGTGCCACCGATCACGGCCGGTGGTCTTGGCCGCACCGATCGCGGTCAGGACTTCGGCTGGGATCCGCTTGGTGACGGACAGCATCTTGGAAACCGTCGTCTTGTCGGCGCTGAGCGCGGACATGATCGTTTCCCTGTCGAAGCCCAACGTGTCGAGCTTGTCGGCAAACATGGTCCTCTCGATGAAGGAGAGATCGGCGCGTGCCGAATTCTCCTGGCCCTGCGCAATGACATGGTCGCGGTCGTCGAGTTTCTTGACCACGGCCCGGACAGGTCGGCCGAGTTCCTTGGCGGCCCGCGCGCGACGGTGGCCGAAGGCGATCTGATATCGGCCGTCCTTCTCAGGATGCGGCCGGACGAGGATCGGTGAATCCTGACCGCGCAGCCGGATCGCCTCGACCAATTCGCGAAACTGTTCGTCGGTATGCGCCAGCCGGTCCGTCACGAAGGAATCTTCGATCAGGGCAGGGTCGAGATCAATCACCGTCTCACCGGTCGCCAGCTTTTCCTCGATCGCTTTGGCCGCATCGGCCTTGGCAGCCAGCGCATCGATACTGCGCGTCACGGCGCCGAGAGCGCCGATCCCCTTATAGGTGATCTGCTGCTTCTCGTCCCTGTGGAGCGGTTCGTCCTCATTGTTTACCGCAGTAAACTTCTTGGAATCGTCCATCAGACCCGAAAGGAGATTCTTACGCGCCATCAGCCAGCTCCTCGTCCCAGTTTACCGCAGTAAACTTCTCGGTCATTTCCGCCCCCAAGCCTTGTGGATGAGATCGGCGATCTCGGTGTTGACGGCATCCATCGCCTCCATGGCGCGGTCATAGGTCGCGCGGGTAAACTGGTTCCGCTCGACTTCGTAAAGCGTCTGATTGGTCATCGCCGCATCGGAGATGGCGACGCTGCGCAACATCGGATTGGTAAGCACGTGGTTCTTGAACATCGAACGCATGAAGGCGACCATTTGCGTCTGCGGCCCGTCCTGCGGATCGTAGCGGGTGACGAGATAACGCAGCCAGTCGAGGTTCATGTTGCCGCCGGCGCCTTTCAGTGTGTTGAGCACCTCGCCGAGCATCTGCAGGAATTGGCACATCGACATGACGTCGAGCATCTGAGGATGAACGGTGATCAGAACTGCCGTTGCGCCGCAAATGGCGCTCATGGTCAAAAAGCCAAGCTGGGGAGGGCAGTCTATGATGACCACGTCGTAATCGTCGGCGACTGAGGACAGCGCCTCGTCCAGCCGCGCGAAGAAGACACGTCCATAGTCACCCGCCTTGCCCTGAGCAAGGACGCGCGGCGTATCGTGCTCGAATTCCATCAGCTCGAGATTGCCCGGCACCAGATGAAGGTTCGGGAAATTCGTCGGACGGATGATCTCTCTCAGCGGACGCCGCTGATCGTCATAACGAATCGCGGCGTAGAGCGTCTCATTTTCGTTGACGTCGAACTCCGGCTGAAAACCGTGAATGGCGGAGAGAGAGGCCTGCGGATCGAGGTCGACGGCAAGGACACGGTGACCCGTCAGGGCAAGATGCTGGGCAAGGTGTGCTGCACTCGTCGTCTTGCCGCTACCACCTTTGAAGTTGACGACTGCAACGACCTGCAGATGTTCGTTGCCGCGGCGATGACGCATATAATGCGTTCCGGCGCGGGCATTGTGCTCCAGGAAGCTGCGCATCTCTTCCATTTGCTCCGCCGTATAGGATCGACGGCCCGACGGCGTGACCTGGGGAAGGGCGCCTTTGCCTTCCAGCGACAGGTTGCGAAGATAGCCGCTGGTGACGCCGAGGAAACGCGCCGCCTCGGCAAGCTGAAATTCCCTCAAACCCTTCAATGCACGCGGCGGAAACATCTCGAGCCGATGCTGCTTCAGCTTGTCGGACAGTTCCTGCGCCTGACCAATAATCAGCTGGTCGACATCGGAAATTGCTTTTTCTATCTGCGGTGCCATATTCATGGAAATCTCGAAAATGCGATTTAAAAGCCCTACGTGCTGTGAAACCGCATTTAGCGCCGATTCTGGAGGGGTGGCAAGGCAAATAGGGTTAACAAGACCCTACCGCGAGGTTGTCCAATCTTTTTCAAAGGCTTGAACGTGCCGCCCGGTGCCGCAGTCGGATCAGCAATCGCGCATTCGCCGGCCGAATCGGAAGGCCGCACAACCGGCATCATAGCCGATCGGATACGTCGGAATCGAGATATCGAGCGTGCACAGCTCTTTGAAGTACGCCCGCAATGGGCAAAAGCACCTGGACAGTCAGTGGCTGTTCAGGCCGCGTGGCGAAGAACCGTCTTGATATCTGCCTGGGGGAGGGGCACGGCGCTTCTGTCGAGGTCCTGCTGCAGAGCGCCCAGCGCAAGATCCAGGCGATAGGCGGAGAATTCAGCGCCGAGCTCGGCGCCGTCCCTCATATAGCGATCCAGCAAATGCCAAATCGCAAGCAGGCCCTTTCGGGAAATGCCACTGATTGTCCGGTCGGCTCGCCAGGCGAAACGCTGCGATACCCGCCTATTCTCCGAGCGGAAGGGTGATATCCGCTGCGGAGGCTCCCGATGTCAGACCGCGACTTTCCGCCTGCGCCATCGCCTTCACCAGCGCGATGACCGTTTCGCGGATATTGCTGTCGGCGATCTTTAGAAAGGCGCGATTGAGCACCAATCCCTCTTTCGTTCGCAGGAATTCGGCGACCGGATCCATATTCGCGGATAGATCCAGCCCTTGCAGCGTCAACGGCTCGGAATTCTCCTGTTCGAAGAAGAAGCTCGGCGACGTGTGCAGCACCTCGGCGATCCGCTGCAGCCGGCTCGCGCCGATGCGGTTGATGCCCTTCTCGTATTTTTGAACCTGCTGAAAGGTCACGCCGATCTGCTCGGCAAGCCGTTCCTGGCTCATCCCGAGCAACTGCCGGCGCATTCTGATGCGCGCTCCGACATAGCTGTCTATTGCATTCGCTGTCTTGACATTCATCGCGTGTTTTCAGCCTCGATCGCATTTTCAATCGGCGCAGCTGTAGTATCCCCTGCATGGCTTTTCCATGGTTGTTTTCATATAGCATAGTGGATATGCGACGATCGCGACTGACTGTGATATGAAAGCCCCCGTCCAGAAAGTCGTGAAATCACGCAGAAATCACTCGACGGAAGCGCAAATCGAAGAAAAGCCGTACCAATACGGATAAAACTGGGCTGTAATTGCGTCCCGGCTTACGCTAAATGCTCTTCAGCGACCGTCGCACGAGAGTGTTCCCAGCCCCGATCGCCCGAAAATCCATCGAACAAAAGCGACGTCGCACGGCACCGGCCGTGTCTGTGCAGGAGAAGTATTGATGGCAACCGTTGCCGAGCGCGCGCCCCGTTTCGAAAAAACAACGATGTCCATCCTCGTGGCGGTCAGCTTCTGCCATATGCTGAACGACATCATGCAGTCGCTGCTCGCCTCGCTTTATCCGCTGTTCAAGGCGAATTACGATCTCGATTTTGTGCAGATCGGTCTCCTCACCATGACTTTCCAGGTCACGGCTTCGCTGCTGCAGCCGCTGGTCGGCATCGTCACCGACCGCTGGCCGATGCCCTATTCGCTGCCGGTTGGTATGGCGAGTACCTTTTGCGGCCTCATTCTGCTCGGCAACGCCGGCAGCTTCGAACTGCTGCTGGTTGCCGCTAGCTTAATCGGCTTCGGCTCGGCGGTCTTCCATCCGGAATCTTCGCGCGTTGCCCGTCTTGCCTCCGGCGGTCGCCACGGTTTCGCGCAATCCTTCTTCCAGGTCGGTGGCAATGCCGGCCAGGCGATCGGTCCGCTGCTTGCCGCCTTCATCGTGCTGCCGCTCGGCCAGCACAGCGTCTCCTGGTTCGCCGCCATCGCCATGGTCGGCATGGTCGTGCTGAGTTGGGTCGGCAACTGGTACATCAGCCACAGGCGCCAGAATGCCAGTAAGCCGGCAATAAGCCGGACCCTGCCGCTGCCGCAGAACCGGGTCGTCTGGGCGCTGCTGATTCTCGTGCTGCTGACAGCAACGAAGAATGTCTACATGGCGAGCGTATCGAGCTACTTCACCTTCTATGTCATCGACAGGTTCGAGCTCAGCGTTCAGCAGGCACAGCTAATGCTCTTCCTGTTCCTCGGCTCGGTCGCCGTCGGCACTTTCCTCGGCGGGCCGATCGGTGACCGCTTCGGTGCCCGTTTCGTCATCTGGTTCTCGATCCTCGGCGTCATTCCCTTCGCGCTCCTGCTTCCCTATGCGAACCTTTTCTGGACGGGTATACTCAGCATCGTCATCGGCCTGATCTTCGCTTCGGCCTTCTCGGCAATCGTCGTCTTCGCGCAGGAACTGGTGCCCGGGCGCGTCGGGCTGATTGCCGGGGTCTTCTTCGGCTTCGCATTCGGGGCAGGGGGGCTTGGCGCCGCGCTGCTCGGCGATTTCGCCGATACCCATGGCATCGATTTCGTCTACCGCATCTGCTCCTATTTGCCGCTGCTCGGTCTCCTGACGGTCTTCCTGCCGCGTATTCCCAAGCAGAAATCCGTGTGAGACGACATCGCTTACGGACAATCGATAGAGCCGGAATGTCACCGACACTCCGGCTCGATTTCGCACGTTGCCGTCGCCCACAGGCCCGAACGTATTTTTCTCCTCCTATGGGGAAGAGGGATCACCATTCCTTTAATCCACTATTTTTATAGATAATATTCGTCCAATAATGACGTCGGTCCCGGCACGATATTGGAAGGAAATGGCATGTCTGCTCCCAAACTGGTCGGCCTTGCGGGTAGTTTCAACCGCCCGTCGAAGACCTTTGCGCTTGTTGAAAACGTTGCTGGTCTCGCCGCCGAGAAATACGGCTTCGACAACACCATCTACGATCTGACCGATGTCGGCCCCTCGCTTGGCCAGGCGCTGCGCCGTGACGACCTCGACAGCCGTGCCAGGGAAGTCATCGACGACATCGTCAATGCCGATGTGCTGGTCATCGGAGCGCCGACTTACAAGGGCAGCTATCCCGGCCTCTTCAAGCATCTGATCGACTTTATCGACCCGCATGAGCTGCGCGCCAAGCCGATCATCATCACCGCGACCGGCGGCGGCGACCGCCATGCGCTGATGGTCGAGCACCAGCTCCGCCCGCTCTTCGGTTTTTTCATGTCGCACACGCTGCCGACCGCGGTTTACGCGTCCGACCGCGACTTCACCGATTACCGTGTCTCATCCGATCCGCTTTCCAAGCGGATCGGCGAGGTCATCGGCGAGCTCGAGGCGTTCTTTCCTGTGCGAAATCACGCCCTAATTGCTGCCGAATGAGGAATGCCGGAATGAGCTTGAGACGGCACCGAGGAGGCGCCGTTTTCAGTTTTGGAGCATGCTCTCAAGCCGCAATTAATCCATAAATTTGGTGGAAATTTATCCTGCCGATATCGATGGCAGGGCAAGAGTTTTTCCGGCCCTTCCTCCACATCAGACATTCGTGCTTCGCTCCCGATCCGCGCATTTGCCATGATCGGTCTGCTCGGGGCGTTCGGCCTCATTCAGTCAGACGGGATATACAATGACCAAGAACAAAAATCTTCACGGCTTCCACCTTTCGCGCCGTGCGGCTCTTGCCGCCGTCGCCATTTCGGCGGCCGCAGCCTTTTCCTTTGCAGCACCCGCTCCTTCCCATGCCGAGGACAAATCGATCAAGGTCGGCATCATGGCCGGCGAGGAGGAGGACATCTGGCGCGTGGTCGCGAGCGAAGCGGGCAAGAAGGGTCTCAAGATCGAAACCGTCATCTTCAACGACTACACCCAGCCGAATGAAGCGCTGGAGCGCGGCGAAATCGATGCCAACGCCTTCCAGCACCAGCCCTATCTCGACAACCAGATCCAGCAGCACGGCTATCACATCGTTCGCGTCGGTTATACCGGGGTCTGGCCGATCGGCCTTTACACCAAGAAATACAAGTCCGTCGCAGAGATCCCGGAAGGTGCCGTCATCGGCGTGCCGAACGATCCCTCGAACGAAGGCCGTGCGTTGCGCGTTCTCCAGAGCGAAGGACTGATCAAACTGAAGGAAGGCACCGGTATTCTCGCGACCGTCGCCGACGTCACCGACAATCCGAAGAAGATCGAGATCAAGGAACTCGACGCCGGCATCGTCGGCCGTTCGATCGACGATCTGGATGCCGGCATCGTCAACACCGACTGGGCGCTGAAGAGCGGTCTTTCGCCGGCCGAACGCATTGCCCAGGAGCCGATCACTGATAATCCATACCGTAACTTCATCGCCGTCAAGGACGACAACAAGGATGCCGAATGGGTCAAGACGCTTGTGTCTTCTTATCAGAACGACACCGTCAAGGCCGAATTCGACAAGGTCTACAAGGGCACCGGTCTCAGCGCCTATTGATCAGAGGCAGGGCTGGGGTTAGCCTTTCCGGGTTAGATTGAAGCATTCTGCCGGAGCAGGTTTTCGTCAGGGCAAAGGCGATTGGCGAAGGGCATACCCCTTGGTACGTCCGAACCGATCGCCTTTGCCCTGGCGGAAAGATGCCCGGCCCTTCGGGTTGGCTGAAACGGGCCGGCTGATCGACCGGCCGGCTTGGCCGTAGAGCTTGGCTACGACGCGCGCCGGCCGGTCGACCATCCGACTCCGTTTGAGCCAACAGAATGCTGCAATCTAACCCGGAAAGGCTCTAAGGCCTGCCGAGAAGCGGTCCGGGCGTTCTCTGCCCGGACCGCCTTCAGTATTTGTAAGGAAAAACACATGAATTCCCTTGTTTCCACCACGGCGATCGAGGCACAGTCGCAAGCCGCGGCTTCCGAAGAGGTGGTGAGACTGGCCGACGTGAAACGGCGGTTCGGAGCCACTGCAGCCCTCGACGGTATTTCGCTGACGGTGAAGAGAGGCGAGATTCTCGGCATCATCGGCCGCAGCGGCGCCGGCAAATCGACGCTGATCCGCTGCCTGAACGGCCTGGAGCGCGCCGATAGCGGCGAGATCCTTATCGAAGGCCGAGACATCACCGGACTTTCAGAACAGGAATTGCAGCCGCTGCGCCGCCGCATCGGCATGATCTTCCAGCATTTCAATCTGCTTTCTGCCAAAACAGTCGAGGAAAACGTCGGCCTACCTCTGAAGATCGAGGGTCTTGCAAAGAGCGAGCGCCTGAAACGGGCGAATGAGTTGCTCGAACTCGTCGGCCTTGCAGACAAGGCGAAGGCTTATCCCGCATCGCTATCCGGCGGCCAGAAACAACGCGTCGGCATCGCCCGGGCGCTGGCGGCACGCCCCGCACTGCTGTTGTCCGACGAGGCGACATCGGCGCTCGATCCGGAAACCACCCGGTCGATCCTGGCATTGCTGAAGGACATCAACCGTAAGCTCGGACTGACCATTCTGCTCATCACCCACGAGATGGAAGTGGTACGCGGCATTGCCGATCGCGTCGCGGTCATCGATGCCGGGCGCATCGTCGAGGAAGGACAGGTCTGGTCGGTCTTCGCCAATCCGCAGGCTGAAATCACCGGGAGCCTGCTTGGCGGCATCCGCCCGCAGCTTCCTGAGCATATCGCCAGCCGGCTGTCGGCGACGGCGGGCAGCGAAGCGATCCTCAGCGTCGATCTCGCCGGGCCACAGGCGCAGGGCGCGCTATTTGCCGAACTCTCGGCAGCATTGCCGCATTCCTTCCGCCTCGTCCATGGCGGCATCGACCATATCCAGAACCAGCCGGTGGCGCGGTTCTTCATCGCCGTTCCCGCGCGCGACCCCGCGCTTGCCGGAAAGGTCGAACAATTCCTGACGGCCCGGTCCGCCCGGGTGGAGGTGCTTGGTTATGACACCGATCATGCTTGAACTGCTTATTCGCTCCCTTTGGGAGACGATCCTGATGACCCTCGCCTCGGGAGTGATCTCGCTCGTCGCCGGCCTGCCACTCGGCCTTGCCCTGGTTGCGACGGCGCGCGGCGGCATCGCCGAAAACCTCTGGATCAATCGCGTGCTCGGCGCAGTCATCAACGGCTTTCGCTCAGTGCCTTTCATCATACTGCTGGTGGCGCTGATCCCGCTGACGCGGCTGATCGTCGGCACCGCGCTCGGCACCTGGGCGGCCATCGTGCCGCTCGCCATCGCTGCAACGCCCTACTACGCCCGTATCGCCGAAGTATCGCTGCGCGAGGTCGACCGCGGGCTGATCGATGCCGTGCGTGCCATGGGCGGCAATCGCTGGACGATCATCCGCGAGGTGCTGGTGCCTGAAGCGCTGCCGGGCATCGTCGCCGGTTTCACCGTCACGCTGGTAACGCTGATCGGCGCCTCGGCCATGGCCGGCGCGATCGGCGCCGGCGGCCTCGGCGACCTCGCCATCCGCTATGGCTATCAGCGTTTCGAAACCAGTGTGATGGTCGCAGTGGTGGCCGTGCTCATCGTGCTCGTCTGCGGCATCCAGTGGCTTGGCGACCGGCTGGTCGCTAAGCTGGACCACCGATAAATCAGCGCCGGAACTGGGCGGCGGGATGAGCGGCGGGCAACCTGCCGTTCCCGCCGCCGAAAAGCTTCTGCCGCAAGGGTCCTGCAGCATAGTCCGCCTTGAACACGCCGCGCTCCTGCAACACCGGCACCACCATGTCGACGAAATCGCGCAGGCTTTCCGGCGCCACTGTCCGCGCCAGATTGAAGCCGTCGATGCCACCCTCTTTTATCCATGTCGCGAGACGATCGGCGATCTGTTCCGGCGAACCCACTATCGGCTTCATCCGGCTGCCGAGCACCATCTGGTCGATGATGTCACGCAGCGTCACCGGCTTTGGCGCCTGTTTCGTGATGGCCGCAAGTGCGGATTGATTGGCGTTGGTCGAGCTCTGGTCGATGACGTCGTCCAATCCATACTTCGAAAAGTCGATGCCTGTCGAAGCGGAGTAATGCGCAAGCGAAGCCTCGACGCTCGCATGGCGGCGGTACTCCTCCAGTCTGTCCCGTGCTTCCTTCTCCGTCCGCCCGACGACAACGGTGATCAGGCTCAGGATCTTCAATGCGTCGGCGCCGCGGCCGAATTCCGTCGCCTTCGCCCGCAGCGCATCGACGGTCGGCTTGGCCGCCTTGGGATTCGGCCCGGCAAATGAAGACGCATTCGGCGTGGCGTGCGGCGAAATCCTGCCCGCGTGCCGAGGCGCCGGCCTGGAAGAGCAGGGGCGTGCGCTGCGGCGAGGGCTCGGAAAGATGGATGCCTTCCATCCGGTAATATTTGCCGTCGTGACGGACAGAGCGCACTTTGGAGGGATCGGCATAGACGCCGCCCGCCTTGTCGCGCACCACTGCATCGTCGTCCCAACTCCCTTCCCAGAGCTTGTAGAGAATTTCGAGATATTCTTCGGCTGCGTCGTAACGCGCATCATGTTCCGGCAGCTTGTCGAAACCCATGCTGCGAGCCGCACTGTCGAGATAACCGGTGACGATGTTCCAGCCGATCCGTCCCTTGGTCAGGTGGTCGAGCGTCGACATGCGCCGCGCCAGCAGGAAGGGTGGCTCATAGGTGGTGTTGACGGTCACGCCGAAACCCAGATGTTTCGTGACATAGGCCATCGCCGAAATCGGGATCATCGGATCATTGACCGGGATCTGCGCGCCCGTCTCGATGACAGGCGACGGGCTGCCCCTTTGGACATCGTAGACACCGACGATGTCGGCCAGGAAAATGCCGTCCAGCTTGCCGCGTTCGGCGGTCTTGGCAAACTCCGTCCAGTAGTCGAGATCGGTATACTGCGTTGAGCGGTCGCGCGGATGCGTCCACAGACCGTGGTTGATGTGCCCGACGCAGTTCATGTCGAAGGCATAGATCTGCATTGTCTTCATGAGGCGGTTCCCAAAGCCGGCAATAGAAATCAAGGATTTGCCGCATTAATTATCCTGGAGCATGATGCCGAAAAGTCTAAGCGGTTTTCGGACGACATCATGCTCTAACTATATAATGTAGAACAGGATTCAGATTTTAGCCGGCTCGGCCTAAAATCATCCTGTTCGGGCTCTATCGCACGAGGAGCCTGTGAAATGGTAGGGTGGGGATGAAAAAAGCCGGAGGAACCGCATGACGAAGAAGACGCTGTCGGATTGGGTGGAGCTTGCGCAAAAGGAACTGCGCACCTCGCCCGAGAAGCTGACCTGGCAGACGCCGGAAGGTATTGCCGTCAAGCCGCTCTATACGGCCGAGGATCTCGATGGCGCCGGGCACCTTGGTTCGCTTCCCGGCTTTTCGCCTTTCACCCGCGGCCCACGGGCGACGATGTATGCCGGCCGGCCTTGGACGATTCGCCAATATGCCGGCTTCTCGACGGCAGAGGAATCCAACGCCTTTTATCGCCGCAATCTGGCCGCTGGCCAGAAGGGCCTGTCGGTCGCCTTCGATCTTGCCACCCACCGCGGTTATGACAGCGATCATCCGCGCGTCGAGGGCGATGTCGGCAAGGCGGGTGTGGCAATCGACAGCGTCGAGGACATGAAGATCCTGTTCGACGGCATTCCGCTCGGCGAAATGTCGGTATCGATGACCATGAACGGCGCCGTCATCCCGATCCTCGCCTCCTTCATCGTGGCCGGCGAGGAGCAGGGCGTTCCACGAGCCGACCTTTCGGGAACCATCCAAAACGACATCCTCAAGGAGTTCATGGTCCGCAACACCTATATCTATCCGCCCGAACCCTCGATGCGGATCGTTGCCGACATCATCGAATATACGGCCAAGGAGATGCCGAAATTCAATTCGATCTCGATCTCCGGCTATCACATGCAGGAGGCCGGCGCGACGCTGGTGCAGGAACTTGCCTTCACGTTGGCCGACGGTCGCGAATATGTCAGGGCGGCGATTGCCAAGGGCCTCAATGTCGATGATTTCGCTGGCAGGCTCTCCTTCTTCTTCGCGATCGGCATGAACTTCTTCATGGAGGCGGCGAAACTTCGCGCCGCCCGCCTGCTCTGGACCCGCATCATGGAGGAGTTTGAGCCGAAGAAGGCCTCGTCGCTGATGCTGCGCACCCATTGCCAGACCTCCGGCGTCTCGCTGCAGGAACAGGACCCCTATAACAACATCATCCGCACCGCTTTCGAGGCGATGTCGGCCGTGCTCGGCGGCACGCAGTCGCTGCATACCAACTCCTTCGACGAGGCGATCGCGCTGCCGACGGAATTTTCCGCCCGCATCGCCCGCAACACGCAATTGATCTTGAGCCACGAAACCGGCGTCACCAAGGTGGTCGATCCGCTGGCGGGCTCCTATTACGTCGAGAGCCTGACGAAGGAGCTTGCCGACAAAGCCTGGGCACTGATCGAGGAGGTGGAAGCGCTCGGCGGCATGACGAAGGCCGTCAATGACGGCCTGCCGAAGCGGTTGATCGAGGAAGCGGCTGCGCGCCGCCAGGCAGCCGTCGACAAGGGCGAGGAGGTCATCGTCGGTGTCAACCGCTACAGGCTCGACAACGAGCAGCCGATCGACATTCTGGAGATCGACAATAGCGCAGTACGCAAAGCGCAAATCAGACGTATCGAGGAAACCAAGCGGCGGCGCGATGGCGGAGCCGTGCGCGAAACGCTGGCGGCCCTGGCAGAGATCGCACAGAGCGGCAAGGGCAACCTGCTGGAAGCCGCCATTGAGGCGGCGCGGGCCCGCGCCACGGTCGGCGAGATATCGGACGCCATGCGCGCTGCCTTCGGCGATCATGCCGCCACGCCTGTGGTGATCAAGGGCGTCTATGGCCAAGCGTATGAAAATGAGCCCGAACTCGCCGTGCTCAAGACCCGCATGATGGAAGTGACGGAAGCCATGGGGCACCGGCCGAAGATCATGGTCGCCAAGCTCGGTCAGGACGGACACGACCGAGGCGCCAAAGTAATCGCTTCGGCCTTCGGCGATATCGGCTTCGATGTGCTCGCCGGTCCCCTCTTCCAGACACCGGAGGAAGCCGCCGGCGTCGCACTCAGCGAAAAGGTCAACGTCGTCGGCGTCTCGTCATTGGCGGCCGGCCACAGGACGCTGCTACCACAGCTGATCGACAGGCTGAGGGAACAGGGCGGTGGCGATATCATCGTCGTCTGCGGCGGCGTCATCCCGCGTCAGGACTATGAATTCCTGCACGAACACGGCGTCGCAGCCGTGTTCGGCCCGGGGACAAACGTTCTCGAGGCGGCAAACTCCGTTCTCGACCTGCTGCAGGGCAGGCGGAGAAACCAGTAGCTTAGCATCTCAGGAAAACGCGAAGCGGTTTTCCGCCCGGAAGTGCGCAAACTCAAAGAGTTAGAGCAGGCCACGCTTTGCGAGGTTGCTCATCAGCGCCGAAATGCCGAAGGTCCAGGGCGGACATTCGGTGGAAAGGCGCACGGTGTTGACGAGGGCGCCGAGGCCTGCCGAGGAAATCTCGACGACATCGCCAATCTTGTGGGTGAAGCCTTGCTTTGGCGCGTCGCGGTCCTGCGTCGGCGCAAACAGCGTGCCGAGGAAAAGCATGAAACCGTCAGGATATTGATGATGGGCGCCGACCGTCTGCTTGACGAGATCGGTCGGGTCGCGGCTGATCTGTGACATCGAACTCTTGCCATGCAGCACGAAACCGTCCTGGCCGGTGACTTTCAGGTCGAGTTCGGCCTTGCGCACGTCATCCAGGCTGTAATCGGCGTCGAACAGGCGGATGAAAGGACCGATCGAGCAGGAGGCGTTGTTATCCTTGGCCTTGCCGAGCAACAGTGCCGAGCGGCCCTCCACGTCGCGCAGGTTGACGTCGTTGCCGAGCGTCGCACCCTTAATTTCGCCGCGGCTATTGACCGCGAGCACGACTTCCGGCTCGGGATTGTTCCAGGTCGAGATCGGATGCAGGCCGACATCGGCACCCCAGCCGACGGAGGAGAGCACCGGCGCCTTGGTGAAGACTTCGGCATCCGGCCCGATGCCCACCTCGAGATATTGCGACCACATGCCTTCGTCGATCAGTGCCTGCTTGACCTTGGCGGCCTCCGGCGAACCGGCCTTCAGATTGGTGAGGCTGCCGCCGATCAGCGTGCTGACGCGCTCGCGGATCGAGGCAGCGCGTTCCGGACTGCCGGCGGCCTTCTCCTCGATGACCCGCTCGATCATCGACTGCGCAAAGGTAACGCCGCAGGCCTTGACTGCCTGCAGGTCGACGGGCGCAAGGAGATACGGGCGCGTTTGATCCGGAGCTCCGGTACTGTTGGCGGCGATGTCCGCCAGCGAGCCAACCGCCCTGCCACTTGCTGCACGGACGAAGGCGGCGGCATCCTGCCGCTCGAGCAGGGCGCTCAGCGTCGGCGCCTCGCGCGACGTGATGTCGACCAGCATACCCTCGCGTAACATCACAATACTCGGTCCCTGCGCTTCGGGATTCCAGATGCGACCGACAAAAAGACCATCCGAAGCGGCGACATCGAGCAGAGGTTGAGACATGGTGATCTTCCGTCACAGGCGAGCGGGGAGCGCTCTTTAAAACGTTGCGGGGTGTTGCCGCCCTCCAACCCGGCGGCGGCCGAAATCGATCACATTCACGGAGATGGGGCAAGATGCGTCGGGGAAAAAGACTTTCGCCCGATCGGCTCAAGCCGTGGCCCTTTGTCGAAAGACCAAGCGTAAAACCTACAAAATAACTATTTAGATACAAATTAATCGTTATATTTCAAATATTTAATTTGTACTCTGGTCGGTTTTCCCCTTCATCTCGCCTTGACAGGAGGCGGCTTTCGTTATCTGTTTTGCCCGACATGGAGGAGGCTGGCGTCAGCCGGCCACACGAAAATCCCAGGAGGATATTGCAGCAATGTTGAGATTTGCCGTCGTCGGAATCGACCATGGGCACACGTTCGATCACGTGAAGGGATTGCTGGCCGCAGGCAGCGAATTCGTCGGCTATTGCCCGCAGACCTCGGTGCCGGCACTGCGCGAGGCCTTTGAGAAGACCTATCCTGACGCGCCGCAGATCGACCGGGAAAAGCTGTTCGACGATCCGTCGATCGACGTCGTCTGCATCTCGGCGATCCCGCGCGATCGCGCCGGTCTCGCCATCCGTGCGATGAAGGCCGGCAAGGACGTGATGACCGACAAGCCCGGGGTGACGACCTTCGCCCAGCTCGCGGACGTCAAGAAGACCGTCGCTGAAACCGGCAAGATCTTTTCGATCTGCTTTTCCGAACGCCATTGCGTGCGCTCCGCCGTCAAGGCCGGAAAGCTGGTGAAGGAAGGGGCGATCGGCAAGGTGATCCAGACGCTCGGCGTCGGTCCACACCGGCTGCAACTGCCGACCCGGCCGGACTGGTTCTTCGATCCCGAAGCCTTCGGCGGCATCATCGTCGATATCGCTTCACACCAGGTCGACCAGTTCCTGTTCTATACCGGCTCGACCACAGGCGAGGTCATCGCCAGCTCGATCGGCAATTTCGGCATGCCCGACAAGCCCGCCTTCGAGGATTTCGGCGAGGTGCTTCTGCGTTCCGACAAGGCGGCGGGTTATGTCCGTGTCGACTGGTTCACGCCGGAGGCGCTGCCGACCTGGGGCGACGGGCGCCTGACCATTCTCGGCACCGAAGGCTACATCGAACTGCGCAAATATATCGATATCGCCGGCCGGCCGGGCAAGGATCACCTCTTCCTGGTCAACGGCAAGGAAATGACCCATATCGATTGCAGCGGCGAAAAGCTCGACTATTTCGACGCTTTCACCGCCGACGTCGGCAACCGCACGCAGACGGCGATGACCCAGGATCACGTTTTTGAAGTCTGCCGTCTTTCGCTGGAAGCCCAGGCGAAAGCCGCGCGCATCGGCGCTCGCTGAGGAGGATATCATGACCAGAAAATTGCGCGTCGGCGTCATCGGTGCAGGCATCGCTGCGCGGCATCTGGCCGGCTTCGGCTGGAACAAGGAGCTTTTCGAAGTCCCCGTGCTCTGCTCGCTCGACGAGGAACGCGGCAGGGCGCTGTGCGAGGAGTACGGCATTGGCGAATACACGCAGGATGCGGATTCGCTGTTTGCCCGTGACGATCTCGACATCATCGACATTTCGACGCCGCCGAGCTCTCATTTCGGACTTTGCCGCAAGGGTATCGAGTCCGGCAAACACGTGATCTGCGAGAAGCCGCTCTTCGGCTCGATCGCCGAGGTCGACGAGATGGGGCGCATCCTCGATCGTTACCCCGGCAGGAAGCTGATGCCGATCTTCCAGTATCGCTACGGTTCCGGTCTGCAGAAACTGAAACTGCTGATCGAGCGCGGCCTTGCCGGCAAGCCGTTCCTGACGACGATCGAGACACATTGGTGGCGCGGCCCGGATTATTATGCCGTGCCATGGCGCGGCAAATGGGCGAGCGAACTGGGCGGTGGCCTTCTCGGCCACGCCATCCACGCCCATGACATGCTGAACTATGTGCATGGCCCTTGCGCCGAGGTATTTTCCTATGGGGCGACGCTGGTCAATCCGATCGAGGTCGAGGATACGGCAGCCCTTTCGGTGAAGATGCAGAACGGCTCGCTGGCGACGCTGTCGATGACCCTCGGCTCGCGCAAGGAAATCTCGCGGCTACGCTTCTGCTTCAACGACCTCGTCGCCGAAAGCATCATCGAACCCTATACGATGGGCCGTGATCCGTGGACATTCGTCGCCGGGACAGAGGAACATCAGGCGCGGATCGATGAGGTGCTCGCCGCCTATGTGCCTGGCGAGGATGGCTACACCCGCCAGTTCGAGCTCTTCCACAAGGCGATCGTCGAAGACACCGACCCACCGGTGACATTGCAGGATGCCCGCAATTCGCTGGAACTGGTAACGGCCGCCTATTTCTCGCAGCGAACCGGACAACCGACGCAGATGCCGATCGCCGCCGATCATCCGCTCTATCGCTCCTGGCTTCCGGCAGGGGAATGGCGCAGCGCTGCCACCGTCTGAACCGGGAAGGGCTCTCCGATGCTGAAATCCTTCGAGCATGTCGGCATGACGGTCAGCGACATGGACCGCACCGTCGATTTCTACTGCGGCCTGCTCGGCCTCAGCCTCGTGCTGCGTAAGACGATGGCGAATGGCATGCAGGTCGCGTTCCTCGATGCAGGCGGCGGCATGCTGGAGGTCTTTGCGCCGCCCGGCGGCGCGTCGAGGGCGGTCGACGTGCCTGACGATACGGCCGGCGTCCGCCACCTCACCTTCCATTTCGACAATGTCGACGAGACCTTCGCCCGCCTTGAACAGGCGGACGTCGAGATCAAGGAGCGGCCGCGCTTCGCTGTCCACTCCGAGATGCTGAACAAGATCGCCTTCGTTCGCGATCCCGACGGCATCATCGTCGAGGTTGCCGAACGCTCTCAGAACCGCCAGGGCTGACACAGGCGCTGCCGATCGCTTCGCCGCGGGCGGTCAGACCGTCCCGCAGCAGATCGATCAGGCGCCGGATGAGCTTTGCTGCCATGCAAGGCTCTCCTCAGCTCGCCAGCTTGGCGCTGATATAGTTGCGCCAGCCGCCAAGTGCGGTGATTTCCTCGGCACCTTTCACCGCATGGGCCTCGCAGACGAAGCCGGAGACGCTGGAACCGTCTTCGAGCGCCAGCTTACCGATGCCGAGGGGTGCCGGAATCTTCTGGACGAACCTGCCGAAAGCATCGGCCGGCAGCGCCCAGACCTCGACCTCCAGCCCCTGACCCTTATGGCCGGGTTCGCGCAGCAGCCCCGGTTTCGGCGGCGTGGTATTGGGCAGAACGAAGAGGCGATAATCGCCGGCCGTGCGGCAGGTCTTGACCAGACGCCCGCCGGCGCCTGCCAGTTCGTGATTGAGCGGCATGCCGGTCAAATGCGCACCGACGACCGCGATTTCGATGAAACCGTCATCGCCAGGCACAACACGGCTCGCTTCCGGTATTGCCGCCTGCCGGTCGATGCCCATGCCGGAACCTGCTGCACGGTGCAGCGCATCGGCAAGCGGCGCCAGCGCATCGTCGGTGAAGGCAGGTGCGATGACGGTGACGCCGCCCGGCAGGCCACCTGTGCCGAAACCGGCCGGAACGGCGATCGCCGCGCAATCGAGCAGGTTGACGAAATTGGTGTAGCGACCGAGGCGGCCGTTGAGCACGACGGGATTGGCCAGCATGTCGGCGACCGAGTAAGTGGTCGGTGCGGTCGGCAGCAGAAGCACATCGGCCTTTTCCCATTCGGCCTCGGTCTTGCGGCGCAGTTCCTCGAGCTGGTATCGGCCGTTAAAGGCCTCAACCGCGGTCTTGCCCTTGGCGCCTTCGATAATCCCCCGCACCGTCGGGTCGAAATCGGCCGCGTTCGTCGTGAGGAAGGTCTCGACCGCCGCCAGACGTTCGGCGACCCACGGCCCGTCATAGAGAAGGGCGGCCGCCTCGCGGAATGGCGCGTAGTCGAAAGGCACGATGGTTGCGCCGAGTGCTCTGGCCCGCTCGATCGCCTGGTCGTAGAGCGCCTCCACCTCCTTGTCGCCGAAGAACTCCCGTTCGGCGTCGGTCAGGACGCCGATACGCAAGCCCGACACCGGCAGGTTCGCCGGTTTGGCGCGACGCGAGAAAGCATCGGCGGCATCGAAGCCTTCGGCGACCTTGCGGATCGCAACACCGTCGCCGACGGTCGCAGCAAAAATCGTGATGCAGTCAACGCTCTTGCAGGCTGGAACCGCGCCGGTATTCGGCAAGAGACCCGGCGTCGGCTTGATGCCGACCAGATTGTTGAAGGCAGCCGGCACGCGGCCGGAGCCAGCCGTATCCGTACCGAGTGCGAAGGCGGCAAGGCCGGAGGCCACCGTGACCGCCGATCCGGAGCTCGATCCGCCGGAGATATAGGCCGCATCGAAGACCGAACGCGGCGCGCCATAGGGCGAGCGCGTGCCGTTGAGGCCGGTTGCAAACTGGTCGAGATTGGTCTTGCCGATGATGATGGCGCCGGCCGCCTTCAACCGGGCAACGACGGTGGAGTCGGCTTCCGGCTGATACGCATAGGCCGGGCAGGCGGCAGTCGTCGGCAGGCCGGCGGCATCGATATTGTCTTTGACGGCGAAGGGAACGCCCCAGAGCGGCAGACTGTTTGCCTCAGGCGCGCGTGCCATCAAAGCTTTTGCGGCAGCGCGTAATTCCTCATCCGGCACCGGCGTGATGAAGATTGCCGGATCTTTCGAGGCGGCACGCCGCGCGATCACCTCTTCGATGGCGTCGAGCGGCGTCAGGCCGGATTGATAGGCGGCGCGAAGGCTTGAGAGATCGAGGATGGTCGGCAGCATGTCAGCATTCCTCCAGAACGACGATGATATCGCCGGCTTTGACGTTTCTTCCCGGCCCGGCGCGCAGGTCGCAGACGCGGCCTGCCGCAGGGGCGGTGACATTGATTTCCATTTTCATCGATTCGATGATGGCGAGTGTGTCGCCGGCCGCAACCGAGGCACCCGGCTCGACCAGCAATTTCCAAATATTGCCGGGCACGGCGCTGGCAACCCCGAAGCAGCCGTCCGGAATATCCCCATCCGGACTTTCGCCCGTGCCTTCATCGGTGACGAAGCTGTCGAGCCCGGCTTCCTTCCAGCGCTGGCGCTCGGCATCGAAGGCGGCCTGCTGGGTTGCCTTGAAGCGGCCGATCGAGGCCGAGTTCGTCTGCAATTCCTTCTCATAGGCGGCATAGGAGAATTCCGTTTCCTCGATCCGGATCGGATAGCCGCCATGCGGGAAGGCCGCGCGCGCCTCCGTCAATTCCTGGTTACTAACAGCGAAGAAACGGATCTGGTCGAAGAAGTTCAGCAGCCAGGGCTTGCCCCTGGCAAAGGCCGGCGTCTCCCGCCAGGTGTTCCAGACCTGGATGGTGCGGCCGAAGAGCTGGTAGCCGCCCGGTCCTTCCATGCCGTAGATGCACATATAGGCGCCGCCGATGCCGACGGCGTTCTCAGGCGTCCAGGTGCGGGCGGGATTATACTTCGTCGTCACGAGCCGATGGCGCGGATCAACAGGGGTCGCAACCGGCGCGCCGAGATAGACGTCGCCGAGACCGAGCACCAGGTAGCTTGCATCAAAGACGATATCGCGAACGGCCTGTTCGTCAGGAAGGCCGTTGATGCGGCGGATGAACTCGATATTCGACGGGCACCAGGGCGCATTCGGGCGCACGAGCTCCTGATATTTGCGCATCGCAAGTTCCGCATCCGGATCGTTCCAGGAGAGCGGCAGATGCACGACGCGGCTCGGCACCGTGACCTCCTGGGCTGCCGGAAGGGTCGCCTCGATCTCGGAAAGCAGCCCAAGCAGGCGCCGGCGCGTCAGCTGCGTGCCGTCATAATGGACCTGCAGCGAGCGGATACCGGGGGTGAGGTCGACGACGCCGGGGAGGCGGGCCTCCACGACCGCCTGCATCAGCAGGTGCACCCGCAGCCTGAGCGCGATATCGAGCGTCATCGGCCCATATTCGACGAGCAGATTGTCGTCGCCCTGGCGGCGATAAACGACAGAAACCGGGCCATCCTCGCTGATGCCGAGGATCGGCGAACCTGTTTCTTCCGAGGGCCGCCGCACCGCCGGGCCGGCGATCGGGTCTTCCGGCCGCACGACTGCATGAAAACGGATGCGGTCGCCGGGCTTGAACTGGCCCATCTTCCACTGCTCGTCGCGGGCAATCACCGCCGGGCAGACGAAGCCGCCAAGGCTTGGACCGTCGGGGCCGAGAATGATCGGCATATCGCCGGTGAAATCGATCGCCCCGATCGCATAGGCATTATCGTGCAGGTTGGAGGGGTGCAGCCCCGCCTCACCGCCGTCGCTACGTGCCCAAACCGGGGCGAGACCGATGAGGCGAACGCCGGTGCGGGCGCTGTTGAAATGCACCTCGTAAGCCGTCGAAAACAGCGTCTCGATATCCCCATCCTGAAAGAAATCGGGAGCCCCGTGCGGGCCATAGACGACGCCGACATCCCATTCGCGCGTCAAGACGGCCGGCTCCGTCGCTGGTCTCACCGGTTCAGCCGGTACTTGGCGGGCAAAATGCAGCACATGCCCCGTCTTCAGCGTGCCGGTGGCGTTGCCGCCGAACTGGCCAAGGCCGAAGGTCGCGCGCGAGCCGAGCACAACGGGAGCGGCAAAACCACCGGCGACGGCGAGATAGGCGCGTTGTCCCGGTCCTTCGATTGCGCCGATCGACAGAACTTGACCAGCCCGGATCAGCACCGGCTGGTCGTGCGGCAATCTTGTGCCATCGCAGGTCATGGGCATGCAGGCACCGGCCAGTGCGACGGTCTGGTCGGCGTAAAATCGTAGCGTCGGGCCGGAAACCGTCAGTTCCAGTGCGGCCGTCACGTCGGCATTGCCGACCAGCCGGTTGGCATGGCGGAAGGAGCGCTCGTCCATCGGCCCGCTCGGCGGTACACCGACATGCCAGAGGCCGAGCCGGCCCGGCAATTCTTGAATGCTTGACTGCGCGCCGGGCGCGAGTACCTCGACGACATCTGGAACGAAGGCGAAGTCGCGTAAAGCCGTCGTTGCCACTTTGGCGCTGGCCAGCAATTCGGAAGCGGCGATCGTTCTCAAATAATCGAGATTGGTCTCGATGCCTGATATCGACGTTTCGGCGAGTGCTGCCTTCAGTTTCTCGATCGCCGCCGGCCGGTCGTCCGCCGTCACGATCAGCTTGGCAAGCATCGGGTCGTAGAAGGGTGTCACCTCGGTTCCCGTCTCGATCCAGCCGTCGACGCGGGCATTATCCGGGAAGACGACCTCAGTCAGCAGGCCGGCACTCGGGCGGAAATCGGCATGCGGCATCTCGGCATAAACACGCATCTCGATCGCCGCACCCTTCGGCGTCAGGCCCCTGGCTCCCGAGAGCACGTCCTCGCCTGCCGCCTGCCGGATCATCCATTCGACGAGGTCGATGCCGAAGACGGCTTCCGTGACAGGGTGCTCGACCTGCAGGCGAGTATTGACCTCGAGGAAATAGAATTCCTCGCGCTGGGGATCATAGATGAATTCGACGGTTCCGGCCGATTCATAGGAGACCGAAGCCCCCAAATCGACTGCCGCCTTGTGCAGCCGCGCCCGCGTTTCCGCGGAAAGGCCAGGGGCAGGGGTCTCCTCGACGACCTTCTGGTTTCGCCGCTGCAGCGAGCAATCGCGTTCGCCAAGCGCAATCACGCGGCCCTTGCCGTCGCCGAAGATCTGCACCTCGACATGGCGGGCTTCGGCAACGAAACACTCGATGTAAACACGCGCATCGCCGAAGCTGGCGCGCGCGGTCCGCTGCACGCTTTCGAAGGAGGCCTTGAGGCCGGCCGCATCGGCGCAGAGCTGCATGCCGATGCCGCCGCCGCCGGCCGTGCTTTTCAGCATGACGGGATAACCGACGGTCTCGGCGGCCGAAAGCGCCTCTTCGACGCTTTGCAGGAGATCGGTGCCGGGCAGCAGCGGCACGCCGCTCGCTTTCGCCAGTTCGCGCGCCGTGTGCTTCAGGCCGAAGGCCGACAGATGTTCCGGCCGCGGGCCGATGAAGGCGATGCCTTCAGCGGCGAGCCGCTCGGCAAAGCCGATATTCTCTGAGAGAAAGCCATAGCCCGGATGCACGGCCTCAGCGCCCGTTGCCTTGCAGGCGGCGATGACGGCGTCGACGTCAAGATAGCTTTCGGCAGCGGGCGCCGGGCCGAGGCGCACGGCCTCGTCAGCGGTCAGTGCCGGCTTCGAGAACCGGTCGGCATCGGAATAAACGGCGACCGAGGCGATGCCCATCCGCTTCAATGTGCGGATGACTCGGACGGCGATTTCGCCGCGATTGGCAATCAGGACTTTGGTGAACATCGATCAGTCCTCGCCGTCCCAGATCAGCACCCGGATCGGCGTCGGATCGAAGCCGTTGCAGGGATTGTTGATCTGCGGGCAGTTGGAGATGACGCACAGCACATCCATCTCCGCCACCAGCTCGACATAGTCACCAGGCGCGGAAATGCCGTCGACGATGGTCATCTCGCCGTTCGGCTTGATCGGCACGTTCATGAAGAAATTGATGTTCGGCACGATGTCGCGCTTGCTCATGCCGTGTTTTGTCACCTCGAGCACGAAATTGTCGCGGCAGGCATGCAGGTATTTCGTGCCGTGGCCAAAGCGCACCGTGTTGCTCTCGCAGGAGCAGGCGCCGGCCGATGTATCGTGGCGGCCGCAGCTGTCGGCCGTCATGACAAGCATGACGTTGCCTTCGTTCGAGATGATCTTCGTGCCGGTGCCGATATAGGCGCCACTCTGCGCCCGCATCGTATCCTGGTTGGAATAACGCTCGGCAAAGTCGTCGGCTCGATAAAACAGCGTGTCGATCGCCTGCTGGCCGTAACTATCCTCGATGCGGATCGTCTGGCCCTTGCGCACGATGCCTGACCATGGCGCTTCGGCCGCGATGAAATGATCCTGCACGGCATTTTCGAGGCTGCGCGAAGCTGAAGTCTTGATGAAATCGGTCATCGTATCTTCCCTCAGGCCAGCATCGCGGCGTTATTCTCGAAGCCGCGAAGGGCTTCGGCAGTCGCCGTGCGCGAGAGGTCGTCGACTGCGGGTGCGGGCGCGCGAAAGCGGGTGACGATGACCGGCTTCGGCGCGTAGACCGGATCGGGATCGAGCGGATGCGGGCAGTTGGAGAAGCCGACGATCATGTCCATCTCGGCGCGCAGCTCGGCATAATCGCCGCTGTTGGAGAGCTTGCCGCGCCAGTGGAAGCCGCCGTCATCGTCGACGCGGACCGGGGCGAAGAGATTGAGAATTGCCGGAATATCGCGTCTGGTGAGACCAAGCTTGCCGGCGACGAGCACGAGATTGTCGCGGGTGTTGCGGGTCTTGACGCCGGGATATTTTGCGGCGTTCGAAGCTGCCGTCGAGCCGCCCATCAGGCAGTCATGCGCGCCGGAACTATCCTCTATCAGCGAAAACATCACCCGGCCCATATCCGAGAAGATGACGCGGCCCTTGCCGAGGGCGGTCGTCCACTGAACCTTGACCGTATCGACGAGATTGAGTCGTTCGCTGGTGTCAGTGGCGTTCCAGGCGACGAGCGCCACGGTCGATCCGCCTTCGCCCTGATCGATGCGGAGCGCCTCGCCACGCTTCAGCACAGTCGACCAGTACCAGCCGCCGGGGATAGTTTCCTGGTGGATGATCGCAGCCGCATCGATTGCGGGCGCGGGCAAGGGGCTCGGCGCCGGCAAGGCCTTCGGCGCAAATTCCAGCCCCTTCTTCTGATGTTCCTCGTAACGCCGCCGGTTGGCAGCGATCTCTTCGGGCGAACGCCTGACATGCATCATGGTTTTTCTCCTGACGGACTGGAAGCCGGGTCGTCCCGGCGAAGGCCCAGAGAAATGACCGGGCCGTCCCGGTCGGGGCTGAAGATGGAGGGCGCGCCGGCGAGCCTCGGCGGCCAGATGGAAATGTCCTTGGTGATCGTCGCGCCGTAGCGCTCCTTTTCCTCCGGGCGGTCACGCTTGCGCTCGAAGGCGACGACGCGCGTCGCCAGCGTGAAGGCCTCGCGCATGTCGTGCGTCACCATGACGACGGTCATCTGCGTCTCGTGCCAGAGCCGCTTCATCAATGTGTGGATCTCGGCGCGGATGCCGGGATCGAGCGCGCCGAAGGGCTCGTCGAGCAGCAGCACCTTCGGCTTCATGATCAGGGCCTGCGCCAGCGCCAGGCGCTGCTGCATGCCGCCTGATAGTTGCGCCGGATATTTGTCCTCAGCGCCGGAAAGGCCGACTTCGCCGATCAGCCTCCGGGCTTCGTCGACGGCGTCGCGGCGGGCGGCGCCGAAAAGCTTGGCCTTGTAGCGGGACGCAGAGAGTTCCCGCCCGAGCAGCACGTTTCCGAGCACGGTCAGATGCTGGAAGACGGAGTAGCGCTGGAAGACGACGCCGCGATCCGGTCCCGGCTCAAACGGCAGCGGCGCGCCGGCGAGCAGGATCGTGCCCTTGGTCGGGCGCTCCTGGCCGAGCAGCATACGCAGGAACGTCGACTTGCCGCAGCCGGATGGGCCGACGAGAGCGACGAAGGCGCGCGCGGCGACGGTCAGCGACACGTCTTCAAGCACGATCTGGTCGCCATATTCCTTCCAGACCTTTTCGATCACCAACTCGCTCATGCCTGCTTCTCCAGCTCGGACCAGGGGAAGACGGCGATGCGGATGCGATCGAGAATATAGTTCATGACCACGGCGAGCAGCGTGATCCAGACGACATAGGGAAAGATGATGTCCATCGAGAGATAGCGGCGGACGAGGAAGATGCGGTAGCCGAGGCCGGAATCCGAC
Organism: Rhizobium leguminosarum bv. viciae; assembly: GCF_012276115.1. Taxonomy (GTDB): domain Bacteria; phylum Pseudomonadota; class Alphaproteobacteria; order Rhizobiales; family Rhizobiaceae; genus Rhizobium; species Rhizobium leguminosarum_T. Next base: position 83,836 of record NZ_WIEU01000021.1, on the reverse strand, counting down.
GAGATCGCCTCGGCCGCGATCAGGAACAGCCAGGCCGGGCCGAGCTGAAGCCTCAGACAAGTGATCAGCCGCGGCAGGATCTGCGGCAGCACGACACGAAGGCCGATCTGCCAGGAGGAGCCGCCGAGTGTTTCAGCCTTGACGATCTGTTCGCGTGGCAGTTCCAGCGCCTTCAGCGCAAGGTCGCGGATCATCGTTGGCGCAACGCCGATGACGATAAGCGCGATCTTCGAGGCTTCGCCGAGACCCATGGCGATGAAGAGGATTGGCAGCAGGGCCAGCGGCGGCACCATCGAGATAACGGCGACGAAGGGAGAGAGCAGCGCTCTCAGATAAGGCAGCATGCCGATCAGCATGCCGATGACGAGCGCAGTGATCGTCGAGATGCCGAGGCCGGCCAACAGGCGGACCAGGCTCGCGCCCGTATCGGACCAGAGCAGGTATTGCCCGGTGCGCGGATCGGCGATGAAGGCAAAGCGGTCGATCGCATCTGCAAAACCGGCAAGTCCTGGCAGCAGCTTGTCGTTGGCGTTTTCCGCCAGCCGTGCCGCCGAGCCCGCCGCGTAGGCAACGATCAGCAGCACGAAGGGCAGCAGCGTCAAGGCTAGCTGCGCGCCCCGGCTCGGCCTCGTGTTGATCCAGCGCATGAGGAAAGCTCCGCTGATGAAGGTTGGGCGGCGCGGTCAAAACCGCACCGCTGCTTTGACATCGCTCAGAGCGAACCGTCGGCGGCCGCCTTCATGTAGGTCTCGGTGAAGCGCAGCTTGACATTGCCGCTATCGCCGAGAACCTTGCCGTTGGGCATTTCGATGCCGATGACGTCGGCCGACGGCGCGCCGTTGCCGAGCAGGCCCTTCTCGAACAGGAAGTTGCGGACGAGATCCATTGTCTTCGGCAGGCCGTCCGAGGCGGTGAAGGCAACGGCATCGGCCGGCTTGGCAAACAGCTTGGTGACGGCAAGCTGGGATTCGAAGCCCTTGAGATCGGTGCCTGATGCCTGGCCCATCGCCTCGCGGGCAGCCTTGCCTTCGGCGCTGTCGGCAGTCAGCAGTGCTGCGGTTTCATACCAGATGCCGGCGAGCGCCTTGCCGAAATTCGGATTGTCCTTGAGCACGCTTGAGTTGGCGACCATCAGGTCGATGATCTCGCCCGGCACCTGCGAGCTGTCGAAGACCTTTTTGGCCGTGGGATCCTCGAGGATGGTCGAGACCAGCGGGTTCCAGGTGACTACGGCGGTGACATCTGCCGTCTTGTAGGCGGCGACCATATCGGCGTCGGAGGTGTTGACAACCTTGACGTCGCGCTCAGTCAGCTTGATGCTTTCGAGCGCGCGGGCCAGCAGATAATGTGAGACGGAAAATTCGACGAGATTGACGTTCTGTCCCTTGATGTCGGCAAGGCTCGCCTTGTCCTTCAGGATGACCGCATCATTGCCGTTCGAGAAGTCACCGACGATCACGGCCGTGGTATCGACGCCGCCGGCAGCCGGGATCGACAGGCCGTCCATATTGGTCAGCGTCACGGCGTCGAAGGCGCCGGCCGTATATTGGTTCATCGATTCGACGTAGTCGTTGAACTGGGTCACCTCGATCTTGATGCCGTATTTGTCGGCCCATTTCTTGACGATGCCGTGATCGGCGGCATAACCCCAGGGCATCCAGCCGACATAGATCGACCAGGCGACCTTGAAGTCGGTCTTCTGTTCGGCCTTGGCGATGGAGCCGAGTCCCAGCGCCAGGGACGCCGTCAGTGCGGTAATCGATAGAATCTTCGAAAAAGTCTGCATTGAAATTCCCCTTTTGCTTTTCTTCAAAAGGGATCGGCAATGACCATCGTGCCGCCAATCCCTTGGCTTACGAGGTCTCCCGGGCTTTTGTCCCGCCGTGCACCCGGCGGGATGTCTCCCTCGCCGGTGGCAGCTCTCGGACCAGCGCGTCTTGCGACGCCGGAACCCTAGCCACCAACTCTGCAAATATCGAAGCAAAGTGTGTGCCAAATTATAAACTATTGATTTTATTGAGAGTGCGATGGCGTCAATTCCCGGAAAATGCAATAGTGCATGCACTTGCACAGAAAATGTGCGCATTCTGCCGACACCTTAGGCGTTGGTTATTCTTTGCCCAGTGAAAAGCAAGCGGCAGGCAGAACGCACAGAACGCCGAATTGCGGCTGGCCCTGAGCTAGTTCCGGAAGGCCCCGGCCGGGACCGTCGTCACCAGCCGGATATCGCGGCGGAAGTCCGACGGCGACATGCCGGCGATATGGCGGAAGGATTTGTTGAAGGCACTAATCGAGCCGAAGCCGCTGTCCATCGCCACCTGCAGCACATTGGCGCCTTCGCTCATCAGCATTGCCTGGGCGCGCGACAACCGCAGCAGCGTCACATATTTGCTGAGCGTCATGCCGGTCGATCGCTTGAACAGGTTCATCGCATATTTCGGATGCAGGTCCGCGGCGCGGGCGATATCGACCGAATCGATGTCGTGCAGGAAATTGGCGGCGATGAAATCGCACATGCGCGCGACGCTGCGCGAGGAATGCGGATACGGGTGATCACCGTCGAGATTGATGGCCGCCTGCGACGTCATCGAATAGGGTTCGAGCGCGATCCGCTCGATGCGCAGCAGCAGCTCGTCGACAGCGTGCTGGGCCTTGGCGGGATCGCCTGAGTTGGCATAGCGGAACCAGCGGGTGAAGTTCTCCCTGTCGGCGGCATCCGTTGCCGAGGTCAGCAGCGTCTCACCCTTCATCAGCCGGCTGGAAACGCTGATCGGCAGGCGCAGCCGGAAGAAATAGACGAGCGGCAGGTGGGCGCCGGCATAGAGCGAATCATCCGAGGATTCGTCCATCTGATGCGGCTGGCCACCCCAGAAGAGGCACATCTCGCCGGCGTTCAGCCGGAATTCGTGATCGCTCATCCGGTAGTGCACGGTGCCGCGCATCACGTAGTTGACCTCGACCTGCGCGTGCCAGTGCGGCATGGCCATAATAGGCGGATGGGCATGAAACATCTGCAGCGTTGTCGGCGAACCCTCGATGCTGCTCGCGCCGGGCTGATAGATTGCACGTGTGCCGACCTTACTTTCCGCCAAATTCATGTTCCCTTTTTAGGAGACACCCGCTCCCTTACAGATAGTCTAACCGCGTTCGTGAAAGATCGGCAATTGAAAAGGGAGGATTTTCAATGCGCTTCAAACTTCTCGCTGCGACCGCAGCTGTCGCAGTGCTTGCTTCCGGCTCCGCATACGCGCAGTCGGCCAATCTCACCATCTGGAGCTGGAATGTCGCCGCGTCGGCATTGAAGTCCACGCTTCCAGGCTTCAACAAACAGTTTCCCGATATCAAGATCACCGTCGAGGATCTTGGCAACAGCCAGGTCTTCGACAAGACGCTGGCTGCCTGCGCCGCTGGCGGTGACGGTTTGCCCGATATCGTCAGCATCGAGAATTTCGAGGCTGAAATCTTCTGGAGCCGTTTCCCGGATTGCTTCGCCAATCTGAAGGAGCTCGGTTACACGCCCGAGATCCAGGCGAAGTTCCCCGAATTCAAGCGCACCGAACTTGAAGTCGGCGACGTCGCCTATGCCATGCCGTGGGATTCCGGCCCTGTCGCCGTCTTCTATCGCCGCGATCTCTATGAAAAGGCTGGCGTCGATCCAAGCACGATCGGCACATGGGACGACTTTATTGCCGCCGGCAAGAAGATTTCCGCCGCCAATCCCGGCGTCGTCATGGCCCAGGCGGACTTCAATGGCGACAGCGAATGGTTTCGCATGATCGCCAACGAACAGGGCTGCGGCTATTACTCGACCGACGGTCAGTCCATCACCATCAACCAGCCGGCCTGCGTTTCCTCGCTGCAAAAGGTGAAGGAAATGAAGGATGCCGGAACGCTGACGGCGGCCAACTGGGACGAAAAGATCCAGGCCAACACCGCCGGCAAGGCCGCGAGCCAGCTGTATGGCGGTTGGTATGAGGGCACCGTCCGCTCGACCTCGCCCGATCTCAAGGGCAAGTGGGGCGTCTACAAGATGCCGAGCCTGACGGCCGACGGCCCGCATGCCGCCAATCTCGGCGGTTCGTCGCTCGCCATTTCGGCGACCTCCGCAAATAAGGAAGCCGCCTGGAAATTCGTGAACTACGCCCTCGGCACGAACGAGGGCCAGGTTACGATGCTGAAGGAATTCGGCCTGGTGCCATCATTGCTCTCGGCCGTACAAGATCCCTTCGTCAACGAAGCGCAGCCCTATTGGGGCGGTCAGAAGGTCTGGGCCGATATCCTCGCCACGCTGCCGAAGATCGTGCCGAGCCGCGGCACCGCCTTCCAGAGCGATGCTGAGGCGATCTTCAAGGCGACGCAGACGAAGTTCTTCTCCGGCGGCTATCCCGATGCGAAGGCGGCTCTCGACGATGCCGCCAACCAGATCGCTTCGGCGACCGGCCTTCCGATCGCGCAGTGAATGACGAAGCCGGGCGCTTGACGCGCCCGGCTCTCCGTCCGCCGCAAGGCGGCTGGTCATTCGTTGGTTTTGTGAGGAGGAGGCTCGATGCCGTTCAGAACCCGGAGCGCTTATGCGTTCCTCGCCCCTTATCTGCTGATCTTTGCCACCTTCTGGGTGTGGCCGATCATCAATTCGTTCCTGATTTCCTTTCAGAACACCCGCATCAACCCGTGGAAATATAGTTTCCAGTCCAATTGGGGTCGGCTCTTCTACGACCCGGCCTTCTACAATGCCCTCTACAACACGCTGATCATCCTGGTGATCCAGGTGCCTGTCATGATCGCGCTTGCGACCGTTATGGCCGTAATGCTCAATTCGCCGCTGCTGAAAGCGCGGCCGCTCTTCCGCTTCGCCTTCTTCGCCCCCGTGGTCGTCGGCGAGGTCGCCTATGCCGCGGTGTTTCGGCTGATGTTCAGCCTCGATTTCGGCATCATCAACAAGCTGATCTCGGCCGTCGGTCTCAGCCCGGTCTCCTGGTTCGACAATGCCAATGCCGCCATGGCGCTGATCATCCTTGCCGTCACATGGCGCTGGGCGGGCTACAACGCCATCATCATCCTCGCCGGCCTGCAGTCAATTCCCGATGATGTCTACGAGGCGGCGACGCTCGACCGGGTAAGCAAGGTCCAGCAGTTCTTCCACATCACCCTGCCACTCCTGAAACCGATCATCCTCTTCTGCGTGGTGCTCTCGGTGATCGGGACTATGCAGCTCTTCACCGAGCCCTTCCTCATCACCAATCGTGGCGGTCCCGGCGGCGGCACCGAGACGCTCGGCCTGCTGCTTTATCGACAGGGCTTCACCTCGCTGAACTTCGGCTATGCCTCGGCGATCGCCTATACGATGGCTGCCCTTGCCGTGGCGATCTCGCTTCTCAATCTCTGGGTCGGGAGGGATCCGAAATGAAATCCAAATCGCAATCCCTTCTGCTGCGCCAGATCGCGTTGCATGCCGCACTGGCGCCGCTGGCGCTGATCTGGCTGTTTCCGCTGTGGATGATGTTCGTCTTTTCGACCATGCCCGACAACGGCATCTTCAGCCCTGACATCGTGCTCTGGCCATCGACCAACTTCGTCGAGAATTTCAAAAACCTGCAGGCCGATACCGATTTCATCGGGGCAATGGTGATCTCCATCGGTGTGGCGCTGATCTATACAGTGCTCTCGGTGCTGCTGACTTCGATGGCCGGCTGGGCACTGGCACGTTACCGTTTCGTCGGCCGCTCCGTCGTCATCGCCATCATCCTCGGCACGATCACGCTTCCCTTCTCCGTGGTCGTCATCCCGCAATTCATCATGGTGGCGCGCGAGTTCAAGCTGGCAAACACCTGGGTGGCTCTGATCGTGCCGCCGCTGTTCAATTCGCTCGGCGTGCTGTTCATGCGGCAATCCTTCTCGATGATGCCGGGCGAGCTCTTCGATGCGGCCCGGGTCGAGGGCGTCAAGGAATGGCAGATCTTCCTGCGCATCGCCTTGCCGCTGGCCCGCCCGACCATGGCAGCATTGGCGATCATTCTCTTCCTGCACTCGTGGAACAATTACCTCTGGCCGCTGCTGATCAATTCCAGACCGGGGATGATGACGGCGCCTGTGGCATTGGGAACGCTGATCGGCCTCACCAAGGTCTCCTGGGGCGGCATCATGGCCGGCGCGGTACTGCTGACGGCGCCGATCCTCGTCATCTTCGTGGCTCTTCAGCGCCATTTCATCGCCGGCATCGCGGCCGGCGCAATCAAATAATCGGGCAAATAAATCGGGAGGCTGCATGGCAGAGCTTTCACTCAGCAACATCGTCAAGCGCTTCGGCGGCTTTGAGATCATCCACGGCGCCAATCTGGAGGTGAAGGACGGCGAATTCGTCGTCTTCGTCGGCCCCTCCGGCTGCGGCAAGTCCACGCTGCTCAGGATGATCGCCGGCCTCGAGGACATTACGTCAGGCGAGCTTCAGATTGGCGGCAGGGTCGTCAACGACGTCGAACCGGCCGATCGCGGCATCGCCATGGTCTTCCAGTCCTATGCGCTCTATCCGCACCTGACCGTCGAAGAGAATTTGAGCTTCGGCCTGCGCATGAACGGCAATCCGAAAGCCGACACCGAGCGGCGCGTGCGCCATGTCGCCGAGATCCTGCAGATCACCGAACTCATGAAGCGCCGGCCGAAGCAGCTTTCCGGCGGCCAGCGCCAGCGTGTCGCGATCGGTCGCGCCATCGTCCGCGAACCACAGGTCTTCCTGTTCGACGAACCTTTGTCGAACCTCGATGCGGAACTCCGCGTGCAGATGCGCGTCGAAATCTCCAGGCTGCACAAGCAGCTCGGCACGACGATGATCTACGTCACCCACGACCAGACGGAAGCGATGACGCTCGCCGACAGGATCGTCGTGCTGCGCGCCGGCAATATCGAGCAGATCGGCGCACCGCTCGACCTCTACGACGATCCCGCCAATCAGTTCGTCGCCGGCTTCGTCGGCTCACCGAAGATGAATTTCCTCAAGGCCGTGGTGGCTGAGACGCAGCCGGGCAGGGCGGTGATTGCGCTGGAAAGCGACGCCAATACGCGCCTGACGCTGCCGGTCGCCGATCCCATCGAAGCCGGCGCAAAAGTGACGCTCGGCATCCGTCCCGAACATTTCGTCGATGCGGGCACGGGCGATGCCGACCTCACCGTCACCATCGACGTCGCCGAACACCTCGGCAATACCAGTTACATCTACGCCACCATAGGCCCCGAGCAACTGATCATCGAGCGGCCGGAATCGCGCGTCGCCGGCAATCGCGAAACGCTGACGGTCGGCCTTCCCGCCAACCGCACATTCCTTTTCGACGGCGCCGGTAAACGGCTCCGCTGAACCAAATCCCAGGACAGAAAGACGAAAGAGGATTTTCCATGACTTCAGATCAACCGATCCGCTGGGGCATCATCGGCCCCGGCACCATCGCCCGCACCTTTGCAGACGGCGTCGCCCATTCACGCACCGGCAGACTGGTGGCGATCGCCACCCGCAATCCGGCAAAGCCGGGCCTTGCCGAAGGTTTCCCCGGCGCCCGCATCGTCGACGGTTACGAGGCGCTGCTCTCCGACAAGGAGGTCGATGCGATCTATATCGCCGTCCCCCACACCGGCCATGCCGAATGGGCGATCAAGGCGGCACGTGCCGGCAAACACATCCTGGTGGAAAAGCCGATCGCACTCTCGGCCTATGATGCCGAAGCGGTTTATTACGAGGCGAAAAAGGCCGGCGTTTTTGCCGGCGAGGCCTTCATGTATCGCGTGCATCCGCAGACGGAGAAGCTGGTCGAACTCGTCAAAAGCGGCGTCATCGGCACCGTTCGCATTATCCGCTCGAGCTTCGGCTTCAACATGGGCAGCTATAAGCCGGAACACCGGCTTTTCGCCAACGACACCGCCGGCGGCGGCATTCTCGACGTCGGCGGTTATCCGGTATCGATGGCCAGGCTGATATCAGGCGCTGTGGAGGGCAAGGCCTTCCTCGAACCGGAGAAGGTGTCGGGCGTCGCCCATCTCGGAGAGAGCGGTGTCGATGAATGGGCATCAGCCGTGCTCAAATTCCCGAACGAGATCATCGCCGAAGTCTCCTGCTCGATCATGGCGCAGCAGGACAATGTGCTGCGCATCATCGGCTCGGAAGGCCGGATCGAGGTCCAGGACTTCTGGTTTGCCTCCGGTCACAAGGGCGGCGTCGGCAAGATCGACATCTTCAAGGGCGGCAGCCAAGAAACCGTCGAACTCAGGGAGGATCGCTGGCTCTATTCCTTCGAGGCGGATGCGGCGGGCGATGCCATCCGCGCCGGCAAGACCGAGTTCAGCTCTCCCGGCATGAGCTGGGCAGATTCGATCGGAAACCTGCGCGTGCTCGACCAGTGGCGTGCCTCGGTCGGCCTCGAATACGGCGTGGAAAAAGCCAGCAAACGTACGACTAACATTGCCGGCGGCGCGATCGCGCGCGGCAACAGCGTTCCGCAACGTCAGATCCCCGGCATTTCCAAGCCGGCCTCGGTCGTCACACTCGGCTTCGAGTTCTTCCCGAACTTCGCCGCCGCCTCGCTGACGCTCGACGCCTTCTACGAGGCCGGCGGCAATGCCTTCGATACGGCCTATGTCTATGGCGGCGGCAAGACGGAGGCGATCTTCGGCGACTGGCACACGAGCCGCAAGGTGCCGCGCGAGGAGATCGTGCTGATCGGCAAGGGCGCCCACTCGCCGCTCTGCTATCCCGACATGATTGCAAAGCAGCTCGACCAGTCGCTTTCCCGGCTGAAGACCGACTATGTCGACATCTATTTCATGCATCGCGACAATACCGACGTGCCCGTCGGCGAGTTCGTCGATGCCATGGATGCCGAAGTCAAGCGCGGACGCATCCGCGGCATATTCGGCGGCTCGAACTGGACGCGAGCCCGCTTCGACGAAGCAATCGCCTATGCCGAAAAGACTGGCAAGGCGGCGCCGGCAGCGCTTTCCAACAACTTCTCGCTCGCCGAGATGCTCGATCCGATCTGGGCCGGCTGCGTTGCCGCTTCCGATGACGACTGGAAGAAATGGCTGAACGAGAAGCAGATCCCGAACTTTGCCTGGTCGAGCCAGGGCCGCGGCTTCTTTACCGATCGCGCCGGCCGCGACAGGCGAGATGATGAGGAGATCGTGCGGGTGTGGTATTCCGAGCGCAACTTCGGACGCCGCGACCGCGCTATCGAGCTTGCCAACAAGCTCGGCCGCAATCCGATCCACATCGCGCTCGCCTATGTGATCGCCCAGCCTTTCCCGGTCATTCCGCTGATCGGGCCGCGCACCGTCGCCGAATTGGAAGACAGCCTCTCGGCGCTCGACATCAAGCTGACGCCCGAGCAGGTGAAGTGGCTGGAAGGCTGACGAGACAGGCAAAGGGCGCGGTGCGAGCCGCCAGCCCTCTTAGCCATTGCTTCATCAACACCCCTTGTAACCTCGGTTATCAGGGGTGTTTCGCATGGTGGATTTCATCATCGTCGTCTACGGACAGCATCTCGACTGGAGCGTAAGCATCCTTCTGCCGTGCATCTCTGATTGCCGCAATTTCAACAATGCCGTCTCGCGAGCGAATTGTGAGCACGAAGGGAGGCATACTTACCTTGCGCGTTCCTTCCAGGATTCCCCTTTCGGTCATTTGGGGAAACGATGAAAGAAGCTCTCTTTGCCTTTCCAGGCGTTCAACGAGTTTCTTTGCGGCGGCTGGGTTAACCTCTGCGAGTTCGGCAATCCTGCTCAAAAACCAGCGTTCTGCACTTTTGGAAAGGCGAACGCGAGGCATCAACCCACCCGCATACGGCGTCGATATTCGGCGGCATCGACGATTGCGCGAGCCTTCTCAAGCACGTCCTCCAGATCGACGCTGTCCCCGCGATCCAGTTCATCGAGACCTTGAGCATCTGCAAGGATTTCGGCCCCTTCAATTGCAAGATATTGACTGAGCGCCTTCTGCATTACCCAGGTACGATCACGGTCAAGAATTGCGGCGATACGATCGAACTCCAAAACCAGGGACGTCGGCAGCCTCAGAGAAACTTGAGATTTTTCACTGTTCAGCATGATTTATCGCTCCGTAATACAGCGAATTACACGGTAACCCAAGCCCAGGCGAAGTCAAGGCGCCTTGACCCTGCCGCCCATTCCGCCGGGGGCGCGGTTTGAACCGCGCCCTTGCATTTCTACTTGCGCGGCTCGGAAGCTTTCTTCCTGGCCGCGTCGTCCATCAGCTCATACCACATGGCGTTGAGGACGGCGAAGGCGGCGGCTAGCGGCAGGCCGAGGATCCATGCAAAATACCACATTGTTTCGTCTCCCTCAGAGCAATTCCAGGAAAAGTGCGAAGCGGTTTTCCGTCCGGAATTGCGTAAAAACAAAAGGTTAGCGCGGTTCTGCTGAACCGCTCTAGTAGGCGTGGCTGTTCTTGTCGGTGATGGATTTCTCGTCGACCTTGCCCCACAGAACCTTGTAGACCCAGGCTGTGTAGGCAAAGATGATCGGCAGGAAAATGACCGTCACGACCAGCATGATGAACAGCGTCATGTGGCTGGAAGATGCATCCCAGACCGTCAGGCTCGATCGCGGATCGAGCGAGGAGGGCAGGATGAACGGGAACATCGAGAGGCCGACCGTCGAAATGATGCCGAAGATCGCGACCTTGCTGAAAAGCAGTGTCATGACCTCGCGCTTTGCCCGCATGGCAATGAAGGCTAAAACCGCGCCGACGAAGCCGAGGACGGGCGCGATGATCATCCACGAGTGGGCACCGTAATTGGTGAGCCATGCGCCCTTCTCAAGCGCCACGGTTTTCAAGAGCGGGTTGGAGGGGCCGATCGGACTGATATCGCTGGTGATGCGATAGCCGTCGACGCCGATCCAGAGGAAGAGGCCGCCGAGTGCGAAAAGCACGATGACGGCAAGGGCGGCGATGCTGCCATAACTTCTGGCGCGGTCGGCGATCGGACCGCTCGCCTTCAGCACCAGCCAGGCCGCACCGTGCATCGTCAGCATGGCGACCGAGAGCAGGCCGCAGAGCAGCGCATAGGGGTTGAGCAGGGCGAAGAACGAACCTTCGTAGAAGATCCGCATATCGTCGGCGAAGCGGAAGGGCACGCCCTGCAGCACATTGCCAACCGCAACGCCGAAGATCAGCGACGGCACGAAACCGCCGATGAACAGCGCCCAGTCCCAGCCGTTGCGCCAGCGGGCGCTTTCCCGCTTCGAGCGATATTTGAAACCGACCGGACGCAGGATGAGCGCGAAGAGGATCGCGAACATCGCCAGATAGAAGCCCGAGAAGGAGACCGCATAAAGCGGTGGCCAGGCGGCGAAGATGGCGCCGCCGCCGAGGATCAGCCAGACCTGGTTGCCTTCCCAGGTGGCGCCGATGGTGTTGATCGCCACGCGCCGTTCCGTATCCGTCCGGGCGACGAAAGGCAAAAGTGTGCCGACGCCGAGATCGAAGCCGCCGGTCGTCGCAAAAGCGATCAGCAGGACGCCGAGCAGCAGCCACCAGATGAGACGCAGGGTTTCATAGTCGATGAGTTCGTGAAGGATCATGGCAGGTCACTCCGCGGCCGGGACGAGGGTTTCGGAAATCAGAATCGCTTCCGGCTCGTCGTCCGGCTCCGGTCCTTGCTTGATGGCCTTGATCATCAGGCCCATCTCGATGACGATCAGCACGGTATAAAGTGCGCCAAAACCGATGATCGTCAGAAGCACGGTGCCGGCGCCGAGGCTGGAGACGGCAGCGGCCGTCGGCAACACGCCTTCGATCACCCAGGGCTGGCGGCCGAACTCGGCGACGATCCAGCCGAGTTCGATGGCAATCCAGGGCAGGGGGATCGTCAGCACGGCAATTCTGAGAAGCAGTGGATATTTGTCGAGATGGCGGCGCGCCGACAGCCAGAAGAAGGTGGCGGTCAGCAGGATGAAGAAGATACCGAGGCCGACCATGATACGGAAGGACCAGAAGAGCGTCGGCACGTGGGGGATCGTATCACGCGCAGCCTGAACGATCTGCTCGTCGCTCGCCTGGCGCGGATCGTCGACGTAGCGCTTCAGCAGAAGAGCGTAGCCGAGATCATGGCCGAGATCCTCGAAGGAAGTGCGCACTTCCTGTGCAACCTGATCCTGTGCCGGTACTGCACGGATCTGCATCAGCGCGTCGTAAGCCTTGATGCCGTCGCGGATCCGGCTTTCGGCCTGCTGTTCGAGCTTGTCGATGCCGGGGATTTCGGTGGTCAGCGACCGCGTTCCGATCAGGCCCATGACCCAGGGAATGTGCACGGCAAAATGCGTTTCGCGCGCCTCCTGGTCGGGGAAGCCAAAGGCGGTGAAGGCCGCCGGCGCCGGTTCCGTCTTCCACATGCCCTCGATTGCCGCGAGCTTCATCTTCTGGTTCTCGGTGGCGAGATAACCGCTCTCGTCGCCAAGCACGACGACGGAAAGGGCCGATGCGAGACCGAAGGAGGCGGCGACCGTCATCGAGCGCTTGGCAAGCTCGATATGCCGCCCCTTGAGGATATACCAGGCCGAGACGCCGAGCACGAAGATCGAGGCGCAGACATAACCTGCCGACACCGTGTGAACGAATTTCGCCTGGGCAACGGGATTGAAGACCACGTCGAAGAAACTTGTGATCTCCATGCGCATCGTCTGCGGATTGAGCGCCGATCCCACGGGGTTCTGCATCCAGCCATTGGCGATCAGGATCCAGAGTGCTGAAAAGTTCGACCCCAGCGCCACAGCCCAGGTGGCGACCAGGTGGCCGACCTTCGACAGCTTGTCCCAGCCGAAGAAGAACAGGCCGACGAAGGTCGCCTCGAGGAAGAAGGCCATCAGGCCTTCGATCGCCAGCGGCGCGCCGAAGATGTCGCCGACATAATAGCTGTAATAGCTCCAGTTCATGCCGAACTGGAATTCCATGACGATGCCGGTGGCGACGCCGAGCACGAAATTGATGCCGAACAGCGTGCCCCAGAATTTTGTCATCTGCCGCCAGATCTGGCGGCCGGTCATGACATAGACGGTTTCCATGATCGCCAAGAGCACGGACAGGCCGAGCGTCAAGGGCACGAACAGGAAGTGGTAAAGCGCCGTCAGCGCGAATTGGAAGCGCGATAACGCGACGATATCTAGTTCCATTGTCTTTCTCCCACGGTCCCACGGGATACAAGCGTTCCTCAGCACCGATCAGCGCTCAGGGCATGCGGTCTCGCTCAGTCCGGCCGAAGCCGGTCGAGCGCCTTTTCGAACGCCGCCTCTCCGCGGCGCGAAATCTCTGAAATACGGCCGCCTTCGATGACGGCGATGCGGTCGGCGATCCCGGCCTCCCGGCGGATATGCGTGGCGATCACCAGCGAACGGCCTGCCGCCATCGCCGACAGCCGGCTGAGCACGTCGCGGGCGGTGACGCCGTCAAGACCCTCGGTCGGCTCATCGAGCAACCAGAGCGGCGTGTCGCGCAGGAAGAGCCGGGCAAGCGCCAACCGGCGCGACTGGCCACCGGAAACACCGAGCCCGCCTTCGCCGAGCCGGGTATCGATCCCCCGCGGCATGGCCTCGATATCGGCAAGCAGGCCGGCGGCGGCGAGCGCTTCGCAAAGATGGGCCTCGTTCGCATCCGGGTTTGCAAGGAGCAGGTTGCCGCGCAGGCTGTCCTCGAACAGTTCCGTCCGTTGCGTCAGCAGGGTCGCTTTTGCCACTGCAATACTTCCCGTCCTTGCCGGTAATTCACCGGAAAGGAGGGCAAGCAGGCTCGACTTGCCGGCACCGCTGCTGCCGATGACGGCGAGGCGTTCGCCCGGTTGAAGCGCAAGGTCGATATCCTCGAGTGCCGGCACGGCGGAGTTTTCATGGAAGGCTGACACCTTCGCCAGCGAAAAAACGCATCCCGGCAACGGCACTCCCAATGGTTCGAGTGTCGCCGCGACGGCAAGCCGGGGCGCGATGCGCCTTGCCGCAAGCAGCGTCCGCCCAAGTTCCAGGGCACCGCGGCGGAGCGCCGCAAAGGGTTCGACTGCCGCAAAGGCGACAAGCAGGCCAAGCGCGGCGACAGGGGCGGTGATCGCCTTCGTTTCCGCAAGTGCTGCGACGGCGAGCAGCGAAGCCGTGAGCAGCAGGGTTGAGACAAGGCCGAAGCCGAATGTCAGACCGGTCTCAACGCGGTTCAACTGGTCGTCGGCGCGGGCGGAGTAATGGTCTGCCGCGGCAATCGTCTCCCTCTGCGTGGCAAGCCGGCCGGCCATCAGCAGATCGGTCTGGCCGGCGACGAGATCGATCGTCCGCGACCGCAGCGCCTCGATGCCATGGGCGCGTCTGCGGGCATGTTTGCGCGCCGCTCGCCCGGCGATGACAGGCAGGCCGAGGCCGGCACCGGCAAGAAAAAGGCCGAAACACAGGCCGAACAGGGGATGCATCAGCCCCAGCACGAGGCTTGCCGCCAGCGCCGCACCGATCGCCACCACGGCCGGCACGAGGATGCGCAGGTAGAGGGAATCGAGCGCATCGATATCGGCCGTCAGTCGGAAGAGCAGCCGTGCGGGACGATGGAGCAGGGCGCGGGCAGCACCCGGTTCGGCAAAGCCGCGAAACAGCTTTTCGCGCAGGGCGGCGAGCACGCCGAGCGTTGCGTCATGGGTCGCAAGCCTTTCGCCGTAGCGCGCGGCCGTACGGACGATGGCGAGCAGGCGGATGCCGGCTGACGGCGCAAAGACGTCGAATGTGATGGCGGCGGCGGAAAGGCCGGCGAGCGAGGTGGCGGTGATGAACCAGCCGGACAGGCCGAGCAGAGCAATGCCGGCGGTTACCGTCGCCGCCGAAAGTACTGCGCCGAGCAGCAGCGCACGTCGGCGCTCGGCAAGGAACAGGCGCAGGATCGGCTTGAGGTCGGCGGCAAGTCCGCTCATTCGGCGGCCTCCCTCATAACGATGCCGGCATCGACGCGCATGGTGCGATGCATGCGGGCGGCAAGCAGCGGATCGTGGGTCGCAACGATCAAAGTGCGGCCCCTGGCGAGCAAAAGCAGGCTCTCGGTCACCTCGGCGGCGGTGGCGGCGTCGAGATGCGCGGTCGGCTCGTCGGCCAGGATAATCCGGAGATGCGGATTGCAGGCCGCCCGCGCAATCGCTAGCCGCAGCGCTTCGCCGCCGGAAAGCCCGATCCCGCCTTCGCCGAGCGGCCGGTCGCCATAGGCGGCTGCGACTTTTCCGAGCCTGGCGGCGTCGAGCGCATCCGTCACGTCGCCGCGCAGGATACCGGGCCTGCCGAGCGCGATATTGCCGGCGATGGTGCCGGCGAAAATATGCGGTCTCTGGCCGATCCATGCCATGCTGGCCCGCAAGGCGTGGGCGCTGTCATCCGCAAGTGCGGTGCCGCCGATGACGATACGGCCACCGGTGCAGGGCGCCAGTCCTGAAATCAGCGAAAGAAGCGTCGACTTGCCGGAACCGCTGGCGCCGAGAAGCGCCAGATGTTCGCCGGCCGCGGCATCGAGGTTGAAACCGTCGAGGATCAACGGTTCGGCGGCGTTGTAGCGGAAATCGACATTCTCAAGACGGATGGCCGGCGCTTCGGCGACGGCAGATACCGCCGGCGCGACATCGGCTGCTCCTCGGATCGACACTCCGCCGGCAGCGAGGGCGTCCAGGGCCTTCAGCGCCGCTTCGCCGGCCGCCCGATCGTGCCAGACAGCCGAGAGTTCGCGCAGGGGCTCGAAAAAGGCCGGTGCGAGCAGCAGGATGAACAGTCCCTCGGTCAGGTCGAGCCGGCCTACCCAAGTGCCGAAGCGGATCTCACCGAGCAGGCTGAAGCCGACATAGACGGCAATCATCGCCACGCCGAGTGCGGCGAAAAGCTCGAGCACCGCCGAGGACAGAAAGGCGATTTTCAGCACCGCCATGGTGCGCACACGCAGCGACTCCGCCTCCAACCGCAGGCGCAGTGCCGTTGCATCGACTGCGTCGAGCGCACGAATGGTCGCCAGTCCGCGCAGCCGATCAAGTAGGAAGCCGTTGAGGCCGCCGGTCGCGACGAGTTGCCTTTCGCTAGCCGCCCGAGCACGCCAGCCGATCAGCGCCATGAAGATCGGGATCAGCGGCGCGGCGAACAGCAGAACCAGCGCGGCGATCCAGGAGACCGGAAGGATGAAGGCAAGGATGAGGAGCGGCACGAGGCTCGCCTTCATCCGCGCCGGCTGGAAACGGGCGAGGTAGGGCACGATCAGTTCGGCCTGGTCGCCAATGACGCTTGCGGCTTTGCCGGAGGCAGGCCGGTCGCGATCGAGCGGCGACGACATGGAAAGTACCGCGACGGCGATCTGCCGCCTGCGGCTGAGTTCGGCGCGGGCGGCCTGAAAGGCCATGCGGCCACCAGCCGCGTCGAGACAGCTTCTTGCAACTCCGAGGGCGAGGACGCCGAGGGCGGGCCAGAGAACGTCATGCATTCCGCCGCCATCGGCGATGCGGCCGACCGACACGGCCAGCAACCCGGCCTGCGGGATCCAGACGGCAGCAGCCAGCGCCTGCAGCATTGCCGCTCTGCGCAGCGCACCTTTCGCATCATCGGGGCCGGTGACAGACGAGACCGTATCGCCGTCCGGCACCGGCTCGGCGCCCCATCCGTCCTTCGCGTCGAAGAAAGCAGTGCTCATGGCGCTAACTCTTGTTCGCAGGATTTGGCCGGCGGCTGCGGCCGAGCGAAACGACCCGGTCCTTGGCCTCCAGAAGCTTGGTCACTTTCGCGCCCAGCGAGAGTAGCGTTGCGAGCCTTTCTGTTTCAAGTTGTTTTACGTCTTCATACCAATGCGTCAGTTGCTCGATCAGCGTGTGCATCTCGCTCATGCGCTGCTGCGCATGCCGCTCGGCGTCGCTGGCCGGCCGCTGCATCAGGATCTCACGCAGAACCGACAGCGTCGGATCGACTTCACGCTTCTTTCGCTCCTCGGCAAGCGTCCTCAATATCTGCCAGACATCCTCAGGCGTGGTGAAGAAATCGCGGCGGTCGTCTGGCTTGTGTTTCAGGATGACAAGGTTCCAGGCCTGCAGTTCGCGCAGGCTCATCGAAACATTAGAGCGCGAGATGCCGAGCGACTCGGCGATTTCCTCGGCGCAGACCGGCGCGGGCGAGACGAAGAGCAGGGCATAGATCTGGCCGACGGTGCGGTTGATTCCCCAGCGGGACCCCATTTCGCCGAAGTGGAGAACGAAGGACTGAACGAGAGGCGGAAGGTTCATGGCCGTTTCCGTTGCGTCTGTGATTTCAGAAATTTCTGAAATCACTATACTGACTTTCGCGTCTCGCCGGCAATCGGCAAGGCATGCCTGCGTCAATTTGGATGTCCGTTCGTTGATCGTGGGCTAGATATAACCGGACGCGACGTGGCTGGATTTGACCTGGGTCAAGTCGTAGCGGTTTGCAGCGATGACGCAGAAACGCCCGGCGATGCGCTACGCATGCCGGGCGTTCTGTCGGATTGAGATGTTAGGGCCTGCAATCGCTGCCGCCCAGGTTTCAGGAATGCGGCCCGGCTTAGATCAAGCCGGTCAGGATGCCGACGCCGGGAATCGTCGCAATGCCGCCAGTCGTGCGCGTCACGAAGAGGCCATGACGTTCACCGGCGCGGCCGATGAGATAACCAAGGACGAGGCCGGCGACGTGCAGCAGTGCGGTCGCGACCATGAAACCGGCGGCATAGGCGGCACCGGCGGCATTTTCCGGCATTTCGGCGCCATGTGCATGACCGTGGAAGACGGCGAAGAGGCCGACGATACCGAGTGCTGCGGCGGGCGGCGCCTTGACGTGGAGCGCAACGACGGCGCCGAGGACGACAACGGAAAGCGCGATGCCGATTTCAACGAAGGGAACGTTGATGCCGGCAACGCCGAGGGCACCACCGAGCGCCATCACCAGAACGAAGGTCGTCGGCACGAGCCAAGTGGCGCGGCTGCCGAGCTGAAATGCGAAAACACCGACCATCACCATGGCGAGAACATGATCGAGGCCAGAGATCGGATGGGCAAAGCCATGGCTGAAGCCGGCAGCTTCGCCGATGGCGGGATGGGCATAGGCGACGGCCGGAAGCGCTGCGGCAGCCAAGGCAAGCAGGCCGCTCTTGATTGCTGATTTCATTGCTCGATTCCCCTCGTGAGTTTTCGAATATCCTGCGGCGGCCGAACACAGGCACGGTTCCAAGTCGCGCGCATTACGCTAGTTCAAAGAATTCACGCCGTCAACGAAAATACCATGAAATACCGAGCCAATTCAACTGCTTATCTGACAGGCAGATGCCACTTTCGATAGCTTCTCCCGACGCGCCGCGCCTCAAGATCGAACTGGAAACAACTCCGCACAGGGGCTATCAATCGTCCGGCAGAAACGGTGCAAACCGCCGCGATGGAGGAGACGCCCATGACGAATACCGAACGGCCGCTGGCGATCAGCGCGCCCGAGCCGCGCACGCTCGATCTGATTTTCAGCGACAGCGCGCGCGCCGAACTGCAGGCGAAATATGAGATCGTCGAGGCCGACCCCGAGAATATCGCCGGGCTCGGCGACGGCATCCTCGGCAGGGCACGCTACATCATCGGCCAGCCGCCGCTTTCGGCGGAAACGCTGGCCAGAATGCCGGGCTTGCGCTCGATCCTCAATGTCGAAAGCAATCTGCTCAACAACATGCCTTATGAGGTACTCTTCCAGCGCGGTATCCACGTCGTGACGACCGGCCAGGTCTTTGCCGAGCCGGTCGCCGAAATCGGTCTCGGCTTCGCGCTGGCCTTGGCGCGCGGCATCGTCGATGCAGACGTCGCTTTCCGCCAAGGCAGCGAACTCTGGGGCGGGGAGGGGAATGCAAATGCGCGGCTGATCGCCGGCTCCGAGATCGGCATCGTCGGCTTCGGCGATCTCGGCAGGGCGCTGCGCCGGGTGCTTTCCGGCTTCAGGGCCCGCATCAGGGTGTTCGACCCCTGGCTGCCGCAATCGATCCTCGAAGAAAACGATGTCGAGCCGGCAAGCCTGGACGATGTCCTGACGAAGAGCGATTTCATCTTCGCCGCCGCCGCCGTCACCAGTGAAAACAGAGGATTTCTCGGCGCTCAGTCCTTCGCCAGCATGCGCAAGGGCGCGGCCTTTATCCTGCTCAGCCGCGCCGATGTCGTCGACTTCAATGCGCTGATGGCGGCGGTTTCGTCAGGCCATATCGTCGCGGCGAGCGACGTCTACCCCGAGGAACCGCTGCCGCCCAATCATCCGGTGCGGAGCCTGAAAGGTTTCATCCGCTCGGCGCATAGGGCCGGCGCGCTCGACAGCGCTTTCAAGAAGATGGGCGACATGGTGCTCGAAGACATGGACCTGATGGATCGCGGACTGCCGCCGATGCGTTGCAAACGGGCGGAACGCGAGACGGTCTCCCGCATGCGTTCCAAACCGGTCGCGGTGAATTAAAGACAAAGCATTGGTTTTGAGCGCCACATCAAGCGGCGCGCTGCTCGGCACCCTGGATCGCCGCAAGCTTCCAGTCGGCGCCAGACTTGCGCACGAAGGTCCAAACCTCGGTGCTTTCGCTCGGACGGCGGTCGTCGCCGGAAACGACGCGGCCGCTGTCGCGTTCGACCATCGCGTCGATCGAGGAATAACGCATGGCGAGCGTCGCGTATTCCTGACCGTCTTCCCGCCAGGCCTCGGCAATATCGCCCTGCAGCAGCTTGACGTCGGAGACGCTGTTGCGCACGCCGTTGGTGGCGTTTTCGCCAAGCTCCTCGGCGAGATAGGACATCGCCTCGGGCGTCGTCAGCCGGCGCAAGGTGCCGTAATCCTCGGCGCCGTAAGCGGTCTGCACTTGGGTCAGCAGTTCCTCGAACTGATCGAGATCGGCCTGCGTCAGCCCAATCTCGTCACTCGGCCGATTGCCGCGCGACTGCCCGCCGAAACCGCCCCCCGAACCGATCGTCGGGATCTGGAAGGACGAATTATTCGTGGGCGACATATTATAGGACCGGCTCTGACCGCCACCGACGCCGTAGGAAGGCTGGCGGCGGTTGGCGAAATAACGCATGGCGAGCATGACGGCGCCGCCGATCAATGCGATCTGCAGCAACATGCCGAGGAAGCCGAAGCCGCCGCCAAAACCGTGGCCGAGCAGCATGCCGAGAAGGCCACCGGCAATCAGGCCGCCGATCATCGAACGGCCGAAGCCGCCGAAGAAACCGGGGCGCTGAGCGCCGAGGGGCTGCTGAGCGGTAGCAGGTGCGGTGGTCTGCGGACGTGGCGTCATCGACCGTTCGATCGGTGCTGCGGTCCCAGGCGCGGTGCTGGTGACAGGCGGCGCCTGGAAGGTGCGCGTGCCGCGGCTTCCGAAACCGAAGCTGCCGGCCCGGCGCGCCTCGGCATCGTCGAGGGAAGCAAAAACGGTGGCGCTCGTCAGAGCGGCAATGGCCGCGATCTTGGCAAAACGCGAAACGGCACTCGGCATTCCTGATCTCCTGTCATGCGCAATCACGGCATGTCGAGATGTAATATAGGGACTCTTTCCGCCGTGTGAAGCTCTTCGGCGCCATTACTGGCAGACGTCGACCCAGCTGGCGCCGGTCAGCTCTGCCAGCCGTCCGGTTTCGATGCGCACGGCCGAGTTTGTCGAGCCGGCGGCCGGCACGACTTCATCGAAGCGTTTCAGCGAGATATCGCAATAGATGGGCAACGGCGAGGGCAGGCCGAAGGGGCAGACGCCGCCGACCGGATGGCTGGTGACGGCCACAACCTCTTCGGCATCGAGCATTCGCCCCTTGGCTCCGAAGGTGTCCTTGAACTTGCGATTGTCGAGCCGCGCCGTGCCGCCGGCAACGACCAGCATCATCTGCTCGCCGACACGCAGGCAAATCGTCTTGGCGATCTGGGCCGGCTCGACGCCATGTGCTTCGGCGGCAAGCGCCACCGTCGAGGAGCTCTCGGCGGTTTCGATGATTTCGATATCGGGTGCATGGGCGCGGAAGAAGGCGCGGACGGATTCAAGGCTCATGGAACGGATGTGCAAAATGATGATCGGAAGATGCGGGATGCGATGGATGCAGAAAACCAAGGATGATTCCGTAACTCAAAGTTCTAGGCGTTTCAATCAAAGCGTGGCGAGGTCGAATTGCATTTGGAAGATTGACCTCTTGGCCGCTGTAGAGATCGGTGATGGCATAATCAGAAGCCATATGCCTTCACGGCGGCAAGCCGGCCGGGATGATTTGCCTTGAAACCATCCCGGCCGGATATTCTCCGACAATATGAGCGAGGCGTCGATCTATTCCTCGGACAGAGCGAGGTCCCGGCGCAGCCATGATGGAAAAGAGTCGAGGCTGCTCACCATGCGACGACGTCTCCATCGGGCAATGATGGTTGCGACAAAAATCTCTCGAAAGCTAAATCGCGAGCAAAGCTCGCTCATGGATGTCGCCAGGCTCTCGCCGGCGTGCTGATTGTTCATGATCAATTGCGGTCAGAAATCTGAACCGCCCTTCTCTCAAACCTGAAGATCGCAGCGCCATGGCGCGCGGACGTTGCCGTGCCCAGGCGCCGCATGCGAAACGGGTGCCGTCTTCGGATGGTGAAGCTTGAAAGGTCTCGGATTGAATCGAGGGTAGGGAGCTTCGGAAGCCTATGCCAAAGAGGCGTTGGACGAGGAAATATCTGTCATTGCACGCCTCCATTCTTGAAATTGCTCCGGCACAATTATTAGCCGATCGACAAAAGACAGGCAAGAGCGGAATGTCGGGGCTTTGAGGCTGGGGGTGCCATTGTGGCAAGGCCGCTGTTGCGACGACGGACTTGACGTCAGCGCTGTCGATGTCGAATTCCACTTTCAGCTGAACTGATCTTTGCATCGGCAATTGACCACGTCGAGAACATCGTCATAATAATTTTGCACACGTGCTCAATTTTGTCATTCGGCCGTTACGTTCGCCCCCTAGAGCGGGATACGCCACGTTTTCGTGGGGTTTTCGGAACGGCCGTCACGCAACAGTGATGACCCGTCAAGAGGCCTCACACTGCTCTTCCAGGGAGATGAAGAAGATGACCATTTTGCCGACATTGAAATCGCTTGCCGTCGCAGCCGCCATCCTGGCTTCGACCTCCGCAATTGCACTCGCCAAGGACGTCCACATCAGCGTCTGGGCCGGCGGCACCGGCCCGAACGACGTCTATCGCCTCGACGCCATCGAGATCGCAGCCCAGCAGCTGCAACGCGAAGCCGCCCTCAAGGGCGAAGAGCTGAAGATCACCGTCGAGAAGAAGCCCTATTCGGCCTGGGAGGACTTCAAGCAGGCGCTGACCCTCGCCGCCGAAGCCAAGACCGCCCCGAACATCGTCGTCAGCGGCCATGAAGACATCGCGCCATGGTCGCAGGCAGGCCTTATCGTTCCGATCGAGGATTATGTCGATCTCGACTCCTGGCCGCTCAGCGACATCTATGAAAACCTGTTGCAGATCGCGTCCTATAACGGCACCGTCTACGGCATCCCACAGGACGCCGAATCCCGTCCGATGTTCTTCTGGAAGCCTTACATGAAGGCGATCGGTTACAGCGACGCCGATCTGGATGCGTTGCCGCAGAGCGTCCAGGACGGCAAGTACACCATGAAGAACCTGCTCGAAGACGCCAAGAAGATGCAGGACAAGGGCCTCGTCCAGGCCGGCTACGGTTTTTATCCACGCACCAGCAACGGTCCTGATTACTGGCAGTTCTACACCAGCTTCGGCGGCACGATGGAAGAAGGCGGCAAGCTCGTTTTCGACAAAGCCGCGATGACCCGCACCTATCAGTTCTTCGCCGATGCCGTGAAGGCAGGCGTCACCAAGAAGAACCACATCGGCATGCCGGGCGACCAGTGGTGGAAGGAAGTCGCCACCGGCAAGGCCGGCATCTGGGACGGCGGCACCTGGCACTACGCCCGCCTCGTCAACCAGGAAGGCCTGAAGGACTTCTTCGGCAACGTGATCTTCACGCTGATCCCCGCCGGCGAAGGCGGCAAGGCCAACACGCTGACCCATCCGCTCGTCTACCTGCTGACCGCAGGTCACGATCAGGAAGACACCGAGATCGCCGCCCAGCTGGTCAAGATCGCTTCCGAGCCGCGCACCAACGCGCTGCATGCGGTCAAATCGGCCCATCTCGGCATCTCCAAGTCGGAATCCACGGTCGACTTCTACTCGGCTGACCGCTGGACCCGCGAAGCCACCGAGCGCCTGCTGCCGCATGCCAATGCGATGCCGAACAATTCCGATTTCGGCAAATATTGGAACATCATGTGGAAGAACCTCGAAGCATCCTGGACCGGCGCCAAGACCGTAGACGCCGCGATCGGTGACGCCGAAAGCGAGCTGAAGAGCACGCTCGGCGACAAGATCGTCATCCGTTAGAACAGGATGATATCAGGCCGGCTCGGCCTGAAATCTGAATCCTGTTCTAAATTAAAGGGTTAGAGCATGATGTCGTCCGAAAGCCGCTCACACGTTTCGGCATCATGCTCTAGGATCGAAGCACTCTTCCGGGCGGCGGAAACGCTGCCCGGTCGGTCCGCGAGGAGGCTTCCATGAAATCGTCCAGAACGCTCGGACTGGTGATGATCGCGCCTGCGGCGATCATGATCGTTCTTTTCTTCCTGATGCCGGTCGTTCTGACGGCGGTCTTTTCGATGACCAGCATGACGACGGCGACCGGAATTTCCGGCGGTGTCTACCAGATCGCGCCCAACTCCCTGATCGCGCTGAAATCGGCAATACCGGACATTGCCGCCGAAATGGCCGAACCACGCTACACGATCGACGAGGCGGGCCTCAAAGCCGTCGAGGGCCTGGGGCTTACACCGGGGATTGCCGCGGAATTGCGCGCCAAACATGCAGGTGAGGTGTTCACGGCGCGCCGCGACGTCGAGCGCATGATCAAGGATCTCGCCGACCGGCCTTCGACGCGCGACGTCAAACAGATTTCCGAACAGTTCAACCGCTCCGTCCTCAACACCCGCTTCGACAGCAAGGAACAGCTCTTTTCGGCACTGGACAGTCTGGGGTTCAAACTGACACCCGAGCAGAAGGAAACGGTCGCCAAGGCCACTTATACCGGCTGGGTTTGGACGACCGACAATTTCTCGCGCATGACCACGTCACCCGATATGGCGCGCGTCCTCTTGAATACCGTGCTCTACGTCGCACTGGTGCTGATGCTGTTCAATGTCGGCTATGCGCTGCTGCTGGCCATCTGGACGCATTACATGCCGCCGACGCCAGCCTCGATCTTCCGCGGCATCTGGCTGCTGCCGCGCATCACCCCTGTCGTCATCTACGTGATGCTATGGAAGTGGCTCGCCTGGGACACCGGGTTCATTTCGATCCTGATGGGCAAGTTCGGCTATCCGCCGAAGAACTATCTTCTCGATAACGCTTACAACGCCTGGTTCTTCGTCGTGCTGATCAACGGCTTCATCGGCGCCTCGATGGGCATGCTGGTCTTTTCTTCGGCGATGAAGGCCATTCCGAAGAGCCAGTTCTATGCGAGCGAGGTCGACGGCGCCTCGCGCTGGCAGCAGATCCGCTACATCATCCTGCCGCAGATGCGCTGGCCGATCCTCTTCGTCACCTGCTATCAGACGCTGTCGCTGCTTGCCTCCTTCAATGAAATCCTGCTTGCGACCAATGGCGGACCGGGTAATGCGACTGAGGTCTGGGCGCTCTCCGCCTATCACACTGCGCTGAGGAACTATGCCGGCAATCTGGAATACGGGTTGGGTGCCGCCATGGCCTTGGTGCTGGTCGTCATCGGCGTGGCGATGTCGCTCCTTTATCTGCGCGTCTTCAGCTATGGCACGCTTGTCGCCAAGCCTTTGATCGAGGATTGACCATGGCCGAACGATCGCAGCCCTCGGCAAATTACCGCAGCTGGCCTGTCATCACGGCGCTGACTATAGTCAGCCTGCCACTGCTGCTGATGTATGTCTATCTCTTCCTCGACACCGTAACCGTGAAGCAGGCGGACGCGCTGCTGCCTTCGGGCTTGACGCTCAATCACTGGCGCTTCCTGTGGCAGACGACGGAGGGCAAGGCGAACATCTGGCAGGTGACTGTGAATACGCTGCTCTTTGCTGCCTGCACCACCAGCCTCGTGCTTATCGTCTCGTCGATGGCGGGCTACGTGCTGTCGCGGCTGAACGTGCCGGCGCGCGGCTTCTTCCTTGCCGGCGTCATGGTGTTGCATGCCTTTCCGTCGGTGACGCTGATCATCGCCATCTTCATCGTGTTGCAGATGATCGGCCTCTATAATTCGCTGATCGGCGTCATCCTGGTGAAGGCGGCGATCGACCTGCCGCTCGGCATCTGGCTGATGAAGGGCTTCTACGACACGGTGCCGTGGGAAATCGAAATGGCCGGCGTCGTCGACGGCGCCTCGCGCTTCCGGGTCTGGCGCAGCCTCGTGCTGCCGCAGGTCAAGCCCGGCATCATGGCGCTCGGCCTCTTCTCTTTCCTCTCCGGCTGGGGCGAGTTCATCCTGCCGCAGGTGCTGGCGCCTGGTAACCAGGTGCAGGTGCTTTCGGTCTATCTCGCGGCATTCCTCGCCGACGACAACAACTATGATTTCAACATGTTCAAAGCGGTCGGCGTCTTCTACCTCGTTCCGGTGCTGATTGTTTACGCGCTCTTCAACAAATACCTCATGAACATCTATGGCGGCGGGAGCAAAGGCTGATGCGCATCCTCCTCGACAATTTTTCGAAGAGCTTCGGCTCCACCAAGGTCATCGAGAACATGACGCTCGAAGTCGGCAACGGCGAGATGCTGGCGCTGCTCGGCCCTTCCGGCTGCGGCAAATCGACGACGCTGTTTTCCGTCTGCGGCATCCACCGGCCGAGCGGCGGGCGCATCCTCTTCGGCGACCGCGACGTCACGGACCTGCCGAGCCAGGCCCGCAATGTCGGCGTCGTTTTCCAGTCCTATGCGCTTTATCCGCACATGACGGTTGCCGAAAACATCGGCTTTCCGCTGAAGGTGAAGCGCATGCCGGCCGCCGAAATCCGCAAGGAAGTCGATCGCATCGGCACCCTCGTTCACATCGGCAACCTGATGGGCCGCAGGCCGGCCGAGCTTTCCGGCGGCCAGCAGCAGCGCGTGGCCCTGGCGCGCGCGCTGATCCGCAAGCCCGATGTGCTGCTGCTCGACGAGCCGCTCGCCAATCTCGATGCCAAGCTGCGCCTCGAAATGCGCTCGGAAATCCGCCGCCTGCAACGCGAAACCGGCATCACCGCCATTCTCGTCACCCACGACCAGGTGGAGGCGATGAGCATGTGCGACCGCATCGCCATCATGAAGGAAGGCGAGATCGTCCAGATCGCCACGCCGGCCGAAATGTACAATGATCCGAAGACCGCCTTCGTCGCCGGCTTTCTCGGCAATCCGCCGATCACCTTCCTGCGTGGCGTCGTGGACAAGGGCGCCTTCATCATCCCGCAAAGCGAGATCCGCGTGCCGCTGCCGGATTCTGTCGGTGCCGCCGACGGCACCAAGCTGATGCTCGGCGTTCGGCCGGAGCATTTCACGCCGGCAGGCGACATCGCCGTACCGGGCAAGGTCACCTTTGCCGAAACGCAGGGCCGCGAAAACCTCTACGACGTGGCTCTTGCCGGCGGACCGCTGCTGCGCTCGATCCAGCCGGTGCGCAGCGATATCCATGTGGGCGACGACGTCCGCTGGGCGATCGACAGCCGCGGCGTGTTCATCTTCGACGAAAATGGCAGGAGGCTCTGATGACCCGCGATTTCTCTGCATTTTTCGAGCGTTACGGCTGGCCATTGGGCAAGGGCCGACTTCCCTTCTGCATCGGCCATCGCGGCGCCAGCGGCCATGAACGCGAGAACACGATCGCTGCTTTTCGCCGCGCCGCCGAACTCGGCGCGGAAATGTGGGAGCTCGACACGCAGCTGACCAGGGACGGCGTGGTCGTCGTCTCGCATGACGATCACCTCGAGCGCGTCTTCGGCATCGACCGCCGCATTTCCGAGATGACGGCGGCAGAGCTCGCCGGCCTCGACGGCGTCGACGTGCCGAGTTTTTCGGAGGTGGCCGCGCTCGGCCGCGAGACCGGGACAGGTCTCTATGTCGAACTGAAGGCGCCTGGGACCGGCATTCGCTGCTGGCAGCACCTTGCCGAGATGAACCAGCGTTTCGCCTGTCTCGGCTCTTTCGACACGGCGCAGGTACGCGAACTTAGCGACGCGGCCTGCGATTTTCCGCTTTCGGTGCTGATCCGGGTCGGTCACGATCCGCACGCGCTCGGCGACGAGGCCTGCGCCGATATCCTGCATCTTTGCTGGGAGAGGGCTGGCGAGCGTCCGCAGGATCTGGTGACCGACGCGCTAAGGCGCCGCGCCTTCGATGCGGGCCGCGAGATCGTGCTCTGGCACGAGGAACGGCCGGCTGTTCTCGATGACCTCATGAAGCTTCCGGTTCTCGGCATCTGCACGGATCTGCCCGATCTGATGCGGCCATCGGCGGTCAAGGAAAAAGCAGTTGGCAGACAAGGATAAGGGACCGCGCAAGGTAACCTCCTTCGACGTGGCGCGTGTGGCCGGCGTCTCGCGCGCCGCCGTGTCGCGCGCCTTCACGCCGGATGCCAGCGTCTCGCCGAAGACGCGCGAGAAGGTCTATCAGGCCGCCAAGGAACTCGGCTACCGGGTGAACTATCTTGCTCGAAGCCTCACCAACAAACGCTCCGATCTCGTCGGCCTCGTCGCCGCTGGCCTCGACAATCCGTTCCGCACGCTGCAGATCGAAAATCTGGCAAGAGTGCTGCTCGCCCGCAATTTCCGCCCCATCCTGCTCCCGACCTCGCTGGAGGCCGATACCTCGACGGTCATCGGCCAGCTACTGCACTACGCCGTCTCTGGCGTCATCGTCACCTCGGACGCGCCGCCGACCGAGATCTGCGAGCAATGCGCAGCCGAGGGCGTGCCGATCGTGCTGATCAACAAGGGCAATGACATTCCCTTCGTCGACCGCATCATCTCCGATGATCGCATGGCCGGCCATCTCGCCGCCACCCACCTGATCGATAGCGGCGTGCGAAAGCCCGCCGTGATGGCCGCCCCTGCCATATCCTATACGGCGCGGCGGCGCAGCGAGGCCTTCATCGCACGCTGCAAGCAGCTCGGCGTCGAGGCGCAGTTTCTGCAGGTCAGAATCAACGACTACCGGAGCGGCTACGATGCTGCAGCCGAACTTGCCGCATCCGGCATAGACGGGCTGTTTTGCGCCAACGACTACATGGCCTGCGGCGTCATCGACCGCGTCATGCAGGGCCTCGGCCGGGATGATGCGCCACCGCTCTCCATCATCGGCCATGACGACATTCCTCAGGCGAGCTGGACCGCCTACGATCTCACGACCATCCGCCAACCCTGCGATGTCCAGGCCGAAAAGACGGTCGACCTGCTGATGAGCCGCATCGTCGAGCCGGACCTGACGGCGCGTGTCGAATTCACGCCGGTGACACTGATTAGAAGAAGGACTGCCTGATGAATGCCGCTTTCGACGCCGCCGCCATCCGCGCACGGGCGGAGGCCGCGATCACCGTTGCCCTCGAAGTCGGGCGGGAAACGGCCCGGTTTCGGCACGACTCCGACCCCGGCTCGCTTGCCGTCGAGAACAAGGGATTGCAGGATTTCGTCACCATCGCCGACAGGAGGGCCGAGCAGGCGATCCGCGAGGGGCTGCTCTCGCGCTTTCCGGATGACACTTTCATGGGCGAAGAAGGCGGCGGACGGTCGGGCGAGAGCGGCACCTGGGTCGTCGATCCGATCGACGGCACGACCAACTATATCAGAGGCTTCCGGCACTGGGGCGTCTCGATCGCCTTCGTCGTCGGCGGCACGGTGGAGATCGGCGTGGTCTACGACGCCGCCGGAGACAAAGTCTTTCACGCCGTCCGCGGCGGCGGCGCCTTCAAGGACGGGCTTCCGGTGCATGCGGCTGCGACCGTCGATCCGGTCAATGCGCTTGTCATTCTCGGCCATTCCCGCAAGACGAGCTTCGACGACCATCTCGCGCTCTCGCGGCGGCTCCACGAACGCGGCATGGATTATCGCCGCATGGGCGCGGCCGCGATCGACCTCGTTCGCGTCGCCGAGGGGGCTGCCGATCTATACTACGAACGCCACCTCAATGCCTGGGACATGCTCGCCGGCGCGCTGATCGCCGAAGAGGCCGGCGCTGTGGTGGCGATGCCGCCGGTCGATAGTTTGCTTATGAACGGCGGACCAGTCATTGCCTGCTCGCCCGGGCTTGCCGGCGAGTTTGCCTTCATCCTCGACATCGAAGGGTTGGCGGCGGCTCCCGGCTAAGCCGTCATCCGCCGGCGCCAGGCGCGTTCTGTCGCCGGCGCCTCGTCAGTAGTGATCTGATCCGGCTTGAGCGCCATCAGCGCCGAAAAGCTCCGCCATTCTCCTTCGCTGAAACCGGCCTCCGGATCCTTCAGGGTGAAGGTCCAGGCATCGACACGTTTGCCTTCGTCCTGGCAGAGCGCGATCATATCCAGCCCCGCATTGGCGGCATCAAGGATCAGCGGCCAGTGCAGATAAATCGTGTCCGGTTCGGTCGGGCCGCTGAGGTCAGCGCGCAGTTCCGTCTCCACCGCCTTCCAGCCGTTGGCCATCCTGATATCGTAGAGCTTGTTGGTCGGATCGATGCCGCGCAGGAGATGGGGAAGCTTCTCCTTGACCGCGACGATGAGGTCGAGACTGTCGCCACTGACGATCACCGAGGCGGCGATATCGCGGAAATGCGTGGCCAAATGCGCGACGCCGCTGGCGCCGATCGCTTCGTAGTCGTCCTTCATGTCGAATTGCAGCAATGCGGCTGGATGCGTCGATTGCATCATGGCAGCGAGATCCTCGCTAAGGATCAGCGGCCGGTCGCGCTCTTGCATCCTGATATCGTTGAGGTCACTGACGCTCTTTTCGGCGACCGGTCCATGTCCTGTCGTCTCGCCTTCGAGTTCCTTGTCGTGCAGCACGACGAAACCGCCGTCGGCACGCACGCGCAGATCGAGCTCCATCGAGGCGCCCGCCGCAAAGCCCTCCGCCATCACCTCGGCGGAAAACAGCGGGTCGGAAAACCGCTTGCGCAAGCGGTGCCATTTCAGGCGGGTCCGATGCCCCTCATGCGAAATCTCCAGCCCCTGCGCATCCAGCAATCTCGTCATCTGCACCAAGTCTCCGCGATGCCACATTCCTGCCCTGACGAACCGTGATGATCAAGAGCCGAATACGGTTTTCATCGGCTATAGGCCGAGGATATCGCTTCCGAAGCGGCTGCTATGTCCGAGGGATGGCCGGCCTGCCTGAGGGCCGCGCCATACGCTACGACATTCGAGAGCACCGTCTGGAATGCGGCGCGCGGACCAGTATGGTTCAGCCGCACGAGACGGGCCAGCGCGGTTCCGACGCCTTCGCTCAGCTCGACCCCGAGCTGCCCAGCGGCTGCGATCAGCGCGGCAGGCGCCAGCGCCTCCGGCACCGGTACCGCCGTCACCAGGTTCGAAGCCCTTGCTGCAGGGACCCATGCCGGGGTTCCGAGTGCGGCAAGCCCCGCCCGTGTCGCCGATGCCGCCAGCGCATGGCGGGCGACGACATTCTCCAGGCCTTCGGCCTCGACGCGGTCGAGCGCCGTCTCCAGCGCGATGAATTCCAGCGGCGCCGGTGTTCCCGGCAGGCCACGCCGGCCGCCGTCGATCCAAGTCTTCAGATCGGCCAAAGACAAGATCGAATCGCGCGGTGCGCCGTCACTGAGGATCAAATCCCAGGCCCTGCCGCTGACCGAAAGCGCGGACACGCCAGCCGGACCGCCGAGCGCCTTCTGTGGCCCGATCACGGCGATGTCGATACCGAGACCGTCGACATCGAGCTGATGGCCGCCGACCGATGCGACCGCGTCGACAACCGTGACGATGCCGCGAGCCCGGGCAAGCGCCAGTATCTCGGGCAGGGGGTTGAGAATGCCGCTTGCGGATTCCGCGTGCACCAGCGCGAGAACATCGATCTTCGGACCCGTCTGGAGCGCTTTGGCGACTGTTTCGATCTCGATCGGCAGGCCCGGTTCGGCGACGATATCGGCGACCGCCGCGCCACCCCGCCGCAGCCATTGACCGAACCAGCCGCCATAGGGGCTGGTGATGATATTGAGTGCTGAAAGGCCGGGGCGCGCAAGGCTGACCGCCGCCGCCTCCAGCGCCACCACCGCCTCGGCCTGCACCAGCAATATGTCGTTGCGGCTGCGCAAGATACCGCCGATCCTGTCGGCAAGGACGGCGTAGCGTTCTGCGGGATAGGAGGGCACGCCATGCAGGGGATTCCAACCAAGATCGGACATGGATACTTCCTTCAGCAAGGATCGGTCACGAGACGGGGGACGGCGGCAACGAGTGCGCGGGCGGCGGCCGATTGCGGCGCGGCAACGACCGCCGCTGCCGGTCCGGTCTCGACGATCCGTCCGCCATCCATAACGGCGATGCGGTGGGAGACGGCGCGGACCACGGCAAGATCGTGCGAAATGAACAGACAGGCAATGCCCTGTTCTTTCTGGAGATCAACCAGAAGCTCCAGGATCCTGCCGCGCACGGTAACGTCGAGCGCGGACACCGCCTCATCGAGCACCAGCAGCGAGGGCCGCGTCGCAATCGCCCGCGCAATCGCTACACGCTGCCGCTGGCCGCCAGAGAGTGCCCGCACCGGACGGGCGGCATGATCTGCGGTGAGGCCGACACGATCGAGCAGCTCACCGATCTCCCTGGGGCGCCGGTCTTTTGCGACGCCGTGGATGCGAAGCGGATCATCGAGCACTGCACCGACGCTCGCCAGCGGATTGAAAGCGGCGAGCGGATCCTGAAACACCATCTGCATACGCGCCCGCCGGCGGCGCAAAGGCGCACCATTCAGCGCGAGCCAATCCTCTCCCTCGAAACGAATCGAGCCGGCATCGGCAGCAACAAGCCGCAGCAGAATGCGCGATAGCGTCGATTTCCCGCTGCCGGAGGCGCCGACGAGACCGAGCGTTTCCCCGGCCGCGATGGTGAGCGACACATTATCGAGAGCAACAATCCGGCGTCCCGCAGACGAAAAACCTTTCGACAGGTTTTCGATGGAAAGCAGCCTGTCGTTCATGACGGCACCTCTGCGATCAGCGGCGGCGTCGCGAGATCGCGATGGCTGGCGATCAGGGCGGCGGTATAGTCGCTCTTGGGCGCCGAAAGCACCGAACGGACGGGGCCGGCCTCGACCAGCCTCGCATTGCGGAAAACGGCGATGCGATCGACGAAGCCTGAAGCCAGCGCTATGTCGTGGGTGATGAAGAGCAGCGTCATGCCGTCCTCGCGCACCAGCCCGTCGAGCAGGCGGACGATCTCGGCCTGGACGACGACGTCGAGCGCGCTGGTCGCCTCGTCGGCAATCAGCAGCGCAGGCCTCGCGGCGATGGCTGCGGCAATCGCCACGCGCTGGCGCTGGCCGCCGGAGAGCTGATGCGGAAAGACCCGCATCGCCTTGTCAGGCTGCGGTATCCGTACCCGCCCGAGCAATTCCTCGGCCCCAACATAGGCCTGCTTCCAGCTGAGTCCGAGATGGCGCTTGGCGCCCTCGGCGATCTGTTCGCCGATCGTCAAAACGGGATTGAGGCTGGAGCCCGGATCCTGGAAGACGAAGGCGAAATCGCGGCCTGGGCGGGGCGGATGGCCAAGGCCGGGCCAAAGTATCTCGCCGCCGACCTTCGTTCCCTCCGGCAGCAGACCGGCAAGCGCGCGGGCAAGCGTGCTCTTGCCCGAGCCGCTTTCGCCGATGATCGCCAGCCTTTCGCCGGCGACGATATCAAGATCGATATCGTCTAACGCGACCGCACCGCTGCTGCCGCGCCCATAGGTGACCGAAAGCTGTCGCAGGCTCAAAAAAGTCCCGCTCATGCCGCCCTCGCGCCATTGTCGCCAAGCGCCTTGCCCAGACCCTCGCTGAGGAGATGGACGCCGAGCACGGTCACGGCGAGTGCCGCACCCGGTATGACCGAGAGATAGGATGCCGAACGCAACACGCTGCGGCCCTCGGCGATCATCGAACCCCAGGTGGCGATATTGGGATTGCCGAGACCCAGGAAGGAAAGCGCTGCCTCGGTGAGGATCGCACCGGCGACGATGGTGGCCGAAAGCGCCAGCACCGGCGGCAATGCATTCGGCAGGATTTCCCGGAAGGCGATTTCGGCCGGATGCATGCCGATCACCCTTGCCGAGGCGACATAATCCTGCTCGCGGATCGCAAGCACCTGCGCTCTCGTCAACCGCGCCGGATCGGCCCAGGTGCCGAGTGCGATGGCAAGGACGACAACCGGCGTCGAGACGCCGATGGTGCTGACGAAAGCAAGGGCGAGCAGGAAAGCCGGCACGATTTGGAAGGCGTCGACCACGCGCATCAGCGCCTCGTCGACGAGCCCGCCGGCAAAACCGGCCGCAAGGCCGACGCAGAGCCCAAGCACCATGGCCGCAAACGCCGCCGCCAGGCCAACGGCAAGCGAGGTTCTGGCACCATAGAGCAGGCCCGCCAGCACGTCGCGGCCGAGACGGTCGGTCCCAAGCGGAAAACCCGGATCGGCGAATGGCGCCAGCAGGGCGTGGCCGGCAATTTTCAGCGGATCGCCCGGCGAAATAACGGGAGCGAGCAGCCCGGCCGAAAGCAGGACGAGAAGGATCGCAAATCCTGCAGCACCTTCCGGCGTGCGCAGCAGTCGCCGCAGCCAGCTCATGCGCCGCCCTCCGATGCGCCGATGCGCGGGTCGAGTGCGGCATAGATGAGATCGACGAGGAAATTGACCGAGATAACCAGGACGGCGCTGGTGACGATGATGCCCATCAACAACGGCGCGTCACGGCCGTTGACCGCCTCCTGCGCCAGCCGCCCGAAGCCCGGAATTGCGAAGATGCTCTCGATCACCACGCTGCCGCCGAGCATGGCCGCCGATTGCAGCCCGAGCATGGTGACGAGCGGCAGCAGCGCGTTGCGGGCGACATGGCGCAGCACGATCCGGCTCCGCGACAGACCCTTGGCCCGGGCGAAGAGCACGAAATCGAGCTTCCAGGCCTCGGCCATGCCGCTGCGCATCACCCGCAGGAACAAGGCGAGATAGATCAGCGCCAGCGCGCCGACCGGCAGAACGAGATGATCGGCGATATCGAGCGCGCGCGAAAATCCTGTCTTGCCGGAAGCGATCGTCTCGACGCCGGCGATCGGAAACCAGCGCAGCTTCACCGAGAAAGCAATGCTCAGCACCAGACCGAGCCAGAAGCTCGGAATGGCATAGACGATCAGCGAGCCGATCGACAGCAGCCGGTCCCGCAGACCGCCCGGCCGCGCCCCGGCAAGGATGCCGAGCGCTGAGCCGAGGCCGAAGGATAGCGCCGTCGCGCTGCCCATCAGCAGCAGCGTATTCGGCAGGCGTTCGGCAATGAGCGCACCGACCGGCCGGCCGAAGGCGACCGACCAGCCGAGATCGAAGCGTGCGAGTGAGGAAAGATAGAGCCAGAGGCGCGCGAACATCGATTGGTCGAGGCCGTAGCTCTCGCGCAGCGACTGCCTAAGTGCGGCATCGCCACCGCCGATCGAGCCGAGATAGGCGTCGACAGCATCGCCCGAGGCGGATTCAAGCAGGAAAAAGGTGAAGATCACCACGATCAGCAGCACCGGAATGCTGCTGATCGCCCTGCGCCTCAGGAGGATGATTGCACGTCTCACGCCGGACAGGGCCTCTCGAAGAGAATTGCCGCCGATCCTATCACGATTGCAGCGCCGTATCGCCCCAGTTCGAGACGGCCCAGCGCGGATTGTCCGCGACGTTGAGCACGCTGTCGCGCGCGACGGTGATGAAACCCCATTCCGCGACGTTGATCAGCGGCAGATCGGCTGCGACGAGTTGCTGGAACTTGCGGTAGAGATCGGTGCGCGCCGCCGCGTCGACAGTCTCCGAGGCCTGCTTGATGATCTTGTCGAGCTCTGGATTGACGTAGCCGCCCTGATTGGAGAAGGGCACGCCGGCTGGCGTGCCGGACTGGACGAGAATGGTGGTGGAGATCGCCGGATCGCCGCGGAAGACCGGCGGGCCGACGGCGAGATCGAAGTCGTGATCGGTATAAACAGCCTTCTGATGCGCGGCCGCATCGGCATTGACGATCTCGGCGTTGATGCCGATGACGGCCAGCGCCTGGCGAAGGTAATCGCCGAACTGGCGGGTTTCGTTGAAATAGGGCGCGGGGCGAAGCTTCAGCGTGAATCGGTTGCCGTCTGCCCCTTGCTTGTATCCGGCCTGGTCGAGGATGTCGTTGGCGGCGGCAGGGTTGAAATCATAGGCCGCGACATCCGGCGTGTAGAACTGCGGCGCATTCTTCGGCACGGGACCGGTGGAGGCGGCGGCGTAGCCGAGGAAGATGGTGTCGACCACGAATTTCTTGTCGATTGCCTGCGCGATCGCCTGGCGCACCCTGAGATCGGCAAGCTCCTTGCGGCGATGATTGATCTCGACGACGAGCTGGTAGGTCAGGGCCTCATAGCCCTTCGAGATCACCTTGATGCCGGCGACCTTCGAGATACGGTCGAGATCGGCCAGCGGCACGGCCGAGAAGGCGGCAAGCTGGATTTCTTCGGCTTCGAGCGCCGAACCCGCCGCCTCGCGATCGGGCAGCACGCGGAAGACGATTTCGTCGAGCTTCGGCTGGTCCTTGTTCCAGTAACTCTCATTGCGCGTCAGCCGGTAATATTCACCAGGCTTGTGTTCGGCGAATTTGAACGGCCCGGTGCCGATGAGCGTATTGTTAGCCGGATTGGTGGCGATATCGGTGCCGTCGAAGATATGCTTGGCCACGACGCTGGTCACGACAGGCAGCGCGTTGCGGATCAGCTGGAATGGCGTCGGCTTGGAGAAGCGGAAGATGGCGGTGTAATCGTCAGGCGTATCGACGGCTTCGAGATTGGCGAAAACCAGGCGGCCGAGATTCTGCAGCGGCTTCCAGATATTGAGCGCGGAGAAGGCGACATCGACCGAGGTGAACGGCTTGCCGTCGTGCCAGGTGACGCCGTCGCGTAGCTTGAAGGTGACGGAAAGGCCGTCATCCGAACCCTCCCAGGAGGTGGCGAGGCGAGGCGAAAGCCCGTCCTTGCCGTCGAACGACGCTTCGGCCAGCGGCTCGATGACCTTGCTTGCGACGAAAAAGACGCCGTTCGAGGCGACGATGGCGGGATTGAGGTTCTTCGGCTCGGAATCGGCCGCAACGATCAGCCGACCGCCGCCCGGCGCCGTCTGCGCAAGCGCCTGCCGGGCGAGCGCCGTCGAGGCAAGGAGCAGGGCAGTGCCCTTCATCAGCGTGCGCCGCGATATAAATGATACGGTCATGACCCCTCCTGATCGGTGAACAATTCGCCAGACTATATTCGAAGCGAAAAGATCAGTGCGACGGATATTAAATTCAAATGCGCGAGCCGGGCGAGATATTTTTCTGCCCTGTGCGCATTCGCCTGAGCAAGGCGTGCCGGTCAGCCGCCGGCGGCAAGCCTGACCGGTTCTCCGGCGAGGTTCCGATAGGCCGCCCCCGGATGCGGCGCGACGAGCCGCGGCCCCGCTCCCCCAAGTTTTTCCCGCAACGTTCCCTTGGCGTAGTCGGTCTTGTAGACGCCCCGCTTTTGCAGTTCCGGCACCAGCAGATCGACGGCATCCTCGAAACTCTCTGGCGTCACGGCATAGGCAAGGTTGAAGCCGTCGACATCGGTATCCTCGATCCATTCTTGCATCAGATCGGCGACCGTTTGCGGCGAGCCGACGAAAACAGGGCCGAAACCGCCGATGCCGACCCAGTCGGCCATTTCGCGCACCGTCCATTCCTTGGTGGGATCGATGGTGGTGAAAGTTTCGACAGCCGATTGCACCGCATTGGTATGGCGGTGCCGTAGCACCTCGTCCGGCCCGAACTGGCCGAAATCGATGCCGGTCCAGCCGGAGATCAGTGTCAGCGCGCCCTCGAACGAGGCGTATTTGCGGTATTCGTTGAACTTCCGCTGCGCTTCCGCATCGGTCTCGCCGAGGATCACGGTCTGCAGGTTGAAGGCGAGGATTTCGCGCGGGTTGCGGCCGACGCGTTCGGCCGCCTCGCGGACATTGGCGACGTAACGCTTCAGCACCGCCTTCGATGGAGAGGCGACGAAGATGCATTCGGCATGGGCGCCGGCAAAGTCCTTGCCGCGGCTGGAGGCGCCGGCCTGGTAGAGCACCGGCGTGCGCTGCGGCGAAGGTTCGCTCAAGTGAATGCCGGGCACGTTGAAGTGCTTGCCGGAATGGCGGATCGGATGGACCTTGTCGGGATCGGTAAAGATGCCGGTTTCGCGGTCGCGAACGACGGCGCCGTCCTCCCAGCTTCCCTCCCAGAGCTTGTAGCAGACCTCGAGATATTCCTCGGCGAGGTTGTAGCGATCGTCATGCTTGGTCTGTGCGGGCTGGCCGATATTGAGCGCGCCGCTATTGAGATAGGAGGTGACGATATTCCAGCCGACGCGCCCCTTGGTCAGGTGATCGAGAGTCGAGATTCGGCGGGCGAAAGTGTAGGGATGCTCGAAAGAGAGCGATGCCGTCAGCCCGAAGCCGAGATGCTCGGTCTCGTAGGCCATGGTGGGGATGAGCTGCAGCGGGTCGTTGACCGGCACCTGCGCCGAATGGCGAAGTGCAGCATCGACATTGCCGTTCAACACATCGTAGACGCCGAGCACGTCCGCGATGAACAACCCGTCGAACCTGCCGCGCTCCAGCGTCTTTGCCAGATGCACCCAGTAGTCGAGATCCTTGTAGGTTGAGGACTTGTCGCGCGGATGGCGCCAGAGCCCCGGCGACTGGTGTCCGACGCAATTCATGTCGAAGGCGTTCAGCCTGATTTCGCGGGTCATGTCTTTCTTCCTTGGAATTAGGGATTGCTGCGACCGAGGCCGTAGGTCAGCGCCAACGCGCCGACGAGCACGGCGCCCTTGATGAAATCCTGGGTGTAATAGGGGGCGTTCAGCATGGTGAGGCCGTTCAGCAGCACGCCGACGAAGACCGCGCCGGCAATGGTGCCGAGCACGTTTGGGCGCCGCAGGTTGAAGACGGCAAAACCGATCAGCGCGGCGGCGACCGAATCCATCAGCAGCGAGCCGCCGGACGAGATATCACCACGCCCGACGCGGGCGGCGATGACAATGCCGCCGAGCGATGCCAGCGTGCCTGAAATTACATAGGCGAGCGTCTTCAGCCGCACCGTCGAGGCGCCGGCAAGCCGGGTCGCGATCTCATTGCCGCCGGTCGCAAACAGCAGCCGGCCGATGCGAGTGCGTTCGGTGAGAATGAAGAGTGCGATGGCGACTACCGCCATCAGCACCACGGCAACGGGCAGGGTGCCGAGGATGCTGTAGCGGCCGATCAGCAAAAAGGTCGGATCGTAGGCACCGGTGGCTTTCGAGCCGTCGGGCAGGGTGAGGCCGGCCGAAATCGACCGGCCGGCGGTCGGGATCAGCTGCAGGCCGGAGAGCAGGAACATCATCGCCAATGTCGCCAGGAGGTCCGGCACCTTCAGGCGCACGATGAGGAAGGCATTGACGAGGCCGACCAGGGCGCCGAAGGCAAGCACCAGCGGCACCGTCGCATAGGCATCAAGGTGCCAGACGATCATCGCGTAACTCGCCACCATCACGCTCGATGCGGCGACCGCGCCGATCGACAGGTCGAAACCGCCGACAGCCAGCGTGACGGTGACGCCGGCGCCGAGAATGGCGACGACGGACACCGCCTGCAGGATGCTCATCAGGTTGGCGATATTGATGAAGGCGGGTTGGGCAATGGTGAAGCCGACGATGAGCAGCGCCAGCAGGATGAACACCGCGCCCGCCCGCAGGAACGCCCCGAGGGCTGCGAGACGGCCGTTATCGGCTTGCGGCGATGCCTTCGGCCGGGCGCTTGCCTGCGGAAGAGTGTCGTCATCGATCGTCGTCATGCGGATATTCCCTGAATGGCGGAAGGAGCGGCAATTCCGCCTGCAGCGGCCTTCAACACGTGGCGGTCGATGACGAGGATGCGGTCGGCCACCTCATAGGCCTCCTCCGGATCGGAGGTCGCGATCAGTGTCGCCCGATCGTTGCGGGCGCGGATTGCCCGGATGATGTCGTGACGGGCGCCGACGTCGACGCCCTGGAAGGGTTCGTCGAGCAGCAGCAGCCTGCTCGGTTCCGCCTCCCAGCGGGCGATCACCGCCTTCTGCTGGTTGCCGCCGGAGAGCGACCAGATCGAAGCGAGCGGGCCTGCGGCCTTGATGCCGAGACGGGCGATTGCCTGTTCGGCTTCGCGTCGCTCGCGGCCGCCGACAAGGAAACCGCGCGGATACCATTTGCCAAGATGCGGCAGGCTGATGGTCGCCGACAGCGAATGGCCCGGCCATGCCGGCGGCATCAGCGAGGAGCGATGACGATCTTCGGCCGCCATCGCCACACCTGCGGCGATCGCTTCAGCGGGGCCTTTCGGCCGGTAGGGCCGACCGCCAAGGAACATCGCACCATCGGCAAGCGCCGTCACCCCGAAGATCGCCGACAGCAGCCGGCTCTTGCCGGCGCCGAGCACACCGGTCACCGCCACCACCTCGCCCTCATGCAATGACAGATCGAAGGAGGCGGCCCCAGAGAACAAACGGGCATTACGCATCTCGAAAATCGCCGATCCGGTCGCGGGCCGCGCATCCGGCCGGGCCGCATCCAGTCTGCGGCCGATCATCGTCTCGATGGCGCTCGAAAAATCGATCGGCCGTGAGAAGGTGCCGACGACGCGACCGCCGCGCATGACGAGCGCGCGGTCGGCGATGGCTTCGAGATCGGCGGTGCGGTGCGAGATATAGAGGATCGCCAGTCCGCGCTTGCGAAGCTTCAGCAGAATATCGAAGAGGCGGCGGCTTTCCTCTCCGGAAAGGCTCGCCGTCGGCTCATCGAGGATGAGGAGGTCGGCGCGGTTGGCAAGCGCCCGGGCGATCGCCACCAGCTGCCGATCGGCGCTGGCGAGGTCACCGAAATCACGGTCCAGCGGCAGGGTGAAGCCGGCGGCATCGAGCATGGACTGCGCGGCACGGCGGATGCCGGCGCGCGAGACGAAGAAGGGTGTGCTGCGATCGGCAAACCGGTTGAGCAGCAGCGCGTCGGCAACGGTCAGACCGGGCGCGCCGACGAGATCCGTCGACTGATGCACCGTGACGACACCGGCCCTTGCTGCTTCGGCCGGGCTACGCGGCGCAAAGGCGCGGCCATCGAGACTGACCATGCCGCCATCGGCCGGAAGCACCCCGGAAAGGATCTTGACCAGCGTCGATTTGCCCGCGCCGTTCGCACCCATCAACGCCACGATCTCGCCGCGTTCCATAGAAAAATCAGCGCCGGCAAGTGCCCGCGTCGACCCAAAACTGCGGGTGATATTTTCAA
Organism: Rhizobium leguminosarum bv. viciae; assembly: GCF_012276115.1. Classification (GTDB taxonomy): domain Bacteria; phylum Pseudomonadota; class Alphaproteobacteria; order Rhizobiales; family Rhizobiaceae; genus Rhizobium; species Rhizobium leguminosarum_T. The sequence continues at coordinate 43,295 of NZ_WIEU01000021.1, read as the reverse complement.
TGTGAAGAAGCGGCATCGATAAAGGTCCGGGACTGCAATCGAAGCCGGAGTGTGCCCTGTCCGGGCGGCCGAACTCCAGGCACGGCTTTCCCCGGCGAACGGCCCTGGGGAAACAAAGAATCTCCCACAGCCCGTAAAATCGGATCATTTACTCTACTAAAAACATAGAGATTATATCTAATAATCCGACGCGTCGCGAGGGCTGCCAGACCTGTCAGACGACGCTCCCGATTGCTAAAAGGAACGCGACGATGAAATCCCTCGCACGGCTCGCACTGTCTGCTGCCGTCATTCCGTTCATTTTCATTCAAGGCGCAAAAGCCGACGGTCTGTCCGGCGCTCCTGCCCCTTTCGACAAGGGCGGCGTCAAAGTAGCGCTGATCAGCTACATCTCGGCCGGCGATTTCTTCCAGGCCTACCAGGCAGGGGCTGAAGCCCAGGCCAAGGCGCTGGATATCGACCTGCGCATTTTCCCCGGCCGGCAGGATGCCGCCGAGCAGCGCGAACAGATCCTCCAGGCGATCAATCTCGGCGTCTCCGGCATCGTCATCGATCATGGCCTGCCGGAATCGCTCGGCGACGTCGTGCAGCAGGCGCTCGACAAGGGCATCAAGGTCGTGGCCTTCGACGTCAACCTCAACAATCCCAAGATTCCGCAGGTGGAGCAGAGCGATCACGAACTCGCGTCACTGGCGCTCGAACAGGTAGTGAAGGACAACGGCAACAGCTTCAACGCCGGTTATGTCTACGTCGCGGGCTTTGCGCCGCTCGACCGCCGCAACGAAGTCTGGGATAAGTTCAAGTCGGACAATAAAGGCGTGGTCGAAAAGGCCCGTTTCGGCAATGTCAGCGACACGACGGCGACTTCGACCGCCGATCAGGCGAAGGCCGTGCTCACCGCCAATCCCGATATATCGGTCGTCTTCGCCCCCTATGACGAATTCGCCCGCGGCGTGAAGCTCGCTGCCAACGATCTCGGCATAGCAAGCAAGCTCAAGATCTATTCGGCCGACGTCTCGACGGCCGATATCCAGGAAATCACCGAGGAGGGCAGCCCGTGGGTCGCGACCGTCGCGACCAATCCCGCCGTCGTCGGCGCCGTCTCCATTCGCGCCGCAGCACTCGAAATCGCCGGGCAGACAGTTCCCCACCAAATCACCGTGAAGCCGACGCTTCTGACGCAGGAAAGCCTGCGTGCGGCCGGCGTCAAGACGATCGAGGAACTGGCCGAAAAGATCCCGGCCTTCAGCACGAGCGATGCGGCGACCGCTAGCTGGATCCCGGACAAGCTGTTCTGAGAACTCGCATTTCGATCCTTCCGGCGGAAGCGTGCGGCTCCCGCCGGATCATCTTTTTGGAGAATTGGAGTTCCGCCCATGAGCCAATCCAATGTCATCTTCGCGGCCAGCCGCAACCCGACGCGTGAAGACCTCTTTGCCCGTGCCGAGGAGATCTCTGCCGACCTGTCGCGGCGCGCCGCAGACCTCGACCGCGAAGGCCGTCCGCCGCTCGCCGAGATCGTCAAATTGAAGAATGCCGGGCTGCTCAATGCGCTGCATCCCACGCAAATCGGCGGCGGCGGCCTCGATTGGGTCGACGGGCTGAGGCTGGTGCGCATTCTCGCCCGTGGCGAGAGCTCGATCGGCCAGCTGCTCGGCTATCACTACGTCAATAGCCAGTACATCTATTGGGCCCTCGATGCCGCGCGCGCCCACGCACTGGGCAGCGATACGGTCGCCAGGAATCTCTATTGGGGTGCGGCCGTCAATCCGCGCGATCCCGGGCTCGTGCTCACCCGTCGCGGCAATGGTTATGTGCTGAACGGACGCAAGTCCTTCTCCACGGCGGCTCGGGTCTCCGACTATATCAATGCCAACGCGACGCTCGACGACAAGATCGCCGGTTTCGCCGTGCCGACCAATCGTCAAGGTTACGTCGCCAATGACGACTGGGACAATATCGGCCAGCGCCTGTCCGACAGCGGCAGCGTCGAATTTCATGATTTCCCCGTTTACGAGGAAGATTTCGTCGGCGCGCCGGCTGCACCCGACGTGGCGCCGCCGGTGCTGTCGACCTTCAATACGCCGTTCATCCAGCTGGTCTTCGTCAACTTTTATCTCGGCACCGCGGAAGGCGCGCTGCAGGCGGCGGTCGATTACGTCCGCAACACGACCCGGCCGTGGATCACCTCCGGTGTCGAGCGGGCGGCCGATGATCCCTATATCCTCGAACGCGTCGGCGAATTCACCGCCGCGCTGGAGGCTTCGGCGGCCCTTGCCGACAGTGCGGCAGCCGCCGTGCAGGCGGGTCTTGCCCGCGGCCGCGACGTCACTGCGCGGGAGCGCGGCGAGGCGGCGACGGAAGCCTATGCCGCCAAGGTCCACGCCACCCATGTCTCGCTCGACATCACCTCGCGCGTCTTCGAGCTGACGGGCGCTCGCTCGACGGCCGACAAATACCGTTTCGACCGGTTCTGGCGCAATGTCCGCACTCACACGCTGCACGACCCGGTCTTCTACAAGGCGAAAGAAGTCGGTGAATTCGTGCTGAACGACAAGATACCGGAGGTCAGCCTCTATAGCTGAGCGCCCATCTTTCATCGAACGCAAAAACCCCACTGCCGGCACCGGCGGTGGGGTTTTCGGTTGGAGAGGTGAGATTTCAGAGCGCGCCGTTCTTCGGCGGCGTTACGCCGTTCAAATGGTAGTTGCCGACGACGTGATATTTCCAACGCACGGGATCATGCAGCGTATGGGTGCGGGCATTGCGCCAGTGGCGGTCGAGGTTGAGACCTGTTTGTACCGACGAAGTTCCGGCAAGCTCGAAGAGCGTATTTGCGGCCTCGATCGCCACTTCGGTCGTCAGCACCTTGGCGGCGGCAACCGCCAGCGTCGCCGCGATCACCTTTTCCTCCGTCGTCTCGACCTGCGCGGCATCGACCTTGTGCCCGGCGCGCTCCACGAGAGCCGTTGCAGCTTCCAGCCGGATGGCGATCTGGCCGACCTTGGCGATCGTCAGCGGATCGTCTGAGGCACGCTCAAGGCCGCTATCCATCCAGGGGCGCGATTTCGTCCTGACGAACTCCAGCGTTTCGGCAAAGGCCGCCCGTGCGATACCGAGATCAACGCCGGCATGGATGATCTGACCAACGGAGCCGATCGTCGTCGGCCGCTCGAAGCCCTTGTGATGGAAGACCACGGAATCGGCGCTGACATAGACATTGTCGAGGATCGTCGTGCCGCTGCCGGTGGTGCGCTGGCCAAAACCGTCCCAGTCGTCGACGATCTCGACGCCTTCGGTGCCCTTCAGCACGAAGGCCATGGTCAACCGATCCTCCGGATCGAGCGCGAAGATGGTGATCCAGTCGGCGAAGAGGACGCCGGTCGAATAGAATTTGCGGCCGTTGATCCGGTAACCCGGACCGTCGCGGGTGATGCGCGTATTGTAGTGGCCGACCGTCTTGGTGCCGCGCTCGGAAAGCGCATTGCCGAAACGATCGCCGGCCAGCACCCGGCCGAAGAAATAGCGCTGCTGCTCCTCGCCGCCGTCGGTTCTCAGCGCCTCGAGAATATAGAAGTGGTTCTGCGGAATCTGGCCGATCGAGCCGTCCGCCTCCGACAGGATCGCGGTGATCTCGGCAAGCACGGCGTTGGAGACGTCGAGGCCGCCATATTGCGCCGGCACGGTGATCGTCAGAAGGCCGGACTGGGCGAGAAGATCGAGTTCGCTAAAAGGCAGGATCCTGTCGGCATCGCGCTCGGCGGCGCGTGCGGCAAATTGCGCCGCCAGTCTGCGGGCGGTGGCGATCGCCTCATCATCGCTGCCGATACGGTCGGCCACGGGCCGGATCTGGTCTGCTTGCCTCAGCACGGTGTTCATCGATGTCTCCATTTCTGACGGCCCTATCGGTGAAAGAAATCGCGCGCCGAGATAAGAGTACAAATTCTATAGATGTGGTAGAAAATAAAAAGTGTTTGCTTATCGGCTTCTGGCTGCCGCGATTAGTGTCTCAGTCGGGCGGTTCTGCGAAAACGTGGCCGGAAAAGCGCCGAAATCGCTACCGGAAATTAGCGGAGCCGGCCTCGATTTGAATTCGTCGAGTCCCTACGTAACCGATATCCGATGCGTCGCTGCAGCGGCTTCAGACAGAACGCCCAATGCGGGGCAGGCGGCCGCCTTGCCCGATCCATGAGGAAAGTCATGACCCCACGGCAGTTGCGCCTCGGCGCCTTCATGCGTCCCGTCAGCCTGCATACCGGCGCCTGGCGCTATCCCGGTTCTTATCCCGACGCCAATTTCAATTTCGCCCATCTGAAGTCCTTCGCGCAGGCGTTGGAGCGGGCGAAATTCGACGCCTTCTTCATGGCCGATCACCTTGCCGTGCTCAACATGCCGGTCGAGGCGCTCAGGCGCAGCCACACCGTGACCTCCTTCGAGCCCTTCACGCTGCTGTCGGCGCTGGCGGCAGTGACGGAGCGCATCGGCCTCGTCGCGACCGCGTCCACCACCTTCGACGAGCCCTATCACATTGCCCGGCGTTTCGCCTCGCTCGACCATATCAGCGGCGGCCGCGCCGGCTGGAACATCGTCACGACATCGAACCCTGATGCTGCGCTCAATTTCGGTCTCGACGAACATATGGAGCATGGCGAGCGCTATCATCGCGCCCGGGAATTCTACGATGTCGTGACCGGGCTCTGGGACAGCTTCGCCGACGATGCCTTTATCCGCGACCGGGAAAGCGGCCTGTTCTTCGATCCGGACAAGATGCATGTGCTCGGCCACAAGGGCGAGGAACTGAGTGTGCGCGGGCCGCTCAATATCGCCCGGCCGCCGCAGGGCTGGCCTGTCATCGTCCAGGCCGGCCAGTCGGACCCCGGCCGCCAGCTTGCCGCCGAGACCGCCGAGATGGTCTTCTGTTCGCCGCGCGATCTTGCCGCGGGCAGGGCGCTCTATGCCGATATCAAGGGTCGCATGGAAGCCATCGGCCGCAACCGTGACCATCTGAAGATCCTGCCCGCCGCCTTCATCATCGTCGGCGACAGCATCGACGAGGCACGCGTCAAACGCGCCACGCTCGATAGTCTGGTGCATTACGACAGCGCCATCGCTTCGCTTTCGATCGCGCTCGGCCATGACGCGTCCGGCTTCGATCCCGACGCGCCGCTACCATCAGACATTCCCGACACCAATGCCAGCAAGACCGGCCGCGCCCAGGTGCTGAAGCTTGCGGCGGAGGAAAATCTGACGGTGCGCCAGCTGGCGCAGCGCTATGGCGGCTATGCCGGCCTTGCCTTCGTCGGCACGCCGGCAAGCATCGCCGACGAGATGGAGCGCTGGCTTGACGAGGAGGGTTCGGACGGTTTCAACATCGTTTTCCCCTATCTGCCGCAAGGTCTCACCGACGTCACCGAACGGCTGGTTCCCGAGCTGCAGCGCCGCGGCCTGTTTCGCAGCGAATACGAGGGCACGACGCTGCGCGGACATCTCGGATTGCCGCGGCCGGAGAACCGGTTTTTTCCCGCTGGGACATGAGGCATCGCTACCGGCCGCTCGACTCTTCGTGCGGCGGAAACGCAATCGTATCGAGGAGGAATTCCATCAGAACTCGACGGTCCTGTTGTCGAAGCTCAACCGCGGAGGCTCAAACTCCTTTTCGCCCGTCTTGGGATCGAACGCATCGCTTTCGCCCGGCATCAGTTCAAGGGGCCAGATGATGTTGCCCCCATCACCTGGATAGAACTCCCGATAGATCGGCATGTTGGCGAGAAGCATCCGGCCGAGCGCGACGCCGAGATCGTAGAGCGAGATGCGAAAGCAGCTCAGCGACGGCTGCAGGAACCGTGCGCGCGGAGCGTCGCGGAAGCCGATCACCGCAAGGTCGCGGCCGGGCATGACGCCCGATTCCATCAGGCGGCGGTAAAGGCCGATCGCCATCAGCTCGTAGATCAGGATCACCGCCGTCGGCCGCTCTTCGAGCAGCAGCAACTCATGGGCCGCCTGATATCCGCCCTGTTCGCTCGACCTGACGCGGATGACGAGCGACGGATCGAAAGGAATATCGTGCCGCTCGAGCGCCCGGCGATAGCTTTCGATAAAGAGATAGCCGAGGTTGGCCTCGCTCGACGGCGCGGTGATCGCGATCCGGCGGTGGCCCAGCGCAATCAGCCGCTCGACGGCATGGTCGGCCACGCCCTCGAAATCGAGATCGATCCATGGAAAATTGCTGGCCGAAAGGCTGCGGCCGAGCGCGACGAAGGGAATCTTCGCCCGTGAGAGAAAGTCGATGCGCCGGTCGACGCGCTGTGTGTCCGAGATGATCATCGCATCGACGATGCGCCGCGCCACCATCCGCTTCAGATATTCGTGCGGGTCCTCGTCGCTCGGGCAGGGCAACATGAGGAGGTCGAGCTTGTGGCGGGCAAAGACGCTCTGCAGTCCGCTGGTGACGCCGAGGAAGAAGTTGTCGGCGTTCTCGACCGTCTCCTTGCTGGATTCGATCATCAACCCGATGACCTTCGTTTCCCCCTGCCTCAGGCTCCGTCCAGACTGGTTGGCGACATAGCCGAGTTCCTCGGCCGCCGCCAGCACCCGCCGGCGGGTTTCCTGATTGACATCGGGCTTGCCGTTCAGCGCGCGGGAGACCGTGCCGATCGAGATATTCAGGTGTTCGGCAAGCTGGCGAATCCCCTTCATCGCTGACGATTTTCCCCCGGACATGATGCCGAAAAGTGTGCGCGGTTTTCGGACGACATCATGCTCCATTTCTTTAGTTCAGATCCGTCCGGATCTGGGGCCTGTAATTTCCCATTTGCCGTCTATTGACACTGCAAAATGTTTTCGCCTACAGTCGTAAACGTTTACGGAGTGCGTGTCACGAGGAGAGTTGACACCGTTCCCTTGGAGGAAATCGTGAAATTCAGTGCCATTCTGTGCGGGTGCGGAGCTATGTCCAAAGGTTGGTTGCGCGCCATCGCTTCCAACCCTCTGCTGGCCGACTCCATCACCATCGTCGGCCTCGTCGACCTGAACCGGGAGACGGCGGAAAAGCTGGCCGCGGAGTTCGGCCTTGAAGGCGCCGTCATCGGTTCGGACTTGTCCGACGTCATCGCGGCCACAAAGGCCGACTTGGTCTTCGACATCGTCATTCCGGCCGCGCGCTACGACGTCGTTTCCACCGCACTCAAGGCCGGCTGCCATGTGCTCAGCGAAAAGCCGATGGCGGCCTCGCTTGCCGAGGGCGCCGCGCTGATCGATCTTGCCGCCGAGACCGGCCGCATCCACGCCGTCATCCAGAACCGCCGCTTCATATCAGGCGTCAGGCGCCTTCGCCGCTTCGTCGAAAGCGGCGCGATCGGCGAACTCACCGGCATCCATTGCGACTTCTTCATCGCGCCGCATTTCGGCGGCTTCCGCGAAGAGATGGACAACGTCCTGCTTCTTGACATGGCGATCCACACCTTCGATGCGGCCCGCTACGTCGCCGACAGGAAGCCGCTTGCCGTCTATTGCGTCGAGCGCAATCCGAAGGGTTCCTGGTACCGGCACGGCGCCTCGGCCAATGCCACCTTCGAATTTTCCGACGACATCGTCTTCACCTATCGCGGCTCCTGGTGCGCCGAGGGCGAGCGCACCAGCTGGGAAAGCCAGTGGCGTCTCGTCGGCTCGAAGGGAATGCTCACCTGGGATGGCGAAGAGAATTTCAAGGCGACTGTTGCTGGCGAAGCGCCCGGCCTTCTACGCGGCTCTGCTGCCGTAAACGTTCCCGGTCCGGAACATGACGAGGAAACCCACGGCCACGCCAGCGTCATCGCCGACTTCATCGCGGCGATCAGCACCGGCAGACGGCCCGAGACGGTCAATTCCGACAATATCAGAAGCCTTGCCATGGTCTTCGGCGCGATCGAAAGCGCCAAGACGGGCAGGCGCGTCGAAATTTCAGCATAGGATGACGTGACGTGAGCAACCCTGCAAAATCCATTCGTATCGGCACCATGGTCAGCGGTAACAAGGGCGATGCCGCCACCCGCATCGGCGAGATCGCCGGCATGGGCTTCGAAAGCTTCGAACCCTTCTTCTGGCAGACGACCAAGGGCCAGGACCTTGCCGAGCTCGGCAAGCGCTGCCTCGATGCGATCGGCGACCGCGACATCACCATCTCGACGCTCGGCATGTTCGGCAATCCGCTGGAAGAGACCGCGATCGACCTCGAGACGCTGCAGGGCTGGAAGAACTGCATCGACAATGCCCATCACTTCGGAGCCACCTGCGTTGCCGGCTTCACCGGCCGCATCCGCGGCAAGCCGCTGACAGATAGCCTGCCTCGCTACAAGCAGATCTGGAGCGAGCTTGCCAAGCGCGCCGCCGACAAGGGCGTCAGGATTGCCTTCGAGAATTGCGCCATGGATGGCAACTGGGCTAGCGGCGACTGGAACATCGCCCACAATCCCGACGCCTGGGAATTGATCTTCAACGAGACGCCTGACGATAATATCGGGCTGGAGTGGGAGCCGTGCCACCAGATGGTCTATCTGATCGACCCTTTGCCGCAGATCCGCAAATGGGCGCACAAGTTCTTCCACGTCCACGGCAAGGACGCGACCATCCGCTGGGAGGTCATCAAGGAACACGGCATCTTCGGCAAGGAGAAGTTCGTCTTCATGCGCACGCCGGGCTTTGGCGACAGCAACTGGACCGACATCATTTCCGAGCTGCGCCTTGCCGGCTGGTCGGGCTCCATCGATATCGAAGGCTGGCACGACCCGGTCTATCGCGACGCGCTTGAAATGACCGGCCAGGTCTATGCGCTCAACCACCTCAAGCATGCCCGGGGCGGCGAATTCGTCGTCGATCCGGTCTGATGATATCGTGGCCGGCAAGGAGGAATTGCCGGAAACGGGGATAACCACAAAGGAGGAGAATCATGGCTATCCGCAAATATGCAATTCTGGGCGCTCTGGCGCTTGCAGGCATCTCGATCACCGGCCTTTCGGCCAGGGCCGAAGACGTCACGCTGACGCTCTGGTCGCTGGACAGGGACATCCAGCCGGCGCCGAACCTCGTCAAGGAGTTCAATGCGCAGAACAATGGCATCAAGATCGAATACCGGCTGATCCAGTTCGACGACGTCGTCACCGAGGCCATGCGCGCCTATGCGACCGGCCAGGCGCCCGACATCATCGCCGTCGACAATCCGGAGCATGCGCTGTTCTCGTCGCGCGGCGCCTTCCTCGACCTCACGGACATGATCTCCAAGTCGACGGTCATCAAGCCGGCAAACTATTTCCCCGGACCGCTGAAATCCGTGGAGTGGGACGGCAAGTATTTTGGCGTGCCGAAGGCGACGAACACGATCGCGCTCTACTACAACAAGGACATGTTCAAGGCGAAGGGCCTCGATCCGAACAAACCACCGCAGACCTGGGACGAACTCGTCGAGGATGCGCGCAAGCTGACCGACCCCGCTAAGAACGTCTACGGTCTCGCCTTCTCGGCCAAGGCCAATGAGGAGGGCACCTTCCAGTTCCTTCCCTGGGCTCAGATGGGCGGCGGCAGTTATGAGAACATCAATGCCGAAGGCGCGGTCAAGGCGCTCGAGGTCTGGAAGACGATCATGGACGAGAAACTCGCTTCTCCGGATACGCTGACGCGCGGCCAGTGGGATTCCACCGGCACCTTCAACTCAGGCAATGCGGCAATGGCGATCTCGGGTCCCTGGGAACTCGACCGCATGAGTCAGGAGGCGAAATTCGACTGGGGCGTCACATTGCTTCCGGTTCCGAAGGAAGGCGCTGAACGCTCCTCGGCCATGGGCGACTTCAACTGGGCGATCTTCTCCACCAGCAAACATCCGGCCGAAGCCTTCAAGGCGCTCGAATATTTCGCCTCGCAAGACGACAAGATGTTCAAGAATTTCGGCCAGCTTCCGGCTCGCTCCGACATCTCGATCCCGGAAACCGGTCAGCCGCTGAAGGATGCCGCCCTCAAGGTCTTCCTCGAACAGCTGAAATACGCCAAGCCGCGCGGCCCGCATCCGCAATGGCCGAAGATCTCCAAGGCGATCCAGGACGCCATTCAGGCAGCACTGACCGGCCAGCTGAGCCCGAAAGACGCGCTCGACCAGGCAGCCGACAAGATCAAGGCTGTATTGGGCTGATCATTGGCTGCGAACGAGCCACTTGCTCCCCCTTCTCCCCAGCGGGGAGAAGATGCCCAACGGGCAGATGAGGGGGGTGAGGAGCAAAAGCGACGAACGCCCTGAGCGACAAGCGAAGGGCAGTATGCCGCCCCGCCCCCTCATCCGACCCTTCGGGCCACCTTCTCCCCGCTGGGGAGAAGGGATAACTCAACCATTTCCTCCCGGCAGGGGCCGTCTTCCGCATCATGCGCCAGGCGGCCCCGTTCGGAGTATCGGAGGACCCATGAAGAGGATCCTGATGAGCGTCAGGGACGGCCGCGGTTTCGATATCGTACTGGTCGCTTTCCCGCTCGGTTTTCTGTTCCTGATGGCAGGGCTGCCGCTGATCTACAATGTCGTGATGAGCTTCCAGGAGGTCGACATGTTCAGCCTCGGGACCTTCTCGCGTCCCTTCGTCGGCTTCAAGAATTATACCGACCTCTTCGCGCAGCCGGAAACGCTGCCGATTCTCTACAACACCGTCATCTTCGTCGTCGGCTCCATCGCCGGCCAGTTCCTGATCGGCTTCGGCCTGGCGCTGTTCTTCTGGGTCAATTTTCCCGGCGCCTCATGGATGCGCGGCCTGTTCCTGGTCTCCTGGGTGATGCCCGGCCTCGTCGTCGGCGCCATCTGGAACTGGATTCTGTCGGGCGATTTCGGCGTGTTGAATTTCATTCTGAAGGAAAGCGGCATCATCTCCGGCAACATCTTCTGGCGCTCGGACCCGCATTATTCGCTCTATGCCGTCATCATCGCCAATGTCTGGCTCGGCACCTCGTTCAACATGATCCTGCTTTCCGTCGGTCTTGCCGGCATTCCGGCCGACCTCTACGAAGCGGCCGAACTCGACGGCGCCAACGTCTGGCAGCGCTTCTGGACGATCACGCTGCCGATGATGCGCTCGACCATCGGCGCCATCATCGCGCTCGGCCTGATCTTCACCTTGCAGCAGTTCGATCTTTTCGCCGCGATTACATCGGGCGGGCCGAACAATTCGTCGAACGTCACGCAATACTGGGCCTGGGATCTCTCCTTCCGCCAATACGACTTCGCCAAGGGCGCGACGATCTCCGTCATCATGATCGTCTTCGTCATGTTCGCGTCCGTCGTCTATGTCCGGTCCACACGCCACGAGGTGCGCGGATGAATACGACGAACCGCGACCGGCTGATGCTCGCGATATCGATCGTCATGGCGGCGATCTATCTGTTCCCGCTTTACTGGATGTACATCACCGCGCTGAAAAGCGGCTCGGAGATGTTCGCGACGCCGCCGAGCTTCTGGCCGACCTCGCCGCAATGGGGCACCTATGCCGCGGTCTGGGAGAGCCGCAACATGGGCCGCTACCTCTGGAACTCACTGCTCATCGCTCTTGGTTCTGTGGCGCTGATCACCCTGCTCGGCGTCGGCTGCGCCTACGTGCTTGCCAGGTACCGCAACGTCTGGGTGGATATCGGCCTGTTCCTGATCCTGATGCTGCAGGTCCTGCCGGCCTCGCTGATGATCACGCCGATCTTCGTCGGCTTTTCGCAGATCGGCCTGCTTTCCACTCCGCGCCTTGCCGTCATCATCGCGGTCGCGGCAAAGAGCATGCCTTTCTTCGTCATCCTGGTGCGCGCCACCTTCATGAGCGTTCCCCAGGAGCTGGAGGAGGCTGCCCTCGTCGACGGCAATTCGCGCGTCGGCGCCTTCTTCAACATCGTGCTGCCGCTTGCCCGCAACGGTATCCTGGTCAGCGCCATCCTGATCTTCATGCAGGCCTTCGGCGAATTCGTCTATTCAAAGTCGATGATCCAGGCGGCCGAGCTTCAGCCGGCAAGCGTCGGCCTCAATTCCTTCATGGGGCCGAACACCAACGAGTGGAACAATATCATGGCCTACGCCACGATGTATGTGACGCCGATCCTTGCCATCTTCGTTCTCTTGCAGCGCCGCATCGTATCCGGCCTCACCTCTGGAGCCCTCAAATGACCACACAGATCGAGCTCAGAGGCGTCAACAAATATTACGGCGCCTTCCACGCCCTGAAGAATATCGACCTCTCGATCGCCAAGGGCACTTTCGTTGCGCTCGTCGGCCCGTCCGGCTGTGGCAAGTCCACGCTGCTGCGCTCACTTGCCGGCCTCGAAAGCATTTCGTCGGGCGATCTCAGGATTGCCGGCGAGCTGATGAACGGCGTGCCGCCGCGCAAGCGCGACGTCGCCATGGTGTTCCAGTCCTATGCGCTCTATCCGCATATGACCGTCGAGGAGAACCTCACCTACAGCCTGCGCATCCGCGGCATCGCCAAGGCCGAGGCCAAGAAAGCCGCCGAGGACGTGGCGGCGACGACAGGTCTTTCGCATCTCCTGAAGCGCTATCCGCGCGAGCTTTCCGGCGGCCAGCGCCAGCGCGTCGCCATGAGCCGCGCCATCATCCGCCACCCCAAGGCCTTCCTGTTCGACGAGCCGCTGTCCAACCTCGATGCTGCGCTGCGCGTCCACATGCGCAAGGAAATCCGGTCGCTGCACGACCGGCTGCACGCAACCTTCGTCTACGTCACGCACGACCAGGTCGAAGCAATGACGATGGCCGACCATGTGGTGGTGATGCGCGACGGCGTCATCGAACAGCAGGGCGCGCCGCTGGATCTCTACGACCGGCCGGCGAACCGGTTCGTTGCCGGTTTCATCGGCTCGCCGGCCATGAATTTCATTCCCGCGATCGCCGCGGAAGACGGCAAGAGCCTGATCCTGGATTTCGGCGCGGTGAAGCAGACGCTTGCGATATCACGCGCCATCGAACCCGGGCGTAAGCTCATCGCCGGCATCCGGCCGGAGCATATCGGCGTCGTCGAGCCCGGGCATGGCAGTTTCGACGTGCCGATCGCCTTCGTCGAATCGACCGGCTCCTCGACCTTCATCGCCGCGGCCACCCAGCCGGAACTGACGATCGTCGAGACGCGTCGCGACAGGGTCAAGGCAGGAGACATGATCGGACTGTCGGTCGATCCGGGCCAGGTCCATCTCTTCGACGCGTCGACGGACCGCTTGGTATAACCTCAGTCGAGCAGCCGGTCGGGCAAGGGTTTCAGCGGATAGGCCTGCCAGAAGAAGGTGTCGGCGGCCGCCTGATCATAGGAGAAGTTGCGTGCCTCTTTGATCTTGCCGTTCTCGATGCGGAAGGCGAGTACCCAGATCGTATCGATATCGGCTGAGCCGTCTCGTTCCGACCAGCCGCGATGCATGTCGATCACCCAGTTCTCATCGGCCGTCAGCGCGATCAGCTCGGCGCGAAAACCGGCCTTGCCCAGCTGCTGGAAGAAGGCCGCCACCTCTTCCTTGCCACGCTTGACGCCGGCCAGCGGATGATGGCCGGGAATGTGCCATTCGATATCGTCGGCGAAGAACGCGGTAACGCGGCTCATGTCGCCGGTGCCGTAGGCGGCGTAATAATCGGCAATCACCTTGCGGTTTTCTTCCGGGCTTGCGGCCATGACGGTTCCTCCGGAAAAGAGTGCGGCTGAAACGAACAGGGCGCGAACGGGTGATGGTCTGCGCATGTGGATCTCCTTGGCGCTGATATTGGAATGAGAGCGACAGGCCGGATCAGCCCGGCTGCCCGGCGCGTTCCGCGGCCCGGTTGACCAGAGCCCGGTTGCCGGTCTCGTGGGCGGGCGTCATCACCAGCCGGGAGACTTTCCAGGTGCCGTCGATCTTGGTGAGGTCATATCGATAGTGTCCCATCAGCACCCAGCTCTCCGCGCCGATCCGATGGACGGCCTGGAAATCGGCCTCGGCCACAACAGTCGGGCCGGCGCATTCGACGATGGCGTGGTTGCTGACGAGATGCAGCGTGCGATCGAAGCCCGGCAGAAAGGCAGACCATTGCCGGATGACGGCTTCGGCCGGCTGGGTGCTCGGCTCGCCGCCCCAGAGGCCGGTATAATCCAGCGTCACCGTGTCGGCGAAGGCGCCGCGCACGCGGTCCCACTGGCGGCGGTCGGCGCCGGCGGCAATGTCGGTGATGGTATCGATGATGGCCGCCCGGTCGTCGGCACCGATCGGTTCGGCCCTGGCGATGGAAGAGATCAGCAGCAAGCTAGCTGCCGAAGTGAGGACGAGCGTTTTCATGGTCATCTCCTTGTGAGGCATCAGGAGCCTTTGTTGATCCGTTCGAAATGCGCAGCCGCGGCATCGGCGGCCCGCGTGACATCCTCGGGATTGTCGTAGAAATCGAACTGCGTAACACCGTCGAGCCAGATCTCGGAGGCGTCGCCGTGCAGGCGCGAGAAAAAGGCATGTGCGCCTTGCGGCACGGCGGCCGCTTCCGAGTGGACGATCAGCGTCGGCTTGTCGAGCCGGTCACCGGTCGCAACCGAATCATAGGTCAGCCACGGCTCCCAGGAGGCGAGATTGAACTTGTTGTCATATTGCGGGATGAGGCCGCGAGTGGGCTCAGTATAATAGGGAATCTGGTACATCAGTGCGGTGCTGTCATCGGCGCTTGCGGCGACGATCACCCGGGGCCAGCCACTGCGCTCGGCTTCCTCAGCCGCGCGGGATGTGACGATCAGCCTGGAGACGCCGTCCGCACCGCCATAAACCTGCTCGACGATCTCTTTGTCGTGCAGCCACGGCGCCACCAGCGATATGCCGGTGAAATCGGGATTGCTTGAAGCCGCCGCCGCCATATAGCCGGCGGAGGCGCAGATACCGAGGCCGGCGATCTTGCCGGCATCGATTTCCGGCAGAGTTGCCATGAAGTCGGCCGCCGCCATGATATCGTCGGTCTTGGCCGCCGGATCCTCCTTGAAGCGGATGTCGCCCCCCGACTGGCCCCAGCCGCGGAAATCGAAGGCGAGGGCGACAAAGCCGCGCTTGGCCATCTCTTTTGCGTAAAGGCCGGACATCTGCTCCTTTATCGAGGTCCAGGCGCCGGTCACCAGAACGCCGGGACGCTTTTGGCCGGGCTTGTAGTCGGCCGGGAGATGGAGCGTGCCGGCAAGCGTCACTCCATCGTTCTGGAAGGAGACGGGACGCGTCTCGATATCGGCCGCAAAGGCTGTCGAATGCAGCAGGGCTAGGCCAATTGCAGAAAGGGTCGATAGTCTCATCGAAGGTCTCCTCGCCGTCATCGCCAGTTTCATGAGGTACGAGGCGGAGTTTCGCAGCATCGGCGCGCCGGCGCCGGCGCGATTCTTGGCGTTTACTGTGTATTTCTTGCTGTTCTAGACCGAAACCCTATCGCCGGCGAAACGCTGCGGGCGTGAGCCCGGTGCTACGCCTGAAATGCCGGCCGAAACGGGAAACATCGTCATAACCCACGCGGATGGCGACGGCGGCGACCGGGGCGCGCGTGGTTTTGAGCAGCACTTTGGCGCGCTCCATGCGCTCTCGGATGACATATTGCAGCGGCGACGTGCCGAGTGCGGCGGTGAAGGCGCGCACGAAATGGAACCGGCTCATCGCCGCCTCGGAAGCGATGTCGTCGAGAGAAAGATCGTCGGCGAGATTGTCGTGGATATAGGCCAGCGCCCGGCGCAGCCGCCTGTCTTCGATCCCGACGGATGACAGTGGGGCAGGCAAAAGAAGCTGCGTCAGATGGGCTGCAACCGCAAGGTTCATCGTATCGCGATAGAGGGATTGCGGCACATCCCGCAGAGAGGCGGCATGACGGACGAACTGAACCAGCAGCGGATCGAGGCTGCCGACGACGGGATTGAAGTCGGCCTTCTCGAAACCGACATCGTCGAGCAAGGCATCAGAGAGATCTACTCTCAGAAACGAGAGCGCATCGTCATATTCGCAGGTGCCTGATGAACCGGCTGGCAGAATCCAGCCGTCACCGGCACGCAGCGGCACGAACCGCTTGCGATCGGAGCCGACCGCGATCCGGTGCCGATCCTGATCAACCAGGAATAGGCCGACGGCCAGCCGGGAAATCGCGAACGCGCCACCACCCGCCGGCAGATCCAGCCTGCCCGCCGTCAACCAGTCCTTCCCGGAGCCTGCTCGCGATCCGCTCATGGGACATGAGCTAATTTCCTGCGCCGGAAATTCAATCAGGCAGCGTCGGCTGTTTCGGCGCGGGGAAGCAACGTTCATGGGCCGCAAGATGGAGAAAACCGCTAGCGGAGCGCCGGGGAATTGCCTCATGCGCGTTGAACGGCTTTTGTGTCGCAAATATTACAGTTCTGCGGCGTTTCCGGAATAAATGTGAAGAAACGTCGGATCCGTGCAATGTCACAGAACTTTGAAAAAGTGGTCATTGCGCTGAAACAATCGCCGTTCAAACAGCCTCCGCATCAAGCGGGGCCCTATGCGCAAG
This sequence comes from Rhizobium leguminosarum bv. viciae, assembly GCF_012276115.1. GTDB lineage: Bacteria > Pseudomonadota > Alphaproteobacteria > Rhizobiales > Rhizobiaceae > Rhizobium > Rhizobium leguminosarum_T. The sequence goes on along the minus strand of NZ_WIEU01000021.1, from coordinate 26,809 downwards.
AAAAATGTTCTACTCATCGTCGTTGACCAATGGCGAGCCGATTTCGTTCCGCACGTTCTACGTGCCGACGGGAAAATCGATTTCCTGAAGACGCCCAATCTCGACCGGCTCTGTCGCGAGGGCGTGACCTTCAGGAACCATGTGACGACCTGCGTTCCCTGCGGTCCGGCCCGTGCGAGCCTGCTTACCGGCCTCTATCTGATGAACCATCGCGCCGTGCAGAACACGGTGCCGCTCGACCAGCGCCACCTCCACCTCGGCAAGGCGTTGCGCGGCGTCGGCTACGATCCGGCCTTGATCGGCTATACGACGACAGTGCCGGATCCGCGCACCACTTCGCCGAATGATCCGCGCTTCAAGGTGCTCGGCGACATGATGGACGGCTTCCATCCGGTCGGCGCCTTCGAGCCCAATATGGAGGGTTATTTCGGCTGGGTGGCACAGAACGGCTTCAAGCTGCCGGAGCATCGTCCTGATATCTGGCTGCCCGAGGGCGAAGACGCCGTTGCCGGCGCCACCGACCGTCCGTCACGCATCCCTAAGGAATTTTCGGACTCGACCTTCTTCACCGAGCGGGCGCTGACCTATCTCAAGGGTCGCGACGGCAAGCCCTTCTTCCTGCATCTCGGTTATTACCGGCCGCATCCGCCCTTCGTCGCCTCCGCTCCCTATCATGCCATGTACCGGCCGGAAGACATGCCGGCGCCGATCCGCGCGGCCGATCCGGATATCGAGGCTGCACAACATCCGCTGATGAAATTCTATGTCGACAGCATCCGCCGCGGCTCCTTATTTCAGGGCGCCGAAGGGTCGGGCGCAACGCTCGACGAAGCGGAACTGCGCCAGATGCGGGCGACCTATTGCGGCCTGATCACCGAGGTCGACGATTGCCTTGGTCGAGTCTTCGACTATCTCGACGACACCGGACAGTGGGACGATACGCTGATCATCTTCACCAGCGATCACGGCGAGCAGCTCGGCGATCATCACCTGCTCGGCAAGATCGGCTACAACGATCCGAGCTTCCGCATTCCGCTCGTCATCAAGGACGCCGGCGAAAATGCGCGCGCCGGCGCGATCGAAAGCGGGTTCACCGAGAGCATCGACGTCATGCCGACCATACTCGACTGGCTCGGCGGAAAGATCCCGCACGCCTGTGACGGCCTGTCGCTGCTGCCCTTCCTGAGCGAGGGCCGGCCGCAGGATTGGCGCACCGAATTGCACTACGAATACGACTTCCGCGACGTCTATTATTCCGAGCCGCAGAGTTTCCTCGGCCTCGGCATGAACGATTGCAGCCTCTGCGTCATCCAGGACGAGCGATACAAATACGTTCATTTCGCAGCACTGCCGCCGCTGTTCTTCGATCTGCGGCACGATCCGAACGAATTCACCAATCTCGCCGACGATCCGGCCTATGCCGCGCGCGTGCGGGACTATGCGCAGAAGGCGCTCTCCTGGCGCCTGAAACATGCCGACAGAACCCTGACCCATTATCGCTCCGGCCCCGAGGGCCTGAGCGAACGCAACCATTGATCCGAACCACCAGAGAACCCAAGGAGATATTCCCATGGTCACCTTCACCCGTCGCGGCGCTCTCGGCCTTGCCACTGGCGTCGCCAGCTCGCTGATCCTGCCGCGCTTTTCCATCGCCCAGGCCGACAACCGTCCTTCGATCACCATCGCCGTCCAGAAGATCTCGAACTCGAACACGCTGGATACCTTGCGCGAACAGTCGAATGTCGGCCAGCGCATCTTCAATTCGTCGCTCTGGGAAAGCCTGATCGGCCTCGACTGGCTCGGCAACCTCTCGGCCGTTCCGTCGCTCGCCACCGAATGGCGTCGTATCGACGACAAGACCGTCGAGCTGAAACTGCGCCAGGGCGTCAAATTCCACAATGGCGACGAAATGACGGCCGAAGACGTCGCCTTCTCCTTCAGCAAGGAACGTATGTTCGGCGATACCCAGCCGAGCACCGGCAAGACGATCTTCGTCACCGAAAAGAACCCGCTCGGCCGCGAAAGCAAGGAACTGCCGGTCGAAATTCCGGCCGTCGCCCGCCGCATCTGGCCGGCCCTGCTCGGCATCGAAATCGTCGACAAATACACCGTCCGCTTCGTCAACGGTTCGCCTGACGTGACGATGGAAGGCCGCATCTCCGTTGCCGCCAGCGCCATCGCCAACCGCCGCAGCTGGGATGAGGCGAAGAGCTATCTCGACTGGGCTCGCGCACCGATCACCACCGGTCCCTACCGCGTCGCCGAATTCAAGCCGGACACCTACCTGATCTACGAGGCGCATGACGAATATTGGGGCGGCCGTCCTCCGGTGAAGCAGATCCGCTTCGTCGAAGTTCCGGAAGTCGCCTCGCGCGTCAACGGCCTGCTCTCCGGCGAATATCACCTCGCCAGCGACATCCCGCCGGACCAGATCGAAGGCATCGAAAAGAACGCTGCCTTCGAAGTCCAGGGCGGCATCATCACCAACCACCGTCTGACTGTGTTCGATAAAACCCATGCCCAGCTCGGCAACCCGCTGGTTCGCCGCGCCTTCACGCATGCCATCGACCGCCAGGCGATCGTCGACTCGCTTTGGGCAGGCCGCACCCGCGTTCCGGCCGGCCTGCAGTGGGATTTCTATGGCGACATGCTGGTCAAGGATTGGACCGTGCCCGAATACAACACTGATCTCGCCCGACAGCTTCTCAAGGAAGCCAACTACAAGGGCGATCCGATCCCGTATCGCCTGCTGAACAACTACTATACCAATCAGACCCCGACGGCGCAGATCCTCGTCGAAATGTGGGCGCAGGTCGGCCTCAACGTGCAGATCGAGATGAAGGAAAACTGGCAGCAGATCCTCGAAAAGACGCCGACGCGCGCCGTCCGCGACTGGTCGAACTCCGCAAGCTTCCCCGATCCGGTTTCCTCGATCGTCGCCCAGCACGGTCCGAACGGCCAGCAGCAGCAGGTCGGCGAGTGGACCAACGCCGAACTGAACACGTTGTCGAGCTTCCTCGAGACCAGCACCGATCGCGCCAAGCGTCATGACGCTTTCGCCCGCATGCTGCAGATCTGCGAGCGCGAAGACCCCGCCTATACCGTTCTTCACCAGAACGCCGTCTTCACTGCCAAGTCGAAGTCGATCAACTGGAAGGCCGCATCGGCCTTTGCCATGGACTTCCGCCAGGGCAACTGGTCCTGATCAAACCTGACGACATCAGCGAGCCGGGGGAAACTCCGGCTCGCTGCCATTTGGTGCACCGGCTATCCGGAAACCAGGCAAGCCCGACAGGCACGGGCATGATGCCGAAAAGTGTGAGCGGTTTTCGGACGACATCATGCTCTCATTCGGATCTGGCGGACGGCGGGAATGCAAGAAGGAGAGGCTGAAATGCCATTGGTCGAAATTTCCAATTTGAAGGTCGCTTTCAGCGGTATCGAAGTCCTGCACGGCGTCGATCTGGCGATCGAGAAGGGCGAGGCGGTGGGTCTCGTCGGCGAATCCGGCTGCGGCAAGTCGGTCACCTGGCTGGCGGCACTCGGGCTCCTGCCTGGAAAGGCTTCCGTCTCAGGCAGCGTGCGTCTCGGCAGCGATCAGCTGATCGGCGCGTCGCGCACGAAGCTCGAAAGCATTCGCGGCGGCCGCATCGCCATGATCTTCCAGGATCCGTCGAGCTCGCTCAACCCCGTCATCCGCGCCGGCCGCCAGATCGCCGAAGCCGTCGAACTGCACCGCGGCCTGACCGGCGGGGCCGCCCGCAGCGAGGCAGTCCGCCTGATGGAAATGGTCGGCATTCCCGACGCCGTGCGCCGTTTCGACAATTTTCCGCATGAATTTTCCGGTGGCCAGAACCAGCGGTTGATGATCGCCATGGCGCTCGCCGGCAATCCTGACCTGCTGATCGCCGATGAGCCGACGACGGCGCTGGACGCGACGATCCAGGCGCAGATCCTCGATCTCCTGATTTCGATCCGCGAGGAAACCGGCATGGCGATCGTCTTCATCAGTCATGATCTCGGCGCGGTGTCGCAGATCTGCGAACGCGTCTGCGTCATGTATGCCGGCAACATCGTCGAGAAATGCCCGACGGAATCGTTGTTCCGGTCGCCACGCCATCCCTATACGCGCGGACTTTTCGATGCCATTCCGCGTATCGATGCCGGCCGCGACCGGCTGGTACCGATCCCCGGCACCGTGCCGCAGCCCGGCCGGATGCCCGGCGGCTGCGCCTTTGCGCCGCGTTGCGGCCATGCCTCGGAACTCTGTCATAACAAGGTGCCACCGCTCGTCGCAGTTGACGATGACCGTGCAACCGCCTGCTTCCATGCGCTCAGTGACGGCGCCACCGCATCGAGGCCGAACCTCATGCAGGCACAGCAGGGAGTGGCATGGGCATGAGCGAACCTCAGCTGATCGAAGCGAACGACCTCGTCAAGACCTATATGATGCGCCGCGGCATCTTCGGAAAGCCGAGCCATGTCCGGGCGGTCGACGGCGTTTCGCTGTCGGTCGCGCCGAAGACGACGCTCGGCATCGTCGGTGAATCCGGCTCAGGAAAATCGACGATGGGCCGGCTGCTGCTCGGGCTCGAAGCTCCGACAGAAGGCAGCGTCCGCTTCGACGGGGAGGCGATGCCGGCACTCAGAACGCCGCGCTGGCGTAGCCTGAGGGCGCGCATGCAACTCGTCTTCCAGGATCCGCTGGCAGCCCTTGACCGGCGCATCTCGATCGGCGTTCAGATCGGCGAACCACTTGCCATCCATGCCGTCGGAAGCGAAGAGGAGCGGCGCGAACGTGTCGATGAACTGCTTGTCGCCGTCGGTCTTCGCCGCGATCAGGCGGAGCGTTATCCGCATGAGCTTTCGGGCGGTCAGCGCCAGCGCGTCGTCATTGCACGCGCTATCGCCACCAATCCGGAGCTTCTGGTCTGCGACGAGCCGGTCTCGGCTCTCGACGTCTCGATCCAGGCGCAGGTAATCAACCTGTTGCGCGACCTGCAGGAAGAGCGCGGCATCGCCATGGCCTTCATCAGCCATGACCTGAAGGTCGTGCGCAACGTCGCCGATCGCGTCGCGGTGATGTATCTCGGCCGGATCGTCGAGGAAGCAGCCTCGGAGGATATTTTCCGCAGCCCGTTGCATCCCTATACGCAGGCACTGGTCTCCAGCGTTCCGGTCCCCGGCACGGCGCTGCGCGACCGTATCATCCTGCAGGGAGAACCGCCGAACCCCGCTGCCCGGCCTGCCGGCTGCGCCTTTCATCCCCGCTGCGGCCATGCCGTCGAGCGCTGCCGCGTCGAGACGCCTGAACTCGTCACCATCGAGGCGGGTCGAAAAGCTGCTTGCCACCTCGTCACGCCCGCATCCGCGTCAACGCTCATGGAGAGCTGAGCCATGATCCGTTTCTTCCTGATAAGGGCGTTCCGCGCGCTGATGACCATCGTGCTGGTGGTGACTTTCGCCTTCGTCGTTCTGCGCCTTTCCGGCGACCCGGCGCTGACGATCATGGGTCCGGAAGCGCCGCCGGAAGCGATCCGCGCCTTCCGTGCCGCCTGGGGTCTCGATCAGCCGATCTGGGTGCAGTATCTGCGCTATTTCGGCGCAATCGCCCGCGGTGATCTCGGTATCTCGATGCGCGACGGCCAATCGGCAATCCAGCTCGTGCTCGACCGCATTCCGGCAACGCTGGAGCTGACGATACCGGCCCTCATCCTTAAGCTGGTGATCGGCATTCCGGCCGGCGTCTACGCCGCCCTCCATCGCGACAGCTCGATCGACCGCGCCGTCATGGCGGGCGCGGTGGTCGGCTTCACCATGCCGAGCTTCGTGCTCGGCCTCGTGCTGGTGCTGATCTTCTCCGTCACGCTCGGCCTGCTGCCGTCGGGCGGCCAGGACAGCTGGATGCACGCCATTCTGCCGATCATCACCATGAGTATCGGCGGTGCCGGCATTCTTGCCCGCTTTGCCCGAAGCGCAATGATCGAGGTGCTTGGCCAGCCCTATATCCGTACGGCCAGCGCCAAGGGCACTGCCTGGCGAAACGTCGTCTGGCGCCACGCGCTGCCGAATGCTGCGATACCGATCGTGACGATCGCCGGCTTCATGGTCGGCACGCTGATCGCCGGCGCCGTCGTGGTGGAATCGCTGTTCTCCTGGCCGGGCGTCGGCCGGCTTCTCGTCGTCGCCGTCTCCAACCGCGATCTCGCCGTCGTCCAATGCATCCTGCTATTGGTGGCAGCGACCATGGTGTTTTCGAATTTCGTCGTCGACATCCTTTACGGCTATCTCGACCCGCGTCTGCGCAGCAATCAGGCAAGGCATTAAGGAGCGGAATCATGACAAATATCTCTGCTCAACCGGCGACCGTCATCCACGAAGTGCGCGAGAAGAAGAAGCGCGGCGTGCCCGTTTTCGTGATCATCGGCTTCATCTGGATCGCCGTCGTGATCCTGATCGCGCTGACGGCCGACTGGATCCGGCCCTACAATATCACCGCCTTCGACCTGAAGAACCGGCTGTCACTGCCCGGCAATGGCGCGCATTGGCTCGGAACCGACGAACTCGGCCGCGATGTTCTCTCCCGCCTCATCGTGTCGATCCGCATCTCGCTGCTGATCGCCTTCGGCGCAACGCTGATCTCGGCTTTCGTCGGCACGACGCTCGGCTTTCTCGCCGCTTATTTCCGCGGCGTCGTCGAGCAGCTCGTCGTCATGCTTGCCGATTTCCAGGCGGCCATGCCCTTCCTCATCATGGCACTGGCCGTGCTCGCCTTCTTCGGCAGTTCGCTGCCGCTGCTTATCTGCCTGATGGGCTTCTACGGCTGGGAACGTTATGCGCGCATCGCCCGCGGCCTTGCCATCGCCGCCAGTGGCCAGGGTTATGCCGCCGCCGTCACGCAACTCGGCGCCAAGCCGGCCCATGTCTATCTCAAGCATATCCTGCCGAACATCGCCTCGACGCTGATCGTCTCGATGACGCTGACTTTCCCTGAGATCATCCTGATGGAAAGCAGCCTTTCCTTCCTCGGCCTCGGCGTCCAACCGCCGATGACCAGCCTCGGCAACATGGTCGGCTACGGGCGCGAATATCTGACCCGCGCGCCCTGGATCATGCTGGCGCCGTCCTTCGTCATCATGCTGACGACGCTGTCGATCAGCATCAGCGGCGACTGGCTGCGCGACAAGCTCGACCCGACGATCGCCTGACGGCCCACCGGTCGAGACTTCGATCGGCTGGCAAAAAAGCAGATCGTGTGCGTTCATCGCTGTTGACAACGGCGATCATTCGATATTGTCTTGTAAAGCGCTTTACTAAACCGCTTTACAAAAGGTCCAGTCAATGGCCAAGGGAACGACACCAAGCCTGAAGGATGTTGCCGCCGCCGCCGGGGTGTCGGTCACGACCGTGTCGCGTTTCGTCAACGGCAGCCTCGATCTTCCCTTTCAGACCAAGAAGCGCATCGAGGATGCGATCAAGACGCTGAACTACCGGCCGAACCCGCATGCGCGCCGGTTAAGCAGGGGGCGCTCGGACACGATCGGCCTCGTCGTGCCCGATATCGCCAACCCTTTCTTCGCGACTCTCGTCGCCGCCGTCGAGCAGGCGGCCGATGAAAAGAAGCTGGCGGTCTCCCTGCACGCCACTCTGAACCGGCCGGGGCGCGAGATCGAATATCTGCAGCTGATCGAACGCAATCACGTCGACGGCCTGATCTTCGTCACCAACCACCCCGATGATGGCGCGCTTGCCGCGCTGATCAACGGCAGCGGCAAGGTCATCATCGTCGACGAGGACATTCCCGATTCGAAGGCGCCGAAGCTGTTCTGCGACAATGAGCAGGGCGGTTATCTCGCCGGCCAGCATCTGGCCGAGCAAGGCCATCGGCATGTCCTCTTCATCGGCGGCGACGAACGCATGATCAGCGCCCGCAGGCGTTATGACGGCCTGTTGAAAGCGCTGAGGGAACGGCATGGCGACGAGGCCCGGGCCGATCGATATGCCGGCGAATATACGATCGAATACGGCCGTGCGGCGGCGCTCGACTATCTCTCCGGAGACCGAAAGGCGACGGCGATCTTTGCCAGCTCCGACGAGATCGCCATCGGGCTGGTCGAGGTCTTCAGAAGCCAAGGCGTCTCGATCCCTGCTGACATCTCGGTCATCGGCTTCGACGATGTCGGTCCGCTTCATCTCTTTGCGCCGCCGCTGACCGCCATCCGTCAGCCGGTGCGTGAGATCGGAAGACGGTCGCTGGAGCTGCTTCTGGAAACCAATTGGCACGAGTGGAAACCATCCGCTTCGGAAGAACTCCTGCCTGTCGAAATCGTGGTGCGGAACTCCGTTGCGTCGCCTGCGAAATAATAATCAGCAACGTCAAAAAACCAAAAGAGGATGAGAACATGACACTGAATTTGACAAGACGAACGATGATCGCAGCCGCCGGATTTACGGCATTGACCTTCATCAGCCTGTCCGGCGCTGCGGCACAGGAAAAGAAGACCATCGCGCTGGTGCAGATCAACCAGCAGGCGCTTTTCTTCAATCAGATGAATGAGGGCGCCCAGAAGGCGGCCGATGCCGCCGGCGTCAAGCTGGTGATCTTCAACGCCAACAACGAGACGACCGCGCAGAACAGCGCGATCGAAACCTACGTGCAGGAAAAGGTCTCCGGCCTTGCTGTCGTGGCGATCGACGTCAACGGCATCATGCCGGCCGTCAAGCAGGCGGCCGATGCCGGCATTCCGGTCGTCGCCATCGACGCCATCCTGCCGGATGGCCCGCAGAAGGCGCAGATCGGCGTGGACAATGCCGCGGCCGGCGCCGATATGGGCAAATACTTCCTCGACTACGTCAAGGCGAACATGGGCGGCAAAGCCAAGCTCGGCGTTGTCGGCGCGCTGAACTCGTTCATCCAGAACATCCGCCAGGAGGGCTTCGAGAAGACCCTGAAAGGCATCGACGGCATTGAAATGGCCGGCGTCGTCGACGGGCAGAACATCCAGGACAACGCCCTTGCGGCGGCTGAAAACCTGATCACCGCCAATCCCGATCTGACCGCGATCTACGCCACTGGCGAGCCGGCCTTGATGGGGGCGATCGCCGCCGTCCAGAGCCAGGGCAAGCAGGATAAGATCAAGGTGTTCGGCTGGGATCTGACCGCCGAAGCCATTGCCGGCATCGATGCCGGCTTCGTCGTCGCCGTCGTCCAGCAGGATCCGGCCGCAATGGGCGGTGCCGCCGTCGACGCGCTCGTCAAGGCTTCGGCCGGCGAAGCCGTCACCAAGACGATCTCGGTGCCGATCACCATCGTGACCAAGGAGAATGTCGAGCCATACCGGGCCGTCTTCAAATGATCGAAAGCGGACAGCATGATATCGCTGCCGCCGGTTCCGGAGGGGTCGCACCCTCCGGAACCGGAACATCCGGCGGCACCCGATCCGACCCGCGCATCTCGCTGCGCGGAATCCGCAAGTCGTTCGGCTCGCACCAGGCCCTGCGCGGCGTCGATCTCGACATCTTCCCCGGCGAATGCCTGGGCCTCGTCGGCGACAATGCCGCCGGCAAGTCGACGCTGACGAAGATTATTTCGGGAACCTACATTCCCGATGCCGGCACGATCACCATGGAAGGTGAGGAGGTCCGCTTCTCCGGCCCCGCGGACGCGCGTGGGCGTAACATCGAAATGGTCTTCCAGGATCTCAGCCTCTGCGATCATATCGATGTCGTCGGCAATCTCTTCCTCGGCCGCGAGCTCAGCCGCGGGCCGTTTCTCGACACCAGGACGATGCTGACCGAAGCGCGCAAGATGCTGGATTCGCTTGAGATCCGCATTCCGAGACTGACCAGCAAGGTCGCCCAGCTCTCCGGCGGGCAGCGCCAGGCGATCGCCATTGCGCGCGCCGCCTCGTTCAAGCCGAAGGTGCTGATCATGGACGAGCCGACGTCGGCACTTGCCGTCGCCGAGGTCGAGGCGGTTCTGGCCCTGATCAACCGCGTCAAGACAAACGGGGTCTCGGTGATCCTCATTACCCACCGGCTGCAGGATCTCTTTCGGGTCTGTGACCGTATCGCGGTGATGTACGAGGGCACGAAGGTAGCCGAACGGCAGATCGGCAGCACCAATCTCGAAGATCTCGTCAGGCTGATCGTCGGTGAAGGAGCCAGGCAATGACGGCTTATACGGAACGCGGCCACGGCTCGCGCGTCGCCGATTTCTTCGGCGAACACGCACAGGTCCTGTCGATCGCCATTTTCTTCCTGGCCTGCATGATCTTCTTCTCGATCGGCAGCGAAACCTTCTTCACGCTCGGCAACATCCTGAACATCGTGCGCCAGGCCGCCCCCATCCTGATCGTCGCCATCGCCATGACCTTCGTCATCATCACCGGCGGCATCGATCTTTCGGTCGGCTCGCAGGTCGCCCTCGTCAACGCGGTCGCGGCGATCGTCATGGCGATGGGTATTCCCTGGCCGTCTGTGGTCATCGGCATGATCGTGCTCGGCGGCTTCATGGGGCTGGTCCAGGGCTGGTTTACCGCCTATCAGGGCATCCCGGCCTTCATCGTCACGCTCGCCGGTCTCTCGATCCTGCGCGGCCTGGCGCTCTATCTGACCCAGGGCTATTCCATCCCGATCAAGGATGCGCCGGGTTTCTTCGCGCTCGGCCGCGGCGAGATCCTGAGCTTCCCGATCCCGGCGATCATCGCCGTCATCATCGCCATTCTCGGTTATGTCATCATCACCGCGACCAAATATGGCCGTCAGGTCGTGGCGGTCGGCTCCAATGCGGAAGCCGCGCGGCGTGTCGGCATGCCCGCCAAATGGATCATCGCCTCGGTCTATATCATCTCCGGCGTCGCCTGCGCGGTCGCCGGGCTGCTGATCGCCGCCCGCCTCGGTTCCGGTTCATCCAATGCCGCCGTCGGCTTCGAGCTGCAGGTAATCGCCGCCGTGGTGCTCGGCGGAACGTCGCTGATGGGCGGACGCGGCACCATCCTCGGCACCGTACTCGGCACGCTGACCATCGCCGTCATCGGCAACGGCCTGATCCTGATGCACATATCGCCGTTCTTCACCCAGATCGTCACCGGCGCCATCATTCTCGTCGCCATCTGGCTGAACACGCGCATCTTTACGGCCAATTTCCATTTCCGGCTGGGCAGGAAAGGATGAGGCGATGAGCGAACAGACAGCAGAAAGCCTGTCCGAAGCGCATGTCCGATCCGGCAAGGTGATGAGCGTCACTGGTCCGATTTCGGCGGATGCGCTCGGCGTGACGCTGATGCACGAGCATATCCTCAACGACTGCCGCTGCTGGTGGCATGCGCCGAAGACGCCGGAACGGCAATATCTCGCCGAAAGCTTCGTCTGCATGGAGATCCTCGGCGAACTCCGGCAGGACCCCTTCGTCAACAAGCACAATATCACGCTCGACGACGAACATCTGGCGGTGGCCGAACTCAGGGATTTCGCCACGGCGGGCGGGCGCACGGTGGTGGAGCCGACCTGCAAGGGCATTGGGCGCGATCCGCTGGCGCTGAAACGCATCTCCGAAGCGTCAGGCCTCAATATCGTGATGGGGGCGGGTTATTACCTCGGCTCCTCACATCCGGAAGGCGTCGCGGCGATGAGCGTCGATGACATCGCGGGCGAAATCGTCCGCGAGGCGAGGGAGGGAGTCGACGGCACCGGCGTCAGGATCGGCCTGATCGGCGAGATCGGCGTCTCCTCCGATTTCACCGCCGAGGAAGAAAAATCGCTGCGCGGCGCTGCCCGGGCGCAAGTGTCGACCGGGCTTCCGCTGATGGTGCATCTGCCGGGTTGGTTTCGTCTCGGCCATCGCGTGCTCGACATAGTGGCCGAAGAGGGGGCGGATCTCAGGCACACTGTGCTTTGCCATATGAACCCGTCGCATGACGACATTGCCTATCAGAGCGAGTTGGCGGAGCGCGGCGCCTTTATTGAATATGACATGATCGGCATGGATTTCTTCTATGCCGACCAGCAGGTGCAGTGCCCGAGCGACGAGGAGGCGGCGCGTGCGATCGTTCGTCTCGTCGAGGCCGGTTATCTCGGTCGGATTCTCCTGTCGCACGATGTGTTTCTGAAGATGATGCTGACGCATTACGGCGGCAACGGCTACGCCTATATCCTCCGCCACTTCCTCCCCCGTCTTCAGCGGCACGGCCTCGACAGGACGGTTCTCGACGAGATGATGCGCGGCAATCCGCGCCGCGTCTTTGACGCCGGGGGCTAAAGCGCGTCGCGCTTTAGATCTCGTTTTACGCATGTCGTTATCGCAAAACCGCTGCACACTTTTGCGCGACATGCTTTAGCTCCATCCATTCAATCGATCACAGGTAAACGTAGACCATGACCAAAAAAATCCTCCTTGTCGGCGAGAGCTGGGTCAGCTCCGCCACGCATTACAAAGGCTTCGATCAGTTCGGCAGCGTCACCTTTCATCTCGGCGCCGAACCGCTGGTCAAGGCGCTCGCCGGCAGCGCCTTCGAGCTCACCTATATGCCGGCGCATGAGGCGGTGGAGAAGTTTCCCTTCGATATGGCAGGGCTCGACGCCTACGACGCCATCATTCTCTCCGACATCGGCGCCAATTCGCTGCTGCTGCCGCCGGATGTGTGGCTGCATTCGCGCACGGTGCCAAACCGGCTGAAGCTTCTGAAGGCCTGGGTGGAGAAGGGCGGAGGCCTGCTGATGGTCGGCGGCTATTTCTCCTTCCAGGGTATCGACGGCAAGGCGCGCTGGCGGCGCACCCCAGTCGAAGACACGCTGCCCGTCACCTGCCTGCCCTATGACGACCGCGTCGAGATTCCCGAGGGCACGGTTGCCGAGGTGGTGAAGCCGGAGCATCCGACGATGCGGGGTCTTGAAGGCGCCTGGCCGGTGCTTCTCGGCGTCAACGAGGTCGAAGTGCGCGACCGCGCCGATGTCGAGATCGTTGCACGCCTACCCGAGGATCAGGGCGGCCATCCGCTGCTCGTCGTCGGCAGACATGGCACTGGGCGGACGGCGGCCTGGACGTCGGATATCGGCCCGCACTGGCTCTCGCCCGCTTTCTGCCAATGGGAAGGCTACGGCCGGCTCTGGAAGAACATCCTCGGCTGGCTCACCGAAAAGCAGGCGTGATGTCAGCGCCGGGCAGGAATTCGAAAGGGAATAACATGCAGGAAATTTCGGACAGGCCGTCCAACGCCATCAGGGATATCTTCGGCAGGGACAAGGTTCTGATCGGCATGATCCATTGCCCGGCCTTTCCGGGCGCGCCGCGCTACCGGGGGGCGGCGATGGATGCGATTTACGACGCGTGCATGCGCGACGCCGAAGCCTGCGTGGAAGGCGGCCTGCATGGGCTGATCATCGAAAATCACGGCGATCTACCGTTTTCGAAGCCCGAGGATATCGGCCCCGAGACGACAGGCTTCATGTCCGTCGTCACCGACCGGATCGCGCGCGCGGCCGGCATTCCGCTTGGCGTCAACGTGCTGGCCAATGCACCGATCCCGGCCTTCGCCATTGCCATGGCCGGCGGCGCCAAATTCATCCGCGTCAATCAATGGGCCAATGCCTATGTCGCCAATGAAGGTTTCATGGAGGGCAGAGCGGCCGAAGCCATGCGCTACCGCTCGCTGCTCCGGGCCGAGCACATCAAGGTCTTTGCCGACAGCCACGTCAAACATGGCAGCCACGCCATCGTCGCCGACCGCTCGATCCGGGAGCTGACGCGCGACCTCGCCTTCTTCGATGCCGACGGCGTCATCGCCACCGGCCAGCGAACCGGCAATTCGGCAACGATGGAGGAAATCGAGGAGATCGGTGCGGCGACACACCTGCCGCTGCTCGTCGGCTCCGGCGTCAACAAGGACAATATCGTCGATATTCTGAGCCGCACCAACGGCGTCATCGTTGCGTCTTCGTTGAAGCACGGCGGCGTCTGGTGGAACCCGGTCGACGTCGAGCGGGTGCGCGCCTTCCGGGCGGCGGCCGAACCAGGGTTGGAGGGCTGAGCATGGCGGCAGAGAGCCTTTCGGCCCGCATCCTGCGCGAGAACGATGCTGTCTTCCGGACGATGCTTGGCCACCGCTTCGTCGAGGATGTCAAGAACGACAGGCTGAGCAAGGAGGCTTTCGAGCGTTATCTCGTCTATGAAAGCGCCTTCGTCGACAGTGCCATCTCGATCTTTGCCTATGCGGCGGCGACCGCCAGGACGATGACGCAGAAGCGCTGGCTGATCGTGGTTCTCGACGCGCTTGCCAACGAACAAATCGCCTATTTCGAGCGCACCTTCGCCAGCCGCGGCATCGATCCCTCGTCCTTCGACACCGGCATGGCCGAGGTCGAGGCCTTTCGCACCGGCATGTTGGAGATTGCCCGCCAGGGCGGCTTCCTCGATACGGTCGCGGCGATGTTTGCGGCCGAGTGGATGTATTGGACCTGGTCGAAGGAAGCGGCGACCCATCCAATCAGCGATCCGCTGCTGAAGGAATGGGTCGACATGCACGTCGATCCGAATTTCGCCGCCCAGGCGCAATGGCTGAAGAATGAACTCGACATGACAGGAGAAACGCTGGAAGAGGATGAAAAAGCGCGGCTCAGCGCGATCTTCGGCAGGACGATGCAACTCGAGATCGATTTCCACGATGCGCCTTACCTCTAGAGCAATCCCAGGCAAAGCGCGAAGCGGTTTTGCCGGAAATTGCGTAAAAACAAAAGGTTAGAACGGTTCTGCGCTTTCATGAAAAGCTGATCCGTTCTAAGCCTCACCTTGCGAAAGCGGATGCATGCGCGCCTACATAATCGGTAACGTCGCCATCGACGAAACCATCGCCGTTTCCGAACTTCCCTTCATCGGCGCCTCCATCCTGGGCAATGCCGGGGGCAGCGATCTCGGCGGCAAGGGCACGAACCAGGCGGTCGTCATGGCTCGCTGCGGCGTTCCGACAACGCTGGTGGCGCCTGTCGGCAGGGATGCGAGGGCCGATACGATACGCCACTACCTCGCGGACGAGCCGCTTCGGAGCGAACTGATCGAAATGGAAGATGCATCGAGCGACGTCTCGATCATCTTCCGGCTGCCGGGCGGCGAGAATGCCATCGTCACGACGACGGAATCGGCGCAGAGCCTGTCCCTGTCCCATGTCAGGCGGATCCTGTCGACGGCCGGTTCCGGCGATCTGATGATACTACAAGGCAACCTCTCCGACCGGACGACGCGCGACATCCTCGAACATGCAAGAGCGATCGGCATGGTCACCGCCTTCAATCCCTCGCCGGTGCGTGCCTATTTCTCCGATCTTTGGGGATTGATCGACATCGCCTTCCTCAACAAGGGTGAGGCGCAGGCTCTGACGGGAACGACAGGCAGGGATGCTGCCGAATATCTGCTGAGCCGCGGGCTGCGCGAAATCGTCCTGACGCTGGGCGGCGACGGCGCGACGCTGGTGAACCGGCACGACAGCGTCGAAGTGCCCGCCCAGGTCTGCGATGTTGTGGATACAACGGGCGCAGGCGATACCTTCATGGCCGCAGCACTTGCGTCCTGCGCGCTGCGCGGACAGCGGCTGGACAGGTTAGCTATCGAGCACGCAGTTGCAGCCGCGGCCATCACCGTCTCAAGACATGGAACGAGAAAGGCGTTTCCGACCATTTCCGAGCTTGAAGCGATCCTGAGATAATCCGCTCGGCATGGGCGCGCTTCATAAAATCATCATCGGCCTCTGCGAAGGGATGGGCTCCTCGCGATTCACTCCGTCATATCAGCAGCATCCGGACTTTTCTCATGACATCTTCCCCGATTTCCGCACGTCTTTCCCCGACCGCCTCGTCCCGCCTCGTCGTGCTTGCCGAAACGGTATTGAAGGCGGGCGAAACTGCCCGCGGCTCCCTGCGGCGGCGCACATCCCAGGAAATGCTCACCAAGGCGCCGCGCGACTATCAGACCGAGATCGATGTCGCCGTCGAGCGGATCATCGTCGACGAGATGGCGAAGGCCTTCCCGGACTATGCCATCCAGGGCGAGGAAGCCGTCGGCAACCGCACGGCCGGTCCGGAAACGCCTGTTATCTACATCGACCCGATCGACGGCACGACCAATTACGCCTGGGGCGTTCCGCATTTCGGCATGACGATCTCGATCGTCGAAGGCGGCAGGCTCGTCATGGGTGTCGTCTATGACGCCATGCAGGACGAGCTGTTCAGCGCCGAGATCGGCGGCGGCGCCTATCTCAACGGCGAGCGTATCCGCTGCGCCGATGTCGACGACATCGAAAATGTGCTCGTCGGCGCCGGGCTGCCGATCCCCGGCCAGGTCACGGCGGTTGCGGAAGAGACCTATTTCGAGGCCATCAAACGGCTGATGGCGAATACGGCGGGTGTGCGCCGCCTCGGCTCGGCGGCCCTGTCGATCGCCTATGTCGCCTGCGGCCGGCTGGATGGATTCTTCGAGGACGGGCTCGCGATCCATGATTTCGGCGCCTCGGCGCTGATGGTCGAAGAGGCGGGCGGCATCGTCACCCGTTTTTCCGGCGCTAAGGTTGTCGGAAAGAGCGACATCCTGGCTGCCAGCAAGGCGCTGCATCCCTGGCTGCTGGAAGGCTTCCAGATCAGGACGTGAACCGATGTATTCCGGCGCAATTATCTCGGTTTCGCATAGGCGAATGCCGCGCCGACAACTGTGTTGGCGCCGTACTAGAGGACGATGCCTATGGGCGGATTTCGGATGACATCATGCTGTACCCTTTGATTTCAACTCTGAACCCGGACGACTCGAGCATGATGCCGAAAAGTGTGCGCGGTTTTCGGACGACATCATGCTCTATTTATTTGATTTAGATGCTGATTCAGATTTTAGGCCGAGCCGGCCTAAAATCATCAGCATCTAAGCGGCCAATGCTTCGTCATCGTCAGCGAACATCCTGGTCAAGCTGAGGAAGCAAATCATCCCAGACTGGTGAGTGATAATTCCTTCACAGTATGAGCGGTCCGGCGAACTGACAATCTCTGGAGCCTGTTGCAGATCATCGGCGTTGATCGAAAGCATATCGGTGACCTGATCCACCATAAGGCCGATCGGTTTGCCGTGAACTTCAGCGACCACGATTGCGCTGCGTTCGGTCGCTTCCGACGAAGGCATCCCCAGCTTGCGACATAAGTCGATGGTGGGAATGACGACGCCTCGCAAGTTAATGATGCCGACCATTTCCGGCGGCGCGTGCGGGATCGGCGTCGAAGCCGCCCATCCACGTATCTCTCGAATGGAGGTGGTTTCGATACAGAAGCTCTGACCATGTAATTGGAATGCAATGATTTCGAGAGACGTGCGTCCATCGCGATTTTTGGATATCGACGCCATCAAAACTCCTCCCAGCTGTCGCCGCCTTTGAGCGCCGCATTGCCGCTGAATGCTCGGGCAACCTTGGCCGTCATCTGACGGGCTGGCGACGGCATAGCCCGCAAATGCCGGTCGGCTGCAACCGGGACCGCGCGAGGTGCGCCGGCACCTGTCCCGATGTTGAACTGACCGAGGAGATCGAAGAGCTGATCTGCTTCCTTGGCAAGGCTATGCGCCGCGGCCGTCGTCTCCTCGACCATGGCGGCATTCTGCTGTGTGCCCTGGTCCATCGTATTGACGGCGGTGTTGATTTCCTTGAGACCCGTTGCCTGCTCTTTGGAGGCTTCGACGATGGCGCCGACATTACCGTTCACCTGGACGACCTGGGTCACGATTTCCTGCAATGCCTTGCCTGTGTTACCAACCAATGTGACACCGCTTTTGACGTGTTCGTTCGAGGCGTTGATCAGCTCCTTGATCTCCTTTGCCGCCTTGGCCGATCGCTGGGCGAGTTCGCGAACTTCCTGAGCGACGACGGCGAAGCCCTTGCCAGCGTCGCCGGCCCGGGCCGCTTCAACACCGGCATTGAGCGCCAGAAGATTGGTCTGGAATGCGATCTCGTCGATCACGCCGATAATGTTGGCGATCTCGCTGGCGGACTTTTCGATCTTGCCCATCGCGTCGACGGCTTGACTGACAATGTTGCCAGAATTTTCCGCGTTCTCCTTGGTCTTGCGAACAAGCTGCCCTGCTTCCTGGGCGCGGGAACTGGAATCAGCGACGGTGGTCGTGATCTCCTCCAGCGCAGCGGCCGTCTCCTCGACGGAAGCAGCCTGCTGCTCGGTACGCTTGGACAGATCGTTCGAGGCAGATTGTATTTGTTGCGATGCCGCAGCGATGGCGCCAGCATTCTGCGAGATTGTCTGCAATGTAACGCGAAGCTTCGATGAAGCGTCGTTAAAATCAGCGCGCAGCTTCTCCAAGGCGGGCAGGAAGGGCATGGCGATGGTCTGCATCAGATCGCCCTCCGACAAAGCCTTTAGCGCTCCCGCGAGCTGGTCGACATTTCCGACACGCGTGGTGACATCGGTCGCAAATTTGACGACCTTGAACACCTTGCCGCTCATGTCGAAGATCGGATTGTATGATGCCTGGATATGGACCTTCTTGCCGCCCTTGCCGATGCGCAAGAACTCATCCGCAACAAATTCTCCCGCGGCAAGCTTCGTCCAGAACCGACGATAATCTTCACTGTTGCTATAGCTTGGCTCACAGAACATCGAGTGATGTTTGCCCTGGATTTCCGCCAGCTCGTAGCCGAGTGTCGTCAGGAAATTCTCATTTGCGGTGAGAATATCGCCTTTCGGAGTGAACTCGATGACTGCCTGGGCGCGCGAGATGGCGTTCAGCTTACCGCTATCTTCGGCCGCCTTGAGCTTCTGCGCGGTGATATCGGTCGCGAATTTGACGACCTTATACGGCTTGCCTCCGCTAGAGACCGGGTTGTAGGAGGCCTCGATCCAGACCTCCGTGCCGCCCTTGCCGATGCGCTTATATTGCCGTTGATCGAACTGGCCGCGCGCTAGTTTTGCCCAGAAGTCTTTGTAGTCGGAGCTGGCTGCCTCAGCCGGATCGACAAAGAGGCGATGATGTTGACCGACGATCTCGGAAAGCTGATAACCGAGCGCCCGGCAAAAGTTTTCGTTCGCGGTGATGATTGTACCGTCCAGCTTGAACTCGATGATCGCCTGAGACTTGCTCATCGCTTCGAGAACGGCCCTTGCATCGGCGCCTGCGCCAAATCCCAACATTCATTCCTCCATAGTTTCACAATGGCCAATTATCGCAGGCGGGAAGCCATCAAATACCATCACTTTTGATAGGGCCAATTCTTAAATGAAGACATTTATAATATGTAAATGTACTAATGCATTCGCGTAAAATTCGCGCATTTCTGTTTGAATTGTTTCAGATAATCAAAATGGCGGTCGCCCCGCACAACCACGGATACATAAAAAGCCCATGGAAAACGCAGAATAAACTTTAACTTTAGTTCGAAACACCGACCTGGTATCAGATCACACGGCGCGAGCCGGCACAGTCAACAGCTTGAAGTGCCGCTCATGCCGAATCAAAGGCATGTATTCGACTTGATTCGCTCACCGGGGTACTGCGGCAGGATCTGCAACTCGGAATGGACAAGCTCGTTGTGACGGAAGATAAAAAAGCGGGAGAAGCACGGCTCGACCCTCATCCCGGCCCGGATCCGATCGTCCGGCGCCACCATCGCCTTCAGACGGGTGCCGTCGGCAAGATCGACATCGACCATCTTGTGGGTGCCGAAATCGACGATGCGATGGACTGTGGCGGCATCGACCCGGTCCGAGGAACGGATCGTCAGTGCTTCCGGGCGGGCGGCCAGCGTCACCGGCCCATCCTCGACGGGAACCGCAAGCGGGAACAGCGGATGCTCGCAGACGCCGTTCCTGGTATGACTCTGAACAAAATTCATCGAGCCGATGAAACCGGCGACGAAGGCGGTCTGTGGCTGCCGGTAAATGGTGCTCGGCGGCGCAATCTGTTCGGTGCCTCCGTCGCGCATGACGACGATGCGGTCGGCGAGCGCTAAGGCCTCGTCCTGGCCATGGGTGACGAAGAGCGTGGTGATGCCGAGGCGTTGCTGGATATCGCGCACTTCATCCCGCAGCCTTTCGCGCAGATGCTGGTCAAGGCTGGCGAAAGGCTCGTCGAGCAGAAGGATCTTCGGCTCGAGCACGAGCGAGCGGGCAAGCGCGACGCGCTGCTGCTGACCGCCGGAGAGCTGAGACGTCATCCGACGCCCGTAATCAGCGAGGCCGACCAGGGTCAAAGCATCCTCGACACGCTGGCGAATCTCCGCTTTCGGCAGCCGGCGGAGCTTCAGACCGAAGGCGATGTTGTTGAAGACATCCATGTGCGTCCAGAGCGCATGGCTCTGGAATACCATGCCGGTCGGGCGCCGCTCGGGCGGCAGCGTCGTCACATCCTTCGCGTCGATGCGGATCGTTCCGCCGCTCGGGCGCTCGAAGCCGCCGATCATCCGGAGAAGCGTCGACTTGCCGGAACCGGATGGGCCGAGCAGGCAGACGAGCTCGCCGTCGCCCACTTCGAGCGAGAAGTCGCGAACGGCAAAGGTCGTCCCGAACAGCTTCGAAACGCCTTCGATCGAAAGATGTGCCATTCTCAAACCCTTCCCTGAATTAACCTCACGCGCCGAAGCCTCGTGCGAATGCGCCGGTGCCGATCACCCGGCGTGCAAACATCAACGCGATGAAGGACGGCACCCACAGCATGACTGACAGTACCGCGCCGTATTGCACGACGATCTGATTGTTGATGAAGCTGATCATCAGCACCGGCATGGTGCGAACCTGAGGCGCGCCGATCAGCCAGGCGCCTTCGGTCTCGTAGAAGGTGCCGACGAAGGTCAAAAGCAGTGCGGCTGATATCGTCGGTCCGGCCTGCGGCAGGGTGATCGACCAGAAGACACGCAGCGGCGTGGCGCCCGCATCGCGCGCCGCCTCTTCCATGCGCCGGTCGACATTCTGGAAGGCTGCGACCGGAATCCAGATCATCAGCATCAGCGTGCCGACAAGCTGGATCAGCACGACGCCCCAGAAAGTGCTGATCAGGCCGAGCTGCAGGAAGATACCGGCAATGGCAACGAGCAGGCCGAATTTCGGGAAGGCATGCGATGCGAGGAACGACAGGAACAGGATGTTCCTGCCGGGAAAACGCATGCGCGCGAAAGCATAAGCGGCGGGAAGGCAGATCACGGCGGAAAGAATAGTCACCGTCGTCGTCAGCCGCAGGCTGAGGAAGAGAGCGTCCCAGACATCCGGGCGCGCCAGCGTCTGGCCCCAGAAGCGCAGGCCGAACTGCTGCGGGATCACCGATGGATAACGCCAGACCTCGGTGAAAGCCCATGTTCCGACGACGATCAGTGGCAGCGCGATGAACAGCGTCAGCAGGCACGCGAAGAGCACGCCGATCCAGTCGAAGCGAAGACCCGTTCCCGATCTGCCGGCACTCATGGCTGGGCCTCGCGGTTGCGGGCGATCGACCTGATGTAGAAGATACCGAAGACCAGGCAGAAGCCGAATGTGATGACGGCCTGGGTCATGGCGTTCAGCGGGTCGTTCATGTCGGCGAAGGTGCGCTGCATGAACGGCCCCATCATCTCCGGCGATGCCGAGCCCAGCACATAGGGCAGGGTGAAGGCGGAGAAGATGCCGAGCACGGCAAAGGACGCGGTGACCAGCAGGGAATTGCCCATGCGCGGCAGAATGATCGAGATGAACACCCGGAGCGGCCCTGCGCCGACATCGCGGGCGGCCTCGATAGCGCTGTTCGAAACGGAGGAAAGCCCCGCCGTCAACATCAGCACCGTCAGGGGAAGATTGTCCCAGACGAGGCCGATGACCGGTCCCCACGGCGTCAGATAGGGCGTGCGCAGCTTCGGCAGGCTGACCGCATTCAGCAGCAGGTCGACGGTGCCGTTCGGCCCGATCGTCCTGATCAGCGCATAGGCAAGGATAATCGACGGTACGAACATCGGGAAGATCGCAAGAGCCTGCACATAGGCGGCGAGGCGGCCTTGCGAGAACCGGAGGTAAAGCGCGATCGGAAGGCCGATCGCCAGAAGCAGAATGCCGCAGACGGCGGTGGTCCAGAGTGTCAGCCACAGATTGCCGAGGCTGTAGCCATCGGTGAAGAAGAAGCGATAGGAGGCAAGCGAGAATTCCGTCGCGCCGTCGGGGCCCTGCACGAAGATCGTGCCGACGACTGCCGAAAAGATCGGAAAGACGATCAGCCATGCGAGCAGGAGGACCGGCAGTGCAACGAGGAGAAGCCCGATAGAACTCCGCCTGTTGATGGACCGGTGACGGCGCAAAACCGCCGGCGCAGTGTCAGTGGACATCAGGTGCGGCTGATGCTTGGCGCGACGTTGCGGTACCAGCCGTCGGCGATCGCCTTTTCCCAATCGCCGCCCGGGAAGGTTGGAATGGTCGACGGAATGACGTCGGCATATTTCTTGCGGAGATCGTCGGAGATGTGATCCCAGGAGACGGCAGGGAAGCCGCCGATATTGGTGATGATCGCTTCCTGCATTTCCTTCGTCAGCATGAATGCGGCAAGCTTCAGCGCCGCATCCTTGTTGGCGCCGTTCGAGAACACGGTGATGCTGGAGAAGCCGCCGCAAAGGGCGAGATCGCTAAGCTGCACAAGGCCGGTCGTATCAGGCAGCACACCCTGGGAAATCGCCTGCAGCACCTGGTCCGACCAGACCGGCACCATGGTGACGACGCCCTGGGCGAGCAGCTGGATCGACTGGGTGTTGCCTGATGTATAGGCGCCCTTGTCGTAGAGCGCAGGCGCAAGATCGTTGAGGATCTTCCAGGCCGGCGTCAGCGCCTCGGTGGCGAAGTCGGAGCTGAAATTGTCGACCTTGAACTTCTTCGGATCGCGGCCGTTGGCCTCATGGATCGCGCGGCGGACGAAATTGCCGCCCGAACCGCCCTTGTCGGGTCTGTTGTAGATGAACTGGCCCGGATTGGCCTTGATCCACGCGGTGAGCTGATCCCAGCTCTTCGGCGCATCCTTCGGATCGAGCTTGGTCGTGTCGTAGGCGAGAAGCACCTGCGAACCGCGATAGGGAAGGGAGTAAGGGGTATCGAAGGCAAGCGGGTTGATATGGTCGTAGCCTTCGATGTTCTCGGCGGAGAACTTCACCCAGAGCCCGGCATCGATGCCGCCGGACGGCAGGCGCGGATCGAATTGTTCGAAAAGGTCGGCCTGCGGATCGGTCTTCATCTTTAGCGCGGCGAGCGCACGGTCGGCGATGGCGCGCAAGCCGTTATTGTCGCCGGCATCGGTCACCTTCAGGGCAACACCCGGATGCGCCTTTTCGAAGGCCGGGCGGATAGTGTTGTTCCAGAGGTCGACAATATTGGCATCCGAACCGCTGTAGAGGTCGATCGTGCCGGCCGCAGCCGATGCGAAACGTGGAAGAGCCAGAAGACCGGCTGCAGCCGACGATGTGATCAGAAATTCGCGTCTATTCATAACCCGTCTCCATCAGGTGTCGAGGCTCAGCCTCCGCAGGATTGTCCAAGGCCTTGCTAGCGCCGGCGCGTAACATCGACATGACAGGATCGGGCGTCTCGGCAGGGAAATTGCACAGCTGTGCTGATTGCTCGGTGTGGAAATCGGCGGCAGGAGATACTATCTCTTGCGGAAAAGGAGATATCCAATGACCGAAGAACGTGTAGTCCTCGCCGGTGGTTGCTTCTGGGGCATGCAGGACCTCATCCGCCGATATAAGGGCGTGATTTCGACCCGCGTCGGCTACACCGGCGGCGATGTGCCGAATGCTACCTACCGCAACCACGGAACCCATGCCGAAGCGATCGAGATCATCTTCGACCCCGCAAGGATCAGCTATCGGGAAATCCTCGAATTCTTCTTCCAGATCCACGACCCGAGCACGCGCAACCGCCAGGGTAATGATGTTGGCTTGAGCTACCGCTCGGCGATCTTCTACGTCACCCCTGAGCAGGAGCGCGTCGCCAGGGATACGATCGCCGATGTCGATGCATCAGGCCTGTGGCCCGGCAAGGTCGTCACCGAAGTCGTGCCGGTTAGCGATTTCTGGGAGGCCGAACCCGAGCACCAGGATTATCTGGAGCGGATTCCGAACGGCTATACCTGCCACTTCGTCCGGCCCGGCTGGAAACTGCCGGTCCGCCAGAAGATCGCCTGAAATTAATCAGAGCCCCATCGCCGCGCGGCTGGTTTCCAGAAGCGCGGCGACGAGATTTGCCCGTGGCGAGGATCGCGTCACCACGATGCCGACCGTGCGCATAGCGGACGAGCGGGGCAGGGGCAGCTTGACGATATCTAATCCCGCCGGCCAGGGCGGCGCCCAATCCGGCACGATCGAGATCCCGAGACCGCGATCTACCATCACCGCGATCGCCTCCAGCGCGTCGAGTTCATAACGCTCGACCGGGCGGATGCCGATCTCGCGCAGATATTCGTCGGCAATGTGACCACCCCACTGGTTACGGTCGTAGCGGATGAAGGGCAGGGTCTGCAGCAGTTCGAGCGGATCCGCCCCCTCACAGTCCCGCGGGGCGATCAGCACGAGGGGCTCTTGGCGCAGCTTGTCGAAGGTCAGCGTCTTCTGCATCGGAAATCGCGGTTCGATGATGAAGGCCGCGTCCAGCGTGCCGTTCAGGACCTCGGCATAGAGATCCATCGACGCGCCCGGCTTGAGGAAGATCTCGATCAGCGGATAATCCTGCGCAAGGCGGTAGAGAATGCCGGGAACGAGGCCGGTCAGCGCCGTATTGATCGCCCCGATCCGCATCTCGCCCGAAATCGTCGCGGTGCCGGCCATCGCCTTCAGATCGCGTGTATCGCGCACCAGATCCCTGCAGCGTTCAAGAATGGCAAAACCCGCCTCAGTCGGCCGCATCACACGGCCGGAGCGCACCAGCAGCCGCACGCCGAGCTCGGCCTCCAAAGCGCGGATGCGTTGGGCCACAGCCGCAGGCGTGAGGTTCAGCCGCTGGGCCGCCTCCGCCAGCGAGTGCCGCTCGGCAACCACGATGTAAGTTTCGAGAAAACGCGTGTCCATCAATAGTTTTTCTATCTCCTGAAAGAAGCAGAAGCCATATTTTATTTACGATCCATTGCTCCGAAAGATGGCCAGACCCTATGAGGAGATGAAATGGATTTCGGCCTGAAGGACAAGACGGCCCTGGTGCTTGGCGCCGGCGGCGGACTGGGCAGCGCGATTGCCGCCAAGCTTGCGCACGAAGGCGCCAGAATTGCCGCAGCGGATATCGATCTCGCCGCTGCTGAGAAGACCGCGGCTGCGATCGAATCCGAAGGCGGCAAGGCGCTGACACTGCAATGGGACCTTTCCGATCTCGGTTCGATCGATGCCCATGTCGCTGCAATCGAGCGCCAGTTCGGACCGGTCGATATCCTCGTCAACAATACCGGCGGCCCCCCGCCGACCACTGTCTCCGGCCAGGATCCGACGCTCTGGAACCAGTATTTCCAGAGCATGGTGCTCTCGGTCATCGCCATTACCGATCGTGTGCTGCCTCAGATGCGGGCGCGCAAATGGGGGCGCATCGTCACCTCGACCTCGTCGGGCGTGGTCGCGCCGATCCCCAATCTCGGCATTTCGAATGCGCTGCGCCTGTCGCTGGTCGGCTGGTCGAAAACACTGGCGCGCGAGGTCGGGCGCGACGGCATCACCGTCAACATCGTCCTGCCGGGCCGGATCGCCACCGGCCGCATCACCTTCCTCGACGAACAGAAGGCCAAGCGCGAGAACCGTTCCATCGATGACGTCGTCACTGAGAGCACCGGCAGCATTCCGCTCGGCCGCTATGGCCGGCCGGAAGAATATGGCAATGTCGTCACCTTCCTGGCAAGCGAACCTGCCTCCTATCTCACCGGATCGGTGATCCGCGTCGATGGCGGCATGATCCAGAGCATCTGACAGAAACCGAATTGGAACCGATAGCCGATGGCCCTCAGCGCTGAAGCGATAGAAACCCTCAGGACCGTCTCGACGGCGACCCTGACGACCGTTCTTCTGAAGAAGGGCCTGCGGAACGTCTGGATCCGCGGCGCCGTTCCGCTGAAGCCCGGCCAGCCGCGCATCGTCGGCCCGGCCTTCACCCTGCGCTTCGTTCCGGCTCGCGAAGATCTGGCAACGCCGGCATCCTGGGCCTCGCCGATCTCGACGCGCGCCGCGATCGAGGCGATGCCGGAAGGCTGTGTCGCCGTCGTCGATGCAATGGGCGTTACCGATGCCGGCATCTTCGGCGATATCCTCTGCGCCCGCATGCAGAAGAGGGGTGTCGCAGCCCTTGTCACCGACGGCGTCGTGCGCGACCTTGCCGGTGTGCTCGACACCAACCTGCCGGTCTGGTGCCGCGGCGTCTCGGCGCCCCCTTCGGTCGCCGGCCTCACTTTCGTCGCCTGGCAGCAGCCGATCGGCTGCGGCGGCGTTGCGGTCTTTCCTGACGACATCATCGTCGCCGACCAGGACGGCGCGGTGCTGATCCCGGCCGATCTGCTCGAGGCGGTGCTGGCGGAAGCGCCGGAACAGGAGCGCATGGAAGCCTGGATCATGACCAGGATCGATGAAGGCGTGTCGCTGCCCGGCCTGTACCCGATGAACGCCGAGACCAAGGCGCTCTACGAGGCTTCGAAGAAGTAGGCTCCGGCGAGGGCGTTCTTTACTCGGCGTCATCCTCGGCCTTGTGCCACTGCTGTCCGGTTTAAATTTTGTCACCATTGGAGGCTCATTTGGCCGAGATTTCCGGGGGGACTGTGGCTTGGTTTTAGCAGGCGGTCGATCCTTTTGCGGTGCATGAGGTTAGCGCGCACCAG
>NZ_WIEU01000020.1:0-122339 GCF_012276115.1 Rhizobium leguminosarum bv. viciae | reverse complement strand
TACAATTTTGGGCGCAGGCTCAAGACACTAAAGGGCCTCACCCCCTTCGAGTTCATCTGCAAAAGGTGGACTTCCGAGCCAGATCGATTCATCATCGATCCTATCCATCAAATGCCGGGACTAAACATCTAGGCTGGCCTCGGCTTAACATCCCGCCTTTATTCCGGCAGAGGCATATCAGGCCAGCTATCGGTGACGCCAGCCTGTACCGGACGCTCCAGATAGGTGGAAAGCGCAATATAGCTGCGGGTGCCGGTGACACCGGGAACGGCGTGGATCTGGGCGAGAAAAGCTTCCAAGGCCTGCGGGCTGGCGGTGCGGACCTTGAAGAGAACGCTGGCGTCGCCGGCGACCGAATGCATCTCCTCGACCTCGGGAAACTGGAGGAGCTGCATCAGCCGCTCGCTCTTGCCCCAGCCCGCCGCCTCCACATGCACGAAGGCAAGCAGCGGTTTGCCAAGCGCTGCGCCATCGAGTGCGGCATGCACGCCCTTGATGGCGCCGGATTGTCTCAGGCGGCGCACCCGCTCATGCACGGCCGGCGCCGAGAGGCCAACCGCTTCGCCAAGCCTGGCATAGCTCTGGCTGCTGTCGGCGGCGAGCGCGGCTAATATTCTTCGGTCGAATGCATCGATGACAGCCTGCTGCCTGCGTCCCTGCCGAAGATCCTCTGTATTTTTCGCCATTCCGCAAACTCCCCTTTCCGCCGAAGAATAATCGCCGATACTGGCATTCTTCAATAGAATATTCGGAATGAGGAGGAATCTCATGGAGATGATCGCGCACAATCCAGCAAACGGGATCTATGCAGCGAGCCCTGATTACATCCATGCGCTGGAGGTCAGGCAACCGTCCCGGCTGCTCTTCGTCAGCGGTACCATGGGTCTCGATCAACAGGGAATGGCGGCGGCCGATCTGGATGGGCAATTGGAGCTCATCTGGTCCAATCTGCGCACCATCCTCACGTCCGCTGATATGACGGTGGAGAATATCGTGCGACTGACGAGCTATTTGCGCGACGGCGCCTTTATGGAAGCGAACCAGAATGCCCGTCTTCGGGCACTCGACGGCCGCGCCGTGCCGACCACGGCGATCATCGTCGAAACGCTGCGCGACGACTGGCTGGTCGAGATCGAGATCGTCGCCGCCGGCTGATCGGCAAATGGCCGTCACACCCCCCGGGGTGTGACGGCTGCGGCGATCAGGCCGCCTGTTTCAACAGGCCGAGCGCCTCGGCCAGATCGACCTCACCGCGGAAACCGCCGCTGCTTTTCGCCTCCTGCCGATGCTCGATTGCATGGGCAAAACGCACGGCCGGCTCCTGCTGCATGCGTTCATAGAGGCGATGCAGGCCGGGAAACTGCCGGCGGTCGACGACCTTGTGGAAATCGTTCCAGCGGGCGATGCCGACGAAATAGGCGTCCGCCAGGCTCGGGCCGTTGCCGAGAAGCCATTCGCGGCCATCGAACAGACTTTCCAGCCTATGATGCGCCTTTTCGACCGCGGCGATGCCATAGGCCGTGAGGACCTGCTTCTCCTCGGGCTCCATTGGATGCTCGATCGCATACCAGAGCGGGCCGAAGGCCTGGAAGAAGGTGGTGTTGAGAAAGGCGAGCATCTGGTTCAGGCGGTCGAAATCCGCCGAACCCTGCGCAAGGCCAAGACCGCTGCCGATCGTGCGGGCGCCGATATGGTGCAAGATCGCCATGCTTTCGCTGATCGCCCTGCCATCTTCGAGCAGCAGCGACGGCGTTTCGCCGACCATGTTGATCCGCTTATATTCTTCGCTGGAGACTATTTCCGGCATCTCGACGCGGCAGAGCCGATAAGGCAGGCCGGACCATTCCAGCGCGACGATCGAGCCGAAGGAGCAGCCTTCAGGGACGCCGTAAAACAATATGGGTGACATCAATCGTTCCTTTCAGAATTGAACCCGTTTGGACGCGATGAATGTGCGGATGTGGACGATCTTGCGGTAGAGTCTATAAATGCATCGCAATGTCCACATATCTGGAAGCTGGCAATGGCGCTCTTCAACCTCAACGACCTTCATCTTTTCGTGCAGGCCGTCGACAGCGGCAGTTTTACGGCCGCCGCAAGGCATCTCGGCATTCCGAAATCGACGGTGAGCAAGCGGGTTGCGGAGCTGGAGGCACGGCTTGGCGTCCGGCTGATCCAGCGCACGTCGCGAAGCTTCGCGCTGACCGAGCTCGGCCGGGAATTCTTCCAGCATGCCCAGGCCTCGATCATCGAGGCGGAGATGGCCGAGGGCATCGTGCGGCGGCATCTGGCCGAACCCGCCGGCAGCGTTCGCCTGACCGCCTCGGTGCCAACGGCGCAGTTTACCTTGACGGAGCATCTGCCGGCGCTGGCGGCGCGCTATCCGAAGCTCCGGCTCTCCGTGCACGTGACGGACCGTTTCGTCGATATCGTCCAGGAGGGGTTCGACATCGCGCTGCGCAGCCACCGCACCCCGCTGCCGGATTCGGCGCTGGTGCAGCGCAAGCTCGCCAGCCATCCTTTCTTCATCCTCGCCTCGCCGGATTATGTGAGTGCCCGTGGCGAACCGCGTCGGCCGGAGGAGCTGGCACAGCACGCGACGATCATGACCAGCCTGACGGAGGACCAGTGGCGGCTCTATTCGGGTGGCGACGAGGCTCTTGTCACGCTGCATTCCGTCATGGCCGCGGATGAGCCCTATGTCTTGATGGAAATGGCCATGTCGGGGCTCGGCATCACCTGCCTGCCGACATCCGTCTGCCGCAAGGCGCTGGCAGACGGGCGGCTGGTGCGGGTGCTGCCGGAATGGACGGCAGGCAGCATCGAGACGACGATCCTGATGCCGCACCGGCGCGGCCAGCTGCCGGCGGTGCGCGCCGTCGTCGACTTCCTGGCGGAACGGCTCGCTGGGTAGAACCGCTTCGTACTTCCTGGAGTTTAGTGATCACGCCGCCTTGGCGGCGTGATATTCCTTGATCGCGACCATCTTGATCGCCGGATGGCGCTCGGATTCGTAACGCAGCGAGAAGCCGTCCTGGGCGAGGAAGACCGGATCGCCGTCGAGATCGCGGGCGATATCGCCGCGCTTGACGGTGAGGAATTTTTCGAGATCGGCCGGCTGATCGGCCGAGATCCAGCGGCAGACGGAGAAACGTGACATTTCGAAGGAGACCGGCAGGCCGTATTCGGCCATCAGCCGCTCCTTCAAGACGTCGAGCTGCAGGGCGCCGACGACGCCGACGATCGCCGGCGAGCCGTCTTCCGGCGAAAACAGCTGGACGACGCCTTCCTCGGCCATCTGCTGCAGGGCTTCCTTGAGCTTCTTCGCCTTCATCGCGTCTTCCAGACGCACGCGGCGCAGGATCTCCGGCGAGAAGTTCGGTACGCCCTGGAAGACCAGCGATTCACCCTCGGTCAGCGTATCGCCGATCCGGAGCGTGCCGTGGTTGGGAATGCCGACGACGTCGCCGGCATAGGCGGTGTCGGCGAGCTGGCGCTGCGAGGCGAAAAAGAATTGCGGTGCCGTCAGGCCGAGCTGCTTGCCGGTGCGGGCAAGCCTTGCCTTCATGCCGCGTTCGAGCTTGCCGGAGCAGATGCGGGCAAAGGCGATGCGGTCGCGGTGGTTGGGGTCCATGTTGGCCTGGATCTTGAAGACGAAGGCCGTCATCTTGTCGTCGGTCGCATGCACGGTCCTGGTATCGGCGACCTGGTCACGCGGCGGCGGCGCAAAATCGCCGAGCGCGTTGATGAGGTCGCGAACGCCGTAATTGCGCAACGCCGAGCCGAAAAAGACCGGCGTCATATGACCTTCCAGGAAGGCTTGGCGGTCGAAGGGACGGCAGGCCTCGATCGCCAGCTCCGTCTCCTCGATGAAGACTTGGCGCTCGTTTTCCGGCAGTCTGCCGGCCACGCTTTGCGGGCCGTTGACCGGCGTTCCCTCGATTTCGGTATCCGAACCGCGCACCGTGTTGGCGGCGATATTGTACGAGCCGCAAAAGGTCTTCGAGCGGCCGATCGGCCAGGTGATCGGCGCCGTATCCAGCGCCAGCTTCTCTTCCACCTCGTCGAGGATCTCGAAGGGATCGCGGCTTTCGCGGTCCATCTTGTTGATGAAGGTGATGATCGGAATATCGCGCATGCGGCAGACTTCGAAGAGCTTCAGCGTGCGCGGCTCGATGCCCTTGGCGGCATCGATGACCATGACGGCGGCGTCGACGGCCGTCAGCGTGCGATAGGTGTCGTCGGCGAAATCCTCGTGACCCGGCGTGTCGAGGATGTTGAAGACATTATCGTTATATTCGAAGGTCATCACCGAGGTGACGACGGAGATGCCGCGTTCGCGCTCGATCTTCATCCAGTCGGAGCGCGTCTGCATGCGATCCTTCTTCGCCTTGACTTCGCCGGCAAGCTGAATGGCGCCGCCGAACAGCAGCAGCTTTTCGGTGAGCGTCGTCTTACCCGCGTCCGGGTGGGCGATAATAGCGAAT
The DNA here is from genome assembly GCF_012276115.1 of Rhizobium leguminosarum bv. viciae. GTDB lineage: Bacteria > Pseudomonadota > Alphaproteobacteria > Rhizobiales > Rhizobiaceae > Rhizobium > Rhizobium leguminosarum_T. Next base: position 117,852 of record NZ_WIEU01000020.1, on the reverse strand, counting down.
GTGCGGCGGCGGGAGACCGCCTCGGCGAGACTTTCGGCCATGCTTGTAAATCCTGTGGAATTGCCGCGTATCTAGCGATTAAAGCCCGGCAATGCAATTGACCTCGGGCCCTCGGGCGCAAAGTAATGGGCCATGACCATTCATCACAATACGCGCCCGACGCTGAACCTGATCCGCTTAGCCAATGGCGAAGGCCTCGACCTGCCCGCCTATGAAAGCAAGGGAGCGGCCGGTTTGGACCTGCGCGCTGCCGTCGACGAGGCAGCGCCGCTGACGCTTCTGCCCGGCAAGCGGGCTCTGGTGCCGACCGGCTTCATCTTCGAGATCCCCGAAGGTTTCGAGGGACAGGTGCGGCCACGCTCCGGCCTGGCCTTCAAAAACGGCATCACCTGCCTGAATTCACCGGGCACCGTCGACAGCGACTATCGCGGCGAGGTGAAGGTGCTGCTGGTCAATCTCGGCGAGGAGCCCTTCGTCATCTCACGCGGCATGCGCATCGCCCAGATGGTGATCGCGCCGGTCACCCAGGCGCGGGTGGCCGAGATCACCGCGGCCAGCGAAACGGTGCGCGGCGCAGGCGGCTTCGGCTCCACCGGCGTCTGATGGCAGAGCGCCTCGACAGTGCCGGCCTGACCTTCCGGCAGGACTATTTCGGCGATCCTGCCGGCTGGGCGGCTTTGGTCTGCCTGCTCAAGGATATTTTCGGCATCGATATCGGGCCGCTGCAGCAGCTTGGCGGACATGATCCCACCAGCATGCCCTTCGGCTGGTTTGATGCCGAAGGCGAACTTGCGGCCAATATTTCAGCCTTTGCACTGCCCTTCGTCCTCAATGGCAGGAGCGTCCATGCCGCCGGGCTGCAATCCGGCGCGGTGCGGCCGTCATGGCGCGGCCGCGGCCTCTATCGCGACGTCACGGTGAAAGCACTCGACTGGTGCGAGAAGCAAGGTTTCGAAGCCATCATCCTCTATACCGACAAGCCGTCGCTCTACGAGCCCTACGGTTTCCGCGCGATAGCGCTGCACCGATATGAAGGAGCGGCACCCGCCCCTTCGACACCAGCCGCACCTGCCCGGCCGCTTTTGCCGACAAACGCGGATGATCTTGCCCTGCTGCAATCGCTGCTGAAAAGACGAAGCCCGGTTTCAACCTCGCTGGCGGTCACAGTCAATGCGGCGATGTTTCTGATCAACACCCAGCTTGATCCGGATGTCCGTGTCAGCTTCCTCGAAGACCGGCAGGCGGTCATCGCCTGGAAGATCGACGAGGCCGGCCGCTTCAGCCTTATCGACGTCGTGGCTGCGGAGATACCGTCGCTTGCAGTAATCCTCGGCGGGCTGGAGTTCGCCCCTGCCTCCGTCGAGGTGCTTTTCCGTCCCGACAAGCTCGGCTGGGAGGGTGCTCCACAGCCGTTGGAAAGCGGCATGAGGCTGATGCTGCGCGGGCTTGGCGACGTCGCTCCAGATGTTCCGGCTATGCTGTCGCCGATGGCGGAATTCTAACCCCCTATTTCCGGCGCGAAAGCGGCGGCAGGCGGCGCTTGACAGGTGAGGCTTTGATCATCGCGGTGTTGGTCTCCGCCCTTTCGGCAACCCGGTCGAGGATGCCGTCGAGGTCGGCCATCGAGCGGATGACCAGGCGGGCGATAAAACAATCATCACCCGTTACCTTGTCGCATTCGATGATTTCGGGAATTTCCTCGATGATGCGCTCGACGATGTGCAGCTGTCCCGGCAGCGGACGCACGCGCACGATCGCCTGCAGGGGATAACCGATGGCGGCGGGATCGAGATCGATGGTGAAGGCCTTGATGACGCCGCGCTCCTCCAGCCGGCGCAGGCGCTCGGCGGCACTCGGCGAGGACAGGCCGACCTGCTGGGCCAGTTCCTTCAGCGAGATCCGCGCATTGCCGGCCAGCGCCTCCAGAATGGCCTGATCGATTTCGTCGAGCGATTGCACATCATTAGCCACGGCGATCTCTTTTCCTTGCTTTATTATGTCATATCGACATTTCTCCTTCTTATCCTTATATAAAATCACTCCTCGCCGCAATATTCTTATGCCACCGAAATGGAGGCAATCATGGGCAGCGACATCAAAAGAGGCACGGTGGAAATGACGGCGGCGATGCTGATCTCGGGGACGATCGGCTGGTTCGTCGTCATGTCGGGCCAGCCGGTCAGCGGCGTGGTCTTCTGGCGCTGCCTGTTCGGCGCGCTGACTCTGCTCGTCATCTGCGGCGCTCTCGGGCTGTTGCGGCCCGGCATCATCACGCTGCGCGCCTTCGGCATCGCCATTTTCGGCGGTATCGCCATCGTCTTGAACTGGCTGCTGCTGTTTGCCTCCTATTCGCATGCGACGATCTCGATCGCCACGACTGTCTATAACACCCAGCCTTTCATGCTGCTGGTGCTCGGCGCGCTCTTTCTCGGCGAGAAGATCACCGCGACCAAGCTGTTTTGGCTGGCGCTCGCCTTCGCCGGCATGGTGGCGATCGTCCAGGCAAAACCCGGTGCGGGCGGCGCTGCATTCGACGGCTACGGCCTCGGTATCCTGATGGCACTCGGTGCTGCCTTCTTCTATGCGCTTGCAGCCCTTGCCGCGAAATGGCTGAAAGGCACGCCGCCGCACCTGATCGCGCTCATCCAGGTCGCAACCGGCATGCTGATGCTGGCGCCGATGACCGACTTTTCCCATCCGCCAAGTGATGTCGGCAGCTGGACGATCCTCGTGACCGTCGGCGTCGTCCATACCGGGCTGATGTATGTTCTGCTCTACGGCGCAATCCAGAGGCTGCCGACGCATCTGACAGGCGCTCTGTCCTTCATCTATCCGATCGCGGCGATCCTCGTCGACCGGCTGGCCTTCGGCCATGCACTGCAGCCGATGCAGATATTGGGTGCGGCGATCATTCTCCTTGCCGCCGCCGGCATGAATCTCGGCTGGACGCCGCGGTGGCTGCGGCCGCGGGCGCTGGAGAGCTGAGAACCGGGCGGGCGTGGCAAGCACGCCTGGGCATGGCAAGCATGCCTGGGCATGGCATGCTGCCCGGGACCTGCCGATATTATTTCTGGCCGCGCGTGGTTTCGAACAGGAACCAGGTGCGGCGCTCGGCCTCGTCGATCCAGTTCTCGATCAGGCTGGCGCTCGCGACGTCATTATGCTCGTCGCAGAGGTCATGCACCTCGCGCAGCAGCGAAACGAGCTGAGCGTTATCATCGCGCAGTTCCGACAACATGTCCTCGGGCGTGACGAAATCCGCGTCGTTGTCCGAAATGCGCTGCTGGCGAGCGATCTGGCCGATGGAGCGCAGTGTCGTGCCACCGATCTTACGGGCACGCTCGGCAATGTCGTCGGTCATGGCGAAGATCTGCTCTGCCTGTTCGTCGAGCAGCAGATGATAGTCGCGAAAATGCGGGCCGGACATGTGCCAGTGGAAATTCTTGGTCTTGAGATAGAGCGCAAAGACATCGGCGAGCAGCGCGGTCAGCGCTGCCGAAATATCGGTGATGGCATTGGTCGGCAGATCCGAAGGCGTCTTCAGGGGCGCAAGTCTGGTCTTCTCGGCCTGTGTGGGGGACATCCGTTTTCTCCTTGGGGTGACGAAGCGATATGGGGGACCTGATAGGGCGACGATGACATGTTGATGAAGACGGCCGTGACGATGAGTGCCCAGCGGAGTTCTTCACCGCAACAAATACGGGAGGCTCGCAGTTCTTCAAGGTCGTGGGCAACCGGCGAGCAAGCATTCTTGCCGGTGATGCATCCATCAACCCCCGTGGATTGATGGTTGCAGGCACCGGATATAAAACAGCGGGAAAAAGAAGGGAGCGCATCATGAGCCTTGCCGCCTTGCTGACCTATGCCGGAGCGCTGTTCATCGCCGCGGCCATTCCGGGACCGGGGATCACCGCGATCGTCGCACGCGCGCTCGGCTCGAATTTCCGCGAGACCTTCTTCATGGGCCTCGGCCTGGTGCTCGGCGACATGACCTATCTGACAGCGGTCATTCTCGGCCTTGCCTTCGTGGCGCAGACCTTCACCGAGGTGTTCATATCAATCAAGATCGCCGGCGCCCTCTATCTCGGCTACATCGCCTGGAAACTCTGGACGGCAGGATTGTTGCCGCAGGATATCGCGGCACGGAAATCCACCAATATCGGCCTATCCTTCCTCTCCGGCCTGCTGGTGACGCTCGGCAATCCGAAGACGATGCTCTTCTATGTCGCCCTGGTGCCGACGCTGATCGATATCGGCAATATCGGCCTGCGAGACTATGCGCTCCTGCTGGCCACCACCTTCGTGGTGCTGATCGTCGTGCTCGTGCCCTATATGCTGCTTGCCTCGCGGGCCCGCACGATGCTGAAGCAGCCGCGGGCCTTGCAGGCGCTGAACCGGGTTGCATCAGGCATCCTCGCCGGCACGGCCGCCTTCATCGCCACGCGGGCCGCCTGAAATAAACATTCGGCAAGAACCGGTTTTCAAAGGTTATTTTCTCCGAGGACCGTCTCCCCGGGATGAACACGGGCTGGCCTAGACCGGCCTTTGATCCTATTCTCCTCCTCGATTTCAGAGACAGGATTTCAAAGGGAGGCACCCATGTCGCACAAGCCCGGCCGCGGCCGCATCTATTCCTCGATCACCGAGACCATCGGCGACACGCCGCTCGTGCGCTTCGACAAGCTGGCGCGGGAAAAGGGCGTCGTGGCGAACCTGATCGGCAAGCTCGAATTCTTCAACCCGATCGCCTCCGTGAAGGACCGCATCGGCGTCGCGATGATCGAGGGCCTCGAAGCCCAGGGCAAGATCACCCCCGGCAAGACGGTGCTGATCGAGCCGACCTCGGGCAACACCGGCATCGCGCTCGCCTTTGCCGCCGCCGCCAAGGGTTATCGGCTGATCCTCACCATGCCGGAGACAATGTCGGTCGAGCGCCGCAAGATGCTGGCGCTGCTCGGCGCCGAGCTGGTGTTGACCGAGGGGCCAAAGGGCATGAAGGGCGCCATCGCCAAGGCCGAAGAACTGGCATCGTCGCTTGCCGATGCCGTCATTCCGCAGCAGTTCGAAAATCCTGATAATCCCGAAATCCACCGCAAGACGACGGCCGAGGAAATCTGGAACGATACCGACGGCACGGTCGACATCGTCGTCTCCGGCATCGGCACCGGCGGCACGATCACCGGCGTCGGCCAGGTGCTGAAGAGCCGCAAGCCCGAGATCAAGATCATCGCCGTCGAGCCGGCCGACTCGCCGATCCTCTCCGGCGGCAATCCCGGCCCGCACAAGATCCAGGGCATCGGCGCCGGCTTCGCGCCGAAGATCCTCGATACCGGCATCTATGACGAGGTCGTCACCGTGACCAACGACGAGGCCTTCGAACAGGCGCGCCTGGTTGCCCGGCTCGAAGGCGTGCCGGTCGGCATCTCCTCGGGTGCTGCGCTGACCGCCGCTATCAAGGTCGGCATCCGTCCCGAGAACGCCGGCAAGAACATCGTCATCATCATCCCCTCCTTCGCCGAGCGCTATCTCTCGACGGCGCTGTTTGAGGGGCTCGGGAGCTGAGGCAGGGCTTGGCCGGGGCTTTCCGGTCACTCATATTCCTGGGTCATTGGGCGCTTCGGCACCCGCCTCAGACTGCTGATTTCGGTCGGGCCAAACCCGAAAAGGTGCCAGATGAAAGATCCTGTTCGTATCGGTGCTCTCGTAGCAGCGCCAATTCTGTTGGCGCTGTTCGTCTATTTCCTATTTATCGATTCGCCTGCTCGCTACACTGCTGTCGGTTTTATGATCGCCTTCGCCGTACTAGCCACTCGCTTGCGCGACTTGAAGAACCTGAATTTCGGCACGACCGGCATTAAAGCGGAACTGGAACAGAAACTGGCAGAAGCGCAGGCGACCGTCACACAGTTGCAACGGATAGCCGAGCTATTTGGGAAAATCAGTGTCGAGCAGATTTCGATGAGCAACCGAATGCTCGGTCTATCCTCGGAGAAAAAGCGCGAGTTCATATCCAACATCGACAAGGAACTGAGGGCCATTGGCATTCCTGACGAACGCGTGAAGGATGCAATTTCCTCGCAACGAGCCTTCGACACTTACGATTACTATTGGTGGGTTTCTCAGGCGGTTCCGGCAAATCCATCGCAGAGCGAACTTGAGGCGTTCACGAATTTCCGTCAGGAATTTCCACACGTGGATATCGGCTCGACCCCTTCGCCGTCAGAAGTCTCGGCATATCTGGCGCGTTACGGCATTACGCAAGGTGAAGGCATCGAGCGGCTGAAAGACTGGAAACATTACGAGGAAACTGGCCAACATCGTCGCGTGAAACTGTGGGATGCACGACACGATCTGTGAGTGCTTAAATTCTCAGAATTTTATCAATTGGTTGCGCGCCCTTGAATTAGGACAACTCGCATCGGGGCGACGGGCTCCATCCAATCAGGCCTCACTCCCGTCCGCGCAAACGGCCGCCAGGGACATCGGCCCGCGCAAGGGTCTCGGCCGCGTGACGATGCAAGTCTTCGTCCGGGACCATCACACGATGATCGCAGCAACCGTCCAACGTGACGTTGATGGGATACCGAAGGGGTCGCATGCGATAAGTTTGCCACGGTCACGGTTGGGTTGGAGGTTTCTGCCTTCCGGTCGACCCGGTATGCTGGACGGGGCATGGCTATGAGGGATCATTCTCCCAAAGCGAAGTTGAGACCGGCTGTAACCACGCGCGTCAGCCTAGCAGCGCGGTGATCATCCGTTGTGACCCGGACGGATCCTCGAGCACGGGGGTCAGATCGCTCACCTGGTCCAGGGCGCCGACGACCGGAAGTTCTTTGACCAAGGGGTCCCGTATCCCCTTGAGGGTTGCCTCGACCAGATCGTCGGCATTGATCGTCGTGAAGGGGCGTTCGAAGTATGGACCGATGACCGGCTCGACCTTGCCGCCGATGCCGTCCGCCAATTGGCGACGTGCCAGCGCAAGATAGGCCGAAGCGAGTGTCTCTCCGCGCTCCCGCCATCCCTCAGCCAGCAAGACCCGCTGCAACAGCGGTGACAGGGTTTCGGCAAGCGGCAGTTTCCCGAACGCACTGCCAAACCACTTCGCGTACGGCGCATAGCGGCGCTCGAGGAGGAAACCCATCCGCATGATGTCACGCACGAGCCGGCTCGCAACCAGGCGGGACCCCAGATCGTCGCCAACCTGTCCCGCTCGGCCGACAAAGGCCTGCTCCTCGGCAATACGCCGCCACTGGCAGGCGATTTTGTAAAGCCACACGTCGTCAGGGAAATAGGCCAGTGCCGTTCGGGCGCGTGTCAGCCGTTTGTCGTCATCGTGGAAAACGGCACCTCCCGTGAAGGCGAGCAGCCGCTGTTCGGCGAAGCCCAGCCACTGCAAGGGAGCAAGGTTGTCGGCGGACCGAACGGCCAGAAGCCGTTCCAGCGTAGCCTCAAGGGTGTGGAATTCGAGTCCATGCTCAATGGCGCCTGCCGCCTCCGGGCCATTCGCAGGAGGATGCGGGCGGCTGCGCCACCCAATAGGTTCACCAAGGTAGCTGGTGGGCGATACCTTGGTGAACTCAACGATCAACCGTCGGGCATAGTCATTGAATCCATCGGTGTGCAAGAAGACGTGGACCCGGGGGCCCCAGTTGTGATCCCTGGACACCTCGTCGTCTAAACCAAGCAGTTCCGATCCAAATCCAATCAACGCCGCTGAATGTGGGAGTTCCGGCGCAACATTGATTAACCAGGGCCTGACAATGTCCGCGTAGAAGCGACGCGATAACTCAATCCCCTGCATGACCGCTCCTCCGTTCAGGCCGCACATGATCCTTTGCGGACACTGCGAAGTCCAGCATCAAGACCGGCGGGCTCAAGGATGACTCTGCAGTTATCTTCACAGGATATCGGGCCGCTCGGCGCGCCCTCTTCCTGCGCCGCCGCCGTCAGCCTTTCGCCGGCGATGCGGTGGGAGATGGCTTCGGCGAGATGGATGCGGCCGACGCGGCGCGCAACGTCGACGCTGGTTTCAGCCGCCATCGGCCGGATCAGATCGGCGGCGGAGACGGCAGGTACTTCAATGCGAATATACCTTCCCGACCGAAAATGTCGAAGGTGTCCTGCCATAAAGTGACGGCTACAGCTACCCCGCAACTTCGTTTGCTTTGCGGACCTGCGCGTCGATTGCATTCTTCATCTTCCCCCACGCCGTGCTGTTTTCGAAATAGGCTTTCAGCTTTTCCCAATCATCAAGGCGAGCGACCACGATCTTAGGGTCAAGCGGCTGGCGGGGAGCGATCCGATGTTCGAATAACTCACCAACGAGAAGGTTCTGCATGTCGATTTGAAAGTCGTACATGAAACCACCGAAGCTATCGATCGCCTTGATGAGCGCGTCGGTCGCGACTTTGAGAGTTTGAATAGTGGCGTCGTCTGGCATGGTCCAAGGAAAGAGCGATCCCTGCTCAGGGCTATTCGGGATCTCTGCTGGCATGAAGCGAATGACCAGACTGCGGTATGGGTCAAACGCAATTTCCGCATCGTGCAGAGCGACATTGAACGCCAAGCGGTACATCTCAAGGCCGGGATGAATAACGCCCCACCGCTCCGCCAAGCTAATCAAGGCTATCACCGCCTTACTGAAATATGCCTGCTTCTCGAACAAGCTCAGTGCCCTGGCCTTCGGCAAGCCCCAACTTAGACCCGCTCGTGTCATCTCCCTATAGAGCGTCAGGTCGATCACAAAGCCACTAGCGTAGGAAGAATAGGACACTTCCGCATCACCTGCTTCACGACAAAGGCCGACAATCTCTTCGTACACGCGCATTTTCAGTTTAAGCGCCTCGGTATGCCTGAGTTGTACGGTGGCACGTCTCGCCTGCTTAGCATTCTGCGAAATGACAACCAGAGCAGCTAAGGTGGCTGCGATAATTGTTGCAATGGCGCCGATAAAAGGTGTCAGCGAGACCCATGGAACTATGTGCCACAAATTGGAAAGGTAGTCAGCCATAAGCCCCCGCTTCTTGCTACATGACCAAGTAATGGTTGGAGACTGCACGAATACAACCCCGTTCAAAATATTTCCGGCGGAAATTTCTTCTACAGCATGATCAGGGTAGCTCCCTCGCGCAGCCCCGTGTACCCCCTGGCACGCCTACGGTCGAATAGGTTCTCGTCTAGCAGCCAGCAGCCGAATGGCCCACCGCCTAGCATGCAGCGCCAGGCCGGAGGCGTGGAGGGCTGCCTGCACGCGCTCGCGGCTTTCGGCCACCGCCTTGTCAGGCAGGCCGACGATCTGGATCATGGGGTGGATTAATGTAGTCTGGCAGAGCGCTCAGGCGTTTTTTTCCTCTCAACTTCCTGCGATATGCACCTTATTTCTCGCTGAAGATTTCAGAAAGTTCGAGTGAATCTACCTCACCCGCAATCAATATTTCTACTTTGCAAATTTCGTTCAAAAACTTCGCTTATCCAAATGTAATCAATTTATTTCTTTCGATACAGATTAGATAAAACTTAGAGCTTTGCGTTCATTGAAATGTTCGCAGACAATAAGATTTCTCCATGGAATGGATAGCTATTTTTATTGTCCTGCTGCGATGTTTCGCTTTCCTTCTAAAAATACAGCTAGATTATTGTCACAATAATATTATGATGCCACTTATAGGCGTGTTTATTATTGATCAGTGGGCGTTCGGCAATCTGGAGGGGTGGGCGTGTCGTCAGATACATCTAGGCAACAGGACCTGTCGGTCTTGCATCCAATCATTCGTGAAAACGTAAGACTGGTCCTCACGCAGCTCGATCAAGAGAAATTGCCGTTCAAGGTATTTGAAGCGTTTCGAACACCTGAGAGGCAGCGATATCTCTACCGCCAGGGTCGGGAGATTCCCGGCGATAAAGTCACGAACGCTGAAGCTTGGGAATCCTATCACCAATACGGACTTGCCGCAGATTTTGTCCTTTTCATCAACGGGAAGTGGAGTTGGGAAGATAAGCGGCAGTACGCCAAAATGTGGCAGAGGTTGCACGACATCGGTCGTCAACATAGCCTAGAGCCGCTCAGTTGGGAGTCTCCACACTTACAGTATGCGGGCACAACGATTGAACAATTGCAGGCGGGAGACTACCCGCCCGGGGGCGACGAACAATGGGCGGAGCATGTCGCGGCCGCGATTGCGGGTTGGGAGGGGGTTCAGAAAGCTCCACCGATCCCCGCTAGGGCAGCTTTGCGACCGGCTCTTGAGAAGCTGCCTGATGAGGACAACACCGATGACAGTCCAACGTATGGAAGCGTCTCTAATCCCAAATTTATAACCGTGCGAGCGCGTCCAGATTTGGGTTTGACGGCTGATGTCATTGGGGGAGCACAAGCGTCGGACCGAGTTTGGGGCGTCCCAGCGTCCGTGACACTCGCTCAGTTCATCTTGGAGAGCGGGTTTGGAAAGCGGATGCCGCCCGGTTCCAACAATCCTTTCGGCATCAAGGCGAAGGGTGACGAGCCGTGCATCAAAGCACGAACCGTTGAACATGTGAATGGGCAAGACAGGGTGGAAATCGCTCGCTTTCGGAAGTTTGCGAATTTCGACGAAGCGTTTTCGCAGCACGGCCGATTGCTCGCGACCTCGCCCTATTACAGGAAGGCGATGGAAGTCCGGGAAGATCCGCTTGCTTTCGCGGACGCGCTGACCGGCGCCTACGCAACTGATCCCAAATACGGTTCAAAACTCATCAAGCTCATAGGGCAATACGATCTGACTGATTATGATGTTGCAGCTACCTCGGTCAAGGTTCCCGACGTTGATGCTGAGACCAATCAGCCCGATAGCACTGGCGTCTCGACCTCGTACGGAATGAAATTTGGAGACGAAGGGGAGAACGTTCGCGGGCTCCAGCAGATGCTGAAAACTGCCGGATACAGCGTTGGTGATATTGACGGTCGGTTTGGAAGCCTTACCAGAGGTGCTGTGACAGCCTTTCAAGCTGACAACGGGATCAAGATAACAGGCATTGCCGACGATCAGACGATGTCGCGTCTCAATAGGGCCCCGCCAAGGCCCCTAGACCGGGCTCGACTAAGTGCAACGGAAGACGACCTCAGCAAACTTGGATCGACTACCGTCTTGGAAGCGAAGCGGACCAAGCTGCTGGGATGGATTACAGGGGCGATTGGGCTGATGGGCATCGGCAACAGTGCGGTGGTGAACAGTGCCGGCTCTACTTCGACTGTGGCGCCAGGACTGGAAGCATTTTTGACCAACCTGCAGTCATTTCTTGCAAATCCCGCATTGCTCACCAATCCCGTTCAATTAGATCAGCTTAGGCAGAATGCCGTATCGATTTCGGACGCGCTTAAGGCGTTTAAAGGTTCTGACCTACCCTCCGTGATTCAACAGCTTCAACCGCTCCTTTCCGACGTTGTGCCTGCTCACACTCTCCAAACTACGAGGACCGTATTTGATCTGGTCACCCCAATCTTCCAAGGAAGCCCAAATCTTGAACCGGTGGCGCAAGGCCTCGCCTCGATCGCCGCGAGTTTCATACCTGGGTTTGGTGGCTCGGTAGCCTCACTCGCGATTGGCGTGTTGGCACACTACTTCGGATCGAAAATATCGCAGGCGCGTGTGCAGGAACATCGCGATGGCAGCAATCTCAATAGATGACGGTGGCTGACTTCGGTCAAGCGACCCGCACGCGCATTTTTCACACACTGGTGAGTCCTCAACTTGCTTGGAGGGACGATGTCATTTAGCTTTCATCAGATTTTTGCAAGCGAGCGTAGTGTAATCCGATTTCGTCGTAGGATGATCGAGCAGGGGAAGCTCGTGGATTGTCGGATGAGCCCAGATACCCCTCTCCTAGAACTGCTGCCAGCTGACACCATTGATGATGATGGTGACGTCCCGGACTTATGCGGTCTCACCTTATCCGGAGGCGGAAACCGATGTGCAGCTTTCTCGTTGGGTGTCACTCAGGCGTTGGATTCATTGAGACCCGACAATGAGAATCAGGTCTTCGATGCACTCGATTACATTTCCACCGTCTCGGGCGGCGGCTATATGGGCACTTCGATCGTGGCCGGCCTGATGCAGGCGCCTTACACTTACCCGTTCGCGAGCAAGCTAGATTCGGATGAGACTGAGGAAACCAAGCATCTCCGTAATTTCTCGAATTTCTTAGTGCCGAATGGGTTCATCGATTATCTGACCAGCCTTGCTCTTGTGCTGCGTGGCCTGACGGTAAATGCGGTCATTGTGATGCCCTTGATATTGTTGCTGGCTGTCCTTACGGTTGCGTGTTCGCCGACGATAGCAAGCTTGGCGCAGCCCGATTTCTTTGGTTTTCCTCTTGAACAGCTTCCTTTTCCGATCGCTAATGTTGCGGCCTTTAAAGGCTTCACGCTTACCACGAATCTGGTTTTACTGGCCACCGCCATCACTTTTGTCAGTGCGCTGATCACGTCGAAAACCTTCCGTACGAGCACACTGGACACGCGCATGCGTCTTGGTCTTTACCTTGGGGGCCTGGGTGCCACGATCTTCATCTCGGCGTTCGCGGAATTGCAGCCGCTCATAATCGCCGGGATGTTTTCGGCGGGTGGTTATTCGGAGCTGCCGTCATTTGGTGTCGGGGGCGTGCTAAAAGCCTTTGGTCAGATATTACCCACAATTGCAGCAGTGTTTGCCCCGATCGCAGGCATTCTTGTCGCCGTTGCTGAGAAGCTCGCAAGCGTTGTGAAAGGCGCAATAGGAGAAGACACCTGGAGTGCTGAGCTAAAGAAACGAGCAAGCCTCCTGGGGCTCTACATCTCAGCACTGGTTGTGCCAGTGCTTCTATGGATTGCGTACCTCTATCTCGCCTACTGGGCGGTACGAACCGATGATTATGCTACGAACCCTAATGCCCCGAATTGGCTGAAGCACGTCCCTGAGCTGCAAATCTTCTTAATCCTACCAACAATCGAGCGTCTTGGGCCGATTGCATCCGCCTATCTCTGGGCAGCTCTCTTCTTGATCTTTGTGTGTCTGTTCCTGGGGCCGAACTCCAATTCGCTTCATCAGTTATATCGTGATCGGCTGAGCAAGGCCTTCTTGTTTACCAGGTCAAATCCACGCTCCGACGATGGCGTTGACGTAGGAAACTGGACGTTTTCGTCGCTTAAGCAGCCTACTAGTGCTTCCCGAGCCGACATTCCTGTCGATTGGCGGTTTGGTGCATCTTTCTCGCCGTACCTCCTTGTGAACACTGCCATCAACATGGCGGGGTCGAAGGATTTAAATAAGCGCGGGAGAAACGCTGATAATTTCATTTTCAGCCCATTGTTCATTGGCAGCCAGTCAACCGGGTATGCCAGAACTAAAGACGTTGAAGCTGTAACAAATTTGAGCCTTGCCACTGCGATGGCTACATCGGGCGCGGCTGCGTCAGCCAATATGGGCAACCATACAATTCCCATCCTGACATTCAGTCTTTCCATGCTCAATGTTCGGCTTGGGTATTGGTTGGCAAATCCGAACCAGCTCGAAAAATTCGCAAGTTGGAAAACAAGGCTGATGGCCAACATTGGCACTTGGTATTTTGCCACCGAGGCTTCCGGTCGAATGAACGAAACGAGGTACAACGTCTACCTAACTGACGGCGGACATATAGAGAATTTAGGGATTTACGAACTTCTGCGGCGCCGGTGCAAGGTGATTGTAGCCGTCGACGGGGAGGCAGACCCGAATATGACGTTCGACTCATTCGTAAAACTGCAGATCATTGCGCGGATCGACTTGGGGATTAGGATCGACTTACCTTGGAAAAAAATAGCAAAGCGAGCCCTGGCGACATCCAAAGTGATTGGTCTCCGGGAAGAATGTGAGGGTGCGAAAGGCCCGCACGGTGCAATCGGCATCATCCATTATGGACAAAATGAATTTGGTCTACTTTTCTATATCAAGTCCTCGATAACGGGAGACGAGAATGACTACATTATAGATTACAAGGCGCGGAATCCGACTTATCCACACGAGACCACTTTGGACCAGTTTTTCAGTGAAGAACAGTTTGAGGTCTACAGAGCACTGGGCTTTCACGCGACACGAGGATTTTTCACGGGTGTTGATGAGGTCGCGCAGCCAGATGAGCGCCCAGGCGATTGGTCAAAGACGGTGGGCGATGCGCTGAAGCGGCTGAACCTTCCCAAGGAGATGATCGACACTTTTACCCAGCGTTTGGAGGAGCTTTCGTAAGCCAAAAAGGACCGCGCCGACGTTATTAAATCGCTGTATTCGACATATAAGAGCGCCACGCACTCGTGGGAGTTTCTCCTTGAGACTTCAGCAATTGAGCAATACGTAGTACTTACTCGAGAGACACGTGAGGCGATTGAAATCGCCAAAGGCGGATCCCTACCGACGGGCGCTTTATTAGGCACCCAGGGGCTGGCAGCAGTCTGAGGCCGCTTCAGCGCCCCTTCCTCTTACGCCGCCGCCGTCAACCTCTCGCCGGCGATGCGGTAGGAGATCGCTTCGGCGAGATGGATGCGGCCGACCGTCGGTTTGCCGTCGAGATCGGCCAGCGTGCGGGCGACCTTCAGGACGCGGTGGTAACCGCGGGCGGAGAATTTCATCTTTTCGGCGGCGTCGCGCAGCAGCTGCAGGCCGCTGGCATCGGGCTCGGCCAATTTTTCGATCATCGCAGTGGAGCAGCGGGCATTTGTGCCGATGCCTTTTGCGCCGGTGCTTTCGAAGCGCTCCTGCTGGATCTCGCGGGCGCGGGCGACGCGGCGGGCGACGTCGGCGCTGGTTTCAGCCGCCATCGGCCGGATCAGATCGGCGGCGGAGACGGCAGGTACGTCGATGCGGATATCGATGCGGTCCATCAGCGGGCCGGAGATGCGGGCCTGGTAATCGCTCATGCAGCGCGGGCCGCGGGCGCAGGTATGGCCGGGCTCTCCCGCCATGCCGCAGCGGCAGGGGTTCATCGCGGCGATCAGCTGGAATTTTGCCGGATAGGAGACGCGGTGATTGGCGCGCGCAATGACGCATTCGCCGCCTTCGAGCGGCTGGCGCAGCGCATCGAGCGCCTGCGGCGTGAATTCGGGAAATTCGTCGAGAAAGAGCACGCCGTGATGGGCAAGCGAGGCTTCGCCCGGACGGGCGCGCAGGCCGCCGCCGACGAGGGCCGCCATGGTGGCGGAATGATGCGGGGTGCGGAAGGGCCGGCGATCGGAAAGCTTGCCGCCGGAGAGTTGGCCGGCGATCGAATGAACCATCGATACTTCCAGCAGCTCGGCGGCCGAAAGCGGCGGCAGGATCGACGGCAGCCTGGCCGCCAGCATCGACTTGCCGGAGCCGGGAGGACCGACCATCAAAAGGTTATGGCCGCCGGCGGCTGCGACCTCGAGCGCCCGCTTGGCGCTTTCCTGGCCCTTGATCTCGGCGAGATCCGGCAGGTTTGCGGCATTGGCGCGGATCGATGCCTCCGGCCTGGAGAGGACCTGCGTGCCGCGGAAATGATTGGCAAGGGCGATCAAGCTGCGGGGTGCGAGAATATCGACCTCGGCGCCTGCCCAGGCGGCTTCGGCGCCGCTTTCGGCCGGGCAGATCAGCCCCTTGCCGAGCGCATTGGCGCCGATTGCGGCCGGCAGCGCGCCTGAGATGGCGGCGATCGTTCCGTCGAGATTGAGTTCGCCGACGACGACAAAGTCCGACAGCGCATCGGCGGGGATGGCGCCAAGCGCCGCCATCAGGGCAAGGGCAATCGGCAGATCGAAATGCGAGCCCTCTTTCGGCAGGTCAGCAGGCGCCAGATTGACCGTCACGCGCTTCGCCGGCAGCGCCAGGCCGGAGGCGTGGAGGGCTGCCTGCACGCGCTCGCGGCTTTCGGCCACCGCCTTGTCAGGCAGGCCGACGATCTGCATGCCGACCTTGCCGGGCGCGACCATGACCTGGACCTCGACCGGCACACCTTCGATGCCCTGAAATGCCACCGTACTGACACGCGCGACCATATGCCCATCCCCTTGCCGCAAACTCTTATACCGCCCCCGGCCGTTCAGGGCCAGCGGTTGCAATCTGGCATGGAAGCCTGAATAAAACAAGAACAATCACAGAACATAGTCAGGCATCCGCTGTGACCCCGGTTGTATCTCGGTCGCGGGACCAGAACGGTCATGGGCGCCTGGCTCAGCCGCGCTTGCGCTCGATCGCGTCCCAAAGCAGGCTGGCGATATCGGCGCCGCCGAATTTCTTGACCTCGCGGAGGCCGGTGGGCGACGTGACGTTGATCTCGGTCATATAATCGCCGATCACATCGATGCCGACGAGGAGGAAGCCGCGTTCCCTCAGCGCCGGGCCGATGCGGGCGCAGATTTCCTGTTCGCGCGGCGTCAGCTCGGTCGCCTCGGCGCGGCCGCCGACATGCATGTTGGAGCGGCTGTCGTGCTCGGCCGGAACCCGGTTGATGGCGCCGGCGAATTCGCCGTCGACGAGGATGATGCGTTTGTCGCCCTTGCGCACGTCAGGCAGATATTGCTGGGCGATGAAGGGCTCGCGGAAAAGCTGGCCGAACATTTCCAGCAGCGAGGAGAGGTTGCGGTCGTCGCGGGTCGAATGGAAGACGCCGGCGCCGCCATTGCCGTAGAGCGGCTTCAGGATGATATCGCCCATCTCGTCGCGGAAGCGACGGATCTCGGCGGCATCCTTGGTGATCAGCGTCTTCGGCATCAGGTCGGAAAATTCGGTGACGAAGATTTTTTCCGGCGAATTGCGCACCCAGGCCGGATCGTTGACGACGAGCGTCTTCGGATGGATGCGCTCGAGCAGATGCGTCGAGGTGATATAGGCCATGTCGAAGGGCGGATCCTGGCGCAGCAGCACGACATCCATGGTCGAAAGATCGACGCGCTCGGGCGCGCCAAGCTCGTAGTGATCGCCTTTGACGTCGCGCAGCACCATCGGCTCGACGCTGGCATAAAGCTTGCCGTCGCGAAAGCTCAGGCGGTCGGGGGTGTAATGGAAGAGCCTGTAGCCGCGCACTTGGGCTTCCAGGCTCATGGCGAAGGTGGAATCGCCTGCGATATTGATGCCTTCGACATGGTCCATCTGGACCGCTACATTGGTGATCTTGACCATTTCCATCCCTCGCTGAATGCCGGACAGATGTAGGTCGGCCAGATATCAAACGCAACGGGCAATCAAGGGCTTCCGGTCGCCGCTTTTCAGGCAGCGATGCCCTGGGTGCCGCTGTTGCGCAGCATGTTGCGGAGGCGGTAGGCGATCGCCAACGGCTTCGGGAAAGGCTTGCGCAGGAAGGCGACCTTGCGGACGTAATTGTCGACCCGCCAGCTCGCCCAGGTTCCACCGGCGAAAAAGGCGACGTCGCCGGCACGCAGGGTTCGTTCTGTGCCGTCCTCGGCCGTGATATGGACCTCGCCTTCGAGGATCATCACCGTCTCGTCCCAGCCGAAATACCAGCGGAATTCGCCCGCCGTGCAATCCCAGATCGCCGTCAGCGAGGCCTCGTCATGGCCGCGCGAATGTTCGGCGGTGCGGGCCTGCGGATTGCCGCTGATAATCCAGTCCGGATTGATCGGCGTGGATTTCAGCGGCAGCAGATCGCTCGCATGTGCGACGAAGGATTTTCTGGCCGGCTTCGCCACCGCATACGGCACCGAGCGCGCGGCCATGGCGACCGCACTTGCGAACATCAGCTTCCAGGCCATGAAACAACCCCCAATTGTTATCCCTACCGAGTCGATAGCAGAGAGTCGTAAGGACCTGGTTCAAGTGGGGACTAAAATTTTAACGATCCGGAAATCCGATGGGTCGAAAGGAGGTCAGAAAGCATCAATAAAATGCCGCGGCAGCCGGCCCGGCATGATCGCGACGATATCATAGCGCTGGGAAAGGCGGGCCTGATCCCTCTGGCGGGCGAGCCAGAGATCGCTTGCCGCCCGTATGCGCTTCTGCGCGGCGACAGAGACGGCATCGACCGCCGCGGCCTCGCCATGGCGGGCCTTGACCTCGACGAAGACGGCGAGATCGCCCTTGCGGGCGATGATATCGATCTCGCCGAGCCGGGTGCGGTGGCGCAGCGCCAGAATGCGATAGCCCTTCAGCATCAGGAAGGCGGCCGCGACATATTCCGACATGCGGCCACGGCGCAGCGCCTTCCTTCTGATCGTGGTGAGATCACTATCGCCCATCGGCGTTCTTCATCTCCAGCAGCCGCTGATAGAGTACTTTGCGCGGCAGGCCGGTCAGGCGCGCCGCCTCGGTCGCAGCACCTGCCGTCGGCATCGACTTCGACAGGTCGGCCAGCATGGCGTCGACATCGGCCTCATCAGTCTCGACCGGCTCCGGCGGACCGATCACGAGGACGATCTCCCCCTTGACGTTTTCCACCTGCTGATAATGGGCGGCAAGGTCGGCAAGCGTGCCACGGCGGAACTCCTCAAAGGTCTTGGTCAGCTCGCGGCAGACGGAGGCGGGCCGATTGGCCCCGAGCACATCGGCGGCGGCCAGAAGCGTTGCGCCGATGCGATGCGGCGATTCAAAGAAGATCAGCGTCGCCGGGGCTGCGGCAAGTTCACCCAAACGGTCGCGGCGGGCCTTGTCCTTGGCCGGCAGGAAACCGGCGAAAAGAAAGGCATCGTTCGGCAGGCCGGAGCCGACAAGGGCTGCGAGCGGGGCGGAGGCGCCGGGAATGGGAATGACGCGGTAACCTGCCGTTATCGCCTGCTGCGCCAGCCGATAGCCTGGATCGGAGACCAGCGGCGTGCCGGCATCGGAAACCAGCGCAACCGAGCGCCCGGCTTCGAGCGCCTGCAGCAGCCTTGGACCGGCCTCATCGGCATTGTGCTCGTGATAGGCGAAAGGGCGGTTCTGGATGCCGTAGCGGTCGAGCAGCACGCGGGTGACGCGCGTATCCTCGCAGGCAAGCACATCGGCGCCGGCCAGCGTTTCCAGCGCCCGCAGGGTGATATCGCCGAGATTGCCGATCGGGGTGGCGACGAGATAGAGCGCCGGCTCCAGCGGCCGCGCCGGCACCGCCATATTGTGCAGGCGGAAGCTTCGCCGGCCGGCGGCGTCCGCTGTGGTTTCCTCAATCATGCCATTTGCTTTCGTCCCGCCGGCTCGTCGCCGGCATCGAACCCTTATGGGCGAGCCGCACCGCTTCGGCAAGGGTTCGGATTTCTGTGAGCATTGCTCTGGAAAACCGCAAATGCGGGGGTGCCGGCGTCCATGCCTCTTGCAAAGCAATGCTGAAGTCTGCCATTTTGCCCGTCCACTCCCCCGGCCTCAAGCCGGGACAGCATTCTTCGGGTGCTCGACGCGCCCGGACAGTCACGGTCGAAAGCGGTAGCATCCCATGCGTATTACTATTGAGCGGTCAAACCTGTTGAAATCGCTGAACCACGTCCACCGCGTGGTCGAACGTCGCAACACGATCCCGATCCTGTCCAACGTATTGCTCAAGGCCGACGGCCAGAACCTCGACATGAAGGCGACCGACCTCGACCTCGAAATCACCGAGGCGACCCCGGCTAACGTCGAGCAGCCCGGCGCCACCACCGTTCCCGCCCATCTTCTCTACGATATCGTGCGCAAGCTTTCCGACGGCTCGGAAGTGCTGCTTGCCACCAGCACCGATGGCGGCTCGATGACCGTGCAATCCGGCCGCTCGAAATTCTCGCTGCAGTGCCTGCCGGAATCGGACTTTCCGGATCTCACGGCCGGCACCTTCACGCATAGCTTCAAGCTGAAGGCGACCGATCTGAAGATGCTGATCGACCGCACGCAGTTTGCGATCTCGACGGAAGAGACGCGTTATTATCTGAACGGCATTTTCTTCCACACGATCGAGAGCAATGGCGAGCTGAAACTCAGGGCGGTTGCGACCGACGGCCACCGGCTGGCGCGTGCCGATGTCGACGCGCCCTCCGGCTCCGAGGGCATGCCCGGCATCATCATTCCGCGCAAGACGGTCGGCGAGTTGCAGAAGCTGGTCGACAATCCCGAGGTGACGGTGACCGTCGAGGTCTCCGACGCCAAGATCCGGCTGACGATCGGCTCGATCGTCATGACCTCGAAACTGATCGACGGCACCTTCCCGGATTATCAGCGCGTCATCCCGACAGGCAACGACAAGGAAATGCGCGTCGACTGCACGAGCTTCGCACAGGCCGTCGACCGCGTCTCGACAATCTCTTCCGAGCGCGGACGCGCCGTGAAGCTGGCGCTTTCCGAGGGACAGTTGATGCTGACCGTCAACAACCCCGATTCCGGCAGCGCGACGGAAGAAGTCGCCGTCGGCTACGACACGGATGCGATGGAAATCGGCTTCAACGCCAAATACTTGCTCGACATCACCGCCCAGCTTTCCGGCGAGGAAGCGATCTTCCTGCTTGCCGATGCCGGCTCGCCGACACTGATCCGCGACACGGCGGGCGACGATGCGCTCTACGTGCTGATGCCGATGCGCGTCTGAGCGGAACGAAGGCGCCTGGTTGCCGTTTTTCCTCCTGTCAAAACGGAGGATCCCATGACCAAAAAGACGGGAGCGGTGCGCATCGGCATATCCGGCTGGACCTATGCGCCCTGGCGCGGCCAATTCTACCCGAAGGACCTGCCGCAGAAGCAGGAGCTTTCCTACGCCGCCCGGCACTTTCCTTCGATCGAGATCAACGGCACCTTCTACGGATTGCAGCGGCCCGAAAGTTTCGGCCGCTGGCGCGGGGAAACGCCGGATGATTTCGTCTTCGCGGTCAAGGGACCGCGCTTCATCACCCATATGCTGCGGCTGCAGGATATCCAGACGGCGCTCGCCAATTTCCTCGCTTCCGGCCTGCTGCGGCTTGGCCCCAAGCTTGGGCCGATCCTCTGGCAATTCCCGCCGAACATGGTCTTCGACCCATCCCTTTTTGAAAGCTTTTTGTCGCTGCTCCCGCACGACCGCGACGCGGCAATAGCGCTGGCGAAACGGCACGACTGGCATATCAAGGGACCGGCCTGGCTTACATGCGACGGGCATCAGCCTATCCGGCATGCGCTGGAGATCCGCCATGAGAGCTTCCGCTCACCCGCCTTTATCGAGATGCTGAGGCGCCATAAGGTCGCTCTCGTCTGCGCCGATACGGTGCAATGGCCGCTGCTGATGGATATCACCGCCGATTTCATCTATTGCCGCCTGCATGGCTCCGAAAAGCTCTATGTCAGCGGCTACGAGGACGAAGCACTCGACATATGGGCTGAACGTATCCGCGCCTGGGCCACGGGTGGTGAACCTGAGAATGCGCCGCGGGTGCTGGCGCCCGTACCCGCGCGAACCAAGGGCCGCGACGTCTATCTCTATTTCGACAATACCGATGTGAAGCTGCGCGCGCCTGTGGACGCCGATCACTTGGCCGAGAGACTTGCCGATCTCATGCCGAATTCAGCGCCGAAAGCCGCATGAGCTGTTGATGTCGATGTCCTTGTTGCGAAAATCCTTGTCCCTTAAGCGACAAGCGGCATATTAAGGCATTCGATCAACATGCGGATGGGTGGAGAATGAGCTTACGGGTCAAGGTGAAGGAACGGTTCGGAAAGAGGTTCGACGACGAGATCCGCTTCTTCCGGGGCATGATGCAGGGGCCGAAGACGGTGGGCTCGATCGTGCCGACCTCCTCGATCACGGCCAAACGCATGGCAAGCGTCGTCGATATCCATTCCGGGTTGCCCGTACTTGAACTCGGACCGGGCACGGGCGCCATCACCAAGGCCATCCTCGGCCGCGGCGTCCAGCCGGAAAATCTCGTCGCAATCGAATATTCGACGGATTTTCATAAACATCTGCAGCGAACCTATCCCGGCGTGCACTTCATCAACGGCGACGCTTTCGATCTTCAGACCACCCTTGGCAGTTTCAGCGGTCTCACCTTCGATTCCGTCATCTCGGGCATTCCGCTTCTGAATTTCCCGATGGCGAAGCGCATCTCGCTGCTCGAAAGCCTGCTTGACCGACTGCCGGCCGGCCGGCCGATGGTGCAGATTTCCTACGGTGCGATCTCGCCGATCGCCGCCAATCCCGACCGCTACCATATCCAGCATTTCGACTTCGTCATGCGCAATATTCCGCCGGCGCAGCTCTGGATCTATAAGCGCGGCTGAGATGTTCGGGATCTATATCACGCATCCGCAGGTCAGGATCGACGCCAACGTGCCCGTGCCGAAATGGGGGCTTTCCGATGTCGGCGCGGCGCGCGCCCGCAAAGCGGCAGAGAGTGGCTGGGCGAGGCAATTGCAGCGCATCGTCTCCAGCGACGAGACGAAGGCGATCGAGACGGCCGAAATCCTGGCGGAAGCTTCCGGCGTAACCGTCGAAATCGTCCACGGCATGCACGAGAACGACCGCTCAGCCACCGGCTTCCTGCCGCCGCCGCAATTCGAAGAGGCGGCCGACTGGTTCTTCGCCCATCCGGAACAAAGCTTCAAGGGCTGGGAGCGCGCCGTCGACGCGCAGGCCCGCATCGTCGAGGCTGTTAACGCCGTTCTTGCCACGCATGATGCGACGGCGCCGATAGCCTTCGTCGGCCATGGCGGCGTCGGCACGCTGCTCAAATGCCATCTGGCGGGCAGCCCGATCGCGCGCGACCGCGACCAGCCCGGCGGCGGTGGCAATCTCTATGCTTTCGGTCTTGCGGATCGCCGCTTATCATGCGACTGGACACCCATCGAAGACTGGCAGGGGTGACTTCAGATGGACGCACGCGAGCGGTTGATCGTCGGCCTGGATGTTCCAACGATCGGCGAGGCGGAAAGACTGGTTTCCACGCTCGGCGACGACATTCTCTTCTACAAGATCGGCTATCAGCTGGTCTTTGCCGGCGGCCTGGAATTCGCCCGCGATCTTGCCGCCAGCGGCAAGAAGATCTTTCTCGACATGAAGCTGCTCGACATCGACAACACTGTCGCCTCCGGCGTCGAGAACATCGCCAAGATGGGCATGTCGATGCTGACGCTGCACGCCTATCCGAAAGCCATGAAGGCGGCGGTCGAGGCAGCGGCCGGCTCAGGCCTCTGCCTGCTCGGCGTGACCGTGCTGACCTCGATGGATGCCGATGATCTTGCCGATGCCGGCTACAGCCAGGATCCGCACAGCCTGGTGCTGCGCCGCGCCGAACAGGCGCGGGCGGCCGGCATGGGCGGTATCGTCTGCTCGGCGGAGGAAGCGGTTGCGGTGCGCGAGATCGTCGGACCCGACATGGCGATCGTCACCCCCGGCATTCGCCCTGATGGTAGCGACAAGGGCGATCAGAAGCGGGTGATGACGCCTTTCGACGCGCTGAAGGCGGGAGCGACGCATCTCGTCGTCGGCCGGCCTGTCGTCAAGGCGCCGGATCCCCGAGATGCCGCCCGCGCGATCCTCAGCGAGATGGTGAGCGCACTCTGGCCGGCAAATCGCTGACAGGGTTCACTGTAAAGGGAAAAGACCATGGCCAAAGGATACTGGATCGCCCGCGTCGACGTTCGCGATGCCGAGCGCTACAAGGATTACGTGACGGCGGCCAAGCCGGCCTTCGAAAAATATAGCGCGAATTTTCTGGCGCGCGGCGGTGCCTTTACCGAGCTCGAGGGCAAGGCGCGCGTCCGCAACGTGGTGATCGAATTCCCCTCGATGCAGCATGCGGTCGACTGCTATAATTCGCCGGAATACCAGATCGCCGCGAAAATCCGCCAAGAAGCGGCGGATGCGGAAATGGTCGTCGTCGAGGGCGTCTAGAGCGCGGTCACATCCTCAAAAACTGACGGCGTGATGGGCCTTCCCGTCGCGCCGGGATTCGGCTAAGACGAAGCCAATCAAGCATTCCGCAAAGCCTTTCGAGGAGCCTGCCATGACCCTTGCCAACCTGCCGCCGCTCGTCACCGTATTCGGAGGGTCCGGCTTCGTGGGCAGGCACGTGGTTCGGGCGCTGGCCAAGCGCGGCTATAACATCCGCGTCGCCGTGCGCCGTCCCGATCTCGCCGGCTTCCTGCAGCCGCTCGGCAATGTCGGGCAGATCTCCTTCGTGCAGGCGAACCTGCGCTATCGCAGCTCGATCGACCGCGCCGTCGACGGTGCGAGCCACGTCGTCAACTGCGTCGGCATTCTGCATGAGACCGGCC
Source organism: Rhizobium leguminosarum bv. viciae (assembly GCF_012276115.1). Classification (GTDB taxonomy): domain Bacteria; phylum Pseudomonadota; class Alphaproteobacteria; order Rhizobiales; family Rhizobiaceae; genus Rhizobium; species Rhizobium leguminosarum_T. The sequence goes on along the minus strand of NZ_WIEU01000020.1, from coordinate 93,718 downwards.
GCAACACCTTCGACGCGGTGCAGGAATTTGGCGGCCGTGCGATTGCCGAGGCGGCGCGCGGCGCAGGTGCGACGCTGACGCATATTTCAGCGATCGGCGCCGACGCGAAATCCGATTCGGATTATGGCCGTACCAAGGGCCGCGCCGAAACGGCCATCCTCTCGGTCAAGCCCGATGCAGTGATCTTCCGTCCGTCGATCGTCTTCGGACCGGAAGACAGCTTCTTCAACAAGTTTGCCGAGATGGCGCGTATGTCGCCGATCCTGCCGCTCGTCGGCGGCGGCAAGACGAAATTCCAGCCTGTCTATGTCGAGGATGTCGCCGAGGCCGTCGCCCGCGCCGTCGACGGCAAAGTTGCCGGCGGCAAGGTCTATGAGCTTGGCGGGCCTGAGGTGCTGAGCTTCCGCGAATGTCTCGAGACGATGCTGAAAGTGACGTGCCGCAAGAACCGGCTGGTATCGCTGCCCTTCGGCATTGCTTCGATGATCGGCAGCATCGCTTCGCTGGTCCCCTTCATAACGCCGCCGATCACGCCGGACCAGGTGCGCCTGCTGAAGCGCGACAACATCGTCTCCCCGGAAGCCGAGGCGGAAGGCCGCACGCTGAAGGGCCTCGGCATCGCGCCTACCATGGTGGCATCGGTGCTCGGCTCCTACCTCGTGCACTATCGTCCGCACGGCCAGTACACCGGCACCGGCAAGGCCGCCTAAGACTTTTCCAGACGATGAGGCTTTTCCAGCCGATGAAACTTGGCCGTCTGCGGATGCCGCGGGCGGCCTTTTGGCCTTGCCGTGTCCTGCAAAGCCCGGCGCAAGTTTGAAGTGTTCTGGTGCTCGCCATATTCAGCAGCGTTGCATAAAAGACGCATCGGAATTTTTGTGGAATTAACGCCAAATTTAGCAGGAACGTTTATTGCTATTTGTCATTCCACTGACTACCAAACCCGCGCGTCTTCCAACGGACTCAACGCCTGCGGTCGTGTGCGGCAATCACTGTGAAAGGCATTTCTCGATGGGCAAGTCAATCGCGCTCCTATTTGCGTGTGCGGCGCTGGTTATCCTTGCAGGCTCTTTCGTTGCGCCCGGTTCGGTCGCGGCGGTAAAGGGCGATTGCTCGCCGGCCTACGGCGTCGATCCTTGCTCTACGGCTTCGATCATCCATTGACGAAAGGCCGGCCCTGCGCCGGCATCCTGCTCCCAGCAAGCAGTCATCGGAACGCCTGAAATAGCGCGTTCACAATGAAGGCTCAGCCCTGCCTGCTTCAAGCGGCGGCGGGCGCTTATCCTCTCAATATCGCCTATCTGAAAGATTGGCGGCTTCTGCCGGCAACAGAGTGTCTGTTCGGAGTCCGACGGGGCATTTGCATTCGCGCCGGGAGTTGCGCGAATGCAATGCAGGACGGATGTCTCAGGCAATCAAGCCGGTCGCGGCCATGCCGAGCAGCAAAACACCGAGAATGATGCGGTAGATGGCAAACAGCGTAAACCGGTTGCTTCTGATATAGGCCAGCAGCCATTTGACGGCGATGAAAGCGACGATCGTGGACACGACGAAGGCGATGCCGAGCGCCGTCCAGTCTTCGCCCGCCGCTCCGCCATCTCGGAACGTCTTCAGCAATTCATAGCCGCTTGCGGCGTACATCGTGGGTATGCCGACGAGAAAGGCGAATTCGGTCGCCGCAGCGCGGTTGCCGGTGCCTGCCAGCATGGCGACGAAGATGGTGGCGCCGGAGCGCGAGGTTCCCGGAAAGACGCCGGCAACGATCTGGGCGATGCCGACCAGGATGGCGACAAGCCAGGTGATCTCTTTATGCGGCGGTCTGCGCGCGGCGGCCCACTCGGCAAAGATCATCCAGATACCTCCGATGATCAGCGCCCAGGCGATCGGCGTCGCGGTTTCCGGCAGTTCAAAGCCGAGCTTCTTTACGACCAGTCCGAGAATGGCGGTGATGAGAAAGGCAACGATCAGCTTGGCGGCATAATCGCGATTGACCGGGTCGCGCCAGCCGAGCACCAGATCCACCAGGCGACGCCAATAGATGATGGTGACGGCGAGGATGGCGCCTGCCTGGATGACGATGTTGAACATGTCCGACCGGTGGCCGAGCCATTGCTCCGCAATGATGAGATGGCCGGTGCTCGAGATCGGCAGAAACTCGGTGATCCCCTCTATGATACCGAGAATGATAGCACTTATATAATCCATACATTGTCTCCGGTTTAAAGTTCGGCCGGGCCTGAACGCTTGGGTCGATCAGGCCGCCGTTTACAATCATTCGTTAGACCGTGTTTCGCCATTGTCAGATGGGGTAAAATCCGATTCGCTTGTATTGGCGGGGCCAAGCTCCTATAGCTTCAACCAATGAGTCATGACTAGGGCGCTATAATCGAGCTGCCACACAGTCCTGTAACAGCAATCACAAAGCCCGAGTATCGATGCCCACGCTTTATCATCATCCCATGTCATCCGCATCTCGCTTCGTCCGGCTGATCCTGGCGGAATACGGCTATCAGGCGGATCTGATCGAAGAGCAGACATGGGAGAAACGCCGGGATTTCCTGGCGCTCAATCCGGCCGGCACGCTGCCTGTTTATGTCGACGACAGCATGCGGGCGCTTTGTGGCGCGAGCGTCATTTCCGAATATCTGGACGAGACGCACGGCGTCTTGAAGCGCGACCGGCGGCTGCTCGCCGAAGACCCTTTCCAGCGGGCCGAAATCCGCCGGCTGACCGAATGGTTCATGCAGAAGATGGAAAACGACGTGACCAAGCCGCTCGCGCGCGAGCGTGTCTATAAGTTGCAGATGAGCGCTGATCAGGGCGGCGGAGCGCCGGATTCGAAGGTTTTGCGCACGGCTCGCGCGAATATCCGCCAGCATATGCGCTATCTCACCTGGCTTGCCGGCTCGCGTCAGTGGCTGGCGGGTGAGCGGATGAGCTATGCCGACCTTGCCGCCGCGGCCTCGATTTCGATCCTCGACTATCTTGGCGAGATCGAGTGGGCGGATTCGCCCGTCGTCAAGGACTGGTACCAGCGGCTGAAGTCGCGGCCCTCCTTCCGGCCGATGCTGACCGAGCGCGTGCGCGGCCTGACACCGGTTTCACACTATGCCGATCTGGATTTCTGACGAGGGCTCTTCATGCCCGAACCTGACAATGACGACAAAGAGCGCCGCCGCCGCGACAATTTGACCGAGTTCGTCCGGGCGGAATCTGCCGCCAAGGGCTTCGATCTCTGCCGCATCACGCGCCCGGACGCGATCCCGCAAGCGAAGGAGCGTCTCGGCCAGTTCATCGATGCCGGGCGCCACGGGACGATGGACTGGATGGCGGAGACGCGCGACCGGCGCGGCGATCCCCGCACACTCTGGAGCGAGGTGCGCTCCGTCGTCGTCTTCGGCCTCAATTACGCGCCGGAAGAAGATCCCCGCGGCATTCTCGGCAAGCCGGACAAGGCAGCGATTTCGGTCTATGCCCGCAACCGCGATTATCACGACGTCATCAAGGGCCGGCTGAAGGAGATCGCCACGCGCTTTGCGGCGCGGGCGGGCGCCGATGTGAAGGTCTTCGTCGATACGGCGCCGGTCATGGAGAAACCGCTGGCGGAGGCAGCCGGACTCGGCTGGCAGGGCAAACACACCAATCTCGTCAGCCGCGTTCATGGCTCCTGGCTGTTCCTCGGCACGATGTTCACCACCGCGGATCTCGTGATCGATGAAGCGGAAACCGATCATTGCGGCTCCTGCCGCGCCTGCCTCGACATCTGTCCGACGGCTGCCTTCCCGACGCCTTACCAAATCGATGCGCGGCGCTGCATCTCCTATCTCACCATTGAGCACAAGGGGCCGATCGATGCCGATTTGCGCGGGCTGATCGGCAATCGCATCTATGGCTGCGACGACTGTCTTGCCGTCTGTCCCTGGAACAAGTTCGCAAGCTCCGCCTCCGAGATGAAGCTCAAGGCGCGGGAAGATCTGAAGGAGCCGTCGATCGCCTTTCTGCTGACGCTCGACGATGCCGCCTTCCGCGCCTTTTTCAGCGGCTCGCCGGTGAAGCGGATCGGCCGCGACCGCTTTATCCGCAACGTGCTGATCGCCGCCGGCAATTCCGGCGACAAGGCGCTCATTGGGCAATGTCGCGGGCTTTCGGAGGATCCCTCGCCCGTGGTACGCGGCATGGCGGTCTGGGCGCTTTCACGGCTGATGGAGGCTGGCGAATTTGCGGCCTTTGCCGCACAGAGGGCAGACGAGAGAGATGACGACGTCCTGAACGAATGGCGATTGGCGGGAGTGGGCTGATGCATGTGATGATCTTTGGCTGCGGTTATTCCGGCACGGCAATCGCCAAGGCCTTTACCGGCGACGGCGTGCGGGTTTCCGGCACCACGCGCTCGCCTGACAAGATGGACGTGCTCCGCCGGAATGGCATCGAAGCATTCCTTTTCGACGGCGAGAGCATGGAAGAGGGGCTGCGCCAGGCTTTGGACGGCGTCACCCATCTGGTGCAATCGATCGCGCCTGGAAAGGCCGACCCGCTGCTGCGGCTGCTCGGTAGAGACGGCGCACGCCTGCTGCCGAAGCTCGAATGGATCGGTTATCTCTCCACCGTCGGCGTCTATGGCGATCACCAGGGCGCCTGGGTGAGTGAGGAAACGCCATGCTTGCCCGTTTCCGGGCGGTCGACCGAGCGGATCGAGGCGGAAGAGGGCTGGCTGGCGATGGGCCGGGAGCGCGGCGTGCCGGCGGCGGTGTTGCGCCTTTCCGGCATCTATGGGCCGGGCCGCAACGCCTTCTGCAATCTGGACAAGGGCACGGCGCGACGGCTGATCAAGAAAGACCAGGTGTTCAACCGCATCCGCGTCGAGGATATTGGTGCGGCGACACGTTTCCTGTCGGAGCGCGGCCTCGGCGGCATCTATAATGTCACCGACGACCGGCCCGGCCCGCCGCAGGATGTGATCGTCGAGGCCGCCCGCCTGATGGGCGTCGAACCGCCGCCGGAGCAGGCGTTCGAGACCGCTGAATTGACGCCGATGGCGCGCACTTTCTACGGCGAGAACAAACGGGTTTCGAATGCGAAACTGAAGGCCTCCGGCTTCGCATTTTCCTTCCCGAACTATCCCATGTCGCTTGCGCAATTGTGGCGGGACGGACGCTGGCGGGGGTAGTAGAACTCAGTCCTGTTTGCGACGGATACGCTCACCCAAAATGAGTAGGAAATTCCTACTTTCCCGCTTTGGCCGGACAATTTTCGCCGCATCTTATGGTTAACGGCCTTTGAATTTGCCCAAATGTGGCAGTAAATATGGCGAAATCGGAAAAATATTTTCGCGATTTTCGTGAACGCCATGGCGTTAACTATCCCTTCGGAAAATTCGTTCGGATTTTAGCTGATTTTATTAGGTTTTTTCCACGTTTGCGCGCGGCGCTCATTGCTGAAATCCCGACATCACACTCACGAATGTTACCGATTGTAATATTCCGTGAACAGCAGCGGCACTTTTTCGCCACTTTTTCACAGATTTAAGCCCCGCCGCCTGCAAGGGCATGAGTTCAATAGTTGAGGGATACTCTGTTTTGAAGAACATACGTCGTTCTATTATCGCCGCTGTAACTATTGCAGCCTGTTCTTCCATGCTTCCGGCGGAAGGTTTTGCTGGCAATGGTTGTGGCGGTGCTTCATGGTACGCACTTCGCTCCAAAACTGCTTCCGGGGAACGTATGAACCCTGCCATCTTGACTGCCGCACATCGTTCGCTTGCTTTCGGCACCAAGGTGAAGGTCACCAACCGCAACAATGGCCGTACCGTCGTCGTTCGTATCAACGATCGTGGTCCGTTCATCCGTGGTCGTGTGATCGACCTGTCGCGCGCCGCCGCGCAGAATATCGGCATGGTGAGCTCCGGCACTGCGAAGGTCTGCTACCAGGTCGTCAGCTGAGGCCCACTGACTGCGCCGGAAGCGGCGCTTGCTCTTGCCGTCAATCGCGGTTACCACCCGGTTGAGACTTGTGAACAATCCGATGCGTGACACTCGCGTTTGCGCTGATCGTTCACTCGCCACGGCAACAGGAGACATGTGAATGCGTCTGGGCGGCCGCCTCGAAGGGGCGATTTCTGTGCTCGCGGACATCGATGCCCGCAAGCGGCCCGTCGCCGACGCGCTGAAGGACTGGGGCCTCGCGCACCGCTTCGCCGGCTCCGGCGATCGTGCGGCGATCGGCAACATCGTCTATGACGCACTGCGCATGCGGCTTTCCCATGCCTGGCTGATGGATGACGACAGTCCTGCGGCCATTGCCCATGCCGTCATGTTCCGCCAATGGGGTTTTACATCAGACAGTCTTGCCACTGAGCTGGCGGACGACAAGTTTGCGCCGGCGCCGCTTTCAGCCGACGCCGTCTCGGCCTTTCAAAGGCGATCGCTCGACGATGCGCCGCCGCATATTCGCGGCGATATTCCCGAATGGATCCAACCCTCCTTCGAACAGGCCTTCGGCGCCGGCTGGCTCGCCGAGGCACAGGCACTCGCCGCCCGCCCGACGCTCGATCTGCGCGCCAACCTGCTCAAAGCCTCCCGCGACAAGGTCGTCAGGGCGCTCGAAAGAGCGAACGCGCATGCTGCGAAGATCGCCCGCTACGGCATCCGGATTGCCGCCGGCGAAGGCGCCTCGCGCCTCCCCAACGTGACAGCCGAGCTTTCGTTCCAGAAGGGCTGGTTCGAAGTTCAGGACGAGGGATCGCAAATCGTCGCCGACCTGGTGCTCGCCCACGAGGGCGAACAGGTTCTCGACTATTGCGCCGGCGGCGGCGGCAAGACGCTCGCCATGGCGGCCGCCATGCAGAACAAGGGACAGGTTCACGCCTACGACGCCGACCGCAAGCGGCTGGCGCCGATCATCGAACGGCTGAAGCGGGCGGGCACACGCAATGTCCAGGTGCATGACGACGCCAGGGCGCTCTCCGCCCTTGCCGAACGCTGTGACAAGGTGCTGGTAGACGCGCCCTGCACCGGCACCGGCACATGGCGCCGCCGCCCCGATACGAAGTGGCGGCTGACGGCAAAGAACCTCGACGAACGCACCGCCCAGCAGCAGGACGCGCTGGCGCAGGCGAGCGGCTTCGTCAAATCAGGCGGCGATCTGATCTATGTGACCTGCTCGGTCCTGCCCCAGGAAAACGAGGAACAGGCGCGCCGCTTCACGGCCGAAAATCCTGATTTTCAGATCGTCAGCGCCCTGCCCGCCTGGGAAGCCCTGTTCGGCAAGGATGCCCCGCGTCCGCATTCTTCCGACGGCCTGACGGTGACTTTGACACCCGCCTCCACCGATACCGACGGCTTCTTCTTCTGCCGTATGCAGCGCAAAGGCTGACGCGGTTTAGCGGAGGCCTACGCAGCTGCCGGTTTTCAAGCAAATGCCGTTCAAAAATGACCGGTTAGCCGCGCCTGTCTATTCTTAAAATCATTCCAAACTAGAGAATTTGACACCAGTTTGCTTTTGCGCGAAGAGACGAAGCCCGATTAGACGGAAAATCCCGTCAGAGGAGAGGATCATGAAGCTCAACCGCAAATTCCGCGCAGCCGTGCTGGCGATCGCCCCCGCCGCCCTGCTCGCCCTTCCCGTGCATGCCGAGACCGATGCTGCTAGCGTAGTGAAACACTATGCCGACGTGGCGCATGCGAAATACGAGGACTCGCTGACGACGGCCAACGCGCTCGACGCCGCGATCGACGCCTTCCTGAAGGCGCCGACCGACGCGACGCTCAAGGCCGCCAGGGACGCCTGGATCAAGGCACGCGTCCCCTACCAGCAGACGGAAGTCTATCGCTTCGGCAATCCAGTCGTCGACGACTGGGAAGGCAGGGTCAACGCGTGGCCGCTCGATGAAGGCCTGATCGACTATGTCGATGCCTCCTACGGCACCGAGAGCGATGAAAATTCTCTCTACGTGGCAAATGTCATCGCCAACAAGACGATCAAGATCGACGGCAAGGATGTCGACGCCTCCAAGCTGACGCCAGAATTCCTCTCCGGCACGCTCGCCGAGGCAGGCGGCATCGAAGCCAATGTCGCGACCGGCTATCACGCCATCGAGTTCCTGCTCTGGGGTCAGGATCTGAACGGCACGGGTCCCGGCGCCGGCGATCGTCCCGCAACCGATTACGACCTCAAGAATTGCACGCACGGCAATTGCGACCGCCGCGCCGAATATCTGAAGTCCGCCTCCACCCTGCTCGTTTCCGACCTGCAGGAAATGACCGACAACTGGAAGCCGGATGGCGCTGCGACGAAGAATGTCGAAGCCGATCCGAAGGCAGGCCTTGTGGCGATCCTGACGGGCATGGGTTCGCTTTCCTACGGCGAGCTTGCCGGCGAGCGCATGAAGCTCGGCCTGCTGCTGCACGATCCGGAAGAAGAGCATGATTGCTTCTCGGACAATACCTACAACTCGCATCTCAACGACGCGATCGGCATTGCTGCCGCCTATACCGGCAATTATACCCGCGTCGACGGCACCAAGCTCAGCGGCCCGTCGCTGCACGATCTGGTGGCCGCCAAGGACAAGGCGCTCGATGCCGAAGTGGAAGGCAAGCTCAACAAGACGCTCGATGCGATGAATGCCATGGCAAAGCGCGGCGAGACGGTCGAAAAGTACGATCAGATGATCGGCGAAGGCAACAAGGACGGCAACGCCGTTGTCCAGGCCGCCATCGACGGGCTGATCGACCAGACGAAATCGGTGCAGCGCGTTATTGCCGCACTCGATCTCGGCACGGTTCAGCTTGAAGGTTCCGACAGCTTGGATAATCCTAACGCCGTCTTCCAATAAGCAAAAAGGCGGGCCGCTTCGAAAGCCGGAGCGGCCCGGACCCTGAAATGTCGCATGCCCCGGCCCGCCGATTTTTCGCCAGCGCAACGCTCTGCGCAACGCTTGCCGGTTTTTCCGTCAGCATCGCCGCCGGTTTCGACCTGCCGAGAAAACGCACCGACCTCTCCGAGGCAGATCTGAAACGCGTAGCCGATGTGACGCGGCCGACGGCGGATTTTTCCAGGGCCGAACAATACGAAGCGATGCAGGCAGGGGCGACGACCTCGATCGACCCCGTCACCGAAGACAGCTTCTCGCATATTTCGGCCAATATCCCCTTCGAGGAAGAGCAGAATTTCAAGCTGGGCAATGCGCTCTTCCGCAAGCTCTGGGTATCTGCTCCCTCCTCGACGCAGGCCTCCGATGGTCTCGGGCCGCTTTTCAACGCCCGCTCCTGCATGAGCTGCCATGTCAATGACGGCCGCGGAAGACCGCCGGAGGGAGGTCCGAGCGCCACCTCGATGTTGCTGCGGCTTTCCCGTACGGCCAGGACGCCGGAGGAAGAAAAAGCGGTTGCGCGTGCCGATGTCGTCAATTTTCCCGATCCGGTCTACGGCCATCAGCTGCAGGACCTCGCCGTTCCCGGCCTTGCCGCTGAAGGCAAGATGGCGATCAGCTACCGCGAAGAGAGGGTGACGCTCGGCGATGGCGAGATCGTGTCGCTGCGCCGGCCGAGTTATGCGGTGACAAACCTTGGTTATGGACCGCTCGATCCGGCGACGACGATTTCGCCGCGTGTCGCCTCGGCGATGATCGGCCTTGGACTGATCGAGGCCATTCCCGAGGCCGACATCCTTGCCCATGCCGACCCTGATGCTGCCGACGGCGACGGCATTTCGGGGAAGGCTGCGATCGTGCGCGACCACCGCAGCGGCAAGATCGCGCTCGGACGATTCGGCTGGAAAGCGCAGAACGCCACGGTGCGCGACCAGAGTGCGGATGCCTTTGCCAATGATATAGGCATCTCGACGCCCGATCACCCGGATGCGCAGGGGGATTGCACCAAGGCGGAAGAGAAATGCCTTGATATGCCGACTGGCGTGCAGAAACGGCTGGGCGCAGAAGAAGCGCCGGGTCCCATTCTCGACCTCGTCACCTTCTATTCCGGAAATCTCGCCGTTCCGGCACGGCGCAAGGCGAGTTTCCCCGAGACGCTGCAGGGCAAACAGATCTTCTACGAAAGCGGCTGCATTTCCTGCCACGTGCCGAAATTCGTCACCCGGCGGGATACGCCCGAAAAAGCGCAGTCGTTCCAGCTGATCTGGCCCTATTCCGACTTTCTTCTGCACGACATGGGCGACGGGCTTGCCGACGGGCAGCAGGTCGGCCTTGCAAGCGGACGTGAATGGCGCACGCCGCCGCTATGGGGTATAGGACTGACCCGGACTGTCAGCGGACACAGCTTTTTTCTGCATGACGGCCGTGCGCGGAGCCTCACCGAAGCGATCCTCTGGCATGGCGGCGAAGCTGAAAAGGCCCGCAACGCTTTCTCCTCCCTGCCGAAAGATGACAGGGTGGCCCTGATTACATTCCTGGAGTCACTTTGATGCGCCTTTGGCACCCCCTGCTCTGCCTTACTCTGATCGGCCTCGCTACATCCGCGGCCGCCCAGACCGCAGCTCCCCCGGCAGGGCTGAACGAGGATGCCGTTCCCGCCGTCATGCAGCGGGCCGTCGACGAGGTGATCCGTCCAGGCTATCGCAACATGCAGCAATCGGCCGCCCGGCTGACGACGGCGATGAAGGATCTTTGCGCCGACGGCACCCAGCAGACGCTCGACAAGGCGAAATCCGCCTTCGACGATACAATCCGCTACTGGTCGATCATCGAGATCGTCCAGACCGGGCCTGTTATCCAGGACAATCTCTTCGAGCACATCCTGTTTTATCCCGACCGCAAGGGCGTCGGCCTCAAGCAGGTGCAGGCGCTGATCGCCAAGGCCGATCCAAAGGATGCGACGGTCGATGCGATCGCCGGCAAGAGTGTTGCGCTGCAAGGCCTGACAGCGCTGGAATACGTGCTCTACGGCAATGGCTCCAACGATCTCATCGGGCAGAAAAATGGCTTCCGCTGCCTTTACGGCGAGGCGGTCGCCGGCAATATCCAGCGGGAAGCCGGCGAAGTCGTCGCCGCCTGGGAAAAGCCCGACGGCGTGCAGGCGAGCTGGAAACATCCAGGCCCGCAGAGCAACGATTTCATGGACAATAAGGAAGCGGTGACCGCGCTGCTCGGCATTCTCGTCCATGGTGCGGAGAATGTTCGCGACCAGCGGCTGGAGCAATTCTACAAGGGCAAGGACACCGCGCCACGGCCGCGCATGGCGATCTACTGGCGCTCCAAGAACACCTGGAAATCGATGGCCGCCAATCTGGAGGGCCTGCGCACGCTCTGGCAGAAGGCCGGCATGGCCGAACTTCTGCCACCGGACAAACAGCCGATCGCCGCCTCGATCGACGAGGATTTCAAATCACTGCTCGACAGCGTGCCGAAGCTCAATCCCGATATCGACATCGCCACAAGCGATGCGGAGAAGGCCAAGCTCGATACGCTGCTTGCCGAAAGCCGCGACCTGATCACCCGGATCAGCGACGAATATGGCTCAGCCATCGGCCTTTCGGCCGGCTTTTCCTTTTCGGACGGAGATTGAGACGATGATGCAAAGTGCCGCGATCAATCGACGCAGCTTCGTCAAGGCGGCGGGGCTCGGCTTCCTTACCACCTTGACGCCAAGGTCGCTGATGGCGCTGGAGCGGACTGATGCGGTCTACGCCTCGGGCATTCGGGCAGTCGACGGCTCCTTTGCCATTGCGACCGTGACCGAGCGCGGCGAGATCGTCGATCAGGTGGCGCTTCCCGCCCGCGCCCACGGCATGGCCTTCAGCGCCAGTACCGGCAAGACTGTCGCCTTTGCGCGCCGGCCCGGCACTTATGCGATGATCTTCGATCCCTGGAACAAAAGCGAGCCGATCGTCATCAGCTCCAGGGAGGACCGCCATTTCTACGGCCACGGCGCCTTCTCTCCTGACGGCCGCTTGCTCTACGCCAGCGAGAACGACTTCGACGGCAATCGCGGCATGATCGGCCTCTACGACGCTACCGACCGCTTCACCCGCATCGGCGAATTCGAGACCTACGGCATCGGCCCGCACGACATGACCGTTTCCAACGACGGACGCCTGCTCATCGTCGCCAATGGCGGCATCGAGACGCATCCGGATTTCGGCCGCACCAAGCTCAATCTCGGAGAGATGCAGCCGTCGCTGGCGCTGATCGATGCGGCGACCGGTGCGCTGGTCGAAAAACATGTGCTGCCCGCGGAATGGGCAGAACTCTCCACTCGCCATGTCGATCTCGATGGCGCGGGCCGCATCTGGTTCGCCTGCCAGTATGAAGGCCACCGCAAGGATTTGCCGCCGCTTGTCGGCCATTTCGCCAAGGGGGAGGATCTTACCTTCATCGACCTGCCGGAGGAGACAACGCGCAGGCTTGCCAATTACGTCGGGGCGATCGCCGTCAATCGCAGCGAGGGTCTCGTCGGCATCACCTCGCCGAAGGGCGGCGCCTCGGTGACCATCGACACTAGGACGGGCAAGATGCTGGCCGAGACTTCCGTTCCGGATGCGGCAGGCATCGCGCCGGCAAGAAGCGGCTTTGCAGTCTCCTCCTATGATGGCGATTTCCTGTCGACCCGCAGCGACGTCGCCTGGGATCAGCACATCGTACGGCTCTAAATCAGAGAAGCGCAATTCCGGACGCAAAACCGCTGCACACTTTTGCTGGAATTGCTTTAGCCGGCGCGGGAATAGGCTTTCTGCTCGGCGCTGACGCTCGATGCCGCGGCCCTTGCTGCCTCGTGCAGCCAGTCGTTTCCCCGCGCCGCCAAATCCTTCAGGATCGCTGCAACCGCCGCTGCATCGTCGGAATGGCAATTGGCGATCTCGAATCCCATCAGTTCCAGCATCGTCGGCGAAAGCAGGATCTCGGGGTGCCGGTCGATTTCGATCTTGCAGCTGTTCGGCGAGAGCCGGCGCACGAGGGTGCGGCCGGAGATCCGGTAATGCGGATCGGCAGAGCGCGCCCGCCCATTGGCGATCTCGCTTGCATGGATCGCCACATCCCGCGGGTTGTGGCGAAGCGACCAGGCGGACGGCACCAGCGCCTTTGCCTCGCGCAGCACCGGCCCACCCTGCCATTCGGCATAGGCGACGAAACGCGGCCGGCCGAGGCTGCCGGTGCCGCCGCTGCGTGGCTTCGCCACGAAGGATCCTGCCCCCAACGGCAGCGCGTCTGCGAGCGCCTCGACATAGGCTGCCGGAGGCGGCTTCTTGCCGGGCTGCAGCATTTCGTATTTCCCCCAGAATTCCCGGCGTTCGGAATTCGGCAGCAGCAGCGCCTTGCGCAGCCATTTGTGGTCGCGCTCGAGGATAACAGGCAGCGGATTTTCAAGGCCCCTGCGATAACCACTCAAGATCAATTCGCCGATCATGCGAACCGAGGGACCGTCACCGCCACGGGCGAGGACAGCGCTTGCCGCAAGGCGAACGAGATCCAACGCATAGGGCATCACCGCCGCGTCGTCGAAGTCATTGACGCCCCAGACGAGCCGGCCCTCGATATCGCGCCAGGTGCCGAAATTCTCCAGATGCGTATCGCCGATCGCCAGTACCTCAGGCGCGCCTGTCAGTTCCGGGCAGATATCGAGGATGATCTCGCACCAGCGCCAATAGGTGGCGCGCAGGAAGACGAAATCGTCGCTCCGCATCTTCTCATGCTTCTCGCGGAGATCGTCCTTGACGAGATCGCCGCCGAGTTCGCCGGCCAGCCAAGTCTCGAAATTCCGCACCGATTGCGATATCGTCGTCATGCCGGCGCTCCATCATTTCGCGACCCGATGCGGAGAATACGCGCACCGCGCGAAGCTGCAATCGTCTTCGCATCGGATCGCCATAATCGAGCGGTACTGGCGAGCGGTACCGGCCAGCTGTGCCGGCTTGTACGGCGACGGAAAGGTGAAGGGTTGCCGCGGCGACACGGTCCCGGGTTTCCATCGGGGCGCCCGGACCGATTTCAGCAATGTCCAGCTTGTCGAATGCGGCGCGCCATGCCACTTTCTCGGCTGCAAGAGGGGCAGACATGAGCGAGACTGACAGGGGCGATTTCCGCGCGCGAATCCGCCGCAATTTTGCGCGGCAGGCGGCGATGGAGACGATCGGCGCGGAGCTGACGCGTGTCGAACACGGCGTCGTCGAGATCGAGCTGCCCTTCGACGTCAAACTGACACAGCAGCACGGCATCCTGCACGCAGGCATCATTTCCGCAGCGCTCGATTCGGCCTGCGGCTTTGCCGCCTACAGCGTCATCGACCCGGAAGCCTCGATCCTGACGATCGAGTTCAAGGTCAATCTCATGTCGCCGGGGCGTGGCGATCGTTTCCTGTTTCGCGGGGAAATCACCAAACCCGGCTCCACCATCATCGTCGCCGACGGACGAGGCTACGCGATCAGCGACGGGCCGGCGAAACTCATCGCCTCCATGACCGGAACGATGATGGTGATCCGCGGTAGAGAGGGCATTACGGGATGAAGTTCGAACTGAAATCGGTCGCGGGGAAATCCATCCTTTTCGTCATGGCGGCGGAGGCCGAATACGGTCCCTTCCTGCGTTCGCGCATCGAACCTTTGATGACCGGCGTCGGCCCGGTCGAGGCAGCCATCGCGCTGAGCAAGACATTGGCGCGGCTGGATGCCGTCGACGACCTGCCCGATCTTGTCGTCTCCCTCGGCTCGGCCGGCTCGGCGAAACTGGAGCAGACCGAAATCTATCAGGTGACCTCGGTTTCCTACCGCGACATGGACGCCTCGCCGCTCGGCTTCGAAAAGGGCAAGACACCCTTTCTCGACCTGCCCGCAACGCTCGAGCTGCCGCTGCGCATTCCCGGCATTGCCGAAGCAAGCCTTTCCACCGGCGGCAACATCATCTCGGGCACCGCCTATACAGGCATCGACGCCGACATGGTCGACATGGAGACCTATGCGGTGCTGCGCGCCTGCCAGGGCTACAAGCTGCCACTGATCGGCCTTCGCGGCATTTCCGACGGCGCCGTCGAGCTGCAGCATATTTCCGGCTGGACCGAATATCTGCACATCGTCGACCGCAAGCTCTCCTATGGCGTCGACAGCCTGTTCACGGCGCTGGAGGATGGGGTTTTCTGGTTCTGAGCCCCTGAATGGATCGTGTCCCGGCAGGTGGCCATCAATGACTGAACGCGTCATCGTGGCGCTGCAGTCCAGTAGGAAGGCTTGAGATCGGTGCGATGTTACCCTGGGCGTTCGCGAGCCACGCCTTTCCGAAACAAACCGTTTCTGACCGGCGCTTGCTCAGGAACGTGTTTGCACTGTGAACCTCTTCAGGGCCGCGAGCGTTTCCGGGCTGACATGACGCTCCATCGGCGCCGGTCGTGACCCCACCTGCGCTTCGAATTACGATTGACAATCAACATGATGCGTTTCACCAGACCGGCGTCAACCTTCGTTTCTGATTCACAGTGGCTATTCAAATGGATCTTGCCTCATCGGCTGTCAGCGCATTCTCTCGCGTGCCGGAAACGATGATCTCCAGCACTTCATGCTCGTCCGTGTTCCTGATGTAGCGATCGCCGACATATTCGCCGCGTTTGAGGACCATGACGCGATCGCCCACGGCAAAAATATCGATAAGGCGGTGTGAGATGATGATCTGGGCGACGCCCTGCTTCTTCAGCTCCAGCATGGTTTCGAGCAGCCGTTCGGTCGCCATCACGGAAAGGTTGGCGGTCGGCTCGTCGAGGATCACGACGCGCGGCTCGAACGAGATTGCGCGGGCGATCGCGACGGATTGCTGGCGGCCGCCCGACAGGCTTTCGACCTTCTGATAGACCGAGTTCACGTCGACCTTGAGCCGTTTCAGCACGCTGTCGGCTTCCGCATACATCTTCCGCCTGTTAACGAAAGGGCCTTTGAGCGGCCAGCGGCCAAGGAAGATATTCTGGCCGACATCCATGTTGCCGCAGAGCGCGAAATCCTGGTAGATCATCTCGATGCCGACGTCGCGGCTCTCGTGCGGGCTCTTGAACCGCACCGGTTGCCCGGCAACGAGGATATCACCCGCGTCGCGCTGATAAGCACCGGTCAGGATCTTCATGAGCGTCGATTTGCCGGCCGAGTTGTCGCCGACCAGGCCGAGAATCTCGCCGGGATAAAGCGTCAGATCGACCTTGCGAAGCGCCTGCACGGCCCCGAAGGCTTTTTCCATGCCCCGCATTTCCACGATCGGCGCGGATGGTGTCGCGTCAGCCATGACTGCTGTCCCCTGTTGGCGCACCTCTTCTCAGCCGGGTGCGCAGGCGCCCGAAAATATTGGCCTGGCGCACCCATATATCGATCAGCACCGCGACGATGAGGATGACGCCGATAAAGACGTTGATCCAGTGCTGCGGCATGCTGAACCCCTGAACGTTGAGTTGAAGCAGCGCCCGCACGAGCGTGATGACGGCGGCGCCCGCAAGCGAGCCGATCATCGTGCCGTAACCGCCGAAGATCGATCCGCCGCCGATGATGACAGAAGCGATCGCATCGAGCTCGCGAAACTGGCCGGCAACCGGGTTGAAGCTGCGAAAATAGGCGACGTTGATGATCCCGGCCATGGTGGCGCAGAGCGCCGACAGCATGAGCGCGATGAAGCGCACGCGGTTGGTGTTGATGCCGGCATAAGCGGCGGCGCGCACGTTGCCGCCGGCAGCGCAGACCTTCAGCCCGAACGGCGTATAGGCAAGCACGATACCGGCGATCACGGCAACGAAAAACATCCAGATCGTCTGGACGCTAACGACCTCGGCCACCGAGCGAATGATCCCCGGCGGCAATGCAAGGCCGAAATGCAGGAGAACGTCATTCACCTTGCGTCCGAGCAGGTTATAGCCCTCTGACCAGCCGGTCAGCTGCTGTCCCGCGACGAACCAGGCGGCGAGCCCGCGGGCAATGTAGAACATGCCGAGCGTGGCGATGAAGGCAGGCAGTTTGAAGCCGACGACGACCATGGCGTTGACGGCCCCGGCGGCCATCCCCGCAAACAGGCCCATCGTCACGGCGGTGAGCGGATCGGCGCCGAGCACTTTCAGGAAATAGGCCGCCGTGCTGCCGGCAAGAGCGAGCACTGCGCCGACGGAGAGATCGATATCGCCGGCTGCGATGACATAGGTGAGCCCGACCGCGATGAGGGCCAGTTCCGTGTAATTGAGCAGGATGGCAAAGGTGTTGGGCAGGTTCCACCAGTAGTCCGGCCTGAGCACGAGGCCCGTCAGCCACAACACGACGGTCAGGATGATGGCCAGTGCGTCGCGGCGGGCGAGAAACTTGCCGAGCCCGGTGGCAGACAGCGCCATGTCGGCCGCCATCGCCCCCTTGGTCTGCACACCTTCGATCGCCACGCCGCCGATCTCATAGGCCGGCGGGGGTGGCCGACCGCGCAGCCATGCCCATAGCCGGGCCGCGACCTGGCGCCGAATGAGTAAGGGCTCGATCAGCACGGCGATGACGAGAAGCAGACCCAGGAAAACCAGAACGGCGCCTGCCGGCAACGTGAACTTGGCGCCGACCGAGACGTTTTCACCGTCGATCACGACGATGCGCGTGATCGGCCATCCCTCGCGCAGCACCTTGTCGATCAGCACGACGACCGCAGCCCCCAGGCAAGACCCGATGACGCGCCCGCGCCCGCCAAGGATCGATGCTCCGCCGATGACGACCGATGCGATGACGGTGAGTTCCCAGCTGACACCATAGAGAGGGGTGACGCCCTTGTCCTGCGCGGCCGACAGGAGAGCTGCAAGGGTCGCGCAAAGCGAGGAGAGCAGATAGGCGCGAATGCGCACCCAGCGCGTGCGAATGCCGGCATAGGCCGCCGCCTGCTCGTTTCCGCCGGTGGCGAAAGTCTCATAGCCCCAGCGGGTCTTGGCAAGCACATAGGCCCCAACCATGGCGATGAGGAAGAAGATCGCGATCTGATTGTTGAAGCCGAGGATATTCGTCTCGCCCAGGTGGAAGAACAGCGGATGGTCTTTCGCCTTGTCGGAGTAATAGATTGCCTGGCCATGCGTCAGCGCCAGCACGAAACCGCGGCCGATGAAGAGGATCGTCAGCGTCGCGATGAAGGCCGGCACTTTCAGGATGGTGACGAGCACGCCGTTGATCAGGCCGATCGCCGTGCCCAGCAGCACGCAGAGGATCGCTGACTGGATCACGCCGAAATCGAGAAAGCTCGGGGCAAAAAGCCTGGCGAAGACCACCGCGATCAGGCCGTAGGTCGAACCGACCGAAAGATCGAGATCCCTGTTGACGATGACGAAAGTCATCCCGACCGCGATGATGCCCACACGGGACGTATCGCGCAGAAGCGCGTGAAGGGCCTCCGTCGATCCGAAAAAGGCCGGATTGACGATTGCCCCGCCGAAATAGAGCAGCGCAAGGAACACGAGGAGCCCCGCCTCCCAGCCGCCGACGAGCTGGGGCGGCGCACGGCCGAGCGATGTCGTCGTGGCGGGCTCCATCAGTTTCTACCGAAAATGAATTTCTACCGAATGAGTTTCTACCGACCGATGCTTGCCTTCGCGTGGCGGGATGGCTCGCACCCTCCCGCCTTGATTTCAGACGTTTCGAACGGCAGTCAGTTCTCGAAGCGCTTGCCGACGTTGGCGACCGTTTCCTTCGTCACAAGCTGGGCACGCGTGTCGAGATTGGCAGCCGCGATACCGCGATCGATCTGCAGATAAAGCTGCATGACGGGCCAGAAGCCCTGCAGGAAGGGCTGCTGGCCGAGCGAGCCGGTCAGGTTCCCCGCTGCGATGCCTTCCTGCTGCGCCGGGCCGAGATCGAAACCATAAGCGCACAACTTGCCTGTCCGCCCCATCTGGGCAACCGCCTTGACGAGCGGCGGCGTAAAGACGTTGTTGGCTGTGAAGGCGCCGACCACGTCTCCACGGGACTCGAAGAGCGAAACAAGTGCGTTGACAGGGTCGTTCGGGTTCGTGTCGATGCCGACGTTCTCCGGACCGGCGTCAACCTTGAAGGCATCGAGCTTGCCGGCGTCCTTCAACGTCTTGACGATGGCATTGAAGGCGGCGGTGACTCGGTTGTTCACCTCGATGTTGCCCATCGCGGTGGAGGACGGCAGCACGATCGAGCCGCTGGTCGCGCCACTGGCAAGCACGCAAGTCGCGAGCGCCTCGCCGCCGATTGCCGCGGCCGACGCGTCCTGGCCGGTATGGCTGATCGCGCTCCGGTGCAGTATGGTGCCGTCGAACGAGTTGGTCGTCGCGATCGGGATGCCGGCCGCCTCGGCAGCCTTGACGATGTCGTTATAGGCGCCGACCTGCGGCGTCGTCATGATGATGCCGTCGATCGTAGGGTCCTGAACGATCTGGTTCAGGATCTCGATCTCGCGGGCGGGATCGTCCACCGGCGATTCCGAACCGAGCAGCAATATCTTGGCACCGATCATATTGCCGGCGACGGTCGCGCCGACATAGACAGGGTCAAAGAAGCCATTGCCTGCCGTGTGCGTCACGATCGCGAAGGTCAAATGACCGTCAGCCGAATGGAAATCCTTCGTGCCGGGGGCCTCTTTTGCCGCTTCCTCGAAGTTATAGCCGCCAACCGCTTTCTCGACGCCGCCCGACTGCGCAAATGCATGCGAGACACCGAGCGACAGTATCGCGGCCGATGCCGCGTAGAACAATACCCGCCTCATGATTGGTCCTCCCTTGAAACCAAGGGACGAAAGCCGTTCCGGCGCAATGTATCGAGAGTGGGCCGAAGGCTTATCCTCCCATTCTCTAATATTCCGCGCAATTCTGGTTCAAGTAAACCGCAAACCCATCCTACTTGTGAATTTTTCGCTTTTGGAAGCGTCCGATAACCGTTTTTGAATGGCAGGTGACAGGTTGGTGGGGTCGGGACAATTGGAACAATAAAAACCTGATGCCGCCGATTTCCCGGATTGCCAGGCGAAGCGCTTTTCATTAAAGCCTCGCCATGACCCAGACAGCACATCCCGACTCCGTTCTCATCGTCGATTTCGGCAGCCAGGTGACCCAGCTCATCGCACGACGCGTGCGCGAGGCCGGCGTCTATTGCGAGATCGTCCCCTTCCAATCGGCCGAAGAAGGCTTCCACCGCCTGCAGCCGAAGGCCGTGATCCTGTCCGGCAGCCCGGCTTCCACGGTGGACGAGGGATCGCCGCGAGCGCCTCAGATCATCTTCGACAGCGGCCTGCCGGTGTTCGGCATCTGCTACGGCCAGCAGACGATGTGCATGCAGCTCGGCGGCAAGGTCGAGAGCGGCCATCATCGCGAATTCGGCCGCGCCTTCCTCGATGTCGACAGGGACTGCCAGCTGTTCGAGGGCCTCTGGTCCTCCGGCTCGCGCCATCAGGTCTGGATGAGCCATGGCGACCGCGTCACCGCGCTGCCGGATGGTTTCGAGGTGGTCGCCACCTCCTCCAACGCGCCCTATGCCTTCATCGCTGACGAGAAGCGCAAATATTACGGCGTGCAGTTCCACCCGGAAGTCGTGCATACGCCTGATGGCGCCAAGCTGATTGGCAATTTCATTCACAACATTGCCGGCATCAAGGGCGACTGGTCGATGTCGGCCTATCGCCAGAAGGCGGTCGAGCAGATCCGTGCGCAGGTGGGCGACAAACGCGTCATCTGCGCGCTTTCGGGCGGCGTCGACAGTTCCGTCGCAGCCCTCCTGATCCACGAGGCCGTCGGTGACCAGCTGACCTGCATCCTCGTCGACCACGGGTTGATGCGGAAGGACGAGGCGGCCGGCGTCGTCGCCATGTTCCGCGAGCACTACAATCTGCATCTGCTGCACGTCGATGCCGCCGATCGTTTCATCGGCGAACTCGAGGGCGTCAGCGACCCGGAAACCAAGCGCAAGATCATCGGCAGGCTGTTCATCGAGACTTTCGAGGAAGAGGCAAAGAAGCTCGGCGGCGCCGACTTCCTCGGCCAGGGCACGCTCTATCCCGACGTGATCGAAAGCGTTTCCTTCACCGGCGGCCCGTCGGTGACGATCAAATCGCACCACAATGTCGGCGGTCTGCCGGAGCGCATGAAGATGCAGCTCGTCGAGCCGCTGCGCGAGCTCTTCAAGGACGAGGTGCGCGCGCTCGGCCGCGAACTCGGCCTGCCCGACAGCTTCATCGGCCGCCACCCCTTCCCCGGCCCCGGCCTTGCGATCCGCTGCCCCGGCGGCATCACCCGCGAAAAGCTGGAGATCCTGCGCGAGGCCGATGCGATCTATCTCGACGAAATCCGCAAGGCCGGCCTCTACGACGCCATCTGGCAGGCCTTCGCCGTGCTGCTGCCCGTCCAGACCGTCGGCGTCATGGGCGACGGGCGCACCTATGAATTCGTCTGCGCACTGCGCGCCGTCACCTCCGTAGACGGCATGACGGCCGATTTCTACCACTACGACATGGAATTCCTCGGCCGCGCCGCCACCCGCATCATCAACGAGGTGCGCGGCATCAACCGCGTGGTCTACGATGTTACGTCGAAACCGCCCGGTACGATCGAGTGGGAATAATCGGACATCATTGACGCGTGGGTGGCGGGACGTAAACACACACCCGGGCTCTTGCCGCCGGCTATGCCTCTGATGGAGCTTGATCCCGCCCTTTGACTGGCCGCGTTTTACGCTTTGAAACGTCCGGCTGCTGAGCGCGTCGGCGCGGCGCGCGAGCAGCCAGGCCTCAACTTCAGCTAAGTCCCAGACGATGCATCTAGGCGATAGTGCAAAACGGCGCGGAAATTCACCACGCTGCTCCATTTCGTAGATGGTGATGTCAGCGAGTGGGATCATCTCGCGCAGCTGATGGCGCCGTATAGTCCGGCGTAGTGCATCGTCGGCATTTGCCTTGGCCATGCTTTGCCTCCTGCTGCTCGGGGGGCCCGAGATAGAAAGCAATAGGTCGAGGAAGATGGAAGGCCCCACAGCGCTGCGTGCGGGAATATCGCATCATAGCGTGCAAATCGGACGGGCGGTCTCAAGGGGCAGGCGTCGTCTAGGACATCCAACCACGGCACGCCCGAGAGAAGATCGCCATACCGATCGGTAAAGATCTCTGAAGATTAGCTTTGCCTAATCTTTACTGACCGGTAATTGAGCGGATGCGGTCCACATAGCCAAGCTGCTTTCAACCAACGCCTCAAGCTCACGTTGGTTTGCGCCGGCCCCTCCCTGCATGAGGATGCCGTGCATCAGGGATTGGACAAAGCGCACGAGACCTTCGACATTGACGGTCGGCAACAGGTCGCCGTCGCGTTTGGCCCGCTCAAACCGGGCCGCGAGCACGTCGCGCCCGATGGCCTGACGCCTGAGGACTTCGTTGCGAATGGGCTGCGCCTCATCACCGCCTTGCATTGCGTTGAGAACCATGAGGCAGCCACGCGGTTGCCCCTCTGCCTGTTGATCGCGTAGCGCTCCCCTGAGCAGCGCTTCGAAAACGCCTCGCGCCGTCGGAGCTTGGAGCGCTTCAGTTAGGTAGTCTTTACGAAGTGACTGATAGAGGTCGAGGGCCTTGAAAAACAATGCTTCTTTGTTGCCGAATGCGGCGTAGAGACTGGGTCGAGTGATTCCCATCGCCTCGGTCAGATCATTCAGCGACGCGCCCGCGAAACCCTTGGTCCAAAAGACCTTCATGGCAGCATCGAGCGCTGTGTCGGCGCTGAACCTTCGCGGGTCGCGGCCTAACTCGCCTGCCGGTGCCGCCCCCCTCGTTGAAGCGCTCGCGGCGGCCGCAACGTCGCTGATCGCCCGCCAGGCCGCCATCGCCTGTTCGGCACCCTCTCGCAAGTCGTCGTGCGGCGCGCCGCCGGCGGCTTTCATGGCGAGGCCGCCGAGAACCGACGTCACATAGCTCGCCAGCCCTGAGGCATCAGCGTCCACAGGGAGTTCGCCACTCCGTTTCGCCTCTTCGAACCGGTCTCGCAGTTTCAGTTCTGCCGATTGGCGGCGATGAAGCAGGGCAGCGGGAATGTCGGCATTCTCACTGCCCATCGCCAAGCCCGCATGAACGAGTATGCGGCTGGACTCCTGCGCTGGCGAGGTCGTCAGCAAGCGCTTGACGACTTCTTCGGCCGTGGGGGCTGTGAGCGCCCACTCCCAGTGCTCGTCCTCGCGCGCACTACAGCGGCCGAGAACGGCGTCGAAAAGCCCGCGCTTGCTTCCGAAAGCCGCGTAGATGCTGGGAGAGTTCAAGCCCATTGCGGCCGTCAGTTCCGCCATGGTTGAGCCGTCGTAGCCCCGGCGACCGAAGACGTCCGCCGCGCGATCTAGCACTTCGCTTTCTTCGAACGCGCGGGGGCGGGCCATTGACAGCACTCCATTCTGTAACGTACATAACATAACAGGCTTTGGTCATCCGCCAATCGCGACGTGAGACACGGGCCATTTTGTAGCAGGTGTTAGGCCTGCCTGGCTAGATAGTCAGCAAACCAGGAGGTAAAACATGAGTTCGTTCCGCTTCGAGCAACAAGGTGCGGTGGGCAAACTGATCTTGCTCGTTGATGCAGACAGCGAGCCAGGGTCCGACTTTCCCTCGTCGCTGCGGGCCGCCGTTCGCCAGGCATATGCAAGCGACATCCGCGTCCTTCACTTGACGTCCGTGTCCGGCAACATCGCCGTGGCAGACGATCTGGGCGCCATCGGTGACAAGGGCTCGAAATTTCTCGAAGCGTTTGCGGCCGACATCCTGGCTTCGGTCCGCCTGATCGAGGAACTGCCCATCCCGACGGTTGCTTCGGTAGCAGGGATGGCCTTGGGCGGCGGTTTCGAACTGCTCCTGGCGTTCGATTTCCTGGTCGTCGCAGAGTCGGCAATGCTTGCCCTCCCAGAGGTGTCGGTCGGCGGTGTCCCCATGGCCGGCGGCGCGCAACGCCTCGCCAATCGCGTCGGTAAAGCACACGCCACGCGCCTCGTTCTGCTTTCGGAACCGGTTTTCGGAAAGGTCGCGGTCGATCTGGGTATCGCAACCCATTCAGCGCCTGACGGCGAGTTGGAGGGGGTCTCCGACGAACTCGTGCAGCATCTCGCGACAGGACCGACCCTCGCTTACGGCAAGGCGCGTACGCTTATTCGCACTTGGGCTACCGGTGGCGTTTCGGCTGCCGACATCATCTCCACCCAGCTCAGCGCTGGCATCCTCGACACCAAGGACGGCGCGGAGGGAATGGCCATTGCAGTCGCGGCTGTAAGGAAACATGAGCCGATCCCGAAGATCCAGTTCGCAGGGAAGTAACTCGATCCGGTGCTGACATCAATTCTCGGAGTCAGGCAGCGGTTAGTCTGCGACTGACTCCGAGACGGATGACAGAGAGTTCAAAGTAACCCGAAAACCATCTCGATCGCACGCGAACTATTATCGAGCTGTATACTTCACAGATCGATCTCAGCGGTCGCCGCATCGCGTGCGTCAATTTCACAATTCAAATGGAGTATGAAAGATGACTTTCGTGGATCGGAATAAATCGCTGAAGCAGACCTTTGTAGGAACCAATGGCGTCAAGCTGAACGTTGTCGAGGAAGGCGAGGGCCCGGCTGTGCTGTTCATCCACGGCTTTCCTGACGGATGGCGGGGCTGGCGCCGGCAGATGGCGGCAGTCGCGGCCGCGGGTTACCGCGCGATATCGTTCGATACGCGTGGCTATGGCGATAGCTCCAAGCCTGAAGACGCCGCGCTTTACACGGTTCTCTACCATGTCGGAGACCTTGTCGGCATCCTCACGGAACTCGGGATCGAGCGCGCTAGCCTGGTCGGCCACGACTTCGGTGCGACGGTGAGCTGGAACGCGGCGGTGATGCGTCCGGATCTGTTTGACGCGGTCTTCGGCCTCAGCGTCCCTCCGGTGCTACCGGCTGCGGGGCCTAGCATGCTCGAAATGTTGAAGGCCGCCGGCAAGGAGGGAGCCTTTTATATGTTCCGCCACATGAAGCCGGAGGCCGACCAGGAGTGGGCGGATGCGGCCACGACTTTCCCGGGCGCTCTCTATTGGATGTCGGGGTTGCCCCATGCTTCCGAAGCATGGGGTCCGATGGACCCAAGCAAAGATATGCACCGGCCATCCCCGATCGGCATCCCGCCCTTCGCTGACCGCGAGGACGCCGAGACGATGATCGCAGGCTTCCAGCGTGATGGCTTCCACGGCCCACTGAATATCTATCGCGGCATGCAGCCCTATTTCGACCAAGCAAAAGCATTTGCCGGGGCGAAGATCCGACAGCCAGCCTTCTTTGCGTATGGCACAGCAGACAGCATGGTTAAGATGCGAGCTTTGAACGAGGAAGATCTCAAGCCGGCCGTGCCAAACCTCCAGGGGTTCTTACCACTTGAGGGCGTCGGGCACTGGCCACAGCTCGAGGCGTCTGAGGCAGTGAATGAGGCGCTGGTCGCCTTTCTCAAGAAGAAGAAGGCTTGAGCCGTGACGACGATTTTTCGTTTGGATGCAAGCATTCGTGCCGTCGGCTCTCAAAGCCGCGCTCTAGCTTCAACGCTCGAGGACTCTATCCGAACGCAACTGGCAGAGCTGGATGTCGTGAGGCGGGACGTTGGCCTTTCACCCCTGCCTGCAACAGCTTGGGCCCGTGCCGTGCAGGCTGGTCCAAAGGCCCTCAGCGAACGCACGACGGAGGAGGTGGAGGCGGCAGCGCTGGCAACCAAATTGGCCGATGAGATGCTGGCAGCAGATGCCTTCATTTTTTCGGTTCCGCTCTACAATTACGCTGTTTCGCAACACGCAAAGGCGTGGATTGACCTTCTGGTCACCGAACGGCGTTTCACCGTTAAGGTGGCGTCGCCGATCTCGAAACGTCCCGCCTATCTGATCTCAGCGCGTGGCGGCGCGTACGGCCCTGGCATGCCGAAGGAAGGCTGGGACCACGCGACGCCCTGGCTTAGACGCATCTTCGAAGACAACTGGGGATTGGACCTTCAACTCATCGATGTCGAGCTGACCCTCGCTGATGTTAATCCCGCTATGGCCTCGTTGCGGGACCTCGCGGCGTCTAATCTTAAGCAGGCGCACGCTGCCGCTAAGCAAGCGGGAGAACAGCTGGCGACGCGCCTTACAAAACCGCTGGCGTCTGAGCCGGGGCAAGCGTGACAAAGAAGGACAGGCGCATGCCACGGTGCGGAGCATCAGCGTGGGCACCGACGTTGCCCGCACCGGTAATCGCGGAACAACGCGTGCGAACAGTGCGCGAGTCTCCTTGTGCCCACATCGCGACGTTTCACGCCCATCCGGGATGATTCCGAAAAGTAACTTCGATCATCCGATTGCTGATCTGATTCAACACGCTGCCTGCTTGGCATCGTTGCTTGAAGGGCTTGTCAGGATGGCGCTCGTAATGAGGTGAACGAGATGATCTGCCCGCGGCGCGAATGAGGGTTGGTCGACCGCCCAGCCGAGAGCCGTTATCAGGGCGAACAGGTCGTCCCCACTCATATCGGCGCGCGCCGTTCCCTCGCCCTGAGCATGGAGAAGTAGTCGCGCGCCCGCTGCGTGCACCGCTGCGCAAGAAGCATAAAGAGGGGAGTCCGGGTTCGCGTGGGCGGCCGCCATCATGGCGACAACGCCCCTGTAGCTTTGGGTGAATGCCACCAATTCTCGAAACCAGGAGAGAAGTGCTTCGTCAGCCGAGGTCGATGCTCCGAGTTCGTCTGCCTTCTGCGTAAGTGCGTCCAGATTGGTACACAGCAACGCTTCGAACAGGGCTTCTCGCGTCGGGAAATGACGAAGCAGTGTGGCCAAGCCGACGCCGGCGCGGCGGGCAATATCGCGCATCGACGCGTCGGTACCATGGTCGGTGACGACGTCACGCGCGACCGTGAGAATTTGGCTGCGATTTTTTTCTGCGTCGGCTCGCATGGACTGCCTTGATAATCGGATCAGTGATCCATATATGTGGATCGGCGATCCGATTGCCAAAACGGATCAGTGATCCATGCAATACAGTGCATGTAGGTAAATGGCAACAGGCGCTGTCCAACACGACGATAAGGAGTAGTCATGGGAAAGCTTGAAGGTAAGGTTGCAGTCATCACGGGTGGATCGAGCGGCTTGGCGCTGGCGAGCGCCAGGCGGTTCGTTGAAGAAGGCGCCTATGTTTTCATCACGGGCCGAAGGCAGGAGGCGCTCGACGAGGCCGTCAAGCTGATCGGCCGGAACGTAACCGGCGTGCGCGGCGACGCGTCCAATCTCGACGACCTCGACCGCCTGTTCGACACGGTCAAGCGGGAAAAGGGCAAGATCGACATCCTGTATGCGAGCGCCGGCACAGGCGAAAGCGTCCCACTGGGCGAGATTACCGAGCAGCATTTCGATGCGACCTTCGGCCTGAATACGCGCGGCACGCTGTTTACGGTTCAGAAGGCGTTACCGCTGTTCAACGATGGCGGATCGATCTTCATGACCGGGTCAGTTGCTTCGATCAAGGGTTTTCCTGGTTACAGCGTGTATGCGGCGAGCAAGGCGGCGCTGCACGCATTCGCACGCGGATGGCTCAACGAACTCAAGGGCAGGAATATCCGGGTGAACGTGCTGCACCCGGGGCCGATCGCCACGCCAATGCAGGACCAGGTTCTCACCGAGGAGGCGAAGCAGATGTTCGAATCCCTGATCCCGCGCGGAAAGATGGGTCGTCCCGAGGAAATTGCGGCGGTCGCGCTGTTTCTTGCTTCAGACGATTCGAGCTTCGTGAATGGGGTGGAGTTGTCTGTCGACGGTGGCTTCTCGGCCATCTGAATTCGCGCCGGATCACCGGAAGCGGCTGACCGGCGGGAACTAGAGCATGATCCCGAAAAATTGCAGACTTTTCGGATAAGATCATGCGTTAAAAACAAAAACTTAGAGCATGATGTCCGATTCCTCTTAATTGCATCCTGCTCTAGCGTGTCCATGGTGGACGACTTCCGCGCTGAACGGTCACAGTCCGGCCGCGCGGAAGTCGTTGACGTCGGGACGTATATGCGAAGATCGCCATGCAGCGAAACGGATAACCCCAGCTCCGTTGAGTGCTGGGGAATCAATATCAACACGGATCGGAAAGTATTATGAGCTGGCGCGTTGCTCGCGGCTGCCCGCCGCCGGCACGCCGTGCGCTCGCTTACGCTGATTGAGGCCGCCCTCCAGCCGTTGGTCTTCATGGACCCGAAGGCGAAGGGGCAGCAAAGGCCGATGACGTTGTCCTCAAGTTCCTCATGGAAGCCAGAACGCCGGCTGAGTTTGCCCTGAACTTCGCGAAGCACGAATCGTCTGGGCTCAGGCGACAACCCATCCGTCGCGAACATCGCGAAGGACGTCGCCAAGGCAGAAGCGCAGGTTGCACCAGATTTTCGATATGGTTGTCAGAGCAGCGCATGAAGCATCGATAGGAACGAGCGAACGCGACGATACCGCACGGCCGCGGCGTCGCCGTTCAGCCCATCGACCAAAATTCCGCCCGAACGTCCTCATTATTTTTACGGTCCGATGTAACAATCAGAGACCCGAGTGCGAAATATCTGCTGTGACTCGGTCTTCCTACCTCCTTCCCGATCACCGGGGGGCCGGAACCTTTTTGGGCCGTGCGCAAATTCACCGCAACTTGAAGGAACAATTTATGGGCACCAATCTCGCTGCGCTCGCCCACAGGACAGGTCGAAGCGTCCTTACTCCCCTATGCAAAAAGGAGCGCATTTCCCTTCCGGCAACGTCCAAAAAAAATTCCCAGACGTGACCCCGTCTGCTGCGCTCGCACGCTATTGCAATATGCCTTGCGCAAACTGCTCACCACCCACCAGGACTCTGGCAGACTTCTCATTATAAACACCGGTGATACCCTTCATGCGCACATGCCCGCTCGCTGCTCTGCTCCTCATCGCCGTCATGCCTCTTACTGTTTCTTCCGCAATGCTCTGCGGAGCGCAGACTGCTTGTACGGTCAAGGACGGAAACTATCGGATCGAGCTGCCGCAAGATGGCGACATTCGCGGCGTCTTTGTCTATTTCCATGGTTTCAAAAGTTCCGCCAGGTTGCAGATGCAGCAACGCTCCCTGGTCGAGATGACGCTCGCGCATCATCTGGCCTATGTAGCCGTCGATGGCATCGACGGGAGTTGGTCTTTTGCCCACGGTCCCAACCAGGGTCGCGATGAAAAGGCGTTCATCACGAATGTCTTTGATGACCTGCGGCAACGCTACGGTTTTACCCCGGACCGGACGGTGATCGGTGGTTTTTCCATCGGCGCATCGATGGCTTGGTACACCGCCTGCCAGCAGGGGGAGAAAACCGCGGCGATGGTGACTTTCTCCGGCGTGTTCTGGAATCCTCTTCCAAAACCGGAGGACTGCGTTGCCGATCTTCCTCCAATGGTACATTTTCATGGGACCGCGGATCAGACATTTCCGCTCGCCGGTCGGGCGATTGGCACCGAATTCCATCAGGGCGATGCTCTCAAGAGCTTGGCCATTCTGCGTGAGCGCGCCAAATGCGAAATGAAGGCTGCGAAGAAAGTCACGCTGGATAGCATCGAGTGCGACGATGTACCGGACTGCATTCGGGGCGACAGTATCATGTGCATCCACAACGGTGGCCACGAGGCCCGGTCCGATATGCTCGACGCTGGCCTGACAGCGATGGGTTTTCCCAAGTGAGCCGGGCTGCAAAAAAAGAAGATCCTTTGTAACAACCGCCTGCATTCCCACGAATTAGCAGGCAGCAAGGTCGCAAAACCTGGTCCGACGCGATGCTGACGGATCGTTCGAGGATTACAAAGGAACACCCTCATGCTGCAGTCAATCACATGTCCAAATATCGGCCATGCTATCGTTCATCACTTCGGAGAGGGCGCGGCCGTCTGGGGGCAGACGATTACTCCGAGCATTGCTCATCTGGTTCAGGCGCAGCGGGAGTTGGCGATCGATTATTCGCGGATACGCCCTGGGATTGTGTTCGAGACCGTCTCGAGTGTTGCGATGCTTCCCCATGTCATCGATGGATCCACGTTTCGCGCGCACGTCGAAAGCACGGCGTTTCGCCGAACCGTTGTTCGACGCGAAGCGGCGGTGGAAGCCTTCATCCGCTGCGATGCAGGCGCCGAATGCACTCTCAAGCTTTGGGGACGCGTCGCATCGCAGCGGTCAGATCACTTGCTGGCTACCGACGATAAAGATGCCGCCACCGTACCTGTGATTTTCACCGTGGCCTTCTGGGAGATCTCGCGCGCACCTGACGCCCGCATGCAGCAAATGATCAGGGAAGCTTCCGAGAAAGATCGCAAAATCCGGGAGCTGGAAGGGAAGGCGGCGCTCTCAATGTGTTCGCAATGAACCTGATGTTCAGACAGATGCGTACGCAGTCGTAGAATTGATTGTTCCATATGAGGGAGTTTACCATGCAGAATTCAGACAGGCCGACGATAAAGAATGAGGCGGAATCAACCTGGATCCCCCGGGCAGAGCAGCCCGCACCGCGCTGGCGTCAAATCGGACTGTGGAGCGTCAAGCTTCTCCTTGCTGCGACCTTCATCGCCGCCGGCAGCGCCAACCTCTACGGCCTGCCGATGTTGGTTCAAAACTTCGAGCAGATCGGGCTCGGGCAGTGGTTTCGGTATTTCACCGGAACACTCGAGTTGATCGGCGCGGCCGCGCTACTCGTCCCGGCTGCGGCCTCGCTCGGTGCGCTTCTGCTCGCCGCGATCATGGTCGGCGCCACCTTGACCCATCTCTTCGTGCTGCCGGGCTCGCCCGTCCCCGCGATCGTGCTCTTCGCGCTGAGCGTGATGGTAGCCTGGGCGCATCGCGACCAGAACGCGGCGCTGGCCAGCAAGATCCTCGTCGACCGCGACTGAGGACCCGAAGGTCGTCAACGCTCCCCTTCACGTTCCCAGGCTCATGTCATGTCACGGCTGATCATCGCCGCCCTGCCCTCTGGGAGATATCGCGCACGGCCGACGCCCGCATGGAGCAGATGATCAGGGAAGTATCCGAGAAGGACCGCAAAATCCGGGAGCTGGAAAGACCAATGGCCTTGGCGACGGACTGTTATCAAACTGAGTAGCCAGCGTCGATCAATGCGTGAACCGATGAATTGATTGTTCCACATGAGGGAGTTTAAGATGCAGAATTCAGACAGGTCGACGGTAAAAAATGATGCGGAATCAACCTGGATTCCTCGGGCGGAGCCAACGGTCGAACATCCCCACATGACGGACGACTTCGCACGTGTCTATGAGATGACGGCGAACCGCAACACAGGCCAGATCGCCGCTGCCGCGCTGGACCGTGTCGGAGACGTTAGATGGGGAACGCAGGTTCTCGACATTGCAGCCGGGGCGGGAGCGCTGAGCGTACCTGCGGCGCTGCGTGGCGCGGCGGTGCTCGCCGTCGACAATGCGCCCGGCATGGTGAACCTACTGTCGCAACGTCTCGCTCCGTTCCCGGCAAGCACTGCCCGCCTGATGGACGGGCAGATGCTCGCCTTGGAGGACGAAGCCTTTGACGCGACTTTCTCGCTGATTGGCGCCAGCATCTTTCCTGACTGGCGGCGAGGGCTTGCGGAACAAGTTCGCGTGACCCGCACGGGCGGCAAAGCATGCGTCGCGACGTGGCGCAAGCTGCCTGGTGGTGGCCCCTTCCTTGTTATGGTGGAAGCGCTTCGTGCCGTTTACCCGAATATGGCACCGCCGGCGCCGCCCGAAGGTTTCACAACGCTTGCGGACCCGGGCCGACTGGGCGCGGAGCTCAAGGGAGCAGGACTCTCTGCGCTCGAGATCGAAGAGATCGAGGTCGTCTGGGAAGGTCCTGCTGGCCAGTCCTATCTTGACGACGTTCGGGAATTGCACGGCTACATGGGCGCTTATGTCACGCTCGATGACAATGAACGTCGCAGGGTGGATGACGCGATCTTAACGGTGGTCGACCGGATTGCCACGGACAACCGGGTTGTGCTGCGCTCGACTGCGGTTCTGGCAGTGGGAACGAGACAGTGATCACTCATTCGAATTCGTCGCAAAGGTTGCGCAGACTGTTTCGAACTCCTGGCGCGTAAGGAATTGGCCCGTTGGACCAACTGCATGACATGGCTGTCTGTCCCGAACTGGCGACGGGTGTGCAATCGGTCCATCCCTCTCCACACAAAGGTGTGAACAGCCTGAATGTAACGTCTACGCATCCCGTGACGAAGAAGGCAGGTCGCTTTCGTTCAACAGAAGGATAACACCATGACGATCTCATTACGTCCCATTCTGCCGCTTGCAGCGGCTCTCACGCTTTCCTTCGCCTCTGCCGGCTATTCCGCCGAGATTTTTACGACCAATGGTGTGGCCATCAACGGCTATGATCCCGTCGCCTATTTCACCGACCACAAGCCGGTGAAAGGGTCGAACAAATACGCGGCAACTTACCAAGGCGCGACGTTCCACTTTGCATCCGCCGCACACCGCGATGCATTCACCGCCAACCCCGGGCATTTTGCTCCGCAGTATGGCGGCTACTGTGCCTTTGGAACGGCGCAGGGCCACAAGGCGTCAACCGAACCCCAAGCCTTTACCGTGGTCGATAAGAAGCTCTATCTCAATTACAATGACAGCGTCCTCAAGACGTGGAGGCAGGACGTCAGCGGGTATATCAAAAAGGCCAACGCAAACTGGGGTAAGGTCAGGGTACAACCTGATCCGTAAGTCCCGATGCCGACATGAATCACCTATTCGCATCGTTGCGGATAGTGTCGTTTGGCATTTAATCGTAAGAATGCGCCCGTTTCGGCGGGTGATGGCGCCTAATTTGAGATTCTGGTCTTTTTCGGCGCCTTGACGCCTACCAATTCGGAAATAACCTTTTCTAATTTTTGGCGTTTTCTGATGAGGCTTATCCGTCGGCGGCCATCTTTTCCACGGCGGCGAATCTCACATGAAGTGCCGGAATCGAAACCAGAATCTCAAATTAAGTGCCCAATCTCAATCTAGGTGCCGCGCTATCTTGTTGAAATTATTGCACGCGGAGTCTTGCGATTAAATGCAAAACGACAAGTGCATATCATGACAGACCGTGCTTCAATTTCGCGACTAGTTGTGTCGCTACGGAATCTCCTATGCGCTTTGTTGGACCCTCGAGCTACAAGAAGACCTACGGACGGCTTTGGGGCGTGGGAGTAAGTAGTAGGACGCCCGGCCGCGCTAGACCCCGCTACAGCAGGAACAGGCAGGTTTTGTGCAGGATCAGGCATTGTGCCAACTCTCACGAGTTTTCTATCGTCGCATGGTTGTTTTGAGTGCAAGCGGATCAGGCACCTGGGCACGACTGATACTGGCTCTTCCAAGGCGATGAACATACGGAGTCGCGTGAGATACATTTTCGAAAGCTCGCAATTACATCACGAATTTTTAAGCACAAGCAGGAGATCTACATGACACCCGAAGAATTCCGGCAGAGAGGTCATGAAATCATTGACTGGCTCGCGGACTATCATGCGAAGATATCTAACTATCCGGTCCAACCTGGGACACGGCCGGGTGATGTCAAAGCGATGCTTCCTGCCGTACCGCCGGCAGAAGCTGAGGGTTTTGACCAGATAATCGCTGATCTCGACAAGGTCGTTCTTCCGAATATTTCGCATTGGCAACACCCACGGTTCTTTGGCTACTTCCCCTCTAACTCCCTTGGCTCGGGTATTCTGGGCGATCTGGTGAGCAGTGGCCTGGGGGTGCTAGGTTTATCCTGGCAGTCATCGCCCGCGGTGACTGAGATCGAGGAGGTTACGGTCGACTGGTTCAGGCAAATGGTTGGTCTATCGTCGGCGTGGTTTGGCGTTATCAACGACACGGCATCAACGAGCACTTTGGTCGCTTTGCTTTGTGCTCGGGAGAGGACGACAAGATTTTCTCTTGCGCGGCGCGGCCTGCAAGCTGAACACCGGCCACTCACAATCTACACGTCGGCGAGCGCCCATTCGTCGGTGGAAAAAGCGGCACTGCTGGCGGGATTCGGTCGTGAGAATGTCCGCATGGTTGATACCGACCCCAATTTCGCGATGCATCCTTCGGCGCTCGAGCATGCCATCGCCGCGGATATCCGCTCCGGATCCACTCCCTGTGCGATCGTCGCGGCCGTCGGTGGGACCGCCACCGTGTCCATCGATCCGTTATCCAGCGTCGCTGACATCGCACGCAGACACGGCTTGTGGCTCCACGTTGATGCAGCCATGGCCGGAAACGCGATGATCCTGCCGGAGTTGCGTTGGATGTGGGACGGTATCGAGGACGCAGACAGCGTGGTTATAAACGCGCACAAGTGGCTGGGAGTCCCTTTTGATTGCTCGCTCTATTTCGTCCGAGACGAGCCTCATCTGCTTCGGGTGATGTCTGCCGATCCGAGCTTCCTTCAATCGAGTGCCGACGAAAAAGTGCGTAACCTACGCAACACCGGTATTCCCTTGGGACGAAGGTTCAGGGCTTTGAAACTGTGGTTCGCCATACGCGAACAGGGCGTATCAGGGTTGCAAGCCAGGTTGCGGCGAGACATTAGCCTGGCTCAGGATCTTCGGTCGAAGGTGGAAGCCACCCCTGATTGGGAGATTATCGTGCCCGTCGTTCTGCAGACCGTCTGTATTGTTTATCGGCCGAAGTCTGTGGCGTCCGACCGTCTCGATGATTTCACTCGCGCCTGGGCGCACGCGGTCAATACCTCGGGCCAGGCCTATATCACGCCGGCAACGGCGGCCGGGCATTGGATGGTCCGCGTCTCGATCGGCACAATAACGACGGCTGCGAGCGATATAGAAATGGTCTGGCAGGCGATACAGGAAGCGGCTGCCGCACTCGTCCCGGAATTTTCGTGAACGGCCGGAGAGGTGGTGGCATTGGCGGAACCCTCGGGACGAATGAGCTTTTTACGGATGATAACTTCGACGGGGTTAGCCAACCTCCTGCCGTTTGTAGCCACACCGCCCGCATCAGGCGATCCCGAGCAGCAGCAATTCGCCATCACGGGGAGCTCCTCTGGATTTGGCACGCATGTATTCGGCTCGGTTGTCTCGACTTTCGGCCCGGTCTTGCGGATATCTTGCGCTGCTCCGTCCCGCCGTGACGGACTCCGATGACTTGTCTCATTATCGGGTGCCGCCCGAGACGCCTTCCCAAAGAGTTACAAGCGAAACGAGGATCAGAAGCAGGCCTGCGGCCCGCCCGACCCAGATCGTTGCAGTACCGTTGCCAACGAGAACTTCTCGCGCCCGACCCGCAGCCACAGACAGTCCGCCATAGACGAATAAGAGAGTTGCGGCTGTCATCGCAGCCATGACCGCAGCCTGTGGCGCAAGCGGGCCGAAATCAGGACGCAGAAACTGCGGGTAGACTGCCAGCATGAACAGATACGCCTTCGGATTCATCAGGCAGGATACGATGCCGCGGCGAAACGCCTCCCCATTCGAGCGGGCATCTGTCGCGCGGACTTGGTCGACGGTGATCGAACTCCGCATCAGAGTGAACCCTATCCAGGCCATATAAAGCGCACCGACGATCAGAAGCGGCCGAAACAGCACAGGCATGAGGCTGGCAAAGAGGCCGACGCCCAGAGCCGCAAATAGGGAATGCACGAGGCTGCCAACGATGATACCGGCCGTGGCGAAAAGACCCGCGGATCGACCATGTGTCAGCGCGTTTGCCAGTACGAAAATCATATCCACGCCTGGAACGATGACAATGCCGAATAGAAGTGAAAAGAAAAGCCAAAGATTTTCAGTATATGTCATATCTATCCTCTGATAAACTTGCCGTTTTAGAAATACATTCGTCGGAAAAACGACGATAGGCCATGGGACTGGCACAAAACTATCACTGCGTATTCTTAAAGCGATCATCGATCGTTGCGGCGTGCCCGCTGTTTGCGCTTCTTGACGCGATGATGGCTGATAGGCGTCGATTTGGCTGAACAGCGGTACTCGTCGTTCGAAGAGCAGGTGGGTGATAGAGACCAGGTGCAGCGTTTTGGTATCGGGACCGCATACCCTGACGGGCGAGCCCACGACGATTTAAGTTCCGCGCGTGGCTTCGAGCCTCGTGAGCTCCCGGAGGATATCGTCCCTGTCCTGATCGACATGCGGCGGCGCCCGATCAAAGCGAACCGGAGTTGCAGACATCTTCAGCGGATTGCCGAGGAGGCGGACGGTTTGTCCGTCTACGGTTTCCATGGTCATCACCATTTCGCGCGCCAAGGTATGCGGATTGGCCACGACCTGATCGATCGTGGCGACCCGGCCTGCGGGGATTTCGGCAGCGACAAGCCGCTGCTCCCAGCGTTCGGCGGTATCGGCTTTTAGGGCCTCGGTCACAAGCGGGTCCAGTGCATCGATATTTACAACGCGATCACGGTTATGGCGAAACCGCTCGTCGTCCGCCAGATCAGGACGGCCGATCGCCGTACAGAAGCGGGCGAACTGCCGATCGTTTCCGACTGCGATGGCGATGTCTCCAGCAGCCGTTGCGAAGGTCTGGTAGGGAGCGATGTTGGGATGCCGGTTGCCGATCCGCCCTGGCACCTTTCCCGAAACCAGATGGTTCGTCGCGGCATTGATAAGCCAGGCAACTTGGCTGTCATAAAGCGCCAGATCGATATACTGGCCTTCGCCCGTGCGGTCGCGATGGCGGAGAGCGGCGAGGATGCCGACGGTCGCATACATGCCGCACATCACGTCGGCGATGCCAAGGCCGACCTTGAGGGGCCGGCCACCGGCCGTATCGCTTTCGCCAGTGATGCTCATGATGCCGCCCATCGCCTGGACGAGAAAATCATAGCCGGTTCTCTCGGCATAGGGTCCGATCTGGCCGAAACCGGATATCGCACACCAGACGATATCCGGCTTGATCTTGCGAATATCCTCATAGCCGAGTCCGCGGCGGTCAAGATCGCCCGGCTTGTAGTTTTCGATCACCACGTCCGAGACAGCCGCCAGTCGCTCGACAAGCGCAACCCCTTCATCGCTGGCGAGATCGATGGCTATCGATCGCTTGTTGCGGTTGGCCGACAGGAAATACGCGCTGAGATCACTGTCGCCACCGTCGGCATCCGGCACGAAGGGCGGCCCCCAACTGCGGGTGTCGTCGCCAATATCAGGCCGCTCGACCTTGATGACATCGGCACCGAGATCGGCGAGCAGCTGCGTGCAGGTTGGTCCAGCGAGAATCCGCGACAGGTCGAGAATACGCAGACCTTCGAGACTGGCGGGTTTTTGATGGTCGGACATTCGGGATTCTCACGATTTCCAGGGGGAACTCTTGAACCAGCGTACGAGATAGGCGGTTCCTACAAGCACGCCGAAGCCAATCAGGTTTCCAATTGCCTCTGCAGAAGTGGTGCGACCGGCATGATCGAGCGCGATACCGATCGGCTGGGCAATCACGATACCGGTGATGAAGACGGCGAGCGATTGCTGGCCAACCACCGTCAGAACGCGCACGGCAGGGCCGCGCAGCCGGGAGCCTTTCTTACCGACGAGATGTACGGCGATGTAGCAGAGCGCCATGAAATGAACGAAGCGCAGCAGGCCGAAATCGGTCTTGTCGGTGAGGGGGAAAAGCGTGGTAGCGGCCATTTGGAAGGCTGGATGCGCATCGTGGAACCGTACCCAGGCAAAAGGCACAGTCAGGATCACGACGGCAATCGCGAGCGCCATCAACCTGCGATCGAAGCCGGGAGCTGGAAGGCTGCCGCGCATCAGGAAGAAACCAGTGAAAAACAGCAACTGCCATCCTAAGGGGTTAAAGAACCACGGACGATCCGACCAGGGCTCGGCGGGCAGCCCCGTGAAGCCGAACTGCGTCGCCAGCCACAACGCTGTCATGAGCGCAAACGGCAGGAATCGCTGAATTTTCGACGCGAAGACCATCATCGGCATCAGCGCCAGGATGACGATGTACATCGGCAGGATATCGAAATAATTCGGCACGTAAGTCAGCGTCAGCAAACCGACGAGGAGGTTGCCGGGGTCCTCCATGAAGGGCACGAGGTTCAGGCTGTCGACATAGGTGACGCCGTCATAACGGGTTCCGGCAACAACCATGATGGCGGCGACGACGATAAAGACAGCAATATGGGCCCAGAAGATCTGCCAGATCCGCTGTGCAACGCGGGCGATGAGGACAAGTGCGCCGCTGCGGTCGAAGGTCGAGCCGAAGGCGATGGCCGAGGCCATTCCCGACTGGAAGACGAACATTTCCGTGGCGTCGGAAAAACCGAAGCGCGCCGGAATCCACAGCGCCCATCCGTTGTTTGGGATATGGGCCAAAAGAATAATCAGCATGCCGACACCACGGAAAAAGTCGAGCCGCGGATCACGGGGGCGCTTGACCTTCTGAGGGGCTGAACCTGTCGCTTGGTTGGCCTCAGAAGGCGCCGTCGTAGGCGCTTGCATCGAATTTGCAGGCGATGAGGGTGAAGCCTTCGCGCTCGCGGGCTGCCTCAAGCTCGTTACGGAAGTCATCACAATTCTCCACATTGAAACCATAACCGCCGAAACCTCGCGCGACGGCGGCAAAGTCAGTTTCGCCGAGCGTGACGCCGGCCGGTTTCAGACCGGCGGATGCCTGCTTCAGAGCAATCAACGCCAGGCTGCGATCCTGAAAAAGCACGATGGTGATAGGCAGATTAAGATCGCGTAGCGTAGCCAGTTCGCCGATTCCCATCTCAAGACCGCCGTCGCCCATCACGGCGAAAACCGGACGTGATGGATCGGCGACCTTGGCGCCGATCGCAAGCGGCAAGGCGGCGTTCATGGTGCAAAAGCCCGCCGATTGCAGCAATGACATGGCCCGTGGCGCAACCCATTTCTGCGACAGGAGAATGCGATGCGCTCCGCTGTCGACGGTGACGATTGCTTCCTGACCGGCGACGGCATTGAGGGCCTCGATTATTGCGTGCGGTCCCCAACTGCCATTGCTTGCGAATAAACGGGCAAGTTCGTTTTTCACGGCGGCGGGTTGGCCAGCCGTCCAGGTCTTAGGCCCCGCGTGAATATCGGCCAGCGCCTGTAGAAACGAGCAAGGTGCAGCCTGGATTCTGGTTCCGGCATGATGCATGCCGTGGTCCGGGGCAGTATCGAAAATCTCCACTAGCTTTGCTGGATCTCCGACGAAATCCAGCCAGCCGAGCCGCATTTCGATTGGGTCATACCCAATTGACAGGACCAGATCAGAATCCCGGACCAGGTTCAGAAGAATTTGATCCGCCAGCGGCGACAATCCGGCGGCGCCAAGCGACAGAGGGTGGTTCTCGGGGATGATGCCCTTGGCCTTATAGGTTGTGATAACCGGTGCGCCAATTTTTTCGACCAGGTGCTGAAGTGCCGGACCGGCATGATCTCGCACGGCGTCAAGACCAGCGATAAAAAGCGGTCGTTGCGCCCGGCCAATCCTCTCGGCAAGTGTATGAACGGCCGGATCCGTCATTGTTACCGAGGGTTTCAGAAGCTTCGGAGGCGAAATGACATTCAAGGTTGGCGAGACCGCGGCAGCCGTCGCCGGAGACAGGTCGAGATGGACGGGACCCATCGGCTCCGTCATGGCAAGCGCGAGTGCACGAGCGACCGCGGAGGCAGCGCTCTCAGGCTCGATTTCGAAAGAAGCCTTGACCAGCGGTCGCAGCAACTGCGCATGGTCGATCACCTGATGGGTGTAACGCGCGCGGGTCGGACGGTCGACAATGCCGGATATGACGATCAAGGGGACGCGCTCCTGGGCAGCATCGGCGATGCCGTTGACCGCATTGGCAAGGCCCGGGCCCACGGTCGTCACGAGAAGTTCCGGGTTTTGCGTCATCGCGCTCGCGCCTGCCGCCATGATCGCTGCCGCGGTTTCGTGGCGTGCAAGGTGAAAGGCGATGCCTGAGGCCTCCAGGCCGTCTATCAGCGTGACCACTTCTCCGCCCGGCATGCCGAAAGCATGACGGACGCCATGGGCATGAAGCGTCCTGGCGACGATGTCGGCAACTCTCGGCGTTACGAAGCTTTCGGTGGTCACGATCAATCTCTCGAATCTGGTGAAGTGGGCTGTGCTCAGCGTTCACTGGAAAAACCTTGCACAGTTAGAAAACCTGCCCGGTGGCTCACGGACCGGGCAGGCCTAGTCCCACAACGGGTCTAGCGTTCCAGGCGGCGGACGACGAACGCGACAACCGTACCAAACAGCATGTGGCCGATCAGAGATGCCCAGGTGAGAGTGACAAAACCGAGAAATGCCGGTTGGCCGCCAAACAGGTGTGCCATGACGTAAAGGGCGAAGATCCAAAGACCGATGCCGAAGCCGATACCCGTCAATAGTAATGGCAGCTTGGGGATGATCAGCCGCTGCAACGGCCGGGCGATGAACAGGTAGCCGATCGGATAAAAAACGATGCCCACGATCGCGTGGATCGCTTCGGCCAGCAACAAATTGTTGAACCCGAACACCGATTGAACGAGAGCAGCGGGCTCCAGTGGTCCGCCAACCCACAGTGGCGTGATCAGCCGTGCCCAGATTTCCCAGGTAATATTGGCGGCAAGGCCGGAAATAATAATCGTCCGGCCGAGGCTCGGTTGAATTTCAGGGAAGACGCTTGTCTTTTGCATTTCCATCATGGACATCGTGTTTTTCCTTTCTTTGAGGTGAGATCAGGCGGATAAACTCATGCCAACCGAATGTTCGATGGATTTGAATAATCGGTCGTCGGCCTTCAGCCGCTGGCGAATCTGGCCGATACGCGAAACACCGACATTGTTGCCGTCGGTCGCCATCGCCCTGGCGAGCGCGAGGACGAAAAAGTCGCGCTGTGCGTTGCTGCCGCCGATCTTCGGCAGGTTCGCCACCATGCGTTCGAGCATGTAGCGGTCCGCTGGAGCATGGAGACCCGTGAGAACGCGCGCCATCGGTACACCGATCTCGGCGGCGACGCGGCCCTGGTCATCCGCGCCAAGCGCCTTGGCTTCTATATGCGATACAAGCTCCACAGCCCCATCGCGGTCGCCAACGGCAACCATGGCGGCAAGATTATGCAGAGCTGCAAAAATCAAGGTCGTGTCCGCCTTTCGACGATGGGCTATTTCTGCCAGATCGGTCCAGCGATCACCGACATGAGCTCCCGATTGCTCCATCCGCCACAGGAGCGAGACAGCATTCGCCATGTCTCGGAAATCGTCGGTTTGCTGTGGGCGAACGTCGTCGTCGTAGATCTGCAGCACCCGATCATGATCGCCGCGTTCCAGGTGTAGCAGACCGAGATGCCAGGCCATATGGAAGGAGAAATTGTTGCAGCGCGACCAGGCCTTGCGGTTCGCCTCGAGCCAGTCAATGCCTTCTTCCGTATCGCCACGCATCTCGAAGACATGCGAGACGGCGTGAAGGCCCCAGGAATCATCGGGCTGCAGAGTAACCGCAAGCTGTCCCGCGGCAAGCGCCTCGGCATACCGACCATGCTCTTCAAGCGAAAACGCGTGGCAACCAAGAATAAAGCCCTTCGCCGTCGTGCTGGTGTCAAGGCGGGCGACTGCACGCGTGCTGGCCCGTAGCATGCCGCGGGCATCTCCAAGCATGAAACGCAGAGCCTGCGAAATCTTAAAGGGCAGGAACGTCACCGACCGATCCTCAAAACCATCGTCGAGAATATCCGTCGCACGCGAAAACGAGCCTTCGACGGCGGCCTCCAGTGCTTTCACAAGGGTGCGCTCGTCACCGGTTCCTCCGTCTCTGACCACCAGCGCTGCCTGCGCATCAACAAGTGCCTTGGCAGCCGGTTCGTAGAGCTCCGACCGCGCCAATATCAGATTTGCAAAGCCCTTCAGCGCATGGCCGGCAACATGATGGGGGTCGGCTGCCAAAGTTGACTGGATGGCTACACCAGTACTTGGCCGATGCGCTGCCAGACCAAAGACGGCATTCTCGAATGCTCGTTGTGCCTCGTTGCTGTCAGTGCTGGTCATGAGACCGTAAGCATCGCGCTTCATTCGTTTGCTCCTTCAGGAGGACGCCGATCGGAACCTTCGAGATCCCATTACCCTTCGTCCGACAGAGACCTTTACGGTCGCGTCAGGTGGTTCGTTACAGCCGGTCCCGAATTTTTTCGCAGCAACAGCAAAATTTCCTGGCGTCGCATAGCGGGCGGGAATTTTTTAAGAACGTGTGTAACAAAACCATGTGCTGCCGCGAATTACGGGCGAGCCTTTGCAGGCGGCCTCAACTCGAAAGGGCGGGACCATCATGAGTGAAGCAACAGGAACAAGCACCGTTGTCATGGTTACGGGTGCAGCAGGAAACCTTGGAAGCGCCGTCGTCAGGGAGCTTGCGGCGAACGGTGCGCGGCTCGTCTGCGTTGAGCACAATTCGGAAGCCTTGGAAAAATTGGCAGATAGCCTGCCCGACAGCAGCGAAATCCTGCTGATCGGCGGCATGGATCTCGCCGATTTGACGTCATGCCAGGAAGCGGTTCAAAAAACGCTCGCGAGATTTGGCCGGCTCGATGCGCTCGCCAATACCGTCGGCGGCTTCCAGACAGGACCGGTCGACGAGACGGGCGTGCACCAGTGGGACCAGTTGTTTCAGATGAACGCCAGAACGGCTTATGCAATTAGTGCGGCGGTCCTGAAACCGATGCAGCAGGCAGGCTACGGCCGCATCGTCCATGTCGCGGCAGCGCCGGGACTAAAGGCCGGCGCCAATCAAGCCGCCTATGCCGCATCGAAAGCGGCGGTGATCCGGCTTACGGAAGCGATCGCCGCGGAAAACCGCGACAAGCGCATTACCGCCAACTGTATTTTGCCGGGCACGATCGACACACCGCAAAACCGGTCGGCGATGCCGAATGCGAA
Source organism: Rhizobium leguminosarum bv. viciae (assembly GCF_012276115.1). GTDB lineage: Bacteria > Pseudomonadota > Alphaproteobacteria > Rhizobiales > Rhizobiaceae > Rhizobium > Rhizobium leguminosarum_T. Next base: position 50,941 of record NZ_WIEU01000020.1, on the reverse strand, counting down.
GACGAACAGCTGGGTTCAGCCGACGGATATCGCCAAGCTTATCGGGTTCCTGATTTCGCCTGCAGCAGGCATCGTCACCGGTGCGGCCATACCGGCGACCGGCCGCATCTGAGGGTCCCATGGTTTCGATCTCCGATCCCGTCTCCGCAGGATTGATGCTTTGGGCCGGCATCGGTCTTGCCGTCGCCGCCGCCTTTCTGCTGTTCGGATTCGACAAGGTCGATCCGGGAGCACGTGGCGCCTATGCAGTCCGGCCGCTCCTTATCCCCGGGCTCGTTCTTCTCTGGCCGCTGGTCGTCTGGCGGTGGACCAAACTTTCCAGGGGAGAGTCCTAGCATGCAGCGCCGTCACCGTCGCGCTCACACAGTGATCTGGACAGGCCTTGCAGTCGTTATCCCGATCATGCTTGTCGTCATCTTCGCGAGCGTCCCGAAACTGCCGGCCGATGCGCCGGCTGTGCGCCTTGATGCCACTGCAGCACAGGGGGATAAGCAACCGTGAGCGTGTCCTACAAGCCGGTCATCTGGAACAAGACCAAGATCATCTATGACGCGGTCATGCTGGCCGGGATCTTCATCTACATCCTCATTTTCCTGCGGCTGGGCCCAGTCATGTCCTCTGCGCTGCGGGATACCGACCTGCCGATCCAGCGGATGCGCGCCTTCGGGTCTCTGGCCCTGTTGATGCTGACCATCGTCCTCGCAATCGGGCCACTGGCGCGGATCGATGCCCGTTTCGTTCCGCTCCTCTACAATCGCCGCCATTTTGGCGTGATGACCGCGATCATCGCAGCCACGCACGCCTACTATGTGCTCGGATGGTATTTCTCCTTTAGTCCAACACCACAGCTCACGGCGCTCTTCACCAGCAATACCAGCTTCACGAGCATCGCCGGCTTTCCTTTCGAACTCTTCGGCGTCTTCGCGCTCGTCATTCTGGCGGTCCTTGCAGTAACGAGCCACGATTTCTGGCTTTCCTTCCTGACGCCGCCGGTGTGGAAGGCGATCCACATGAGCGTCTACTTCGCCTACGCTGCGGTCATCCTGCATGTGGCGCTCGGCGCTCTGATCGATCGCCGGGATCTTGCTTTGGCATTTTTGTCGCTCGGCGGATTGGCGACACTGTGCGTCCTGCACCTTGTCGCAGGTCGACGGGAGACATCGGCTGACGCGGCCGCGGCGCGAAAGGCCACCGAGGCGCCTTGGGTGATCGTCGGCGATGTCAGCGAGATTGCCGAAGGCAGGGCGATCATCGGGGTGGCACCGGGCGGCGAGCGCATCGCCGTCTTCCGTTCAAAGGGTGGTCTTTCAGCCGTATCCAATATCTGCTCGCACCAGAACGGCCCCATCGGCGAAGGCAAGGTCGTCATCGGCTTTATCACCTGCCCCTGGCATGGCTATCAGTATCGCCCCGAGGACGGTTGTTCGCCACCGCCGTTCCGGGAGCGGATCCGTAAATATCGCCTTCGCCTGGAGGGATCGAGCATTCTGGTTGATCCGGAACCTTTGCCTCTTGGCACAAAGCTGGAGCCGTTGGCCATGCCCGCGGAGTTGCTTCCCGCGGCTGCCGCGCCGAAGAATGGAGGAACGGTTTGATGCTGAGGCCCGTCGAACGCGGATTTTTTGTCGGTTACTTCAAGAAAGTCCCAGCCGATGTCAGGGTGCTGATGATCGGGTTCATCATGTTCTTCATTGCCGCTATGGCGACGACTTCGGCGTTGCTGTCCCTGAATACCGAAAGTCCAGGCGCGGGCAGCTATGCCGACGAGCTCTCCGGCGAGCATTTGATCGGCACCATGGAGGTAAAGCCCTATCCGATTCTTCGTGTTCCCTTCGACGGCAAAAAGCCCGCGCGCGCTGTCATGCTGGCGGGCTCGGGCAAGTTCGGGGTGGACGACAGGGCGCTGACACTTGCGGGCAAAACCGCACAGGCCGGTGGCATCTTCGTTAAGCGTGGAGACCTGGTCATGCTGCTGATCGGCGGCGAAGACGACCTAAAAGCAGCCGATCCGCACATGCCGGCCCTGCCGGTCACGTCCGTGCCGGACAATCTCGGTCGGTGGCGTTTGACGGGCGAGATCTGCGATGGAAAATGCAGTGCTGGCGCCATGAAGCCGGGGACGGGCCTCGCGCACAAGGCCTGCGCCAATCTGTGTATTTCTGGAGGTGTTCCACCCGTCTTCGTTTCCACTGCACCCGTGGACGGCCACATCTTCTTTCTTCTCGCCTCCAAGGACGGGGGACCGATGCCGGCGGCCTTGCTCGACAAGACCGGTTTACCGGTGGTGCTTGAAGGTAATATCGAACGCCGCGACGATCTGCTGATTTTCAAGATCGACAGTTTCCGCGAGGTGGCGGGAGCATGACCCAGAAAGGGAGAGGCTTCTGGCGCCATCTGTTCGGTCTATTGCTGGCGCTGATTGCTACCATCATGATCGTCCTCGCATGGCAGTATGGTCTGGACTATCTGAGCGGCACCCCGTTCGAAGAACTGCGCTACGTGATCTTCGGGGTTGCCGTTATCGGACTGCTCTCCGCCCTTAACAGCCTGACGCTGAGGCTGATGAAGTAGAAAGCAGACAAAGGTTGAACCACACAGGGTTGAGTTTTAGACCGTATGTTCTAAAATAGATCGGCGATAGCCCTGGGCAGTCGCCCGTTCGATCCATGTTCTGGGAGACAGGATGTATGGCCAGACCTAGAGAATTTGATGAAGAAAAAATATTGCTGCTGGCTGTAGAGCGGTTTTGGGAACACGGCTACGAGGCAACGTCAATCCGCGATCTGGCCCAGGCAATCGGGCTGACCACCGCAAGCATCTACAATGCCTTTGGCGACAAGCACGCATTTTATCGCAAAGCGCTCGATTTCTATGTCGAACGGAGCTTCGGCGACCGTGTCGGCCGGTTTGAGACGAAGCCGCCGCGTGAGGCGATCGGCGCATTTTTCAACGAAATTATTGAGCGGTCGTTGAGCGATACAAAGCGGAAAGGCTGCATGCTGGTCAATTCCGCGCTCGAGGTAGCACCACATGATGATGAGTTTCAGCGGGTGGTGGCTCAAGTCCTGGTGCGGGTTGAGGCTTTCTTCAGGCGCTGCGTCGAAAGAGGCCAGAAAGATGGATCGATCAATCGTTGCCAAAAAGCATCGGACATGGCCGGCACGCTCCTCGGCACACTGCTTGGTATTCGTGTGCTAGCGCGCACGCGTCCAGAAAGAGACCTTCTGGAAGGTCTTATCCGGCCCGTTTTTGCACTGCTGGAACCCCAATCACAGTCATACAATCTTATCTCATGATCGATGACATGAACGTTCAAACGCTTGCACGTTTCGGCCCGATATCCCACACGCAAAAAAATCCGGCTGGTCTCTGTAACAATTGCACGAGAACCGCCGAAGAAGGATATGTCGGATGAAAGATCTGGCGCGTGAAAAGGAATGGGCATCCTGGCTGCGTTCCGCGATTGCGGGCGACAGCCATGCCTATCACAAATTCCTGACGGCCCTCACACCACATTTACGGGTGATGGCGCGGAAGCGTTGTGACCAGTTCGGTGCGCCGGCCAGCGAGGCTGAGGACGTGGTTCAGGAAGTGCTGCTTACTATCCATCTCAAGCGGGGGACATGGGATCCGTCACGGCCTTTGGGGCCATGGCTATCGGCAATCGTTCGCAACAAGGTGGTCGATAGCCTGCGGCGCCGTGGCAGTCAGTCAGTACCACTCGAGGACGTCGTTGCTACACTTAAAGCAGACGAACGCATCGCAGCCTCCGATCGCATCGATATCGAACAGATTTTGGGCAAGCTCAAGGATCCGCAACGAACGATCGTTCAATCGATATCGATTGAAGGGTCGAGTGTTCGGGAAACCGCCGATCGGCTGGAAATGACAGAGGTGGCGGTACGTGTTTCCCTGCATAGGGCATTGAAGGGGTTGGCTGCTCTCTATTCGGGGCGGGTGACATGAAAACTGATGAGTTGATCGAACTGCTCGTGCAGGATACCCCGGTTCGACTGAATCTTGATCATGCCCTGATGCATGCTGCCACTGCCGCTACATTGATCGCCGCCATTTTGTTCTTCGCGGTCATCGGCTTGCGTGCGGACTTCGTCACGGCCATCGAGACCGGCCGCTTCCTGTTCAAATTCGTGATCACGGGATCTCTCAGCTTGACCGGTGGGATGGTCATGTTCCGGATTGGAAGACCGGGCGTCCCGGTTCGGTTGACGGCATTGGGCTTAACGGTTCCAGCTCTGTTGATGAGTGCAGCGGCGATCTTTGAACTGTTGGTCATGCCGTCGGAGACATGGGTGACGCGCATGATCGGGCGCAATTCCAGCCTCTGCCTGACGATTATCCCTTTCTTATCGGTGGGTCCTCTTGCCTGTTTTCTCTACGCGCTTCGATCCGCCGCCCCCACCCGACCCGCGGTCGCCGGAGCTGTTGCCGGGCTCGTAGCGGCAGGGATTGCGGCGACATTCTACGCAGCCAATTGCGATGACGACAGCCCGCTCTTTGTAATGCTGTGGTATCCGATTGCCATTTCGATAGTTGCCGGAACCGGTGCTTTGCTTGGCCACAGACTGTTGCGCTGGTAGGTCACGATGGTGAAACCGACATACTTCGTGGCTGGTGAGAGTGGCCAATGGCAGGTCGAGGCAACGCGCACCATTATTGGCAAGGGTCTGGATGTTGCGCCTCGTCTTAGTGTCATGGACACCGATCAGGGCATATTACCCGATTCGGCGGCCTGGGTTCTGCGCGGAACAGCCGGCAGCGCGCGATACACGACCCGTGTCGAACTCGATCAGCTTGGAGAACGCCAACCACCGTTGGGCCGCGCAACGGCCTGGCTTGCGGTCTTGATCCCGATCCGCAAGTCGGATCTTTGGTGGTCTCTTGCGCAGGACGAACGCCGTGCCATCATTCAGGAGAGGTCGGCGCATTTTCAGATTGGAATGGACTATTTGCCTGCGGTCGCTCGACGCCTCTATCACAGCCGTGATCTTGGCGAGCCTTTCGATTTTCTCACCTGGTTCGAATTCGCGGAGGAAAGTGCCTCTCAATTTGAGGCCATGCTCTTTCGATTGCGTGCGACCGAAGAATGGCGTTATGTCGAACGTGAGGTCGAGATCCGCTTGCGGATATGGCAAGATGAATAATGTTGTCAAAACAGCCAATCTTTGCACAACGAAACGGGACGGTTCTCATCGGACCAGCCGCAAACGGAGTACTTGAGTGAACACGGAAGACCTGATCAATCTGATATCAGAGGACACACGGCGGCCCGTCAACCTCTCGAGGGCGCTTGCTCTGGCGACAGCTGCTGGCGCATTGGTAGCGGGATTGGTGTTCTTTTCGGTCCTGGGTGTTCGACCTGATTTTGCTCAAGCCATCCTGACTGCGCGCTTCGCATTCAAGTTCATTGCCACCTTGGCGCTGTTTTTTGTGGCGGCATCGCTGATGGAGAGCCTTATTCGTCCAGGAGAGAGCGCAACGGCTCGGCGCTGGTTACTGCTGCTGGCACCAGCGCTGTTGATCGCCGCCGCCACCATCGAGATGATCGTCACCCCGGCCGATCTTTGGGGAACCAGACTGTTGGGCCACAATGCGTTGCATTGCCTGACGGTTATCCCGATCCTCTCATTGGCGCCGACCGTGTTCCTCTTTCTGGTGATGCGCCATGGTGCGCCGGATCACCCCGGTCAGGCTGGGGCAATCGCGGCATTGGCTTCCGCCGGTATTGCCGCTACGCTTTACGCCTCCAATTGCCCCGACGACAGTCCGTTGTTCGTCGCAACCTGGTATCCAATCGCCATACTCATTGTGGCCGTTGCGGGCTATTTTGCAGGCCGACGCTTTCTAAGGTGGTAGTTGCGACGAAGCAGTTGCAATGCCAGGCCCTATCCGTCCGGCGAAAGTCGATGGCGGCGAAAGTGTGGCGGATCTGTCTGACGGTACTTTTTTTGCAATCAAGGCCTTTGAGATCCAATGTGAAAGCTGCCCTTCACGTGGCTCTTCCGCGCGAACGGTCCTTTGGCTGGAGCCCTACAAACCACCCATGATCAGTTTCCCGACCGCGAACTCGCTCGCGAAATAACCGCTGTACTTGGGTAAACTGTCTGCCATGTCCATCACACGACGGTGATAGAAGATGTCCATCCGTACCGGCGGCAGCCGGGTTTCCGGGCCGAAGTTGCTGGTCGGAATAAACATCACCTTGAGTGGCCCCGCCCCCATAACCTCTACGACGGGATTGCCGCAAGTGCGGCAGAGCCCGCGATCGAAGTTCGGCAGTGAACGATACTTCTTGAACGAGATATTATCGGCACCTTTCAGTGTCACATCCTTGGCGCGAACAGCGACAACATCGGCGAACAGTTTGCCGTTGAACGCCTGGCAGATCAGGCAGTGGCACCGGAACCTGGCTTTCGGCGAGGTATGCACCTCGAACGAGCAAGCGCCGCATTCGCATGCGCCGCGTAGCCGCGACGACGTGTCGGTGGTCATGTGCTGATACTCCTGAGCTTGATTTGATGACGGCATGCTGATCACCGGAGCATCATTTTGAGGATGATATCGATCGGCTGTCTGAACGGGGCATGGAGCAGGTTGGAGAGGTTCCAATGGCCCTGCTCATAGATCCCCTTGGCATGGCTGAGGGTGCGGAAGCCTTCGATGCCATGGTATGCGCCCATGCCGCTGGCCCCGACGCCGCCGAAGGGCAAGTCATCCTGAGCGATGTGCATGATCGTGCCGTTCACGGTGACGTTGCCTGAGGTTGTTCGGCTCAGCACCATGCGTCGGTCTTCATCATCGGCACCGAAGTAGTAGAGCGCGAGCGGCCGGGGCCGGGCGTTGACGTAGGCGATCGCTTCTTCAACGTCGCTGTAGGGAAAAATCGGTAGGACCGGGCCGAAGATTTCCTCGTGAGCGATGCGCATGTCGTCTGTGACGCCAAGCACCACGGTTGGCGCCAGCGTGTTGGGGCGACGGGATGCATCGCCGGGCCGGTTGCCGACCTCGATGATCCGCGCTCCTTTGGAGCGAGCATCGTCGATAAGGCTCCGGAGCCGGGAATAGTGCCGCTCGTTGATGATCGAGGTGAAGTGTTCACTCGTCGGACCGTCAGCATAAAGGGACGCCACTTTCCGGTCATACGCCTTGACGAATGCGTCAACCTCGCTTTCGTGGACCAGTGCGAAGTCCGGGGCAATGCAGGTTTGTCCGGCGCTGAGCAGCTTCCCGTAGGCAATTGACGCCGCCGCCTGGTCGAGGGTGTGGCCCTTGGCGACGATGACCGGTGATTTGCCCCCGAGTTCGAGGGTAACCGGAACGAGGTTCTCGCTTGCGGCCTTCATCACCGATCGCCCTACTGCGGTGCTCCCGGTGAAGACAAGATGGTCAAACGGGAGGGCAGTGAATGCCGCCCCCACGGCCGCATCGCCCGTGACGACCGCGAACTGATCTTCGGAGAAGATCTCGCCGAACATTTTTGCGAGCAGCGCATTGGTGACGGGCGTGAACTCCGAGGGTTTCAGCATCACCCGGTTTCCGGCGGCGATGGCGGTCGCGACCGGCATCAGCGCGAGGTTCACCGGATAGTTCCACGGCGACATCACGCCGACGACGCCAAGCGGCTGATATTCAATGCGGGCCTTGCCCATCCGCATGTGCAGAGCAACGTGGCGGCGGGTCGGCGTCATGAATTTGCGAAGGTTGCGGATCAGATACTTTGTACCCTCGGCGACCCCTCCAACCTCCATGATCGCCGTCTCGTACCTCGATCGATGCCCGAAATCGGCATTGATGGCATCTTCGATCGCTTTGCGGTGCCCGATGAGCGCGGCCCTCAACTTGGCCAGATCAGCGCGTCGCTGCGCCAGCGAAGGCGCTCCCTCGCGCAGGAAGGCAGCGCGCTGGCCTGCGAGGAGACTGCCCAGCCGATTAGCCTCGGTGACATTTGCGGTTGCGTTCATGGTCCGCTCCAATGTAGACAAGAGAAACTTATGCCCTTGACATAGGCGCTTAAGTAGTCACTGTCAACAATGCAATCACAAGAAACTTTGAGGTATCATGCCGGACACATCCAGCCGCCCTTACCATCATGGTGATCTCCGTCGTGCGCTTATCGAGACGGCGTTGGATATGCTTGCCGAGGAAAAGGGCTGGCAGTTCACGCTGCGGGAAGTCGCGCGCCGGGCTGGCGTCAGCCACGGGGCACCCTACAAGCACTTTCCAGACAAAGGCGCGCTGCTTGCGGAGCTCGCAATGATTGGCTTCGACCGGCTGCGGAAGTCCCTTTCGGCTGCGAAGCCCAAGGCGCCCAATTCTCTGCGCGACGAAATCACTCCGATAGCTCGTGCCTACGTCGCGTTCGGAACGGACAACCCGGCTCTCTACCGCCTGATGTTCAGCGCAGGGGAGGAGAAAGCCGCAGGGGTGCATCTCAACGAGCGGGCGCTCGCGGTCTTCGATGTGGCGCTCGAAATCCTCCAGCGCGGCCAGGCCGCGGGGAGCATACGCAAGCGGCCGATAGAAGGTCAGGCGGCAGCCTGGTGGGGGCTCATCCACGGCGTGACCATGCTTGCGATCGATGGGCTCCTAGTGCCCGAGAAAGTCGGATCGGCCCCCTTGGATGCGGCTTTGAGCACGCTGGTGGAAGGGCTGGCGAGCCCGGCAACATGACACGACCTGCGCATGGTTGACTTCTTCTTCGTGAAGGTGAGCCGGCGTCGCAAGTAGTCCTTCGGCAGATCGTGATACGCGTTGGTGACGATACCTTCGAGGTGCGTCGCGTTGGTCGGAGAGCGACGCGGATCCTTGACGGTTTCGCCAACCGACCTCTCCATGAAGCTTGCGTAGCAATAGGCACAACCAAGGATACAGCCGGTATAGGGATTGGCAGGAAATCGAGGGGATCTTTGATTTTTGGCGCACGTCAGAACGCAGATTATCTGCGGCAACAACGATGGAAGGCGGCAACAGCCGCCTCACTGTCATTCACAGATATTTCCGCTTTAGAACATCGGATTGTTGTTTGCGCGCGTATCAGGCATTTGCATCATCGCATCCCAGTGCTCGACCAATTTGTCGTTCTCGACGCGATAGATATCGATAAATCTCCATTCATTTCCCGCCATTTGATAGCGTGCATGAAGGATGACAATGTTGCCGAGAGGCCGATGTCGCGATCCGCGTCGTTTACGACCGCAAAACCCTGCCGCTCAATCTTCACGCCCTGAAGGGACCGGAGCTGTTCGGCGGCGTCTACATGTCCTGCGATCGACTGGCCGCGTGGCGCGCGGGCGCGCCGGATCCCATCCGGTGGATCGTCATAAGCATGTTTGGTGTCCCGGACTGGGCCAGCGAGGGTGAGGTTCGCACCACGGGGATTCCGTTCAGGACCACGGACGGCGAGGCGCAGATCGTTGCAGTACGGCAAGGGCTCGGGATCACAACACTGCCGTGCTTCGTCGGAGATGCCGACCCCCTGCTGGTGAGAGTGCCGGGCACCGACCTGCACATGCATGGAACGCTCTGGCTTCTCACGCAGGGGGAGACACGCAAGACGAAGCGCGTGCGGCTCTTCACGGAGTTCGTATCCCGCAGGCTCGCCGCGTACGCTCCGCTTCTCACCGGGCTGTCCATATCGCGCGACTGACGTCCGGCAGGTCGCCGGCGGCGCTTGCCGTCATCCGGCCGGAAGCCGAGCTGCGATCGCTCGAAGCGGCGTCGTTCAATCCGCGAATGTTGCGCCGTTTGCGCTTTAGATCAGGATGATTTTAGGCCCGATCGGCCAAAATCTGAATCCTGATCTAAATCAAAGAAGTAGAGTATGATGTCGTCCGAAAACCGCTCACACTTTTCGGCATCATGCTCTAGCGACCGACACCTGCAAAGGGCGGAGCCGGTTCGCAATACTCAATCAGCAATTCGGTGAGGACCCGTATCTTCCGTGCGGGATGCTGACCTGGCGGGCGGATGACATATGCACCTGCCGGGGGTGGTGGATAATGCGTCATGACCGGCACAAGCGCGCCGGAGGCTATAAATTCATGGGTAAGGCAATCGGGCAGGTAAGCGATCCCTAATCCTGCTGCCGCGGCGGCGACTAGAGCAGTGCCGTTGTCGGCTTTAAAGCGCCCCTGCGGACGAACCGTGATGATCTTGTCGCCATCCATGAGTTGCCAGGCTTCGGTGCCCTGCATGAGGGCCTCATGAGCGACGAGTTCCTCCGGCGTCTCGGGCGACCCATGCGCCTTGATGTAGTCCGGGCTCGCGACGAACTTCCCATAGATCGGTCCGACGCGTCTTGCGATCAAATTGGAGTCCTGAAGATAGCCAACCCGGATCGCACAATCATAACCCTCTGTGATGAGATCGACGAAGCGATCACTGTAGCAGGTGTGGATGTGGAGTTGGGGGTGGCGGCGCGCCATTTCCGCGAGGATGGGAGCGAAGTGAGTCTGGCCGAAGGAAAGTGGCACGGCAACTCGCAAGCGGCCGCGAAGGTCACCGGCGGGTAGGATCGTTTCCTTGGCCACGTCGATCTCGGCGCAGACTCTCGCTGCATAATCTCGGAACGTGGCCCCTGCTTCCGTGAGGGCGGCGCCTCGGGTGGTCCGTGCAAGAAGCTGGACACCAAGTTCCGCTTCAAGCCGGAAGAGCCGCCGACTGACGATTGACTTGGAGACGCCGAGCCGGAGCGCAGCCGGTGAAACGCCCCCGGCATCAGCCACTTCCACGAAGGTCTGCAGTTCTTCGATGTCCATTAGCGTTCCTCTTTTCGCGACACAGATTGTCATAAAAGGGTGCTACCGCATCTTGAATAGGAACGGCAATACTGCTTCCAGGCAACGTCGCCCCTGGCGCATGTCTCCCGCAAAACCAATGCCGCTCATGGGCGGCAGCAAAGGAAGTAATAATGACCTTTCGTAATGGCCTTGCTTCGCTTCTTCGTCCCGAAGATTCGGTACTCGTTCTGATCGACCACCAGCCTTACCAGCTCACGAACCTGAACAGCCACGATCCGCAGGCGGTGGTCAACAATTCGACGGCCCTGGCGAAGGCCGCGAGGGCTTTCGGTGTTCCCACCATCCTGACGAGCGTGATCGCCGATCGGGGCGGTCTGATCTTCCCGCAAATCACCGATGTCTTCCCGGGCCAGGAGGTGATCGACCGGACGTTCATCAATACCTGGGAAGACAGGAAGGTCGTGGACGCGGTCAAGGCGACCGGCCGCAAGCAGTTGATCATCGCTGGCCTGTGGACCGAGATATGCGTCGCGATGCCGGTGATCCAGGCGCTCGGCGAAGGCTGGGATGTGACTGTTATCACCGACGCGTCGGGCGGCACGTCGGTCGAGGCCCACGAGGTCGCCATCCAGCGCATGATCGCGGCTGGCGCGAACATGATGACCTGGCTGGCGCTGGCGTCCGAATGGCAGCGCGACTGGGCCCGGACCGAGCACGCCGGTGAGCTGACGGAGGTTCTCAAGCAGCACGCCGCTGGTAGCGGTATCGCGTACCTGTGGGAGCAGCAGCTGCTCAACACGCCTGTACCTAGAGCATGATGCCGAAAAGTGTCAGCGGTTTTCGGACAACATCATGCTCTAACTTTTTAATTTAGAACGGGATTCAGATTTAGGCCGATCTGGCCTAAAATCATCCTGTTCTAGCAACGCAGGCTGATCTGCACCCGGATCAGGCGGCCCGTCCGCTATCGCGCGCATCACCTTTGCGACGGGCGCCCCTATGAATTCGTAGGCTGCGCGCCGCCACCTCCGTCGACGGCACGACGGCGCCGCCAAAGCGGGCTGTTTCCGTCGCTTTGGCCCAAACCAAGACCAGACTTTCGCGGCGATTTCCATCTGGCGAGCCCCGAGATCAAGCCGGAACGTAGGTCAACCTGATCACATCCTCGCCAATCCGGTCATGAGCCATCAGGCGGAGCGGCGGCCGGGGTCCGGCGAAATATGGCTTGCCGTGACCGAGCACGACGGGGTGCAGGTAGATGCGATACTCATCGATCAGGCCAAGGTCGGTGAGGCTTTGCGCCAAATTGGGGCCGGCAACTTCGATCTCCCCGTCACGTTCCGCCTTCAGCTCGCGGATCGCGGCCTCAAGGTCTTCCCCGACAAGCCTGGCGTTGGGACCAACCGACTTCAACGAGCGCGAGACGACCCATTTCGGCTGATTCCGCCACGCCGCCGCGAAAGCCTGTCGCTCTGCATCCCATTCAGGATGTTCGTCGTCCCAATAACGCATGACCTCATACATCTGGCGACCGTACACACTGCCCGCCTGCCGCTGAGCCTCTTCGATGAAGTGGCGGAAGAGCGTGGGGCTTGGCGCAAACGCCATATGATCGACGTAGCCGTCCAGGGACTGGTTCATTCCGAATACGAGCTTAGCCATCCTCGCTTCCTTTCCTTAAACGGCATATCCACAGGCCTGATTGCATTATGCAATCGGTTGCGAGTTAACTCAACTGGTTTTAAATCGCAATTTGTTTTTGGTATGAACGCCCACACTCAGGCTGCCGACTAATCTGCCTCAAGGCGGCCTGGGTGGGCAACGGCCTGTCCAAGCCGCCGCCAGAGGGCGCTATTTCAGCGGCAGAAACAGTTCCGCCACCGCCTCATGCTCCGCCACTTCCGGGAAGAAGCTCAGCCGCTGGCAATAGATCGGAAAGTCGCGTGCTTCCTCGCCGCTGGCCGGAAGCCAGTCGCGATAAAGGTAGAGCGCGGCGGGCTCCAGATTGTCGGTGTTGCCGACAACGCGCAGCACCGCGCAGCGTCCGCCAGGGATCTCGCCAGCTTTGATCTTTTCGCCGTTCGCCTCGATCGGTTGGTCGGTCCCGACACAAAGGTCGACGCTATAATCGGCAGGCGACTGAGGGCGCCGCTCGGAACGCCAGACGTTGAAGGTCGGACTTGTCCTGGGGTGCAGGCCAGCGGCCTTGCGCCAGGCGATGAACCGCTGGATGGTGGCACCGAGCGTCGCCGGGTCGCCCCGATGCTCCATGATCGCCACCGGCGTGGTAGGCACATTGCGAATTATTACGTCGTCAGCGGTAAAAGTCTTTTGCATGCGCTTGCTCCTTGCATTGTCGAGAGGCCCGAAGGCGGCAAGCCACGGCTCCCAGTCGGGAGACTTCCGGAACGACGAAGGCGATTGCCCGAACCGTTGCCGAAAGGCGCGGGCGAAGGCATCCGGTGCATCGTAGCCGGCATCCATCGCTATATCGGTGACGCGTTCTTCGTCCCTGTAAGCCAGCCGGTATGAAGCGCGCTTCATGCGGGCAAGCTGGATATAGCGATGCACGGACAATCCGAAGGTCGCCGTGAACTGCCGGTGGAAATGAAACTTCGAGAAGGCCGCGACACCGCTCAGAACGTCAAGATCGAGATCGTCATCGAGGTGCTGGTCGATATAGTCCAGCACTCGCTGCATCCGCTGATGATAGTTCCGAAGCGCTGCGGTCATTCGTCTTGGTCTCCGTGGCAGCTCAAACTAGATCCCTCAGGCAACGCAGCGCTCGACCGATCTTGCGGTTTGGCATGGATCAGCCAGCGTGCCGACCGATCCGGGTATCTTGCGATCCTCGCCCGGCACTGTTATTCGCATTTCCGTCTTAGAGGAGAATGCCTTTGTTTGCCGTCGCAACGATCCAGAACTCACCGGCTGCGGCGGTAGGGGTAAAGGCGCTCGGCATCGTGACCGAGAGCTGATCCTCGCTCTATCGCTCGGCCTTTAGCGCGCCAATACTGGCGCATGTCTAATGTCGAGAAGACTATGATCATCGAACTAACGTCTCATGATTTTGAAGCGCTGCTGAAGGGCATGGCGCCACGTCATCTGCGCCTTGTCCAAGACAGCGCCATTGCGCCTCCTGAAGTACTGGCGATGTTGAACCGCCTCGCGGCTTACATCGGCGCGGAATTTTCGCCGTCGGCCTGGATGATCGTGGAGGATGACGAGATCGTCGGCCTTTGCTCTGTCATCAAGGTTCCTCAGGATGGAAGGATGCATATCGGCTATGGGGTTGCGCCTACCCGCCAAAGCCGCGGATGCACCACGCGAGCCATAGGGCAGTTGCTGGAGTGGGCGCGGCACGACCCTCGCGTGGCCCTGGTCTCTGCGGAGACCGGAGTCGACAACATCGCGTCCCAGCGCGTTCTTAAGCGCAATGGCTTTATCCGGATCGGCGAGCGTATCGATGCCGAAGACGGTCCGTTGATCTGCTGGGAAGCAATGACCGTTTAGGTTACAGGCCAGGGAGCCCAAACAGGAAACGGCCGGCCGAGGTTCAATCATCTCGGCCGGCCGTTGTCGTGGAGGGATGACGCCTGCGGATCCGAAGTCGGCTTCAGCGGCCGTAGGTGACCTCGACGGAGGCCTTGGCAAGCGTATTGGCCCTGACATAGAAGCCAACCATGGCAGCCGGGGCGGTCTCGGGAAGCGGGAGCTTGTCCACCGAGAGCGCGTAGACGGTGAACTGGTAGTGGTGCGGCTGATCACCCGCCGGCGGGCATGCGCCGCCATAGCCTGACATGCCAAAATCCGTGCGACCTTCGACAGCGCCTGCGGGAAGCTTTTTGTCACCGCTTGCGCCAGTGGCAACTTTCGAGGCATCCGCGGGAATGTTGAACACCGACCAGTGCCACCAGCCCGAGCCTGTGGGAGCATCCGGATCGTAAGCCATGATGGCGAAGCTCTTGGTCGCCTCAGGCGCACCCGACCAGGTCAGTTCCGGCGAGATGTTCTTGCCGGCGCAGCCGAAGCTGTTGAAGACCTGCGCGTCGGCCATGGACTTGCCGGCGGCCAGATCCTTCGAGGTGAGCTTCATTTCGGCCTGTGCGGCCGTCGCGCCGAAGACGGACGCGGCGAAAAGTACTGCTGTGATGAAACGCATGCTGTTTTCCTGCGGTTGATAATGCCGGAAAACTATCGTCACTGCGCAAGCGCATCTGCCCCACTACGCTCAACTTCTGCCCCGATCCGCTCAAAACGCTCGGAGCCGCCCCGCACATGGCGCGGATTGACGCCAAACCGGTCCTTGAACCGCGCCGCGAATTGAGAAGGGGAGTCGTAACCGACTTCAAGCGCAACCTGCGCCATCGGCAGGGTTGTGGTTTGAATGAGCCCCAAGGCGCGGTTCATCCTTGTATCGCTCAAGATCTCACTGAAGCCGGTACTTTCGGCGGCGAGCTTCCGCCTCAGCGTCGCTTCGCTCATGTTGAACGAGCGCGCCGCATGGCCCAGCGTCCAATCAAAGGCCGTATCGCTTTCGATCATCTGCCGCAACCGGTCCTCGAGCCGAGGGCTTTGGCATTGGCCCAACACCACTCCGCCGAGCGCAAACCAAGTGATGAGTTCGATCAAACGCGCCTTGGCAATGGCGCCGGGAAGCCTCGTCAGATTGCCGGGCTGACAGCAGTAGTCGAACAATGCCGCGGCTTCCTCCGGCAGATCCGAGGCGCCTGCCGGGACAGGCCTTGATGGAACGGCAATCGATCCCATCCTGATATAGGCTTCCTCAAACAGCGGTCGCGGAACGGGCAGCGCCAGGGTCTGATACTTCTGCGGCGCCTTGGGAATGTTCTCCATCGTCAACGGGCGATAGTCGGGCAGCAAGCCATAGGCGCCGGCTTCGAGGCGCAAAGCCTTGTCATCGGCCATGACGATCTTCGTTCCCGATTGCACCTGTATCAACAGGGGGCTCGTATTGACCAGGCGATAGAAACAGGCTCGCCCGCCCTGACGGATCAAGGCTCTCGTCGGAACGGGAAAGACGTCGTCGAGCATATGTTCTCCGCCAACGGGATGGATAAGAGCGGCGACCGGCAGAGCCGGCATGAAGATATCCGTTGATCCGCGAATACCAAAACCGCGTGCCAGCGGCAACCTTTCGCCAGGAGCCACAGACCGTATCTACCGCCTGTCGGACCTGCGTATATTTCTCAGAAGAGAGGGTGCATCGGGCTTCGAATCTGGATAATTCTTCTGCGGCAACGGTTTGCCTACGGCAGAAGACCTCCCCCGATGCCACGGGTGAACCAGGAAGAATGTCACGCGAAAACTCTTCTGAATGGATGTGCTTCGATGAAATCCAAGCCCCGAAACTTGAAGGCCACGGCCAAGCCGAACTCGGAACCCAAGTTGTCGCGCACCCACGCGCCCGCCGATCTATCGCCGGTGGACTGGCAGCGCGGCTTACGCCGCCAGTTCGGCCGGGGGCAGGCTTTCGGGCTCGAAAATCTGACCGACGAGCCGTTCTTCTCCGAGTTCCGCGTCAGCAATCCCGTTTCGAATTCCAGCTACCGCGTCGCGATTCGCGGCCGAGGCCCCGGGGGCAATTTTTGTTCATGCCCCGATTACGCCACCAGCGAGCTGGGCACCTGCAAGCACATCGAATTCACGCTTGCCCGGCTGGAAAAGAAGCGTGGCGCCAAGACGGCGTTCGCGCGGGGCTATCAACCGGTATTTTCCGAACTCTACCTGCGCAATGATGGCCAAAGGCGTATCCATTTCCGTGCCGGAACCCAATGCCCGCCGGCCATGAAGGAGGCCGCCGCGGCCCTGTTCGACGCCGACCGCGACGGCATGCTGCCGGACGACCGCTTCGGCGAGCTGGAGCCTTTCATGGCCATGGCGTCCGACAACGATCACGAGTTCCGCGCCTATGACGATGCACTCGACTTCATCGCCGGAAAAAGGGATGCGGAAAGACGGGCCTCGAAACTCGATCGGCTTTTCCCGCAAGGTGCCGCCGATCCCGGGCTGCAGACGCTCCTGAAGGTGCCGCTCTATCCCTATCAGGCCGAAGGCGCGCTGTTTGCGACGCGGGCCGGCCGGGCGCTGATCGGCGACGAGATGGGACTGGGCAAGACCATACAGGCGATCGCCGCTACGGAAATCCTGGCGCGGCATTTCGGCGTTTCGAGAGTGCTGGTGATCTGCCCGACCTCGCTCAAATACCAGTGGCAAAGCGAAATTGCGCGTTTTTCGGGCCGAGACGGAGAAAATGCGGCGCGTGTCATCAACGGTGGCCGGGCTGCGCGGCAGAAGGACTTCGCTCTCGATGACTTCTGCAAGATCACGAACTACGAAAAACTCAAACCCGATCTCGACCTGATCACCGCCTGGGCGCCCGACCTCGTCATCGTCGATGAAGCGCAACGGGTCAAGAACTGGAACACCATTGCGGCACGCGCCTTGAAAAGCGTCGACAGCGCCTATGCGATCGTTCTGAGCGGAACGCCCCTGGAGAACAAGCTGGAGGAGCTGGTTTCCATCGTCCAGTTCGTCGACCAGCACCGCTTGGGGCCGACCTGGAAGCTGCTGCACGAGCATCAGGTCAAGGATGAAGGCGGACGCGTCACCGGCTATACCGGCCTGGCAAAGATCGGCCAGACACTGGCGCCCATCATGATTCGCCGGCGCAAGTCCGAGGTGCTGCGGCAGCTACCCAGCCGGACCGACCAGAACTTCCTGGTGCCGATGACCGAGGGTCAGATACTTCACCATCGGGAAAACGCCGATGTCGTGGCGAGAATCGTCCAGCGCTGGCACAAGACAAAGTTCCTTTCCGACAAGGACCAGCGCCGGCTGACCTGTGCGCTCCAGAACATGCGCATGTCGTGCAACAGCACCTATCTCCTGGACCAGGAGACCGATCACGGGGTCAAGGCGGACGAACTGGCGGCGCTGCTGGACGACCTGTTCGCCGACCCCGAAGCCAAGGCGGTCGTGTTCTCCCAATGGACCCGCACCCACGATATCGTCATCCGCCGCCTCGAAGCGCGGGGAATCGGCTATGTCAGCCTGCATGGCGGCGTGCCGTCGGAAAAACGTCCGGCGCTGATCGAGCGGTTTCGCAACGACCCCACATGCCGCGTGTTCCTGTCCACCGATGCCGGCAGCACGGGGCTCAATCTGCAGAATGCCTCGACGCTGGTGAATGTGGATCTGCCATGGAACCCGGCAATCCTCGAACAACGCATCGCCCGCATCCATCGCATCGGCCAGGAGCGGCCGGTGCGGGTTATCAATTTCGTCTCAAAAGGCACCATCGAAGAGGGTATGCTTTCGGTTCTGGCATTCAAGCGCTCTCTGTCTGCCGGAATTCTCGATGGCGGTCTTGGCGATATTTCGCTCGGCGGCTCGCGCCTCAACCGCTTCATGAAGGAGGTGGAGAACGTCACCGGAAGCATGGGTGAAGGTGACGCCGTGACGCCGGCCGAGGAAGTGTCGAACTTCATCCTCGCCGATGAGGCTGGAGCCGCTGCCGATCTGAAAGCCGATGTCGAGCGAGACGCGGGAGGCAAAGCGGCCGCGCGCACCGAAGCCGCGCCGCCGCCCCATGCCGCTTCCGATCCGTGGCAAGCCCTGGCCCAGATCGGCGTGCAGGTTGTTGCCGCCCTGGCTGCGGCCAATGATTCCGATGCGACGGCGCATCCCTGGGTAGAGCGTGATTCGGCCACAGGTGCGCGGAGCCTGAAGATACCGCTGCCGCCGCCGGAAACCGCAGCGCAACTCGCCAATGCTCTTTCCGCGCTCGCCGACAGCCTGCGGGGCAGGATTGCCTGATCGGCGGCAGGCAGACGATGGCGCATGGGTCGAAATCCGGCCAACGGCTGCATTGGCCGCATCTCGGATCTTGGGAACCCTTTTGAATAAGAAAACCGGCACCTGGCGGAGGAAATCGCCAAGCTGAAAAGCCCAGGAGGGCAGCCGATCATCGCCCACGGCGGAGCCGTTCGACCAGATCGTGATCGAGCGAGCGACCCAGCGCATTCTCGCGCCGGGTATTTACCTGTCATCGATGCGAATTCGGGTTTTGTCAGCAGCGTCCGCCCGGCCTTTCACGTGATCGATGAAGGCCCGCAGCTTCGGCATCACTTGACGACGGCTGGGATAGTAGAGAAACACGCCCGGCGCCATCGGTGTAAACGCCGCCAGGACGCGGACGAGTTTTCCTGCCTTCACGGGTCCGGCGGCAATTGGCTCCGGCACTTGCGCAAGCCCCATATCTTCGATGGCGGCTCCCAGCATGGTGGGAAAGTCGTGGGCGATCAGCGGCCCGGAGACAACAGCTTCGATCGGCTTCTTGCCGCTGACAAACGACCACGGCGCGATTGAGCCGTTCGAGCGGCGCATGCGGATACAGGCATGTTGACGCAGATCGTCGATGCGCTCGGGCCGCCCTCTCCGGCGCAGATATTCGGGGCTGCCGACGACCACCAGCGGGAAGGGCGGCGTCAGCCGGACCGCGACCATATCGGCTGCGATGAACTGGCCAAGCCGGATACCGGCGTCAAATCCCTCGGCGGCGATGTCGACCAGTCCCTCATTCGCGGCGACCTCCACCTCGATCTCGGGAAAAGCCTGGCAGAAGGATGCAATCAGTGGCTCCAGCAGGATCGGCACCACTGCCGGCGGCACCGTGAGGCGCAATAGGCCGGCCGGCCGCTGCCCGAGGTCACGCGCAACCTCGCTTGCGGCGACCAACTCCTCGAAGGCGGGCTTTGCACGCAGAAGGAACCGCTCGCCGGCTTCGGTCAGGCCGACGCTGCGCGTCGTGCGGATGAAAAGCACGGCGCCGACACGCTCCTCGATAGCGCGGACGGCCTGGCTGATTGCCGATGGGGTCACTCCGAGCCCCCCAGCTGCTTTGCGAAAACTGCGGTGCTGGGCAACGCTCAGAAACGCCTCAACGCCGTCGAGCGCGCCTTGCCTGACTGTGAAGTTCTGCTTCATACCGCATCGATATTATCGCCAATAGTCGATCGCGGGAAGCGGGCGTACATCTGGATCCCATAAATCAGGAGTGCCGCGATGTCGACGGAATCCATCTTCCAAACCCATCTCGTTCTAGGCTATGTCGCGTGGCTGCTCTGCTTCGGCGCCTATATTCTGCCCTGGCTCACGTCGATGGACAGGGTCAAGGCGCACCGCGCCATCGCCACTCTGCACAGCTTCCGCTTCTTCAGGCTCGTCTTCATGCTCTCCGGCGTCGTCGGCCCCAACCTGCCCGCCAGCTTCGCCACCTTCGCTGCCTATGGCGACCTCGCGGCTGGGCTGTTCGCCATGCTGGCGCTCGTCACGATCAGGATACGCCCAGTCTTCTGGCTGTTCGTCGTCGCCTTCAATCTCGTGGGGATGGGTGACCTCATCCTCGACTACTATCACGCGATCCAGGCCGGCCTGCCGGCGCGGGCGGAGGAATTGGGCGCCGCATATGCGATCCCGATCATTTACGTGCCCTTGCTGATGATCACCCACGTCTTCGCATTCCATTTGCTGCTGCGTCCTCAGCCGAGGGCGGCTCAGGCCCTCGCTGGCGAAGCTGCGGTATCTTAGGACTCCGCCGTCTCAAGCCCTGAACCTCGCGATAGTGTGGTGACGGAACCATCTGCCTCGCATATCTTGTCTTTGTGGTACCCGCGGGACTCAAGCTGATGGCTCACTCCGAAAACCTCATTACAACCGTCTCGACCAAAGGGCAGATCATTCTCCCAAAAACGATCCGCCAGCGGCGGGAGTGGGAGGCTGGAACGCGTCTCATTGTCGAGGAAACCCCGGAAGGCGTGCTTCTGAAGCGGCTCCCTGCCTTTGCGCCGACGCGGCCTGATGATGTGTTCGGCATGCTTCCCTTCGGCGGCGAGCCGAAAACTCTGGAAGAGATGGAAGCCGGCATGTTGGCCAAGGCCCGCCGTGACGGCCCCGAATTCGCAGACGACATCTAACCCTTATTCGACCTGCGCAGATAGTCGACCAATGCGCGCAGCTTCAGCAGCTGCCTCTGGCGCCTGGGATAGTAGAGATAGAAGCCCAGGAAGGGCGGACAGAAATCCTCCAGCAGCGGCACGAGTTCCCCGCGGTCGATATAGGGCTGGAAGGTCTCCACCATGCCGAAGGTGATGCCGGCTCCGGCGCAGGCCATGCGGATCATCATTCCCATGTCGTTGGTCGTGACTACGGGATCGACCGCCACGTCGAAGTCGCGGTCGTTTTCGGTGAACTCCCAGCGATAAGGCGCCGTGTCGGGGCGTGGCCGCCATCCGATGCAGGCGTGGTTCTGCAACTCGCCGGGATGGCGGGGGTGGCCGCGGCGCTCGATATAGCTGCGGGAAGCGGCCGCGCATTGTCGCTGCTCTTCGGAGACTGAAATCGCGATCATATCCTTTTCGATCACTTCGCCCAGCCGGACACCCGCGTCGAAGCCCGCCTCGACGATATCGAATTCGTCATCGGTGATGGTGATATCGAGTTTGATATAGGGGCAGGCTTCCATGAAGCCGGCCAGCAAGGTGCCGGACAGGAAGTTCTCGGCGATCGAGGAAACGGTGATCCGCAGCAGGCCGCTCGGGCGCGCCTGCATTTCCCGCACCGTCTGCATCGCATCCTTGACCTGGCGGACCGATGGACGAACCGCGTCGAAGAACACTTCGCCGGCTTCGGTCAGGCTGACGCTGCGCGTCGTGCGCTGAACCAAGGCGACGCCGACCCGATCCTCCAGGCGCTGCAGGGCCTGGCTGACGGCGGAGCGGGTGACGCCGAGCCGCTCTCCGGCGAGCCGGAAGTTGCGCGCCTCCGCCACCGCAAGAAAAACTGAAATGCCTTCGAGATCGTCGACCATTGGTTAGCCTTTCTAACCAAGGCATCCTGGATTGGCAACTTAATCACTCGAGTTCTCCGTACTATCTTTCAGTCGAAGTCAACGAAGGCTTCGAAAGGCAAGGCAATGCGAAGGATTTTCACAAGCCCCCTCCTGCGGTTTTTCACGGCGGTCACCCTGGCTGGCGTGGCGACCAGTTCGTTCGGCGCCGATACCGTGAACGACCGAGAAACTCAGCAACAACAAACAAGCGAGAACAGTATGCAGCAACATCCCTATGTCGGCATGTGGGTTACGGATGATGGCCGCGTCCGCCATGAGCTTCTGCCCAATGGCCGCTACGACGAAGCCCGTGGCAGCCGGGAAAGCGCCTATCGGGGACGCTACGAAGTCACTGGAAGCCACATCGAATATTGGGATGACACGGGCTTCACGGCCGACGGCGATTTCGTCGACGGCAATACCCTCCATCACGGCGGCATGGTGCTTCGGCGCAGATGACGCGCCGCCCGAAAGGCAACACCACACAGAAGAAGGCCGCGTTTGCCGGCCGGAAAGGATGACGATCATGTCTTCCCCAACCCCCATCTGGTTCATCACCGGTGCATCGTCCGGCCTCGGCCGGGCGCTCGCCGAAGCCGTTCTGGCCCGTGGCTGGCGCGCCGCCATGACGGCGCGCAGACCCGAGACACTGGCAGATCTCACGGCAGAGCACGGGGACCGCGCGCTTGCCCTTGCACTCGATGTGACTGATAGCAACGCCATCGCCGGCGCGGTTCATGACGCCGAAAGACATTTCGGTGCGATCGACGTCCTCGTCAACAATGCCGGCTACGGCTACCTCTCGGCGATCGAAGAGGGCGACGATATTGAGATACGCGCCCAGTTCGAGACCAATGTCTTCGGATTGATCGCTGTCACCAAGCAGGTCCTGCCGGGCATGCGTTCACGCCGGCAAGGGCATATCTTCAACGTCTCCTCGCTTGGCGGGCTCGTCGCCTTTGCTGCAACCGGCTACTATCACGCCACCAAGTTCGCGGTCGAAGCCTTGTCGGAATCGCTTTTCCATGAGGTCAAACCGCTCGGCATCGATGTGACGATCCTCGAACCCGGCGCCTTCCGCACGGATTGGGCCGGCCGGTCGATGGTCGAATCCAGCACGATCATCGAAGACTACGCCGAAACGTCCGGCAAGCGGCGCCAGGCCACCCGCGCGATCTCCGGCAACCAGCCGGGCGATCCCGCGCGCGCGGCAACCGCGATCATATCGGCGTTCGAGACGGACGCGCCGCCGCTGCGCCTGCTGCTCGGCGCACCCGCCCTGAAGATCGCCCGCGAACGGCTCGATGCGCTGCGCGCAAACTTCGACGCCTGGGCGGAGACATCGCTCAGCGCCGATTTTCCCACTTGACCACCAAAAACCCTCAACCGCATCGCCAGGCGAGCGGCGTACAATGGAGCTTGAAGTGTCTGATATCAAAGGAAAAGTCATTGCCATCACCGGTGCCAGCAGCGGCATCGGAGAGGCCGCGGCAAAGGTGCTGGCTGCCGCAGGCGCCAATATCGTGATCGGCGCGCGCCGCACCGAGCGCCTGGAGGAACTCGCCGGCGAAATCGCCGCAACGGGCGGGACGGTGCGCCTGCGACAGCTTGATGTCACCGACCGTTCCCAGGTAGAAGCCTTTGCAGGTTTTGCCCGCTCCGAATTCGGCCGGCTGGACGTTATCGTCAACAATGCCGGTGTCATGCCGCTGTCGCCGCTCGACGCCCTCAAGATCGACGAGTGGGACCGGATGGTCGACGTCAACATCAAGGGCGTTCTCTACGGCATCGCGGCGGCGCTTCCGATCATGAAGGCGCAAGGATCAGGGCAGATCATCAACCTGTCTTCGATCGGCGGCCACAGCGTCTCGCCGACGGCCGCCGTCTATTGCGCGACGAAATTCGCAGTGCGGGCGATCTCGGACGGATTGCGGCAGGAGACCGATCGTATCCGGGTGACGGTCATCTCTCCCGGCACGACGACGTCGGAACTGGCCGACACGATCACCGATCCGACGGCGCGGGACGCCATGAAGGCTTTCAGGGCGATCACGATCAGTTCCGAGGCGATCGCCAATTCGATCCTCTACGCCATCAGCCAGCCTGATGACGTCGATGTCAGCGAGATCATCATCCGGCCGACTGCCAGCCCGCATTGAGTGGCTGAGATTTTGCCAAAGCAATTCCAGCAAAAGTGCAGAGCGGTTTTGCCAGGCAAAGCGCGAAGCGATTTTGCCGGGAATTGCGGAAAACGAAAAAGCCTCCGCCCTAAAAACCCAGCGACTGCTGGGCGGGCGGCGGCGGTGCGAGATTGACGCCTTCGAGCTCCAGCATGCGGGTCTTCGATGACGAACCGCCGGGAGCGGAGAAGCCGCCGATCTTGCCGCCGGCCGCAAGCACCCGATGGCAGGGGATGATCAGAGCGACCGGGTTCTTCGCCATCGCCTGGCCGACGTCGCGGGCGGCTTCCGGCCCGACGCCGAGCTCCTTGGCCAGCGCGCCGTAAGTGGTGGTGCGGCCCCAGCCGACACGCCTTGCCGCCGCATAAATATCTCGGAAGAAGGTATCCTGGCCGGCAAGGTCGAGTTCGACGCCGGAAAAATCCGTCTCTTCGCCCTGGAAGTAGCGTTTCACGGCGGCGACCGTGTCCAGCACAGCAGGCGTCGGCGCGCCGGCTTCGGCATCCGGCAGGCGGCGCAGCAGCAGCCGTTCGGTCGCTTCCGCTGATTTGGTCGGCAGCTGGAAACGGGTGATGCCGGCGTCGCTCCAGGCGATGCCGCAGAAACCGCCCGCGGTTTCGAAGATGAGATAGTGGTGCGTTGTCTTAGCCATGACACAGCCTCCGTGTTTTCGATGACCCTCAAAATCGTATGAGACGGCCGCTGTTTCAACCCGTTTCTTGCGCGCGTAAGGCGTCCGGGAAATATCGCGATGCGTCCCTCGCAATGTCGATCGAACATCCAAGTCATCCGTTCAGAGCGGATTGTATCGGGAAATTATGTTCCCTTTTTGTTCTTGCTATTCAATCCCGCCGGAGTATCCTTCGCCGCGTTTTTGGAACCGACGAGGCGGGTCATGACGACCCTGAGAGCCGATGAACCAGATTTCCTTCGACTTCGAGGATAGGCGAAGTCGGCGCGGGCGACCGGGCGAAAACCATAGCGGCGGACACCGGCTTTTCTTCGCCCTCTGTCCGCCTGCGGCGGTCGAGCGGCAGGCTGGTTCGATCGCCGATGGCTATGGGAAGACTTTTTCTCTTTCGGCAAAGCCGCGGCTGACCACTCTGCATGTAACGATCATCGGCATCGACGATTATGAAGAATTGCCGGAGGACGCCGTCTTTGCGGCGCGCCAGGCCGCTGCCACGGTGGAGGGCGCGCCGATCACGATCACTTTCGACAGGATTATGAGCTTCAGGCGGGAAGGCAAGGCGCGACCGCTCGTGCTTTGCGGCGAAGGCGGGCGGAAGGAGCTCACCCGGCTGCATGTCCAGCTCGGTGTCGGCATGCACAATGCCGGATTGCGCCACAATATCCGCCGCGATTTCACGCCGCATATGACGCTGCTCTACGACCGCAAGACCGTGCCGCCGACGAGGCTCGACACACCCGTTTCATGGACGGCATCCGAATTCCTGCTCGTCCACAGTCTTCTCGGAAAAACCGAACATCGGATCATCGATCGCTGGCCGTTGCTCGGCTGAGGCAACGATGTCCTCCCTACTCTCCGGCTTGCGCTTGGCTGATTTACGCGCATAAAGCTCGGGAAACCTGTTCGGGATTGCAGCCGGGAGCGAAGACAAAATGGACGTTTCAGAGATCATCATACCCGGAGATACGCCGGGAACGGAGTGGCGACTGCCGGTGCTGCGCTTTAAAGGCCACGATCAGAAGGCGCCGAAGACCTATATCCAGGCGGCCCTGCATGCCGGCGAGCTGCCGGGAACGGTGCTGCTGCATTTCCTCTGCGAGCGGCTGCGGCTGGCGGAAAGCCAAGGCGGGATCGCCGGCGACATCACCATCGTGCCGCAGGCCAATCCAATCGGTGCGGCGCAATCGCATTTCGGCGAGCTGCAGGGCCGTTTCGATTTGGGCTCACGCACCAATTTCAACCGGGACTTTCCGCTGATCGCTCTTGCCGATCGCGCGACGCTGATCGAAGACCTCGATAATTACCCGGCTACCGACAGATTGAAGCGACAGCTGCTGCATATGGCGCTTGGCGCCGATCTCGTGCTCGACCTGCATTGCGACGACGAATCCCTGCAATATGCCTATATCGACGAGGCCTTCTGGCCGGAAGCCGCCGATCTCGCCGCCGCACTCGACATGGAGGCCGTGCTGCTTTCGGATGGCGAAAGCTCGGCCTTCGAGGAGGCCGTCGGCTTTGCATGGAAATATGAAGTTCCCGGCGAACGCCGGTCCCGGCTGCCCGGCAAACTCTCCGTCACTGTCGAGCTGCGCGGCAAACGCGACGTCGATCCGGTGCTGGCGAAAAAGGATGCGGACGGGCTCTGGCACTTCCTCGCGGCACGCGGGATCGTTGGTGACGAAAAGCCGGCGGCAACGGTATTTTCCGGTCCGGCCGTGCCGCTCGACAATGTCGAGATCATTCGCACGCCAGAAGGCGGCGCCGTGCTCTTCCATCGCGATATCGGCGAGAGGGTTGCGGAAGGCGATCTTCTGGCGACGATTGTCACCCGGCCCGGGCAGCCTGGCTGCAGCATCGAGCTTACCGCGCCGCAAGACGGGCTGATCCTCACCCGAACATCCGACCGGCTGGTGCGGCGGCGCGGCGACCTGATGAAGATCGCCTGCGACGAACCCAGCAAGGCTTCGCGCAAGGCCGGTACGTTGGAGAATTGAGCCGGGACGGTTTTGCCGGCGATCACAGCCTGAATGCCAATCAATCCGGAGCGGTCACAGTGCGCGTCGACGCGCTCGGGGATAAAAGGTCACACGGCGTTTGCGCCGGCCTTCGTGCATGTTATCTCGCTGTCATCACAGGGAGATCGATTGGGCATGGCCGTCACCATCTATGGCATCAAGAATTGCGACACGATGAAGAAGGCCCGCAGCTGGCTGGAAGAACACCGCGTCGCCTATGAGTTTCACGACTACAAGGCGCTCGGTATCGACCGCACCCATCTCGAAGCCTGGATCGACGAAGCCGGCCTCGATACCGTGCTCAACCGCGCCGGCACCACCTTCCGCAAACTGCCCGATGGCGAGCGCGAGAACCTGACCCCGGAGAAGGCGATCCAGCTGATGCTCGACCAGCCGTCGATGATCAAGCGGCCGGTGCTGGAGGCGAAGGGCAAGCTGCTGGTCGGCTTCAAGCCGGAGATTTACGCCGGTATGTTCGGAGGCTGACAGGCGGCCCGCTGAGCTCACGAGGGAAAGAGATGTCCAAGACCACGCGCGCGACACAGCTTCTTTCGCAAGCAGGCGTCGCCTTCACCGTTCATGCCTATGACTACGACCCCAATGCCGAGCGCGTCGGGCTGCAGGCGGCCGAAGCGCTCGGCGAGGCGCCGCATCGGGTGCTGAAGACGCTGATGGCGGAGGTGGACGGCAAGCCGGTCTGCGTCGTCGTGCCCTCGGACCGCGAGGTCAGCATGAAGAAGCTTGCCAGCGCCTTTCACGGTAAATCGGCCAATATGATGAAGCCTGCCGATGCCGAGCGGCTGACCGGTTATCATGTCGGCGGCATCAGCCCGTTCGGCCAGAAGAAGACCGTGCCGACGGCGATCGAGGAGGCCGCGCTTGGCGAACCGCTGGTCTATATCAATGGCGGGCAGCGCGGGCTGCAGGTGCGGCTCGATCCGAAGCAGGCGTTGAAAGCGCTGAAGGCTGTCGCCGCGCCTCTGATTGCCTGATCAGAGGAAGCGTTCGAGCAGCCGGGCGATCGTCTTCGCCTCGCTCTCGGCGAGCTTGCAGCCGATATGGGTCTCGATCGATCTGGCATAAACGGTCCACATGCGCTCGCGAAGTTTTCGGCCGGCATCCGACATCACCACCCAGCGGCCGCGTCCATCCTTGGCGAACACCTCGCGCCGGACTAGGCCCTCCCGTTCCAGCCGGTCGAGCAGGCGAGAAAGATTATACTGGGCCAGCAATGTCCGCTCTTCAATCTCGTAGGGGCGCAGCTTGCCATCTTGCGAGCGCGCCAATTCCCACAGCACGTCATACCAGGCAAGAGGCGGCATGCCGGCCGCTTTCAGGTCGGCTTCGATGGCGCCGAGCAACCGCTCGCGGGCGCGCATGATGCTCGTCCAGGCAGAGGTGACCGCTTCGCTCGGATTCGACGATCTTTCAGACATAAATGCAGTTACATCTACCTTGAATTCCGCCGCAAGCGCTATTAAATGCATTTGCATCTATCATCGTTGCCAAGGAGACCGCCATGAGCAAGCTTACCCTCGTCAGCCATCATCTCTGCCCCTATGTGCAGCGTGCCGCGATCGCCCTGCTCGAAAAGGGCGTGCCCTTCGAGCGCATCAATATCGATCTTGCCGACAAGCCCGACTGGTTCCTAAAGATCTCGCCGCTCGGCAAGGTGCCGCTGCTGCGGATCGAGGAAGAGGATGGCAGCGAGGCCGTGCTGTTCGAAAGCAGCGTCATCTGCGAATATCTGGAGGAAACGCAGCCAGGTGTGGCGCTGCACCCGAAAGACGCGCTGACGCGTGCCCGCCATCGCGGCTGGATGGAATTCGGCTCATCCGTGCTTTCCGATCTCTGGGGTTACGAGACGGCTGAGGATGCCGCGCAGTTGGAGGCCAAGCGCACGGCGCTCATCTCCAAATTCGCGACTGTCGAGAAGGTGTTGACGGACGGCCCCTATTTCGCCGGCAACGACTTCAGCCTGGTCGACGCCGTCTTCGCGCCGGTCTTTCGGTATTTCGATCTCTTCGAGACGCTCGGCGACGGCGACATCTTCGAAGGGCTTGAGCGTGTAAAGCGCTGGCGCAAGGCGCTCTCCGAACGGGCGAGCGTCAAGGCCGCCGTTGGCGAAGACTACCCGCAGCGGCTGATGGAATTCCTCGAAAAACATAACTCGATCCTGCTCAGGCTGCCTGCCGCCGCCTGAAACGCGCCCAGCGGCCGGACATATATCCGGCCGCTTGCAATTCGGCGGGTATACGCTTCATTTTCGCCGCAAACGGGTCTAAGTCTTCCAGCCTCTCACCGTCGATGACAGAAGGCAGGTTGAATCATGACTTTCATGCCCCAGAGCCAGAACACCGTTGATCCCGTCAAGCTGGAAAAGCTTGCGGAAGTCGCCGTCAAGGTCGGCCTGCAGCTGCAGAAGGGTCAGGACCTGGTGATTACCGCGCCTGTCGTGGCGCTGCCGCTCGTCCGCCTGATCACCAAACATGCCTATCTGGCCGGCGCCGGACTGGTCTCCGCCTTCTATTCCGACGAGGAAACGACGCTGGCGCGCTATCAATATGGCAGCGACGAGAGCTTCGACCGCG
Organism: Rhizobium leguminosarum bv. viciae; assembly: GCF_012276115.1. Lineage (GTDB taxonomy): Bacteria > Pseudomonadota > Alphaproteobacteria > Rhizobiales > Rhizobiaceae > Rhizobium > Rhizobium leguminosarum_T. Next base: position 21,795 of record NZ_WIEU01000020.1, on the reverse strand, counting down.
CCTCCGGCTGGCTCTACGAGGGCATGGCCAAGGCCTATGCCAATGGGGCGGCCCGTCTTGCGGTCGCCGGAGACAATCCGATGCTGCTGTCCGAGCAGGACGCCGGCAAGGTCGGCCGCGCCAATCGCGCCAACTCCACTGCCTACAAGCCGGCGCTGGAGAAGATCTCGAATTTCGACATCAACTGGAACATCGTCTCCTATCCCAACCCGTCCTGGGCCAAGGTGGTCTTCCCCGACGATCCGGAACCGATCGCGATTGCCAAGCTCGCCAAGGCAATCTTTGCCGCCTCGCGCGTCGATGTCAGCGATCCGGTCGCCGCCTGGGCCGAGCACAATGCCAATCTTGGCAAGCGCTCCGCCTGGCTGAACGGCGAGCGCTTCGCCTCGCTGCATTTCCGGGGACCGGGCACCGACCTGACGGTCGGCCTTGCCGACGGGCATGAATGGCATGGTGGCGCGTCCACCGCCAAGAACGGCATCACCTGCAATCCGAATATCCCGACCGAGGAAGTCTTCACCACGCCGCATGCGCTGCGCGTCGAAGGCCATGTCTCAAGCACCAAGCCGCTTTCGCACCAGGGCACGCTGATCGACAATATCCAGGTGCGCTTCGAGGGCGGGCGCATTGTCGAGGCCAAGGCCTCGCGCGGCGAAGAGGTCTTGAACAAGGTGCTCGATACCGACGAGGGCGCGCGCCGGCTCGGCGAAGTGGCGCTGGTGCCGCATTCCTCGCCGATCTCGGCCAGCGGCATCCTGTTCTACAACACGCTGTTCGACGAAAACGCCTCGTGCCACATCGCGCTCGGCCAGTGCTATTCCAAATGCTTCCTCGATGGCGCGACACTGAGCCAGGAGCAGATCAAGGCACAGGGCGGCAATTCCAGCCTGATCCATATCGACTGGATGATCGGCTCCGACAAGGTCGATATCGACGGCATCAAGCCGGATGGTTCGCGGGTTCCGGTGATGCGGCAGGGCGAATGGGCCTGAGCGGCATCATCGTGCGCTGACTGGATAAAGCGCGCTGGTGCGGCCAGCCCCGTCCTTCGAGGCCCCTGCGGGGCACCTCAGGATGAGGCTGGAGAGACGTGGCGGCTCGGCTCAAGAGGGAGGCGCAGCGACAAGGTAGCCGGCAATGTTATCCCACGCGGCAAGCACGACGGATCAGCCCTCATCCTGAGGTGCGGAGGCCAAAGGCCGGAGCCTCGAAGGACGAGGGCGGGTGGCAGACACCTCCAGCATTATTGCCGCCCGCCGACCCACCATGTTAGCCTCCCGCCATGGAAGTCACCGTCTATATTCTCCGCTGCAGCGACGGCTCATATTATACCAGCCTCACCAAGCAGGAGATCGAGGCGCGTGTCTGGGAGCATAATGACGGGACCTATGACGGTTATACCGCCAAGCCCGCCCGGTCGAACTCGTCTTCACCGAAACCTATGACCGCATCATCGACGCCATCGCCCGCGAGCGCCAGATCAAGGGCTGGTCGCGCCGAAAGAAGGAAGCGTTGATGGCAATGGATTACGAGGCCCCTGCCTGATTTGTCGAAGCGCGGGCCGGTTAAAGCCGGATGATGCGCCGGTGGCCAGCCCCGTCCTTCGAGGCCCCTGCGGGGCACCTCAGGATGAGGCTGGAGGGAGGGCGTGCCTCAGGTGATTCTTCACTGCCGATTACGCCTGAGGATAAGACCGGGAGCAAGGGCGTGCCAGCCTCACGGCACCACAACTAGCCCTCATCCTGAGGTGCGAGGGCCACAGGCCGTAGCCTCGAAGGACGAGGGCGGGTGGCTGCACTGCACGCGACATTGTCCGAGACGCAACATGCCCCAGCATGCATGCTCTAACTTTTGTTTTACGCAATCCGAACGCAAACCCGCCGCACAATTTTGCTGGAATTGCTTTAGCGGATTGCCGATAGCAGCTTGCGCACGCGATCGAGATGCGCCCTGCGCTTTGCATCGGTGGCCCGATCCATATCGTGCAGGCTGAACATGCGGAAATTCAATCCCTTCGAGCAGAAGGCGGCGATGCCGCGCTTCAAGAGCCGGCGTACCGGATCGCCCATGTAGAGACGCACCAGCCACCAGGGCGAGCCTGTCGTCGTCAGCGCATAGAGCAGCCTGATATTGGTCAGTTGCGGCACGATACGGCCGCCAGCGGCATCATGGCTGAAGGCAACGCCGGGAGCGAAAACACGGTCGAAGAAACCCTTCAGGATGGCGGGGAAATTGAACCACCATTGCGGAAAGACGAAGATCAGGCCTTCGGCAGCCTTCAGGCGGGCGACGATATCGGCAACGGCTGAGGTATCGTAGGGCTGATTGAAATAACCGCTGCGCTCGGCCTTCGAAAGGCGTGGATCGAAATTTTCGGCATAGAGATCGAGCAGGTCGACCGTATGGCCTGCTGCTTCCAGCGCCTCACGCGCAGTCCTTGCCACGGCGGCGGCGAAACTATCCTCCAACGGATGGGCAAGCACCACTAGGATCCGCATCGTCAGAACAGGCTTCCCTGCTTCGGCGGGTCGGCGGGTCTTACGCTGCGCTTCTTGGCACCGGCCGGCGGTGTGCCGCCTTCCGTGGCCATCGCGCCGACACGGCCGTCGGCGAATTCGATGGCGATGCCCATGCCGGCGGAGAGCTGGGCGGCCTGCGAGACCGGCCTGTTATCCTCATCGCGAATGACGGCGTAGCCGCGCTTCAGCACATTCTTATAGGAGAGCGACTGCAGCACGCGGTCCTGCGCGGAAAGCTCGGCGCGCGCGCGGGTCAGTTGGTGGCGGACCGCCGTATCGGCATGGCGCGAAAGATTGCCGAGGCGTTCGCGACCGCGGTCGGTCTGGGTCTTCAGCCGGGCCGGCAGTGAGGCGAGGATGGCTTCGGCGCGGTCGACGCGCGATTTCGAGCGGTCGATCAGCCGCTCGACCATGCGCTCGGCCCGGGCCATGCGCTCGTTCAGCGTCTGGCGGCGCTCGGCGATGCGATTGGACAGCACATCAGGACGCAGATGCGCGGCGACACGCTCGAAGCCGCGGCGCTTGTTGATGGTGTTGAGCTCCAGCCCGCGGCCGAGGCCGGTTGCCGCCTCGTCGAAACGCCGGCGCGGCAAGGCGAGAAGCTGATCGAGCGACGGCAATGCCCGCATCAGAGCGCGCACCGACTGGCGTCGCTGATCCATCTGCCGGTTCATGCAGCCCTGCAGGCGTGCCGCAAGAGCGGCGGCCTGCGCCTCGAGCTCCGCCTTGACGGGAACCGCCATTTCCGCTGCCCCCGTCGGCGTCGGCGCACGGACATCGGCGGCATAGTCGATCAGCGTCCAGTCGGTCTCATGGCCGACGGCCGAAATCAGCGGTATCCTGCTTTCGGCCGCAGCACGCACGACGATTTCGTCGTTGAAGCTCCAGAGGTCTTCCAGGCTGCCGCCGCCGCGCGCGACGATCAGCACATCCGGGCGCGGAATGGCGCCTGAAGGTTCCAGCGCGTTGAAGCCGCGGATGGCGTTTGCCACCTCCTCGCCGGAGCCCTCGCCCTGGACCTTTACCGGCCAGACGAGGACATGCACGGGAAAACGATCGGAGATGCGGTGAAGGATATCGCGGATCACGGCGCCGGTCGGTGAGGTGACGACGCCGATCACGCCGGGCATGAAGGGCAGCCGCTTTTTGCGGGCGGCATCGAACAGACCCTCGGCGCCGAGCTTACGCTTGCGCTCCTCGATCAGCGCCATCAGCGCGCCGGCGCCGGCCGGTTCCAGCGTTTCGATGACGATCTGATATTTCGAGGAGCCCGGAAAGGTGGTGACCTTGCCGGTAGCGATGACTTCCATGCCCTCTTCCGGGCGGAATTTCAGCCGCGAGAAGGTGCCCTTCCAGATGACGGCGTCGATGCGGGCGCGATCGTCCTTCAGCGCGAAATAGGCATGGCCCGAGGAGTGCGGCCCGCGATAGCCGGAGATCTCGCCGCGCACGCGAACCTGGTCGAAGGCGGTTTCGACGGTGCGCTTGATCGAGCCGGAAAGCTCCGAAACCGAATATTCGGCAAGGTTGGTCGGCGAATCGCCGTCGAAGACGTTGCTCATCCCCCCTTTCTATGTCCATCCGCTGGAAACAGGAAGGGTGGCACCGGCTTTGGTATCGGTTTTCCCAGCCGCTGAAATCGTTGTGGGAGGGCTTCGTCGCCATTGCATCAAGCGCGCTCATCTCCCGGCATCCCGCACATGCACTCGTTGCAGCCGGGCAAACTAACAACAAAATCGCGTAAATATGTTTTGTCGCGGAACGGATAGTTAGAATGTGCGTTTTACTCGAAAGGGATTGCTAACCACCGTAATACAAACGCTTTTCGGCGATGACCGCCGGTAAATCTTTGTTAGTTGGCGCTTCCTATGCTTCCCCTCGTTATCTCTGGGAAGGTGCTGAAATGATTATTCTCACAGCAGCAGCATTGGGCGTCAGCGCCGGGCAGACGCGTTCGGCTGGCGTGATCGCGCTGGTCGCCGCGCTGATCGGAATGACATTCGTGTTGGCGGCGGTAACTTCGCCCGGGCCGGTGTCTATTCTCGCATTCGTCTATGCCGTGCTCGGCTATAATGGCGGCCTCATGCTCTTCGTGCTCGGGCTCTACGCCAGTCAGCGCCTTCGTCGCGCCATGCGCGTTTCAAACTGATAAGTGCGTCGCGGTCTTTCAGATCGAGCTTCCCGCGCTTGCTTATCCCGTCCTGAAGACCGCCGCCGTCAATTCGTCGTCGACCGATAGCGAAAGAACTGCACGCCCACGTCCGCCGCCTTCGGAAGCGGTTCCAGATAGGGCGGGATATTGCCCTTGCCGAGTTCAGCATAGAGCCCATCCGGCTTCAACTTGGTGATCTCGCGGGTCTGCAGGTCGCCGGGGCAGAAGGCAAGCACCGTCACGCCGGTCCCCTTCAGGAAGGCTTCCGCCTCCCGCGGCTCCGCCATGCCGATATGCAGCTCCGTCAGCATGCCGCCCTGATTGCGATGATAAGGCGCGGAGAGAACCCGGTTCGCGGTGAAGCGGAGAATGGGCACGCCCATTTCCGACGGCGCCGAGACCAGTCCGGCCGGTAGCCCGGCGAGCGGCGCCAGCGCCGCTTGCGATGTGCAGGAAATCTTCTTTGCCGGCTCTGCCGCCTTCTTCTGCGCAGCATTCTCCATCTGCAGCGAGACAAATCCGCCGCCGACGGCCCAGGCGGCCGGAGCACTGGCGAGCACGGTGACGATATAGACGAAGGCGGCTGCGACATTCTCGCTGTCGCCGTTGGAGATGCGGCGGACATCTATAATCAACAGGGCAAGCGGCAGGATGGAGATCAGGTTCGAGAAGGTGGAACCGCGTACCTGGACCAGCGCGATTGCCCAGCTCGTCATCAGCAGAAAGAGCAGGACCAGATGGATTTGCACGCGGTCACGCTGAACGACGCGGAAGATGCAGACGGCGATGCCGAACAGGCCGGCCGCATAGAAGCCACCGATCGAGAAGAGATCGGTGCGTGCGAGAGCGAAAATCGACTGCGCTTCCGAAACATTTCTCAGCCAGAGCTCGACCAGCATCGGGTCGAGACCGGCCAGCGGATCGCTCAGGCATTGCGGTGCAATCACGATCGCCGAACCGAGAACGCCGGCGCCGACGACGGCGAGTGCGGCAAAGCGCAAAGGCCGGCGCAAGCGGCTGGCAAAAACCGCCGAAAACAACAGCAACCCGCCGCCGATCGCCGCCAGGCTGTAATAGCCGAGCGAGAGATTGTCGCAGGTGACCGTCGAATAAAGCCGGGGCGGCACCGTTGCGAAGAAGAGGATGCTGATCGCAATCGTCAGCGCCAACCCGAAGGCCTTGGCGACCACTGCGAAATCTTCGCCCTCCCATGCCCAGAGCAGGGCGACGATCAGGCAGACGGTAGCGACGAAGGGCGTCGTCTCGGCGCCGATGGCGATGGCGACCGCCGCCGCGACGCCGGCGACCGCATAGCTCCAGGCGCGGCGTTCGGGATCCAGAAGCATCGCGACCATCGTCGCGACCAGCGCCAGCTGGGCATTGTGGTGATCGATGGCGCCCGGCGCGAAGCGGTTTCCGGTGTAGATCGCAAGACCGGTCAAGCCGAGACTGATATGCATGGCGGCAACGCCGCCGATGCGCCGGCCGGCAACCGCCATGGCCAGCATGGCGGGCAGGATGAGCGATACCGGCCAGACGGCGAGCGCCAGCGCTTCGGCCGTCTGGCGGGGCACAAACAGGCCAAAGAACCAGATCAGCGAGGCGATCGGCAAATCGATCAGCCGCGACCAATGCATCAGCGTGCCGCCGTCGAGGCCGAGACGATATTGCATCAGATCGAACCAGCCCTGCCCGGCCAGAAAATCGCGAACCTCGACGAGACGCATTCCGTCATCATTGTCGGGGCCGACGTAATCGGTGGCGCCGGAAAGCTTGGTGATGAGGATGGCGGCGGCAAGGATGACGCAATAGACGATGACGGTTGGCCAGAGACGCGTCAGCAGGTCGCGCAGCCCGCCCCTGGGAGCGGGCAGGTCGCCCCTGGGAGCGTCGATCGCGGAGGATGCATGGGGGATCGGCTGCACAGCGTTCATTGTGGTTAGCGGTTCGTTTCGATACCCGAACTTTAGCCGCCGCCGATCAAGAAAGTGTAAAGCCGTTTGTGGCAGCTGCCGATTTTGCCTGCGTCATAGGGTCTTATTAACGGCGCATGATTTAGGCTGAGCGCGGCTTTAAGTGTAACGAGTAGAGTCATGGCCCGATCGCGTACCGATAATCTGAATATTGCCGTCCTGCTCCCCTGCTACAATGAAGCCGCGACGATCGGCGCTGTCGTGCAAGGTTTCCGGGCGACGCTGCCCGATGCTGCGATCCACGTCTACGACAACAATTCCACCGACGGCACCGCGCTGCAGGCGATGCTTGCCGGCGCGCATGTCGTGCGCGAGCGGCGTCAGGGCAAGGGCCATGTCGTGCGCCGCATGTTTGCCGATATCGACGCCGACATCTACATCATCGCCGACGGCGACGGCACCTATGCGCCTGAGGATGCCGAGGAACTGGTGCGCACGCTTCTGACCGAGCGCGCCGACATGGTGGTCGGCACCAGGCGTGGCGTACACGCCGATGCCGGCCGTCAGGGCCATGCGCTCGGCAACCGGCTTTTCAACCTGCTCTACCGGATGATCTTCGGCCCCGACTTCACCGATATCTTTTCCGGCTACCGCGCGTTTTCGCGCCGCTTCGTCAAGAGTTTCCCGGCGGTATCGGGCGGCTTCGAGATCGAAACCGAGATGTCCGTGCATGCCTCGCGGCTGAAGCTGCCGGTCAGCGAGCTGGAGCTCGACTACGGCCGCCGGCCGGAAGGCTCGCATTCCAAGCTTTCGACATTCCGCGACGGCGCCAAGATCCTCTGGATGTTCGCGATGCTGATGAAGGAAACCCGGCCCTTCGCCTTTTTCAGCGCGGTCAGCGCCACCTTCATGCTGGCGAGCCTCGGCCTCATGGCGCCGGTGCTGGCGGAGTATTTCGAAACGGGTCTCGTCAGCCGCATGCCGACCTGGGTGCTGTCGACGGCGCTGATGATGATCTCCTTCATGCTGTTCACCGCCGGCGTCATCCTGGATTCCGTTGCGCGTGCCCGCGCCGAACAGCTTCGTATCCATTATATGGGCCTGGAAAGGCCGAGCGCGATGAAGGCGCCGCTCGGCGACGCAAGGCCGGTCTCGCGCGCGCCACCCGGCAAGGCGGATGCGGCATGAGGAAGCTCGTCCGCTTCACCATCGCCGGCGGCATCGGCTTCCTCGTCGATGCCGGCATCCTGTCGGCGCTGCTCCATCTGACGCCGCTCGGGCCGTTTCTGGCGCGGCTCGTGGCGATCGCCTTCGCCATGGCGGCGACCTGGGCTTTCAATCGGAGCTTCACCTTCGATCGCACCGGCCGTTCGCTTGCCGCCGAAGGCTTCCGCTATGGCTCGGTCGGGGTGACGGCAGCGCTCGTCAATTACGGGCTCTATTCCGCGCTGCTGCTGTCGCTGCCGGCGCTTCAGCCGCTGGCGGCCATGGTGATCGCCAGCATCGCCTCGATGATCTTCAGCTTCTTCGGCTATTCGCGCTTCGTCTTCCGCGCCGAATAATCAAACCGCCTCCCAGCCGTCCTTCTCGCTGGCCCTATAGATCGCGTCGATCACCTTCTGGTTCAGCTTCGAATTTTCGAGCGTGACGATCTCTTCCTTGCCGTTCGTCACCGCCCGGGCGAAGGCCTCCACCTGCCGCTTGTACTGGCGGCTGTCCTGGAAGCGGAAGATGCGCGATTCAGTGTGGCTGCGGTCGGCAAGCTCGATCTCTTCCGGCCCCCAGCGATTGGCGTTGAACGGCGACTTGACCTCGATGTAACCTTCGGTGCCGTGGAAGACCATGACCTGGCGGTTGGCCATCTGCGTCGAGATATAGAAGCTCAGCTCGAAATCGCCGAAATCGGCCTTGACGCTCGAATAGATATCCGTGCCGAAATCCGCATCGCGCTCGGTGATCGCCTGGATCCAGAGCGGCTCCTTGCCGGTGGAAAAACGCGTGCCCATGACGGGATAGACGCCGATATCGGGAAGGCCGCCGCCGCCGAGTTCGGGGACGTTGCGCATGTTGGCGGGGTCGCGATTGAAATAGGTGAAGGCGCCCTGCACATGCCGGAGCGAACCGATGGCGCCCTCGTCGATCAACGAGCGCACCTTCTGCCAGACCGGGGAATAGGTGATCATATAGGCTTCGGTGACCACCACCCGGTTGCGGTCGCGGGCGGCGATCAGATCGTCGATATCACCGGCCCTGAGCGCTAAGGGCTTTTCGCAGAGCACGTGCTTGCCGGCATCAGCGGATTTGATCGACCATTCGATATGCTGCGAGGTCGGCAGCGGGATATAGACGGCATCGATGAGGTCGGAGGCCAGCATCTCCTCGTAGGAGCCGAAGGCATGCGGCACGGAGAAGCGGTCGGCCATCTCCCTTGCGCGCTTGAGATCACGGCTGGCAATCGCCGTGACGACGCAATTCTCCGCATCCTGGATCGCCGGAACGACATTGTCGCGGCCGATCTTCGCCGTTGAAATGATACCGAAACGCAGCATGATCCAAGTCTCCCGAACTGATTTCCGCGAACAATATTCAGGCCTTGGCTGCGGCGCAATGGCGCGGCCTGAAATCACGGAAGTTTGCCTTCCCGGATGCGCGGATCGCACTAAGTTGGTCGGGGCGGCGTTCTGCCGTATCCGCGATTTCAATTGCTTCACACTTCTGGAGAGCGTCATGGAAATGCGCCGGCTTGGAAAAACAGGTCTATCGGTCGCGCCGATCGTCATCGGCGGCAATGTCTTCGGCTGGACGGCCGACGAAAGAACATCCTTCGCCATTCTCGATGCCTTCTTCGACGCGGGCCTGAATACGATCGATACGGCCGATGTCTATTCCTCGTGGGTTCCGGGCAACAAGGGCGGCGATTCCGAGGAGATCATCGGGCGCTGGCTGAGCCAAGCCAAGGTCTCCCGCGACAAGACCGTCATCGTCACCAAGGTCGGCTCCGACATGGGGCAGGGAAAGACGCTGAAGGAGACCTATATCCTGAAGGCGGTCGAGGATTCGCTGCGCCGGTTGCAGACCGACTATATCGACGTCTATCTCTCGCACTGGCCGGATGAAGATACGCCGCACGAGGAAACGCTCGGCGCCTATGCCAAGCTGAAGCAGCAGGGCAAGATCCGCGCCATCGGCTGCTCGAACTATGATGCGACACTGCTTCAGGCATCCTTCGACGCTGCCGAGAGGGCCGGCCTGCCGCGTTACGATGTGTTGCAGCCGGAATATAATCTCTATGAACGTTCGAGCTTCGAGGGGCCGCTTGCCGATCTCTGCGTCGAAGAAGACATCGGCGTCGTCACCTATTTCAGCCTTGCCGCGGGTTTCCTCACCGGCAAATACCGCAGCATGGCCGATACGCAGGGCCGTGCACGCGAGGGCCGCGTTTCGCAATATCTCGACGATAAGGGCCTACGTATTCTGGCCGCGCTCGACACGGTTTCGGCCGAGACCGGTGCAGCGCCGGCAGAAATTTCGCTCGCATGGCTGCTGCGCAAGAAGGGCGTGACGGCGCCGATCGCCAGCGCGACCAGCCTTTCGCAGCTTGAAAGCCTGGCGAAATCGGCGACACTTGCGCTTCCCGATGAGGCGATGGCGCTGCTCGACGAAGCCGGCGCCTGAAAGAAAGAGATGCCATGACCGTGACGATACGTGATGCCCGCCCCGAGGACGAAGCCCGCTGGCGCGAACTCTGGGCGGCCTATCTCGCCTTTTATGACGTCACGGTCGATGCCGATATCACTGATTCCACATGGCGCCGGGTCTTCGATCCGGCGTCGGCGATCGCGATGCGTGTCGCCGACGTCGACGGCAGGATCATGGGATTTGCGCTCTATCTCACGCATGAGGGTACGTGGATCCACGGCAGGGACTGCTATCTCGAAGACCTGTTCGTCGATGCCGAGGCGCGCGGCAAAGGAGTCGGACGGGCGCTGATGGACGATCTCGTTTCGACCTGCAGAGCCGAGGGTTGGTCGCGGCTCTACTGGCATACGAGCGAGCAGAACAGAACCGCGCGAGCGCTCTACGACAGCTATGTCGAGAGCGACGGCCATATCCGCTATCGCATCAGGTTTTGAGCAATGGAAAACCAGCATACCACTCGGAATGATCGCCTGCCCAATTGGCCAAGCCCGGTTTGGTGAGGATGCCGCGCGGGCTGACATAACTCTGGATCACCCGCTTCGGCCGTTCGTGCCACTGGATATTGAAGGCCCAGAGCTTGGGAAAGAAGCAGAGCGAGGCATAAGGCAGGTGGTCGTGAATCCACCAGGCGAGCCGCTGCCAGTCGCTTTCATCGTGGTAGTGGTCGATCATCCACGGCACGGCAATGCAGACGGCTGCACCCATGCAGCCGTCAAAATCCCTCATATCCCAGATGTGATGCGCTGATGTGGCGGCATTGGTCGAACAGTTCAGTTTGTTCTCATTGCCGAACCTGTTGACCGAGGGCGAACGATAGCCGGATCGGATATGCAGGCGCCCGAACGTTGCCTCCAGCGGCTCCAGCAATTCCTCGCAGAGCCTCTTGCCCGCCTCGATCGCCAGATCGGGATCTTCGGGGATATTGGGAATGCGGTAGAAATCGGCGATTTCGGAATGCAGGAAATCGCGGAGAAAGAAGTTTTGCGACAGCCTCACGCGGCCGAGATCCTCCAGACCCTTCATCGAATTCGGCTTTCGCATGATTTTACCTCCCACATCGACGGCAGGAATCATTGCCCGGCGCCGATTTCCAGTCCACCCGAAATCGATCGGGAACAATTTGCGCGATCTTCGCTTCTTAATGTGTCGCCGCATTCGCGGTTTTCCCCAGAACAAGGATTGAGAAAATGGCCAAGGAAAAGACGTTGGAAGATCTCTTCTACGACACGCTGAAGGACATCTACTTCGCCGAACGGCAGATATTGCGCGCCCTGCCGAAGATGGCGCGCGCCGCCCAATCCCCCGAATTGAAGAAGGGCTTCGAAAAACACCGCGAGGAAACCGAGGGCCAGGTCGAACGCCTGCAGCAGGTTTTCGAGTTGATCAGCAAACGCGCCCAGGGCAAGACCTGTGAGGCGATCCAGGGCATCATCGCCGAGGGCGAGGATATCATGGAAGAATTCAGGGGCACGGCGGCTCTCGATGCCGGCCTGATTTCGGCCGCCCAGGCCGTCGAGCATTATGAAATCGCCCGTTACGGCACGCTGAAGACCTGGGCCGCGACCCTCGGCCTCAAGGAGGTCGTCAGCCTCCTCGACCAGACGCTGCAGGAGGAAACGGCCACCGACAAGACCCTCTCCCAACTCGCCACCACGGCGGCAAACCAGAAGGCAAAGGCTGCCTGATGCACATGGCGCCCTAATGAGAACGGGCGGCCCGGTTCCCATTCCTTATCGGCCGCCCGTATCCTGCTCGCTGTATCTGAAGAAATCGATGAAGGCGCGCAGCGCCGGCCGCATCTGCCGCCGGGTGGGATAATAAAGAAACGGCCCGGCATAGGGCGTGCACCAATCCTCCAATACCCGCACAAGCTTGCCGCTGGCCAGTTCGTCATCGACCCGCATGTCGAAGAGATAGGCAAGTCCGGCGCCGTTCAGCGCCGCAAGCAGGGCAAGCCGGTCCTCGCTGACGATCAGCGGCCCATCGACCGAAACGACCAATTCCTGCCCGTCCTTTTCGAATTCCCAGCGATAGATCGAGCCGTTGGTGAAACGCCGCTTGATGCAGCGGTGATGGACGAGATCGCGCGGATGCTCCGGCTTTGGATGATGCCCGAAATATTCGGGCGAAGCGGCGATCACCGTCGTCAGATTGGGCGAGACCCTGACGGCGATCATATCGGCCTCGAGGCTCTCTTCCAGCCGGATGCCGGCATCGAAACCCTCCTTGACGATATCGGTGAAGCCGTCCTCATTGGCGATCTCCAGGGTGATATCGGGATAGAGGTTGAGAAAGTCGCCGAGCCGCGGGGCGAGCAGCAGATCGGAGGCGAAGCGCGGCGCGGTGATGCGCAGGTTTCCGGCCGGCTTGGCGCGCGTATCGCGGACAGCCTCCAAGGCAATATCGATCTCCTCGAGTGCGGGACGAAGTCTTTCAAGCAGCAGGCGGCCCTCTTCCGTCGGCGCGACGCTGCGGGTGGTGCGCGCCAGAAGCCGCACCCCCAGACTTTCCTCGAGGCTCGAGATCGCATGGCTGATGGCAGAGGGTGCGACGAGGAGTTCCTTTGCCGCCGCCCGGAAGCTGCGATGCTCCGATACGGCGGCGAGAACGGCGAGTTGCGAGAGCTGAGTTCTGTTCATTGATCGAAATGATAGAACAACCTGTTAGAAACTGCATGTATTTTCTGATTGATGGCGCGGCGATAAAGTCTGCCGGTACCGCAACCATCCAGAACAGGATGATGTCAGGCCGGGCGGCCTAATCTGAATCCTGTTCTGATTAAAAAGTTGGAGCATGATGTCGTCCGAAAACCGCTCACACTTTTCGGCATCATGCTCTGGCGGCTCAAAATCAGATCAGAGGAGCACATCATGAAAACCCGGAAACTCGGAAACGATCTGACCGTCTCTGCCGTCGGTCTCGGCTGCATGGGCATGAGTTTTGCCTATGGCGCCAGCGACGATGCAGAATCGATCAGGACACTGCATCGCGCCATCGATCTCGGCGTCACTTTCTTCGACACAGCCGAAGTCTATGGTCCCTTTACCAACGAGGTTCTTCTTGGCAAAGCGCTGAAGCCGTTCCGTGACCGCGTGGTGATCGCCACTAAATTCGGCTTCAAGATCGATGCCAACGAGCCGGGTATTGCCGCCATCGCCGGCGTCGACAGCCGCCCCGAGCATGTGCGAGTCGTGGCCGAGGCCTCGCTGAAACGCCTCGGCATCGAAACCATCGACCTCTTCTACCAGCACCGGGTCGATCCTGACGTGCCGATCGAGGAGACCGTCGGCGCCATGGCGGAACTGGTGAAGGAAGGCAAAGTCCGGGCGCTCGGGCTTTCGGAAGCCGGTAGCGCCACCATTCGCCGCGCCCATGCGGCCCATCCGATCGCAGCCCTGCAGAGTGAATATTCGCTCTGGACGCGCGATCCCGAAGAGGAGGTGCTTGCCACCTGCCGCGAACTCGGCATCGGCTTCGTGCCCTACAGCCCGCTCGGCCGCGGCTTCCTGACCGGGGCGATCCGTAAAATGGAGGATCTCGCTGCCGACGATTTCCGCCGGCAGGTGCCGCGGTTCCAGGCGGAAAATTTCGACGCCAATGCCGCCCTCGTCTCGACGCTCGAGCGGCTTGCCGCCGAGAAGGGCGTAACGGCGGCGCAGCTCGCGCTCGCCTGGGTATTGAGCCAGGGCGACGACATCGTGCCGATCCCCGGCGCCCGCAAGCTTCACCATCTCGAACAGAATGCGGCCGCTGCCGATATCGTGCTGAACCCGGCGGAACTCGAGCAGCTCAGCGAAGCGATCCCCGCCGGACAGGTAGCCGGCAAGCGCTATTCGGACGCCTCGCTTGCCATGACGAATATCTGACCTGGAAAAGCCCGGTCGATCACAACCGGCCGGGCTTGCCTTCGGGGCTGGCGAAACTATCTAACGCCATCTCTGAGAACGGGATGACAATATGTCGGACAGGCAGGCAGTCGAACAGACGGTTCATCTCTATGTCGAAGGCATGGCCTTCGCCAATGAGGCAGCCTTGAAAAAGGCCTTTCATCCGAAAAGCTCGATCATCGGCCATTACGAAAATGCAGTCGAATGGCTGACGCGGGACGAATTCATCGCCGCGATCCTGCAGGAGGAGCCGGCGCCGCCCGGCACGCAGCCCTACATGGACATTCAGAGTGTCGATGTCGAGGGTGAGGCGGCAAGCGTCAAGGTCACCGACGATTTTGCCGGCATGCGTTTTACCGATTATCTCTCGCTGCTGAAGATCGACGGCCGCTGGACGATCGTCAGCAAACTCTTCCATCTGCATCGGTGAAAAGACCGGCCGCTTTCCGCGACCGGCCATTGATTTTCAAGATCAGCTTCTGAGGACGCCGCCGGTGAATTTCATCACGCTGGCGACGATCTTCTGCGTCAGCGCCTCGAAATCCTCGTCCGTCAGCGTGCGCTCGACCGGCTGGATCTGAACCTCGATCGCCACCGACTTCTTGCCGTCGCCAACCGATGCGCCCTCGAAAATGTCGAACACATTGACGCCGGTCACCAGCTTGCGGTCGGCGCCTGTGGCGGCCTTGACGATGGCGCCGGCTTCCACCGTCTTGTCGACGACGAAGGCGAAGTCGCGCCGGACCAGCTGGAAGGGCGACAGCTCAAGGGCCGGCTTGGTGCGCGTCGCCCTGCGCTTGGCCTCCGGCATGGCATCGACATAGACCTCGAAGCCGCAGAGAGCGCCGGAGACGTCGAGCGATTCCAGCGTCAGCGGATGGAATTCGCCAAAGTAGCCGAGCACGACCTTCGGCCCCATCTTGATCGTGCCGGAGCGGCCGGGATGATACCATTCCGGGCCGCCCTGCTCGATCTGGATATTGCCCATCGGCAGACCGCAGGCTTCGATGACGGCGAGCGCATCGGCCTTGGCGTCGAAGACGTCGACCGGCTTGCCGCCGCCCTTGGCGGCGTTCGACCAGGCGCGACCGGCGCCGGCAAGCGAGGCCGTGCCGCGGCGGATGCCGCCGGCCACGCGGCGCTGACCCTCAGGCCTGTCGTTCTCATAAGTGCCGGAGACCTCGAAGAGCGCGACGTCGCCGTAACCCTTGTCGGCATTGCGCTGGGCTGCGGTCAGCAGGCCCGGCAGCAGCGACGGGCGCATATCCGACATTTCGGCGGCGATCGGGTTGGCGAGCTTGAGGGCGGGCGAGCCGCCGCCGAAGAGCTTTGCCTGGTCTTCCGGAATGAAGGACCAGGTAACGGCTTCGAGCATGCCGCGCGCGGCGAGCGCCCGCTTGGCGAGGCGGCTGCGGATCTGCAGCGTCGTCAGAATCTTGCCGTTGACGGCCGCATGGCTTTCAAGCGGCGCCGGCTTGATATTGTCGACGCCGTGAATGCGCATGACCTCCTCGACGAGATCGGCCTTGCCGTCGACATCGGGACGCCAGGAGGGGACAGAGACGGAGACGCGCTCGCCGGAACCGGAGACAGTGAAGCCGAGGCGCGTCAGAATCGTGCTGCTTTCCTCATTCGAGACGTCGAGGCCCGTCAGGCGCTTGACCTCCGTATAGGGGAAGTCGACGATCTTCGGTTCGTAACCCTTGTAGCCGACAATCTCGGCCTTGGCCGGGGTGCCGCCGCAAAGCTCCAGCACCAGCTCCGTCGTGCGCTCAAGACCCGGAACCATATATTCCGGATCGACGCCGCGTTCGAAACGATAGCGCGCATCGGTGATGATGCCGAGCGCGCGGCCGGACTTGGCGATGTTCATCGGATCCCAAAGAGCGGATTCGATCAGCACGTCGACGGTGTTTTCATCACAGCCGGAATGTTCGCCGCCCATGATGCCGCCGATCGATTCGATACCGTTCTCGTCGGCGATGACGACATTGTTCGGGCCGAGCTTATATTCGCGCTGGTCGAGCGCCAGCACGGTTTCGCCTTCCCTAGCGCGGCGCACAGTCAGGTTGCCCTTGACCTTGGCGGCGTCGAAGACGTGCATCGGCCGGCCCTGATCGAAGGTCATGTAATTGGTGATATCGACGAGCGCATTGATCGGGCGCAGGCCGATGGCGAGCAGCCGCTGCTGCATCCAACGCGGGCTCGGGCCGTTCCTGACGCCGCGCACGAGGCGCAACGCAAAACCCGGGCAGAGCTTCGGATCGTCGAGATCGAGCGTCAGCTTCACCGGCGTCTCGCCTTCGATGGCGAAGGACGGGGCGGGCCGCGTCTTCAGCGTGCCGAGGCCGGAGGCGGCGAGATCGCGGGCGATGCCGTGGATCGAGGTGCAGTCCGGCCGGTTGGGCGTCAGGTTGATCTCGATGAGAGGATCGTCGAGATGAGCATAGGCGGCATAACTCTGGCCGACCGGCGCATCCTCGGGCAGATCGATGATGCCGTCGTGGCTGTCGGAGATCTGCAGCTCCTTTTCGGAGCACATCATGCCATGGCTTTCGACACCGCGGATATTGCCGACGGCAAGCGTCACGTCGATACCGGGAACATATGTTCCGGGCGCCGCGAAGGCGCCGACGAGGCCGGCGCGCGCATTCGGGGCACCGCAGACGACCTGAACCGGCGCGCCCGAACCGGTATCGACCATCAGCACCTTCAGCCGATCGGCCTGCGGATGTTTTTCGGCCGAGACGACCCTGGCGATGACGAAGGGCTTAAATGCCGCCTTGTCATCGACATCCTCGACCTCCAGCCCGATTTCGGTGAGGCGCGCGCAGATTTCATCGAGGCCGGCATCCGTTTCCAGATGCTTTTTCAGCCAGGAGAGCGTGAATTTCATCGTCCCAATTCTCCGTTCAAGCGCTGAGGCCGCCGAACAGCGTCGGCATGTCGAGCGGGCGGAAGCCGTAATGCGTCATCCAGCGGACGTCGGCGTTGAAGAAGTCGCGCAGGTCGGGCATGCCGTATTTCAGCATGGCGATGCGGTCGAGGCCCATGCCCCAGGCAAAGCCCTGATATTCGTCCGGATCGAGCCCGCCGTAACGCAGCACGTTCGGGTGAACCATGCCGCAGCCGAGGATCTCCATCCAGTCGGTGCCCTCGCCGAACTTGACGATCGGGCCGGAGCGGTCGCACTGGATATCGACCTCGAAAGAGGGCTCGGTGAAGGGGAAGAAGGACGGGCGGAAACGCATCGTCACGCTGTCGACCTCAAAGAAGGTCTTGCAGAATTCTTCCAGCACCCAGCGGAGGTTGGCGACATTGGCCTTCTTGTCGACGACCAGGCCCTCGACCTGATGGAACATCGGCGAATGCGTGGCGTCCGAGTCCTGGCGGTAGGTCTTACCGGGAATGATGATGCGGATCGGCGGTGTCTGCGCCTCCATGGTGCGCACCTGCACCGGCGAGGTGTGGGTGCGCAGTACCTTGCGCTCTCCATTCTCATCCGGGTTGAAGAAGAAAGTGTCGTGCATCTCGCGGGCCGGATGGCCTTCGGGGAAATTCAGCGCCGTGAAATTGTAATAATCGGTCTCGATGTCGGGACCTTCGGCGATCGAGAAGCCCATGTCCGCGAAGATCGCGGTGATCTCGTCGACGATCTGGCTGATCGGATGGATACGGCCGCGCTCGGCCGGCGAAGAGCGCACCGGCAGGCTGACATCGACCGTCTCGGCCTTCAGCCGCGCATCGATCGCCGCTTGCCGGAGCGTCGTCTTGCGGGCGGTGAGCGCCTCGGTCACCGCGTTCTTCAGAACGTTGATCGCCGCGCCCTTGCTTTGGCGCTCTTCCGGCGTCATGGCGCCGAGCGTCTTCAACAGTTCGGAGACGGAGCCCTTCTTGCCAAGGGCGGAAACGCGCACGGCTTCGAGCGCCGTTTCGTCATCGGCGGCGGCGATTTCGGCGAGCAGCGATGTGTTGAGCTGGTCGATATCTGACATTGTCACTTCTTTCCGTCCAGTATCAGGCGGGCGATCGGGAGGCAGGCGGCGCCGGCCGGCGCCAGGAATATAAAGAAAGAAAAACCCGCGCTAGCCCAAACCAGCGCGGGTTTCCCAAATCATAAATTCAAAAGCTTGGGAAGCGCTGGTTACTTGACCGCGCCTTCAAACTCGTTCGCCGTGCCGGCTTCCTTGAGGTATTCAAGAGCCTTCTTGGCAGCGCTGACAAGCGCGCCGAATGCTTCCGGCTCGTGGATCGCCATGTCGGAGAGAACCTTGCGGTCGACTTCGATGCCAGCCTTGTTCAGGCCGTCGATGAAGCGGCCGTAGGTCAGGCCGAATTCACGCACAGCGGCGTTGATGCGCTGGATCCAAAGCGCACGGAAGTTGCGCTTGTTGACCTTGCGGTCGCGGTAGGCGTACTGCTTCGAACGGTCGACAGCAGCCTTGGCGGTACGGATGGTGTTCTTGCGGCGGCCGTAAAAGCCCTTTGCTGCCTTCAGAACCTTCTTGTGCTTGGCATGAGAGGTGACGCCTCTTTTTACACGTGCCATATCATGATCTCCTTAAATCTAGCGTTCGCGGACGAGTCTCAGAGACCGTTCGGCAGGTAATTCTTGATAACCTTGCGGCCATCCGGTTCTGCGAGAACCATGGTGCCACGTGCATCGCGAATGAACTTGTTGGAACGCTTGATCATGCCATGGCGCTTGCCGGCAGCGGCAGCCTTGACCTTACCGGTTGCGGTGATCTTGAACCGCTTCTTGGCAGAGGACTTCGTCTTCATCTTGGGCATTTTGCTACTCCTTCTGTCCTCCCTGCGCGCTTTATCAAAAAAGCCCTTTTCGCGAAGTCCGGTTCTCCGGCCGTCGCAACAAGGTGCGGGAGCGTTTGTTGTTGATCCGCGGCATCGGCGACGAACCGTTCCGCAAGCATTCGAAACTGCCACGGCATGCCCTGCCGGTCAGTTCGGACGCGCGCTTATAACCGCAGCGTCATGAAAGTGCAACGGGGCGGCGGAGGAATCTTCGCGCCTCCCGAAATACAGTGGCAGAAAGCACAAAAGCCGCCCTTGCGGACGGCCTTGGGCGAAAAACTGCCTGGCGCTTATTTCGGCGCCAGCACCATCATCATCTGGCGGCCTTCGAGCTTGGGTTCGGCTTCGACCTTGGCGAACTCGATCGTATCGGCCTTGACCTGCTGCAGAAGCTTCATGCCGAGTTCCTGGTGAGCCATTTCACGGCCGCGGAACTTCAGCGTCACCTTGACCTTGTCGCCTTCGTCGAAAAAGCGACCCATCGCCTTCATCTTCACCTCATAATCATGGGTGTCGATGTTCGGGCGCATCTTGATTTCTTTGACTTCGACGATCTTCTGCTTCTTGCGCGCCTCGGCAGCCTTCTTCTGGTTGGCATATTTCAGCTTGCCCAGATCGAGGATCTTGCACACCGGCGGTTCGACATTGGGGGAAATTTCGACGAGATCGAGGCCGGCTTCTTCCGCCATTTTCAAAGCCTGGTCGGTGGGCACGATGCCGACATTCTGTCCATCAGCTCCGATCAGCTGAACTTTGGGAATGCGGATTTCACGATTCGAGCGCGGTCCGTCCTTCACGGGCGCATCGGTTTTAAAAGGTCTGCGAATGGTCGTATTCTCCTCGCGTTGTTTTCGGAACGTTGCAGCCTCGCGCTCCCGATCAGGGGCACAAACGTGTCGCGTCATCGCTGCAACGGAGTCAATATCATCCTTTAGCGGAAAAATCACCCGCTGTCAGCCTGCCAAGAATCTGTTTTATAGGCCAAAACAACAGGAGTTTCGCCGATGTCCGATCAGATGCCCGATTCCGCGCCGCAGTTCCTGACGGTCGGCGACGGCGAAGCGGCGCGTGAGATCGCCATGCTCGTCCGCCCGGCGCAAGCCGGCAATGGCGCACCGGCGCTTGTCTGGCTGTCCGGCTACCGCTCCGACATGAGCGGCACCAAGGCGGTGGAACTCGACGGGCTGGCGGCAGAACTTGGGCTCTCCTGCATCCGCCTCGACTATTCCGGCCACGGACTTTCCGGCGGCAGCTTCCGCGACGGCACGATCTCGCGCTGGCTGGAGGAGGCGCTGGCCGTTATCCGCCATGTCGCGCCCGATCGGGTGATCCTCGTCGGCTCGTCGATGGGCGGCTGGATCGCGCTCAGGCTGGCGCAGGAGCTTGCGCGGCAGGGCGGCGTGACGCTCGACGGCCCAAAGCTCGCAGGCATGGTGCTGATCGCGCCGGCCCCCGATTTCACCTCCGAACTGATCGAGCCGAACCTCAAGGTCAAAGAGCGCAAATCGCTGGCCGAGCGCGGCTATTTCGAAGAACGTTCGCAATACAGCCCGGAACCCAACATCTATACGCGGGCGCTGATCGAGGACGGCCGAAAGAACCGGGTGCTCGACGGCATCATCGAAACAGGCTGCCCGGTGCACATTCTCCAGGGCATGAAAGACGCCGACGTGCCGCATGCGCATGCGATGAAACTGGTCGAACATCTTCCCGCCGACGACGTGGTGCTGACCTTCGTCCGCGACGGCGACCACCGCCTTTCGCGCCCCGGCGATATCGCGCTTCTCCTGAGTGCCGTCAAAGGCATCATCCGTTCATCAACAAATAGGCAGATGCCCGTTTGAGCGGCATAGGCGGATAAATTCGCCTGATGCAAGTCCCCCAACCCGTTGCATTTTAACCATATCGGCGGGTCGTAAGGTCCTCCCAAGAAGTAACGATTGACTCTTTTGGGCCCTCTCCATTAACACTTTGTTAATAAATAAGGGCGATGCAAGGAAAGAGCGGGCGTGCGGATCAAGGGTATCTTTGTGGCCATGATGGCCATGTTTGCGATGGCGACGGCCGCCATACCAGCCCCCAGCAGAAATGCTTCCATGGTGACAGGCAATGCCACCTCACAGCCGATCGGGCATTATGATTTCTGTCAGATTCAGCGCATTGAATGCGGCGCAAACCGCAACGCCGGCCCGGTTGCCATGACCCCGGGAAAGTGGTCGCTCGTGCGTTCGGTCAACGCGACGGCCAACCGCACGATCACGCCGATGACCGACAAGGAAATCTACGGCAAGGATGAGATCTGGGCCTATCCGACCACCGCCGGCGACTGCGAGGATTTCGCGCTGCTGAAGCGCCGCATGCTGATCCAGCGCGGCTTTCCGGCTGCCGATCTGCTGATGACCGTCGTGCGCAAGCCGGATGGAGAAGGCCATGCGGTGCTGACGCTGCGCACCGCCGAGGGCGATTTCGTGCTCGACAACCTCGCCGCCGACGTCAAGCCGTGGTTCGGCACCCCCTATTCCTTCGTCAAGCGCCAGTCGAGCTACAATGCCGGCCGCTGGGTCACCATCGAAAACGGCCGCGACGTCCTGGTCGGCGCGCTGCGGTAAGGGTTATAATAGAGAATGTGGAAAGGCCGGCGGTTTGCCGGCCTTTTGCTTTTTTGGGAGTTGGCTTCACCTCTCCTCCCTTGTATCTGCACGTTAGGAATTTCGTGCGATGGAAGCGATTGAGCCTCTGGCCGGGTGGCCACCCGGCCAGAGGCGTGACGAAGTCGCCCGCACCCCCTCCGGTTACAACCGTGGATGAGCCTG